>CAZPMH010000004.1:20742-34145 GCA_964587815.1 uncultured Micavibrio sp.
TTTTCAGGATGAAAATCAACAAGGCCAAACAGCGTATCACGTATGCCGGAACGGGAATGACGTGCGCCTGTCAACAACTCCTTAACAACGACGATATCGCCCCTGTAATATGCCTCAAGGCTAACAACATTGATATAAGGATACTGCTTCGGTGGCGTAATGACCAAGCGTGTCTTCATAACGCCATTGCCGTCTTTTACATCATATTCAGGTTTCAAGCTGTCAATCGATGCGTTTTGAACATAGCGCGCAACATTATTTGAAAAAACGAGAGCCTTGACCGTGTCAGGCGTCGCCTGCTGATTAGTTTTAAAAGCTGTAATACTGTAAATTACATTTTGATTGATGACAGGATCAGTAATAATAGCGCGCATCAGACTTTTCCGTTTAGAAGACGTAAAGCCCGGTTTACGCGGCATGTAATCAAAATTTACAGGCGGCAGTTTGACGGTATAAATTTTGTTCGGTGAAACGTATTCTTGCCAGCCATAACCAAGCTCTGTTTCTTCTTCAATAAAAATACCGTCCTTTGGCTGCAAACTATTGAAAAAGTCTTCTGATTTATAAGCGTACAAACCGGAGGCATTTCCGGTAATGATTTGCTCAATCTTTGCGTGAGATGTGTAAATAATGCGTGTACGAAGGCCAAGACGATTAGAGCCGCTATTGTAAGTGATATAGTAGTCGTTGGCGATAAAGCCCTTATGCTTAATGCGCTGGTCGGTAATAAGAACACCTTTCAGTTTTTTCGCGATACGTCTTTGCTTGATCGATTCTGCATCAATAGAATCATTAATCGCTTCCGCGTTTAATTCTCCCCCGAATGTATGCGTTACTTTAATGACAATATTGTCGTCTTTTCCAGGTAGCCCACCATCCAGTGTTGAAATAATTTCACCTGAAAATGCCACTGTATTTTCGTTATATTTGAATGGAAATATCTTGTATTGATATTTATTCGGGAACTTGGCGGTAAACGCATCTGTAATGGAGTCATGCAAGCCCCACCGCACTTCATCTTCCTGATTTTTCTGAATTTCAAACTGCGCAACCACAACCGAGGCTGAAAAAACGCTAAAGCCCATTAACAGAGCGGCAAACAAAGCTATATTTCGAATATGCAACATTATGATCCTGTAAATGTGAAATACGAGAAAACTAATATAGCATAAAATTATCGTCGAGGCATAAAAAAACCGCTGAAAAATCAAAGATCAGCGGCTTTCTTGAAATATATCGGAACCCTTAGTAACCGTCTCTATCGCGACGTTTACGTTCCATCTTGCGACTACGTCGAATGGCTTCCGCGTCTTCACGCGCTCTTTTCTCGGATGGCTTCTCGTAATGACGACGAAGTTTCATCTCGCGAAAAATACCCTCACGCTGCATCTTCTTTTTCAAGACACGCAACGCTTGATCGACATTATTATCACGAACGTTCACACTGACCACAGTGCTCACCTCTTTCTAGTTGGTTAAAAATTTAAAGTTTACGCAGTAATAGTTGAAATGGTATTAACACAAGGTCATCACAACATGCAAAGGAAAAACGGATGTTTCGCGCCATTTTAGCCATTTTTACTGTAATTACCTGCGGATTAACCGCACCAAGCACCGTTTTGGCAAAGGACAGCACCACGAAAAGCGCGCAAACCGAAGTCACTAAATTCGACCGACAAGCACTCATCGAAGAATATAAAGCGATGGTCAAACAATCCTACGCCATGCCCGATGATTACGATTTCGTTCGTTTGCGTGAATTGTTTAAACTGCAACCTGACTACAGACCGTATTTTTTAAACCCTATTGTAAAATTTCGTCCAATCTACAGCGAGTATAAAAATGATCCTGAGCAAGCGAAGCCTTTGATCAAAGAATATATCGAAAAGAATTTCGCTTTAGGTCAGGCACACTCAAGGTTAATGTCACATTACAAATCTGCCGATCAAAACGCAGAGAAGGAAAAATACCATGCCTGGATGGCGAGAGGTCTTATTATAGCATTCAGGGACTCAGGTGATGGAAAATCTGCAGAAACCGCAATGGAGCCGTTGATCATAGGTGAGGAATACTTGGCAGCAAGGCAGGTTATTGAAAACAAGCCAAAACAAAGTCTCGAAAATATTGATGGGCGGATGTATGACGTCTTAAAGGGAAAGCACAAAGAGACTGGTGAGGATGTAGAACTATGGTTTCATGTCACGCACATATTCGGAAGCAAAATAGACTAAAAGTCTAACTCACTTTCCGCGCTTTCAAATTCATTGCCGCATCAAACAGGGCCTTGGTATATTCCTGCTGCGGGTTACGGAACACCTCTTGCGCGTCGCCATACTCCACGACTTGCCCGTCTTTCATGACCAGAATGCGGTGGCTCATCGCCCGAACCACGCGCAAATCATGACTGATAAACAAATAAGACAGCCCGTGCTTGGCCTGCAATTCCCGCAGCAAATCCACAATCTCCGCCTGAACAGAGACATCCAGCGCACTTGTCGGCTCATCCAACACCACCAATTCAGGGGCAAGCACCATCGCGCGCGCAATCGAAATCCTCTGCCGTTGTCCGCCCGAAAATTCATGCGGATAACGATGCCGCGTCTCGGGGTTCATATGCACATCTTTCAACGCCTGCACCACCAGCGCATCACGCGCCGCCTCATCCAAATCCTTCCTATGGAGCTTTAACCCCTCCGCAATAATCTGCGCCACACTCATACGGGGGGAGAGAGAGCCGTACGGGTCTTGAAACACAGTCTGCATGCGTGATCGTAAGGGGCGCATCGCGCGGCGGTTCATCGCCGAAATATCCTGCCCGTCAAAATTCAACGCGCCTTTCGAGCCGAGCAAGCGCAACGCCGCCAGCCCGAGCGTACTTTTCCCCGAGCCTGACTCACCGACAATGCCGAGCGTTTCACCGCGCCGCACTTTGATATCAACGCCATCCACGGCCTTCACATACGTCAACGCCTTACCGAAAAAATTCTTCTTATGCGGAAAATGCACCTTGATATCATCGCCCTGCATCAGAACCGGCACATCACCGGACAGCGGCTCCACCGTGCCCTTCGGAATCGTATTCAGCAGCATTTGTGTGTACTCATGTTCAGGCTTGGCAAACAGGGCTTTCGCGTCCTTTTGTTCCATCATCTCACCATGCCGCATCACACACACATAATCGGCCATCTTCTCAACAACCGAGAGATCATGTGTAATCAACAAAACCGACAGGCCGATATCCTTTTGCAATTTCTGTATCAAATCCAGAATTTGCGCCTGTATTGTGACATCCAGCGCGGTGGTCGGCTCATCCGCAATCAACAATTCAGGGTTATTCGCCAGTGCCATCGCAATCATCACACGCTGCCTTTGCCCGCCCGACAATTCATGCGGATAGGCTTTAAGGCGCGTTTTTAACTGAGGCAGGCCAACCATATCAAGCAATTCAATCACACGTGCTCGCGCCTTATCACCGCTCATCCCTTGGTGAATTTTCAAAACCTCGCTAATCTGCTTTTCCACCGTATGCAACGGGTTCAGCGCACTTTGCGGCTCCTGAAAAATCATGCCGATTTGTTGCCCGCGAATTTTGCGCATAAAGGCTTCGCTCTTATCAATCAGCTCCTCGCCCTCAAATAAGATTGAAGAGCCTTCACGATGCGAGGCCAAAGGGTAGGGAAGCAGCTTCATCGCCGACAGTGCCGTCACCGATTTACCAGAGCCCGACTCGCCGACCAAAGCCACCGTCTGCCCCTTCATAATATCAAAACTCACACCCTTCACCGCGTGGAAGGTTTCGCTCTGTGTTTTGAAATCAACATGGAGGTTCTTGATTTGTAAAATCGGCTGCATTACATCTTTCCTGTTACAAATTTTAGGAAAGCACAAACGCGCATGACCGACAAGAGCGGAAGCCCACCCTGCGGCATTTATCTACGGATTGACGATTTTTCAAACATGCTGGACGTGATCGGGCATATCCGCAAAATGGCCTTCGCCATCAATCGCGGCTCAGGCTATGAGAAAAACATGAGCGTGGTCGAACTGGTTCTGGACGGGGAGAACACAGAAAAAGTCACCGACCTCGTCCAAATCGTAAAAGATCAGGGGCTCGTCTGCATCATAGGTGGCAAAACAGGCAAGCTAGAGCTTCTGAATGCCGACGGCCTGATTGTAAAAAATGCTGATCAAATTGATAAAGCCCGCACCGCGCTGGGTGAAGACGCGATCATCGGCGCAAAAGCGGGCGGTAAGAAAGAGGCAGAAAAAATTATCAACACACCGCTCGACCTCGTCCTTCTCCCCGCCGATCCAAACCTCATCACATGGTGGAGCGCGAACAGCGAAATTCTCAGCGTTGCAGACGGAAACGGCATAACACCGAATAACTGCAACCCACTGGCCAGCGCAGGCGCATCTTTCGTGAACGCGTCACATTACCTACTCAACCACCCCAAAGATGTCACCCAAGCCACCATCAACATTCTCGATATATTGGAAAAGGCGGCAAAATCAAAACGATCTTTAAATTAAGGGGCTACGGCTTAAACCCGTTATCAGGGGCAGGGGCTTGAGCAGGCGCAACAGGATCACCGGCAAGCTGGTTGAGTGTGCTTTGGTAGGCCTCTGACGTATGCGCATCAACATCTTTGTCCGCTGGGGGCAGGGCGTCAATCTCTTCATCCGTTGGTGAAATCAAAACCTGAGCCTCTGCACCGTTATGTGCAGGAACGACGTAAACATGCTCACCCGCCTGATCATACTTAAATTTCGCAAAGCCGCGCCCCTCAGGGGAAAGAACGTCGGGCATGTTATCGCCGTGCAACTGCACCATCCACATATTGCCGCCAAGCTCCTCAACGCGCTGATCAAGAGCCTGCGTAAAATCAGTATCACCATAAGCAGGCGGGCCGAACGTATGAATAGTGCCAAGCTGCATATTTTCATTGTCGTCAAAGAAGCCTTGTCCGATCAATTCTCCCGCCATCATCGCACTTTTCGCGCCGCCCATAGAAAAGCCTGAAAAATCAATGGTTAAAGGCCTGTCAGGATTATGCGCGGCATTATCATGCAATATCCCTTCAACCACTTCACGCATGTTATCACCCGGAAAATCAGGATGATCTTGCTCTGACACCATATCTTCATATGCGCCGCCATGCACATGCCCGCCAAGCGGGTGGTCTTCAGGCCCGCGCTGAAACGCATCCCATCGGTCACCAAAACTGTGCGTCGGATCGAACGAAACCGTTGATCTGTGGTTGAGCGGATCATAGGTCACAATAGCCGTCGTCGCGTCGACAGTTATAAAATTATAGTGGCTAACATTAATGCCGCTGACACTCTCGCGCACCGCCTCACTCGCGGCATCATGGTCATGTGTCTTGCCGTAGGTTTGATCAAAAGTCTGCGTCATGCGCGCAACCGTAAACGCCTCGGCGGCGGCTTGGCTTGAAAACGCGGTATTGTCTGATGGCTCACCCATTTAAAATCTCTTTTTCTTTTTTCCAATAATAAAGGAAAAAAGGGCAAAAAGTCACGAGATTTAGTAAAAAGCTAACCTAGCTTTTCTTAACGCTCAAAACGGCGAAAATATCATCCGTAATCTCCGCATGGATGGCCTGCATATCGGCCAGCGGCAATTCATCCAGTTTGCAGCCTTTATTTTCCGCCATCTTCACAATCGCGCCTGTCACATGGTGCGCATCACGGAACGGCAGGCCAAGATTCATCACCAGCCAATCGGCGAGCGCCGTTGCGGTGGTGTAGCCCATCTCTGCAGAATTGAGCATATTTTCCGTATGGAAGGTCGCACTTTCCAGCATACCTTTCATCGCTTGCAAACAGAGCGATAGCGCGTCAAAGCTGTCAAAAACAGGTTCTTTATCTTCCTGTAAATCTTTATTGTATGCGAGCGGTAAACCCTTCATCACCGTCATCATCTGCACCAGATTACCATTCAAACGCCCTGTCTTGCCGCGCACCAATTCCGCCGCATCGGGATTTTTCTTTTGCGGCATGATCGAACTACCCGTACTCCACGCATCCGAAAGCTGGATAAAGCCAAATTGTGGCGTCGCCCAGATGATAATCTCTTCAGCCAATCGCGAAAGATGAAGCCCGCACTGCGCAGTGGCAAATAAAAACTCATTGGCAAAATCACGCGCCGAAACACCATCCATCGTGTTCAGAGTAGGGCGATCAAAGCCCAACTTCTCCGCCGTGAAATCCCGATCAATCGGATAGGGCGTTCCCGCCAACGCCGCCGAGCCGAGAGGGCAGGTATTCAAACGTTTCCGCGCATCTAAAAGGCGCAATTTATCGCGGTTGAGCATACAGAAATACGCATCCAGATGCATCGCCAGCGTAATCGGTTGCGCCGCCTGCAAATGCGTAAAGCCGGGCATAATTGAATCCTGATGCGCATCGGCTAAATCTTCCAGCACCATCTGCAAATCTTCAATCAAATGGGTCAGCTCATCAATCGCATCACGCGTCCACATACGAAAATCTGTCGCCACCTGATCATTACGTGACCGCCCCGTATGTAGCTTGCCCGCCACATCGCCGATCATTTCACGCAGGCGCGCCTCGATGTTCATATGAATATCTTCCAGCGCAGGTTTAAATTCAAACTGGCCGCTCTTAATCTCTTCCGCAATCGTGTTCAGGCCGTTAACAATTTCAACCGCCTCATCCTTGGTGATAATCCCTTGCTTCGACAACATCGTCGCATGCGCGATAGAGCCGCGAATATCCTGCCGCCACATGCGTTTATCCACGCCGATTGATGCGTTAATTTGTTCCATAATGTCAGATGGCTTGTCTTCAAAACGCCCGCCCCACATCTGGTTAGATTGCTCTTGATGATCTGTATCACTCATAAAAAATCGCCTATAGTTTGCGTTCGACACAGACTATAAGCGATTGATATTCTTAGCGCAATGCCAAGCGTTGAATGTTTGCGCTATACGGTAATTTCCATTTCAATCGAAATCTCCGCATTCAGAAGCTTCGAAACGGGGCAGCCGTCTTTCGCGTTGCTCAAGCATTCCTTCACTTTGGCTTCATCTTGCCCCTCGGCCTTCGCCTTAACAACAAGATGAACCTTGGTAATCGCAAAGCCACCGTCTTTTTGCTCCAAAGTAACCTGCGATTCCGCTGTCACATAATCGGCTGTAATCCCTGCATCACCGAGGATTTTAGACGATGCCATGCAAAAACAAGCCGCATGCGCCGCGCCGATTAACTCTTCAGGGTTCGTGCCGGCATCCCCTTCAAAACGTTTGTTAAAACCGTAAGGCAAATCTTTAATCGCCTGACTCTCAGTGGAAATATGCCCCTCACCTGTTTTAAGGTCGCCTTCCCATTGTGCATGTCCAGATTTTGTAATCATGTGTATTTGCCTTTCTGTAATCTTATGTTTGTGGGTCTAAAACGTAATGGATGAGCAGCGCGAGCGCAACCGAAACAGCCAGCCCCAACATCATTTTCAAGAAATCCTTACCGATCAGCGGGAAAACGTATCCCGCCTTGTACGTCTCACGGTGGATAGTTGCAATCGCCAATTCACGCCCCGCAAGCAAGCCGACAAACACCCATGTTGTCGACATCGGAATAGAATTCATCTGCTTGAAGTAAATCAAAATAAGGGCATAAATAAAGTCAATAATCGTTGCGGAACGTACAAAACGCGTGCCCGTCTTTTCTAAAACGATCTGTTGAATTTTACCGCCATGGCTCCAGAAAATATAGCCAAGCCAGCCGCAAAGAATTGTTATAACGCCGAGCAACATCCAAAGCGGCAATTCACGCGGCAAGAACACTGCAATGTTCGCCATGTCATGCGACAGCCAACTATACCACAAGAACCCGGTTGCCAACCACTGCAAGACACGCCATTTGAGGTGATTTTCAGGTTTCACCGCATCGTATTTCTCATTGATAAACTTCGAAATCACGAGCCATAAAACATATGCAATCGCCGCCGCTAAGCCGTACCCGATCACGCTTTTAATCAGCATTTTCTCCAAAACCAACGTGCTGGCAAACGTAGACAGAACAAGAAAAGTCGTTGAAACGGGAATACCAATACGCGTCAGCAACACCAGAACAAGCGGCGCCGCGGCGTGATACCACTGAATTTGCACAGGCGGAATCTTCTCGAGCCGCCCGAAGGAAATATCCCCGCCATAAGCAACCCAACCATAGCTGAGCGTCGCAACAAGCACCGCCGATGCCGCCGCCCAAAGCCAATACCATTTAACAGTTTTAGAATTTGAAGCAATAAACGTGCCCAATGTTTGAACCGCGTCATTCCCGACAACAGCATAAGCCGCCAGAAGGAAGCCAACCAGCGCGTAGAAACTATGAATATCCATGAAAAACCTAAAGTTTTAAGTTAAAATGTGCGTGTGCAATACTTATAGAGAATTTGTCGCGAAAAGACTAAATCTTTTTCACAAACTCAACTCTTAAAACCAGCCCCTTAATCTCTTTCGTGCGGCAATCAATTTCTTCAGGGTTGTCAGTGAGCGAGATGTTTTTAATCGTTGTGCCACGTTTCAGTGTCGTGCCCGCGCCTTTGACGTTTAAATCCTTGATCAAAGTCACCGTATCACCATCTTGCAATGGGGTACCGTTCGAATCCAGTGTTGGTGGACGAGCACCTTCCGCGCCACTCCACTCAACCGCACTAACGCCGTACTCCTCAGAAGCCTGCGCCTTGGCATCCTCTTCGCTCATATGCCAATGCTCGAAAATCGGGTCAGCCGAGCCGTCTTGATACCCACACAAAAACCAACCGTCCGATGCCGCATCGTAGGCAAGTGTCAATTTCGAAATGTCTTTATGTGTCAGAGTTATGCTTTGAAGCGTCACGAAAATACCCTTTAGATTTTAAACTGATAATAATCTTTATCACACATCATAAATAAAGTTTTGTGCTTTTTGGCTTTATTTGGCATATTAAAAGAAAAAATCAGGGATGATAATGAGTAGAGATGACGTAACCGTTGACGATTTATGCCTCGTCAAATTCAACACCAAACACTATTCGGACGAATTGGTCGCGTGGTTTGAAGACGCAAAAATTCCGTTCGCGGAAAGCTGTGACAGCCAGGTTTGGTACGGACGTAAGGAAGATTTTGATGACTTCCCTTATCCTGAAGGGCAGGGCAATGAGGTTCACCGTTACGAAGATGAAGAAGCCTATAAATTTATGCTGGAGCTTGTTTCAGGCTTTCGCAGCAAGAAAATAGGTGAAACCCACGTCAAAAGCCAGTTCTACGACGGCTGGCGCACCTTTTCTGGACAAAACCCTGATGAAGCAAAAGGTTATCAACGTTTTGTATCCCTCCTGAAAAAAGACGTAAAGCATTTACAGGAAGAAGTCGCCGCAGGCATGAAACCGACGCGCAGCTCAACAACGGCGCGTGATTTATCAGGCCAACAAAAAGGCGACTCCGTTTTAATCATTGGTAGTGTAGGCCGTGGCGGCGTGATTGGCGGCAACACGCGCGAAATGATTACGGTGACGGAAAACAGGCAAGACCCGTCTAAAAAAATCGCCGAACGCGGCGAATACCTGACCATGACGCATCCAAACCCTGAGAAACTGGCGCAGTTGGAACACGAAGTAGCGCGCCTGAAAACACAAGGTATTTTCAGATCCAACATTCAGTTTGTCCCTTTTGATCAGCTCTCTGAACAAGTCGAAAAACAAGACCGCGTCTATGTTGATATCTCCATGCGCGAAGGCGAAGAGCCACTGGATTTAGGCCAAGCCTTTAACAGACGAAAAGCTTATTCAACCGCTCCGGAAGATTTAACCGCAGAAAGTGAAATCATCGCCGCGTGGAGCTCGCGCGTGCGCCAAGATAATACGCTCACGCACTTACGCGGAAACCCCGCAACCAGAATGACCTCGTCACAGCTTTGGAAAGATGCGGAAGGTGATATGGTCGGCTATATCAGCCCCGAAGATATTATCGAAGAAAACACAAACAGACGTGAAAATAACAATGCTATCACACAATCCGTGATGCTCTCTATTGATGAACTGGCCTACAGCCGCGCCAACGGTGAGACGAATCCTGCACGGATTCTATTGGAAAGTGAAAGAGGCTTAGACGGCGCAACGCACGAATAAACATGCGTTGCTCTTAATGCTATGATTTACCGTGAACCGCAGTGTTGTTCTTCAAACGCACCGCGTTAATCTTGATGAAGCCATCTGCATCCTTCTGATCGTAACCGCCTTCAACATCCATTGAAGATTGCTCAGGATCATAGAGCGCGAGCGGGCTTTTGCGCGCAATCGGATACGCCACGCCTTTAATCAGCTTAATCTGAACCGTGCCCGTGTTCGTCTCTTGCGCCTTATCCATAAACGCCATCAGCAGGTCAAATTCAGGGGAGAACCAAAAACCGTTATAAACCAGCTCGGCCACTTTCAGGCTCATTTGATCACGGAGCTTCATCACTTCACGATCCAGCGTCAAACCTTCCAAATCACGATGCGCTTGATACAAAATCTCACCACCGGGCGTTTCATAAACACCGCGTGATTTAATGCCGACAAAGCGGTTTTCCACCATATCAAGGCGGCCAATACCGTGCTTTGTACCTAATCCATTCAGATAGTCAAACAGTTGAACCGCGCCTGTAACAGATGTGCCATCTGTCTGGTTGGTGACCTTCACAGGAATGCCTTTTTCAAAATCAATCGAAAGAATATCCGCTTCATCAGGCTGGTCGGCCGTGCCGTTCGTGCGCGAATACACATCTTCATCTGCCGGTGCATTCGGGTCTTCCAAAATCCCTGCCTCGTGAGAGATATGCAGCATATTATCATCTTCGGAATATGGCTTCTTACGTGTCGCGGTTACGGGAATGCCATGCTGATCGGCATAATTCAGCATATCCGCGCGCCCCTCAAACCGCGTAAGGAAGTCATCCATCTTCCACGGCGCCAACACCTTAATATCAGGCTTGAGTGAGTAGTATGACAGCTCAAAACGTACCTGATCATTCCCTTTACCCGTCGCACCATGAGATACAAATTGCGCGCCTTCTTTTTCCGCAATTTCAATCTGACGCTTGGCAATAATCGGACGCGCCACCGACGTGCCCAGCAAATAACGCCCTTCATAAATCGCCTGAGATTTCACGGCCGTAAAGATGTAATCGCGCACAAATTCCTCGCGCAAATCCTCAACATAAACCTTGGACGCGCCCATATTCTCGGCCTTTTCACGCGCGGCTTCAAAATCCTCTTCTTGTCCGACATCGGCAATATAGGCTACAACGTCATAGCCTTCTTCGATAAACCATTTCAAAATAACTGATGTATCCAAACCACCTGAATAGGCGAGAACGATTTTACCCTTGCTCATATTTAAATCTCCTCAAAGCGCGTATTATCGCCCCCGTTTTAGGGCAAAACACATTCAAAGAAAAGGGTTTTTTGACTTTGCATATAAAATCGGCATATTCTGCTTTTCAGGGTTAAAAATAAAGAAGAGTATTGCGATGACAGACCATAAATTCGACAACGTACTGGAAATGATGAGAGGCGCGGCAAACCCACACCCAAAAGTGCATGTCGTGAGCGAATTGGAATATGGCGAAGGCGATTTAAAAACCGCGCTCGAACAAATGCCTGATGAAGACATCACGCCTGAGTTTTTGGCCGCCTTAGATGAATTTATGGTCGCCAGCTTTGTGAAAGGCTTTGAGGGGAAGGGAATATCGCCCGCCCAAATGGATGATATCGACGCCGCGCAAGACTTCCTCGATGATCACGGCTTCGACCCCGACGCCCCCGCGCTAGAGGCCACAGGCACCGAAGACACCCCCGGGTTTTAAAATTCTAGTTTTCGTAAAACCGTTCAATCCACAGCTGCTTGATATAAACCAGCGATAAAGTCGATAAAAGATAGGCGGCGGGCGGAACAAACGCATGAAGCCAGGCAAATGATACATCTAAAAGGCTAAGATAAAACCCCACAACAACATACGTGATCGCGGCAATAATTGCGCGCCGCGTCTTCGACGTCTCCCACGCCTTATCCGCTTCAACACGTTTATTGCGTTCTAAAAGTGCTTTTTCGTCCATACACGCATCACCCGAACACCGTTTTAAACGCATGGTCAAGGTCAACAATAAGATCATCCGCATTCTCAAGGCCAATCGACAGGCGCACCAGCCCGTCCGTTACGCCAGATAGCGCGCGCAAATCTTCGGGAACGCCCGAATGGGTCGTGCTCGCAGGGTGACACACCAGGCTCTCACTCCCACCGAGCGATACGGCGGATTTGAATATCGTGAGCGCATTAATCAAACGGAACACCTGATCCTTCGGCGCATCAATCGTGAAGGAAAAGGTCGAGCCTGCACCCGTGCATTGTCGCTCATACACCGCGCGATAAGCGGCATCGTCGATAAAATCAGGGTGATAAACGCGCGCCTCAATATACGGGTTATCCTTAATCCACGCCGCAACTTTCTTGCCGCTCTCGCCCGCGCGCTCCATCCGAATAGATAGCGTTTCCAACGAACGCGAAATCATCCAGCATGTATGCGGGTCAAGGTTCAACCCCATGGCACTGCGCAACGCTCGCACAGGTTTCAGCGTCGCCGCCGATCCGCAAATCGCACCCGCCACCAAATCACTATGCCCGCCAATATATTTCGTCACCGAATACAACGCGATATCAATGCCCTGCGGCACAACCTTCTGAAACACAGGGCCGAGCATTGTGTTATCACACACCGAAATCGGGCGATGCCCTGTCTCTTCCGCAATCACATCCAAACAACGGTTCAGCGCGGCAAAATCGACCATCGCATTGGTCGGGTTAGACGGCGTTTCAATAAACACCATCGCCAATCGGCCTTCCTTCGCCGCCGCGCGGAAGGATTGCAGCATATCGTCCTCGTCCAGCCCGTCTTTAAAATCAAAGGTCTGAATGCCGAACTCAGGCAAGAATTTACGGATTAACGTCTCCGTCCCGCCATAAAGCGGCGCGCTTTGCACCAGCACATCACCGGGGCGCAGCGTACTGAGCAGAACCGCACTAATCGCGCCCATCCCGCTGGAGAACATAATGCTATGCTCTGACCCCTCATAAATCGCGAGCCTGTCCTCGATAATCTCAACATTCGGGTGGTTAAATCGGCTGTAAATCAGCCCGCCGACATTATCCTCAGGCGCGGCCTTACGCCCCGCCATCATGTGGAACGATTCCTCTCCATCCTCAGGCGTAGGGTAAGCAAAGGTCGAGGTTAAAAACACAGGCGGCTTCACTGACCCCTCAGAAAACTGCGGGTCATATCCATACGACATCATCAATGTCTCAGGGCTCAGCGTGTGGTCACCAATTTTCTTATTTTTGTAATT
>CAZPMH010000004.1:34245-124229 GCA_964587815.1 uncultured Micavibrio sp.
TCGTGAATCGGCAAACAATGCATAAAAATCGCGTGCGGTTGCGCGCATGCCATCAAGTCCGCATTCACCTGATATGGCCAGAATTTCTCAATATCTTTGCCTTCCTGCCCCAATGACACCCACGTGTCGGTTACCAGAACATCCGCATCCTGCGCGGCTTCTTTAGCATTGTTGGTAAAGTTTGTGCCCTTCGGCACGTTGCCGTTCAAATCCTCAGGCAAGGCCATCACAAAATCAAAGCCAAAAATCGGCGCAGCATCAATGTAGGATTGGCACACATTATTATAATCACCAAACCACGCAATCTTGCGACCCTCGGCGGTTTCCAACTTTTCTTCAACCGTCATTATGTCGGCCATAATCTGACACGGGTGAGAGTTGTTCGTCATGCCGTTAATAATCGGAATTTCGGCGTGTTGCGCAAGCTCTTCCATTTTATCATGGTCACTCATCCGCACCATAATTGCATCAACATAACGCGAGAGCACCTTCGCTGTGCTTTCAATACTTTCCGCGCCGCCAAATTGCATCTCGCCCTTGCTCATCACAATCGTGTGCCCGCCCATCTGCTTCATCGCAACATCGAACGACACACGCGTACGGGTTGAGAGCTTGTCAAACACCATCGCGAGCGACAGCCCCTCCATCAATTGTGGTGGCGTAAACTTATTCTCCTTGAGCGCATGCGCGTGGCGCATGATCGTCTTGATCTCCTCCGGCGCAATATCGGTTAAATTGACAAAATGTCTGATCTCTTTGCTCATGATATCCTAATCCATATCCTTTAAAGTCGTCTCGATAATCTCCAACGCCTCATGCGCCTGTGCCTCCTGCAAAATGAGAGGAGGGGTGAGACGAAGCGTCTCTTTACCCGCCTGCGTTGCCATCAGGCCATTTTTCTGTAAGCCGCCAAGCACCTTTTTAATGTCGAAAACCGTATCAACACCAATCATCAGGCCTTTACCGCGGATCTCCGTAATCTTGTTGGACTCGCGCTTAATTTTATCGAGGCCCTCAAACATGATTTTTGACACATGCTGAACGTTTTCGAGGAATCCGTCTTGCATCATCTCTTCCATCACCGTCGCCGCTACTGCGCACGCCAACGGGTTGCCGCCGTATGTTGTGCCGTGCGTGCCGACCTCAATTGCCTTACCGAACTTTCGCTTTGCGCCCATCGCACCGACAGGAAAGCCCGATCCCATGCCTTTCGCCCACGCCGCAATATCCGGCTCAACCGCAACTAAATTCTCGGGCACGCAAGGCTCACCCCGTGCACATTCGGGGCAACATTCAAACGCTTCATACGCATGCAAAACGCCGAGCCGCCCGAAACCCGCTTGAACTTCATCAAAAATCAGGCAGATATTATGTTCATCACACAACAAACGCAGCCCCATCAAAAATTCAGGCAGAGCAGGGGTAAGGCCACCTTCACCCTGAACAGGTTCAACAATAATCGCTGCCGTCTTTTCGGAAACCAGTTCCTTGACGCTATCCAGATTGTTAAATTCCGCATAATGCACACCCGGCAAGTACGGCCCGAAAAACGGCTGAACATGTCGCTTTTCCGTCACACTGGCTGAACCGTACGTACGTCCGTGGAAAGAATTCCGAAACGCGATAATTTCGTTACACTCAGGGCCTTTTTCATCATATGCCCATTTACGCGCACATTTTAGGGAGGCTTCAACGCTCTCCGTTCCGCTGTTGGAAAAATAAACCAGATCAAAACAACTGCTATCAACAATCAGCTTTGCCGCCTTCAACTTTTCCTGCGTCGCGTAAGACGCCTGACAGGTCATCATGCGCGCGGCCTGTGTGCTAATCGTCTCCAACACCTTCGGATGCGCATGCCCAAGCGATGCCACCGCAATGCCCGCCGCAAAATCCAGATATTTTGTACCATCCGTGTCATAGGCATAAACGCCCTGACCATAATCCATCACCACAGGCTGAGACTTATACGTCTCCACCAAAACCGCTTCGGTTTCTCTGATAATCTCTTGTGCTGTATTACTCATCTCTGTCTCCCTTGGACGTCAACTTGATCAAAATTACTATATGTTTTTTTGCTTTTGTAGTGTAAGGCACTTGCCTTATTTGCCTCCTCAGCCACTTCTCTAGAATATGATGGTATGTCGCTATTAAAATTCAAACCAATAGGCGGGTAGCCATACTCATTTTCGTAAGGGTTACCTGCTTTGAAAATCAATAAAAACAAGATGATAATCTCAAAGATTGTAACCAAAAGCCCTAACCCTATAAGCATATTAGCATTGTCCTCAACGTATCTCGCAAAATCTGCTTCGAAACCAGAAAGTGCGTATAAAGACGGGACATTAATTGATAAAGTTAGAAGAAAACTAAAAAACAGATATGAAACTAAAACCTTAAATATAGTTTTGTTATCAAAATCAAAATCATGCGCCCGCTTTATGGCAGCTAAAATCAAATTTAAATAAGCTGGAATGACAACCAAATAGTAAAACAATGAGATATCAATATAGCCAGCAACCCAAATAATACCGAAATAAACAATTGTAAGTATCAAAAATTGAAACCTATTCATTCTTCCTGTCTTAATGCTGAAAATGCTCCAATCCATGTGAAAAGTTTAAACCTCTATACCAAATTCTTCGGGGTCGACTTTTGACATCGCGACCGCAACCTCCATGGCGATTACGCCTGCAACAGTCGGGGGAATAACCGTCTTTCCGTTAATGATGGCTTTTTGCATCGTCGTCGCCAGCAAAATTGGCCACTCAAGCGGGGAGTCGCAATAATCACTCAACAAAGCCTCCGTGCCGTGCCATAAATTCTCAATATAGCCCTGCGGCGTATCCGCCGTTGAGGCATGCTTTTCAGGCACACGCGGCACGCCGAACTGATCCGTCCCAACTGTTTTTGAACTGTGAGAGAAAATATCAAACAAATCAGGTAACTCACCTCCAGCTTGCTGCACGCCCGAGGCAACAATATTCCACACCGAAAGCGGGGACTCCGCCAAGGGCTTATTAAGCATGTCGCCAAAGAAATATCGCTTCCCGTCCTCTGCCTTGCCGGAAATAAAAACCGTTTCAGGGTCTAAATTATTCTTCTCAATAATCTCCCTGCGGATCGCCATCTGGCACGCAAAGCCCGTCAACGCCGCCAAAACCGTGATGTAGGTTTCAATATGCATGCCGCGCTCATCTTTCAGCGCCTGAATAAAGCGCACAAACACGTCATCCGCACCCGTTATGATGCCGGCATAGGGGTTGGTCTCTTTTTCCTTTTCGACTTTTGCCAAAATTCTTTCATCGACAAGGCCGCTATGTTCTGGCTGTTCGTCGCTTACAGTTTCTTCGCTCACACTAACCTGCGCCTCCCGCCGCTTTTGAACCGATCATCTTTTGAATGTTCATCTCATTCTCATAATTTTCTTTTTCGTCCGCGCGCAGAACCATCGTGCCCGGCCCGACAGATTCCAAAATTTCCTCATGCAGCGCGTGCTGACGCAACCCGTTAATAAGGTGGATGCGCTTAACCCCATTATGCAGGGCGGTCAGGCAATTTTCCATCTTTACCTGCATGCCATCGGTCACCGTACCATCCGCTATCAGGTTCGGAATATCCTCGCCCGTAATCATCAGCGCGGTTTCATCGCCGATTTTCACGCCGTCCACATTGCTCATGAAAATCAACTTATCCGCGCGCAAGCCCGAGGCAAGCTGCGTCGCAATCGTATCAGCATTGATGTTGCACAAATCACCATCTTTCGTAATCGCCAAACATGGGCAGGCAATAAAGCTGGTGATTTTCATCTGCCGCAAAACGGGGCGCGTATGCACATGGGCAATATCGCCGACATAGCCGAAATCAATCGGGTCTTTATCGCGCAAATGCACATCCATCCAATCCGCGGGCACGGCGTTAAAGCTAAGCCCCTCAAGGTTGGAACGTTGCATCTCCTGATAGATATCAAGCGATAAGTCACCGCCAATCACCTCACGCATCACCTGAATGGTTTCCGCATCCGTAATGCGCCGCCCTTCATGCTTTTTAATCTCAAGGCCGCGCGCCTCCATCGCCTCATCAATCGCGTGCCCGCCGCCATAGATCAGAATAATCTTAATCCCCTGCAGGGTCAGCGCACGAATATCAGCGATCAAATTATGCCGCGCCTCTTCATTTTCGATCACACTGCCGCTGGCCTTGACCACAAACAGTGCATCGCGAAACTTACTTTCGTAAAACGCATTGATAAAAAATTCGGGGAGTGTATTGCTTTTATTCATCATCTTTCATCCTTATGGATAGACAGGGCTGAGGTTCAGCAGCCCGTCAGTCTCGTCATATCCGCATACTATATTCATATTCTGCACCGCACAGCCCGATGCACCCTTCACCAAATTATCTAGCGCGCCCTGCACGATGTAGCTTGTGTCATCGGTCTGCCCGAATTTCAGGTCAACGAAATTCGACCCCGCAACATTCGCCAGTGCAACTTCATCTTGCAACCGTACAAACGGCATATCCTGATAAAACACGGAGGAGGAAACATCCTTATCCGTCCGCACAAAGGCCGTGGCAAAAATACCGCGAGTAAACGGCCCTGATGTCGGCACAAAGTTGAGCTGCTCTTCTTTGATCTTTGCTGTCACACAAATCTCGGCCATATGCCTGTGCTTATTAATATTATAGCTTTTCATATTATGGTTTCGCACAGGGTGATGCGTGCCTGCGCTCGCCGATTTTCCTGACCCGCTCGAGCCTGTCACTGCCATAATATCCGCGCTTTCAATCGCGCCCGCAAACGGATACAGCATCATTTGAGACAGCAAGGCAAAGCAACCCGGGTTCGCGATTAGCTCCGCGCTTTTAATCGCATCATGCCCCGTAATTTCAGGCAGGCCGTAAACGCTCTTTGCCAAAATCTCATCATATTTATGCGGCGTGTCGTAATACCGCTCATAAATTGCCTTATCCTTCAAACGGAAATCCGCAGACAGGTCGATAATCTTCACTTTACCGAACAATCCCGCCACCGTATCCTGCGCGGTTTTATGCGGCAGGCAAAGGAAAACAACATCGCTATCCTCTGCAATTATATCCAGATCAGGGTTCGAAATCCGCACATCAACATGCGCCAAGTGCGGGTAGAGCGCACCAATCGGCTCGCCCGCATTTTGCCGCGAGGTCACATGCGCAATCTCCACTTTCGGATGCGCAAGAAGAAGCCGTAAAAGCTCAAGGCCCGTATAGCCCGTTATGCCGATAATTGATACGCGTGTAGCCATCTTGAAATCACCAAATCCATCCATTCCGTCGTCGGGTTAAAGGCGTTATAGACAATAACGTCCAACTCGTCTCGAATAATGCCTTTACCCACATCATTATCCGTCACAGGCCCGCTGATCACATCAATCGGCACGCCGATATCCGCACATCCGCGCGCTAAGCCAAGCGCACCCACAGGATCGCCTGCACAGCCAATATGAAGACGTACATTCTTACTAATCTCAGGCGTTTTAAGGATCGCGTCCACACCGTATTTGCCCATCAGCCCGTCACCAAATTCAATAATAATTGCATCGGGGTTATCTTGGCTCAGATATTCCAGCGCGCCGCGTGTCATCTCTGCCGCGCTCTCATCATCAATATTCGCCGTGGAGGCAATGCCGCAATCGACAAAAGACACCGCATTATAAACGCCGTAATCCTGCATTTTATACAGATCACGCATCGCACCAACACCCGTCAGCTTCGCGCCCGCCAGCCGCATGCCCATCCGCGTGAGTGTCTTGATAATCTCACTCGCAACCGTGGTCTTGCCACTATCCATACTTGTACCTGTCACGATAATCAGCGGAATCGTACTTTTCATACTCTTCTGCGGCGCGTAAATCGCGGCTTGTCCGATATTCAGAAATTTCCCGTCACGCTGAATGCCGCCCAAAATGCGAATCCGCAAAGGCTCACCGACTTCTTTCGTGTTTGCAGACGTACATACCCCCGCAACACCACCGAAATTCAGCAAATGAATAATATCACCGGCCTTGAGGGAGGAGGGTAAATGCCCGACAAAGCCCTTCAACGCCATCCGCTGACCCAAGGCAACCGCAATCGTATCGCCTTTCTTCAGCTTCGACATGCGGCCTGAGGGTAACTCCATTTCATTATAAATGGATTTATCTTCCAAAACCTCCGCGGCTAAAACCGTGCCCATCTCACAGGGTAGGGCAACGCTGGGGTCGTCCTCAATGGTTTCAATGTGGGAAAGCTCTAAATTCCGCGTAATAGAGCTGATCTTATCAATTAAAATTTCAGTCATGATTTTTTATCTTTTTGTTCATAATAAAATGGCGCAATCAAAGCCAATAAGCAATTGGTTTTTAAGGAAATCTAATAATCGGGAAAAGGGAAAATGACAAAGCATGCACAAACCGCGCGAGAAATAGAATTCCTAGCGTGTTCGTCGTCGTAGTGTTTGTGCACTTGTTTTATACATAGTTGATCTAAACCATATTTTTGACGCGCCTGTCAATGACTTAATACATCCGCCTCTTAACTTTTAATCGGCAAACATTTCTCGACCATCCGCGCCCAATATTCAATGCCGATCGGAATCAGGTCATCATTAAAATCATACGCCGCATTATGCAGCCCCTGAGAGCAGGGATGACTCGGCTCATTAATAACCGCTTGACCGATTTTTACATAAGCCCCGGGAACGTGCTGAAGAAATGCTCCGAAATCCTCTCCACCCATCGATGGCTTTGCATCCGTAATCACCATAAGATCACCTACAAAATCGGTTGCGACGTCAACGCAAATTCGAGAATGCTCAGGGTCATTCACCGTTGGTTCCGTGCGGTTTTCGTAAATACAGCTGACCTGCGCTCGATGCGCGCCTGCAATTTTCTGTGTAATGCCCTTAATGCGTTCTTCAATTTTTTTACGCAGCTCTTTGGAATAGGTGCGCACCGTACCGCTGAACGTCGCACAACCAGGCGTAACATTAAACGCACCAATACCGCCCTGAATGTTTGTTACACTCAAAACCGCAGGGTCAAACGGGTCGACCTCACGGCTGATAATATTCTGCAATGCGCTGATCATTTCACACGCAATCACAATCGGGTCAACGAACGTATGCGGCTTTGACGCGTGCCCGCCTTTCCCTTCAACACGGACTTCGAAATAATCAACCGCCGCCATACTGGGGCCCTCATTAATCTCGAAATAGCCCAAAGGCGCATACGGCCAGTTATGCATCGCATACATCGCATCACACGGGAAGCGCTCCAATATACCGTCTGCTAGCATTGCAAACGCACCTTCCCCGCTCTCCTCGGCAGGTTGAAATATCAGATGCACCGTGCCGTCAAAATCATTATGCGCCTTTAAATGCTTCGCTGCGCCCAACAAAACAGCCGTATGCCCGTCATGCCCGCACCCGTGCATTTTCCCTTCCGTCAATGACATCCAGTCCTTATTCGGCTCCTCATAGATATCGAGAGCATCCATGTCCGCACGCAAACCAATCGCCTTACCGCTCTTGGTGCTTTTACCTTCAATCGTCGCAACAATCCCTGTAAAGCCGATACCGCGCTCAAACGGAATATCCCACTCAGTCAGCTTTTCCGCCACCAGATCAGTCGCAAAATTCTCCTCGAAAGACGTTTGCGGGTGCTGGTGCATCTCGCGACGATATTCCGTGAACTCTTCCTTTAAATCCTGAATGCTGTCTCTTACGCTCATTAAACTCTCTACTTCATTGAAATAATTAGTGTATTTATCATTCTACATGACTGTCTTGCGCGGATCAAATGCATCTCGCACTGCCTCACCAATAAAGGTCAGCAATGTAAGCATGACCGCCAACGACATAAACGCGGCAATCCCCAACCACGGCGCTTGCAAATTATCTTTACCCTGTTTCAGCAACTCTCCCAAAGACGGGCTGCCCGGCGGCATCCCAAGCCCCAGAAAGTCCAGCGCAGTTAATGATGTAATCGACGCGGTTAAGATAAACGGCATAAACGTCACCGTCGCTACCATCGCATTCGGCAACACGTGCCGCCACATAATCACAGGGTTCGAAATACCAAGCGCAGAGGCCGCGCGTACATAATCAAAGTTTCGCGCCCTTAAAAATTCCGCGCGCACAACATCCACCAATTTCAGCCACGAAAACAACAAAAGGATCAGAAGAAGGATCCAAAACCCCGGCCTGAAAATGGAGGCGAAAATAATCAAAATATACAGCTTGGGCAGACTCGACCAAATCTCGACAATGCGTTGCATGATCAAATCAATCCAGCCGCCGTAATACCCCTGTATCGCACCGGCCGTCACGCCGATAACCGAACTCACCAAGGTTAAAATCAGCCCGAAAATAACCGACAGGCGAAACCCGTAAATCACACGCGCCGCAACATCGCGCCCCTGATCATCCGTACCCAACCAGTTTTCACCGTCAGGTGGGGTCGGCGCTGGCTTGCTTAAATTATAATTAATCGTATCGTACGAATAGGGAATTAGCGGCCAGATCATCCATCCCTCGCCATCCTCAATAATCAAATCCTGTACGAATTCATCGCGATATTCGGTCTCGGTTTCAAAATCACCGCCAAAGGTCGTCTCAGGATAGGCTGCGGCAAACGGAAAGTAATACTGCCCCTGATACTGCACCATCAGCGGCTTGTCATTGGCAATCAATTCTGCGCTTAACGCAAACACCAACATCACCGCAAAAATCCAAAAACTCCAATACCCGCGCTTATTCGCACGGAATTGTGCCAGACGTCTTTTGGTAATGGGCGTGAGATTCAATTTCATACCAAAACTATAGGCGAGAACGCGCGCAATCAAAACCCCCTAATGCGGCTCATCCGTATCACGATCAACAGCTTTATGCTGCTGCTGACCATATTTCCAGAGCCGCATAACAGAAGGCGCAGAAAATGCTGGCATGCTAACAAAACTATGTTTACGCTCAATCGTGTCACCGAAGATAGCACGTAAAATTGCAATAACCATCAAAACGCACAGATAAAACGCCAAAGCCGCGAAGATGTAAGACGGCGCATAGTGCGAGAGAATAAAACCACCCACAAGCGGGCCAATCGTAGAGCCGATAGAATTAAACATAATCAAAGATCTGCTGGCAGACACGATTTGAGATTTCTTAATCTGGTCATTCATATGCGTAATCGACAGGCTGTATAATGTCGTAATCGTTCCGCCCAGAATAAAAATAAGAGCGTAATAATGCGTTGTAAATGTAATGGCTAAGGCACTCGCAATTCCGACGAAAACACAGGCCTTAATCACCAAGCGTCGATCAAACTTATCTGAGATCGGCCCCACTACCATCGGCATTAGGGTGTTCCCGAGAATATAAATCCCCATAAAGACCGCAATATCCTTGGTCGGAATATCCACTTTATCGGCATAAACAGGGCCCAAGCTGAGCAAGGTACTGCTGCATAATCCCGCAACAAAAACCCCGGCCATCGCCAACGGAGAGATTTTTAGCATATCTTTAAAAGGCAACGTTTCAGGCTTTTGATATCCCGGCATGCGTTTATTCGTTAGCGTAATCGGCGCAAGTGCGCAGGAAATAAGAACGGACACTACGATAAACAAATCAATCTGCGTCAGCGGTGCGATATTAATCATAAATTGTCCGCAAAACAGCCCGCCATAAACGATGGAGACGTACGCGCTGAAAATCGTGCCGCGCTGTTGCTTATTGGCAATACGGTTCAACCAGCTTTCTGCAATGATAAACAACCCCGAAAAACAAAAGCCCGTTATCAATCGTATCGGAATCCACAACCACGGGGAAACAAACAAGCCATGAAGCAGCACTGTCGTAGAGGCAATAGAGGCCATCGCCGCGAACACCCGCACATGCCCGACCGAGGCAATCATCGACGGAACAAAACGACAGCCGAGTAAAAAACCCGCATAATACATCGCCATGATCACGCCGGTCATCTCAACGGGGAAGCCTTCAATATTGGCGCGCAAGCCCAGCAACGTGCCCTGCAGGCCGTTACTTGTTGTTAAAACCCCGATGCCGAACAGCAACGGCCAAACCGCAATTAAACGTTTTACTGAAGAAGAATATCGCATGTCACCCGCATCCCTTGTGGCTCTTCGCGCTAGCCTATAGGCCTTTTAAACACTCGCGTCAACAAAGAAAATGCGTAAATTTTTTCTCAAACCTCGCGGCTTTCGAAATCAATGCGCGGGTCAACCTGAATATAGACCAGATCACGTATCAAGTGCATGATCAAACTCATCAGGGAAAAGATATACAGCGTGCCCAGAACGACGGGGTAATCACGGTTTATAATGCTCTCATAGCCCAACAGCCCAAGCCCGTCGAGAGAGAAAATCACTTCTATCAACAGCGAGCCCGTAAAGAAAATAGACACAAAAACCGCGGGAAAGCCCGAAATCACAATAATCATTGCATTACGGAATACATGCCCGTAAAGCACCTGATTTTCGGCCAAACCCTTCGATCGCGCTGTCAGAACATATTGTTTACCAATCTCATCCAAAAACGAATTCTTCGTCAGCATCGTGAGCGACGCAAAACCGCTAATCACCATCGCTGCCGTCGGCAAAACCATGTGCCAGGCATAATCAACAGCCTTTGCCCAAAACGGCAAGCGCGACCATTCATAATTCGCCTTATAAAGCGCAGGATCAAGGCTGGCGCGCACAATCTCAGGCAGAGCGCTCCAATCGGCAGACGTTAAACCGCGCAAGGGGAAAACATCGTAATACCGACCGCCTGCAAACAAAACGATGAGCAAAATCGCAAACATAAAAGACGGAATTGCATAACCGATAAACACAGCCGCGCTCGTCCAAATGTCGAACGCCGCACCGTCACGCACGGCTTTCTTAATGCCGAGCGGAATAGACACCAGATAAATAATCAGCGTCGACCACAGCCCGAGCGAAATGGACACGGGCATCTTCTCAACAATCAGTTCAAAAACACCGACATCGCGGTAATAACTTTCGCCCAAATTGAACGTTAGATAATTCCCCAGCATGATCATAAAGCGTTCATGTGCTGGTTTATCAAAACCATATAAGGCCTCAAGTTCCTTAATAAATTCAGGATCAAGGCCTTGCGCCCCCTTATAGGTCGAATTGTTGCCGACACTGGCCTGTGACGTTGACGAACTGGCGGTCATATCACTGCCGCCGCCTGTGAAATTCGACGTTGCCGATGTGCCGTGCCCCTGCAATTCGGCAATCATCTTCTCAACCGGGCCACCGGGCACAAATTGAATGATGATAAAGCTCACCAACAATATCCCCAACAGAGTAGGGATCATCAAAAGCAGCCGTTTTAAAATATAAGAATACATATAAACCCGATGATAATCACCGCGCTGTCATAAGTCCACGCCCAAAAGCGCCCGCCACAAATCACGCACAAAAAAAACGGGCACCAAGGCCCGCTTTATGAGTTTTGTGAGTTTCACGGCTTCATGCCGTTTAAAACCTGTGTAATTCTTCTTTAGTGCACCATGTTCGATTGTGTGATGCCGCTCTGTTCGTTAAACGCCGCAAACGCTGAGGGCGGTGCTTCCATAAAGCTAGAGTCCATATCCTCCAGCAAGCGCGCTTCGCGAACGCGTAACTCTTCTTCTCGTGCTTCCGCACATACATTATAGGCCTGCGCCAACGTTTGATCGCGTAAACTATCTTGACCTAAGATGTCAGCCAAGCTCGCTCTGTTTCCAAGAGCTGTTAAGTTTTTAGGATCAATCGATAAAACTTTATTCGCAACGCACAGTGCTTCTTCTTCACGATCCAGATTGGCCAAGGCAAACCCTTTATTGATCAAGGCATCAACGTTTTTCGGATCTGATGCTAAGCGCTTCTCTTCACGCTCCAATAATTTCTGATACTCAGCGCGCAAATAAAGGATAAACGCTTTTTGGAATTGCGCCTTTTCGCAAGCCGGATTAATCGCCAAACGCGCGTCAACCAACATGTGCGCTTCTTTATAAAACCCGTCAACGATCATGATATCAATTTCATCATCCGAATCTTTCGGGTCGAACTCATGGCGTAATGGGTTGCAATAATACTGGCAATCCTCATTCTGCATGAAATTCATTAAATCGTAGGCCAGTCTGGCACGTAATGCGCCATCATCGACCGGACCATGATTAAGTGGATGTGAATACTTGAATTTTTCACCCGCTTGTTTCTGCGATGGACTACTTGCGTAGATTTCATCAGGTAACATTAATAACAACCCCTTGTTATATATAATTTATGCCAGCTTTTTACTGTACATATTGTGGCTTTTGCCATCTCTTATATTTAGATAGTACCGCTTTTGGTTCGGGGTGTGCAAGCGAATTATAAAGTTTTTTCCAAAAGCGGAACTATGTTCCAGCCCTCAGCAACCCATTTATCGTCTGTGTAACGCAGAATTCCAAGGCTTCCGGTCTTTAACTTAATCGAAAACTTTTGTGAGAAGCCGTCAAAATCACCCGTAATATGAGGGGCAAATCGGGCAATTCCATTCGATGTAACCACCAAAATCGTCTCAGAAACGTCCAAAACACGATTCGTCACCGTGTCATGCGTCTTGGTCAGGGAATCTGCAAAGCTGCGCCAATTCTCAATAATCTGCTCTGGTTTCACTAGCCAGCCGTCAGGAACGACCGCGTTCTTGTCCCAGTCATCAATCGCCGCCTGCCCAAGCCGCGCCACAACATCGGCTTCGGGCTTATTCTCATCCGGCCCGTAATCAATCTCATCAAAAATATCGAGCGGGTAGGGCGGCAAGGACAACCCCGCTTCCTTCAACGCAATCTGCGCGGTCTCTTTGGTGCGCTTTAAGGTTGAGCAATAACACACATCAGGCATCAAATTACGCGCCTTCAAATATTGCCCCAAGGCGCGCGCCTGTTCGCGCCCTTTATCAACCAGTGGCAAATCAGTGCGTGCCCCAACGCGTGTCGGCGTTTGCCCGTTTTCAAAAGTATTCCCATGTCGCGCAATAATAAGCGTGGTCACGCCAGCGGCTCCCCAAACTGTTCGATATAGAGTTCCGCACGCCTGATATCTTCGGGGCTATCGATACCTGATTGGATAGCTCCATCGGCATTTTCCATCAGAATGGTTTGAATGCGAATGCCGTTCTCCAACATACGGAGCTGCTCCAACCCTTCCAGATTTTCGTACACGCCTTGCTCCATCAAACAGAATTTTTCCAAAATATCCGTCCGAAAACCATACAGGCCGATATGCTGATGAACGGGCGAGACATCTGTTTTCATCCGCATTTCGGCTTCTTTACGCATGGCGGGGATAATATTTTTCGAAAACCATAGGGCGCGACCGTCTTTATTGATAATCGCCGTTGTGCCGCTAAACGGTGTGGTGCCCTTGGCCTGACGCAACCGATCCAGATCATGCCAGCTTAGGCGCTGCACGGGGGTAATCACTTCTGAAAGGGGCTGCGTGCGAAACACCTCAATCATATCGATGATTGTCTCAGGCCGCGTAAAAGGGGCATCGCCTTGCAAATTCACAACAAAATCAGGCCAGTCGGCAAGCTGTCGCAACGCCGACAGCACACGATCAGACCCTGTGGGGCAGCTAACGGGCGTCATCATGCACAACGTGCCAAGCTCAGAGGCATGGTCCGCAATGCGCGGGTCATCTGTTGCAACAAAGGCAAACGCGTCGCCTTCATATTTCTCAACAACACGCTTCGCAATATCAAGAACACGAGACAACATCGTGCGCCCCGCTATTTTCTCAAGCGGTTTGCCCGGAAAGCGGGTAGAGCCGTAACGCGCTGGAATGGCAATCGCATACTTCATAAGCGTCTACTCTTACTCTGCGCCTTGACCTGAAGGAGAGGTCGCATCAGGCCGCATCCACCATGTTTGGGTAATCAACGGTGAAATCCCGGAAAGCTGTTCAGGCCGCTGAATATGATCCCAATAGGCCAAACGCCATTTCGGATAATGCCACATCGGAATGACGTAATGGTAACTCAGCAAAACACGGTCAAGCACTCGCGTTTTCAAAACCAAATCTTCACGAGAGGTCGCATGAATAACGTCTGTAACCAACTGGTCAATTACAGGGTCTTTTATGCCGATAATATTGCGTGATCCTTGTAAGTCCGCTTTTTCAGAGCCCCAAAAATCACGTTGCTCATTACCCGGCGAATTGGACTGCCCGAACCCGCCAATCGTCATATCAAAATCAAAAACATTAATGCGTTGCTGATACTGCGCAGGGTCAACCACACGGAAATTCGCTTTCACCCCAAGGCGACCAAGGTTCTTGATATACGGTAAAACCCAACGCTCAAACGTATTTCTGAAATGAAGTATTTCAAATTCAAGACGCTGTTTCGTGCCGTCAGGTAAAAAACGATACCTGATTTTATCTTCATCCAATTCCGTATATCCCGCTTCTTTCAAAAGCTGAATACCCGTTCTAAGATTGTTACGAATATTGCCCGTCCCGTCTGTTACGGGCGTGGTGTAAGGAATAGTGAAAACACGATCAGGAATTCTCCCACGTAAGGGCTCTAAAATTTCCAATTCTGCCTCGCTCGGCAAACCAAAAGAGGCAAGCTCAGAATTCTCAAAAAAGCTGTTCGTGCGTGTGTAAGAGCCAAATGCAACGTTTTTATTCGACCATTCAAAATCAAACGCATAGGCGAGCGCCTCGCGCACCTTCGCATCTTGGAACAGTGGCCTGCGCGTATTGTAAACAAAGGCCTGCATCCCAGACGGACGTGAATTTTCGACCTCTTCTTTAATGAGATCATCTTTTTTCGCGTCAGGAACTTTATAACCTTCGAACCATAACTTCGCTACGCTTTCCATCTTTATATCATAATCCTGTGAAAGAAATGCTTCATGTGCAACGTTATCATCACGATAATAATCATATACCAAGCGATCAAAATTATTCATTCCTTTAAAAAACGGAAGATCTTTGCCCCACCAATCATCGTAACGAACAAACTCAATAGAGCGCCCTGCATCAACTCTACCAATTTTGTAAGCGCCGCTTCCCAGAGGTGGTTCGAGTGATGTTTCATTAAAATCACGTCCCTCAGCCGTCCAGTAATGTTTAGGAAGAACTGACATTTGAGAAATAATTAGCGGAAGTTCTGCATTACCTTGAACGCCAAAAGTAAATTTTACAGTTTTTTTGTCCTCAGCTGTAATGCTTTCAACATCACCCCAATAAGCCTTGTAGAAAGGCTTGCCTTTATCAGTTAAGGTTTCAAACGTCCAAATCACATCATCCGCCGTAATCGGCTTACCGTCATGCCATTTGGCTTCATCACGCAAACGAAAGCGCACCCAAGACTTGTCGTTGGCAATCGTGATAGACTCCGCCAAAACACCATACATTGTAAAAGGCTCATCATATCCATTACTCATCAGGCTTTCATAAAGAAGGCCTGTTCCAAAAAAGTTTAATCCCTGTGCAGGCGTACCCTTAACGATAAACGGGTTTAAAGAATCAAAAGACCCCGTTTCATGCTGCCTTAAAAGCCCGCCCTTAGGCGCATCAGGATTGACGTAATCCAAATGCGTGAACCCTTCCTGATATTTTGGCGTGCCATGCAAGGAAACGGCGTGTTGCGGCTGTTCGATCGCGGTATCAGATGGAGCGTTTTGCTCTGTTTCTGCAAAACCTTGAGCGGGCAGGCTAAGGCCGAAAACAAAAGCCACCCCCGTAATGATAAGAAACCGTGAAACCGATACGTTCATAAAACCGCTCCATAACTATTTATGTGAAAGTGAAAAACATACTATCAATCGCACTCATTTTGTCACGCGATTTCTATTACGCGATTAAGCCTGCTGGTGATCAGCGCCGACAGCATCCTTTAACGAAGAAAACCCATCTTCTTTAAGCAGCTCAACCAAACCTGAATTGATATGGTACGCAATTTCAGGCCCTTCATAAATCATACCCGTATAAAGCTGCACCAGCGATGCACCCGCCTTAATCTTCTCATAAGCATGTGCGGCTTTTTGCACGCCGCCTACACCGATAATCGGCAAGCGCCCCTCCGTCAGTTTATAGAAGTTTCGGATAATCGCGGTTGATTTCTCGCGCACAGGCTGGCCGCTCAAGCCGCCTTTGCGGTCGCGATAACGCTCAGGCAGATAATCAGGCCTGTCCAAGGTCGTATTGCTCAAAATCACACCATCAACCGAGGCTTCCAACAACGCATCCGCAATTTCCGCCTGTTGCGCGTCATCCAGATCAGGCGCAAGTTTCACGAGCAGAGCAGGGGGGCGATCATCACCGCACGCATCGCGCCGCGCCCCCATCATCGCATCCAGCAATTCGAGCAACGCATCTTTCTTCTGCAAATCACGCAAACCCGGTGTGTTCGGTGATGAAATATTCACCGTCAGATAATCTGCCTTCGGCGCAAGAGCGCGTATAAGGTCGCAATAATCGTCCGCTGGGCTCGCCTGATCCTTATTCATGCCAATATTAATGCCGACAACACCGTCGCGCTTACTATTCTCAAAATTTTGAGTAAACACATCAAGCCCCTCATTGGGAAAGCCCATCGCGTTAATTACAGACTCCGATTTTGGGTCACGGAAAACGCGCGGCTTCGGGTTGCCTGCCTGCGGCTTTGGCGTCACTGTACCGACCTCAGTAAATCCAAAGCCAAGCCCTAAAATCGGGTCAATCACTTCGGCGTTCTTATCAAAACCCGCCGCCAGCCCGACAGGGTTTTTGAAGCTCAAGCCAAACAAGTCTTGATGCAACATCGGCTCATCAATAGATTTGCAAGTGCGCACTGCCCCGCGTTTTAAGGCTTTAATCGTCAGCCCGTGCGCGGTTTCAGGGTCAATTTTAAAAACAAAAGGCCGAACAAAATTATAAAGACTCATTGATCCAAATCCAATTCTTGTTGTGCTGAGGAGGCGCGCAAATGCACCCAACCCGCCATCATATAACCAAAACCTGTCATAACCGTCAGAACCGTAGCAAGGATCAGGCACACAATACCCAGCTCACTCATATACGGCGCATAAGGGCCGACGATTAAAAATCCAAGCGCGAGCATCTGCGCACTCGTCTTCCATTTGGCCAGTAAAGTCACGGGAACTTTAACATTCTTAGGGCCTAAAAATTCGCGCAAGCCGGAGACAAGAAACTCACGCGCAAAAATAACAACAACCAGAACAATATAAATGCCCGTAATCCGATCAAACGCCACCAACAAAATCAATAAAGTCGATACAAATATCTTATCAGATATTGGGTCAAGAAATGTTCCAAACGCACTGATCTGATTGTATTTTCGTGCGACATAGCCATCGAAAAAATCTGTAATCGCCGCCAGCGCATAAACCAACAAACACGCCCATGCCATGACCGCACCGTAAAACGCCTCAGCATAAAATAACATGATAATCACAGGCAGTAAAAACAGCCGCGCAACCGTCAGAATATTGGCAAAATTATGTTTGATAAATTTCATGGCTCATACCTTAAGGCGCAATATGAATTCGCGCAACCAGCGAATAGTGATCAGACCCGAAAGACGGCCCGCGCTTGATATCTGCTAAACGTAAAGACTGATTAAAAAGGACATGATCAATCGAAACCTGAAACGGCGGAATAAACCGCCAACTCGGCCATGTGCCAAGCGGCAAAAGCCCTAATCGTTGATACTGCATCTTCGACCTTTTAAGGAAATTCTGAAAAACGGGCGTATGTGCGGTCGTGTTCAAATCTCCTGCAAAAACGCGATAACGCGCATCTTCCATCAACATCCACTCCGCCAATCCCTCATATTGCTCCGCCTGCGCCAACGCGTTGTAATACTTGAACCCCAGATGCGTATGCGCGCTGTAAATCCGCACGGGATCATTTGAAAAAGACCCCGAAACATCAAACCGCACGCCCTTGGTTTTGCAATATTTGTGGCAAAGCTGATGAACTTCATAATTCAAAATCGGCGTCTTACTGTAAATCATCACTGAGTCAGGCCGTTCAGCATCAAAAGGCGTATGATAGGGAAAAACATCAGCCAACGCCGCGGTTAAACCTTGCATATCCGCATCCAAAACCTCCTGCATCAGCAAGACATCCGTATCGCGCCCATCCGCCTTAAGCCACGCCGCCAACGCGTCAAAATTCTGATTATAGTAATATTTATTATACTGAACGATCTGCAGCGTGCGCACCGCATCCACTGAATTGTCTGCCGAAAACCTCAACGGCTCCGCCATCGGCGCGCGTACCTGCACGATGGATGCGCACAAAACAATCGCAGTCGTACACAACAAAATCCACGATGATCCGAAAAACAAAAGCGGCGCTAAAATCAGCGCGCCATACGCGTACTGCACCTTAAACTGCGCTAAAAACGCCAAAAACCAGTGCATCGGCGCAAAACAGGACAGCGCAAAGCAAACCACCAGAACCACCGCAAAAATCGGCGCAATTTTTAGGATAAAGTCGATCATTACCGCGATACTGTATCAAACGCATACACCGCGACAAGCGGATAATGATCTGAGCCGTAAGCCGCCCCACGATATTTTTTTACAATTGATAAGAACCTCAGTAGCAATAGCCTAAGCATTGAACGCAGGTAGGTTTTGAGATACAGCATCAGCCTCCGGATTATGTACGTCTAACCTCGGGTCAATAACAGTTACGGCATCATTGGGGGGTAACGCGCTAAAACCGAAAACTTGGTCAATACTGACATCCGAAACACGAACACCATTTTCAAAATCAACCTCGGGTTCGCCTGCTTGAAGCCCTGATACCATCGTCGTGTATGCTGTACCGTCGATACCATCTTGATAATCAATAACCCGCGCTTCACGAACATCCTCAAAAGCATTCGGCGCGGCGTCTAAATCCGTATCCTGTGTTGAAATAGGCGTCATTTTATGGGGGCTGTCATCTAAGATATGCGGGCGCGTCGTCGTGCCAGCTCTTTCTTTATAAGTGTTCGGGTTGGTTAATATCGTAGCAGCCGGCGGAACATACGCACTCGCCTCACCATACGCTTCATGCATAATATAGTTTGCAGTTTTTTGTGCTGAAACCTCTTGATCCGCTAAAGGCTGCTTACGTGTCGTCCATCCTGATGCTTCTTGAAGGGCATGAGGCACTTCTTCAGCCAAATAACGCTCAAGGCTCATCGGCTCTCTTTGCTGAGTGGGATAGGCCGGATCATTCGGGTCAACCTTATAATAATCGCCGTTAAAAGCATCTTTTTCTATCATGATGTTTATATGGCCGGTAGAAGGGTCACGTACTGTCAAGGCTCCGTCCCCACCGGGAATATTATTGACAACTTTGACATCAACATGCGCCCCGTTCGCACCTTCAATTTGGGCTATTTGTTGTGAGATCGTGTCGAAAGCGTGTGATTTATCTGCTAAATTATAAAACGCATTCTCAACCTGTTGGGGAGAAATATTAGGGTCTTCACTGTCAAATCGAAATACAGGCACTACTCTTACTCCCCAACCTGATTATTACCGCACAAATCCGTTTTTAAAAGCGTGATGACTGTATTATAAGCGTCTTCTCCCGCACGCACTTCTCCACAATATAGCAGCGATACGTCCAATAAATCAAATGTTGTCGGAAAAAACGGAGGCTTTCCGTCACTGGTGTTCGCATGCTTATCTGAAGCAAATATTTTGCCCGTCATGTTGGCTAAATCCAGACGCCATTGTTCTTCGCTCGGTCTCTGCTCGTCTTCCGAATTATCCGAAAGTGAAAAAGAAACCGAATCAAACGCGCTATTCCAGTTTGACGAAACGCCGCCGGAAAAAAGTGACATCCCCGGAAAGCCCAAAACACGCTTTAAACATTCATGCAACAACGCTTTATTTAGTGCCTCCGGCAGCATAGCAGGGTTTAAATAACATGTTGCGGCTTCAATCTCATTGAGTGAATTGGGAATAAAAAAACCGTCAACTTGCGAACGTGCCTCAGGCGTAAAACGCACGAGAGGAAAATCATATAACGATTCATAATAAGTAACGGTATCTGAAGAATACCCTGTGTTATGCTTAAAAGCATTTTGATTGCCTTCATACAAATTCAAAACGATAAAAACATTGGCATCGCTTCGCTCCGGATAAGTCGATCGAATGTAAGAAATATCAAGCCCGCTCGCCTCGGCATAGGGGGGAATAAGTGTTTTCAGGTGAGAAATGAGATAATCGTATTTTTCTTCATCGACAACGAAATCACCCTCTGCAGTTTTAAATGTGATGCGTATAGGTTTTGCCCATTTACTCAGCCCGTTAAGCCGCGGCAAGCGATCTTTCGTACGTGCATGATGATATGAAAACATAAAAACATCAGGGCTCGTTAATTGTGATCTATCAAGAAAAACTTGAGAAATAAAATTTCGCAAGATGGCTTGAACGGAGGTAAGCCGCCCCTCCACATGAACCTGCCAAGGCAAAGCCACCGCCGAACTATCATCAGAAACAAAATCCTTATGCTGTAACCACTCACCCTTTTTCGAAATTTTATTCTTCTTCTGCGCGGCATCAACCATATCTTCAGAAAGTTTTTCACGCGGCAACACTTGCCACTTCAGCAACGGATCCTCAGAAGCAGTGGCCTTCTCTACAGGGGCTGCATCACCCTGCGCATGAGCAGGAACGGCCATGAAACAGAAAATCATCAAAATATGAATAAATACTTTCAAAACACGCCCCTCATTGAGATGTAAAACGATGTCTAGCTTACACATTAAGATTGATACCCGACAATAAAAAACGCTTACATTTGGGATGTATCAAACGCATACACCGCGACAAGCGGATAATGATCTGAGCCCAAAGCCGCCCCACGATATTTTGAGACAAGCCGTAAATTCCCCTTATGCAAAATATGATCAATCGGAATTTGGCAAATGATATTGATAAAATCAGACGGCCATGTCGGGATAATCAGCGCGCCTGTATATTCATTCCTCAACCCTGATCGATTGATGAATTGAGCAAAATAAGGTGAGAATGGTGTGATATTCATATCACCCATAAAAATAACATTTCCTGAATGGTCGCGCTTAATGGCATCCGAAATAATGCTTAAATCTCTATTCCTTTGCTGATGAATGAAACGGGTAACAGGCGGCGCAGGGTGCGCTGTATAGAGCGAAACAACGATATCCTCGCGAAATTTAATATCAGCATGCAAATAGAAATTTTCAATAACGTACTCAGGTTTGGCAATCGTGGTCGTAGGCACAATCTTTGAATTTAAAACGGGAAAGCGGCTGGCTAATATTAAGCCAAAAGCGTGTTCCCTCGGTTCTGAAATCTGGTAGGGGTACAGATCTTTAAGCTGTTCCATTGCTTTCTGGTGCGTTGATTGCGATTCTTGTAAGACGACCACATCGGGCCGCTCTTCCTGTAACCAAGCAATAAAATCATCGTGAACACGTATACCGTAGTTCCGATTATAAATCGCAACCTTAAGCGTCGTGGAGGCTTCTGATGCATATAGTGAAGGTCTGCTAAGATTGGAGAAATATTCAAAACCCGTAACGAAAAAGACGCACACCATTAAAGTGAACCAACGCCATCGTTTTGAGAAACAAAAAAACAGGGCAAGGATTAAGCTGCCCAATGCGTACTGAAAAACAAAATTTCTCAACGTGTCGGCGTAATAATGATAAGACGCCCCGAAAGAAAACGCATAACACCCAATAAGAAAAAGAGCCAAAAATTCGGCTCCTTTAAAAACAAAACTTGGCTTCGGCCTTTGTTCCATAAAACCTTATCCGTTCGCGGCCTTCTGCTCACCTTCGGTCGGGTCACGCAAAACGTAGCCGCGCCCCCAAACGGTTTCAATATAGTTCGACCCGTCTGTCGCATCGGCCAGCTTTTTACGCAGCTTACAGATAAACACGTCGATAATCTTTGCTTCCGGCTCATCCATACCGCCGTAAAGATGGTTCAAAAACATCTCTTTCGTTAGGGTTGACCCCTTACGCAAAGACAGCAATTCCAAAATGCCGTACTCTTTACCCGTTAGGTGTAAGGGCTTACCGCCCGCTTCAATCGTGCGTGTATCCAGATTAACCTTGATATCGCCTGTCTCGATAATGCTTTGTGCATGACCCTGTGAACGGCGTACAATCGCCTGAATCCGTGCTACCAACTCGCGCTTATCAAACGGCTTGGTCAAATAATCGTCCGCGCCAAAACCAAGGCCTTTCAGCTTATTATCCAATTCGGTTAGCCCTGAGAGAATCAAAATCGGCGTATCCACCTTCGCCGCGCGGAATGCCTTCAACACGTCGTACCCGTCCATATCAGGCAACATCAAATCCAGAATAATAATGTCGTAATCATAGATTTTCCCCAGATCGAGGCCGTCTTCCCCCAGATCGGTTGTATCAACAATATACCCCTCGGATTTTAACATCAGCTCTATGCTTTTTGCTGTAGAGCTATCATCTTCGACCAATAGAACGCGCATGGATTCTCCCTTAATGCTTTGAAATACTTGAAGATCATGCAGAGCAGCATGACCTCTTATTAACCAATCTTAACAAATATTAACGATTTTAACAAACGTTAATTTTCTGCTCTAACACTTTAAAACATAAATACTTTTCGTTTTGCGCTTTCATATTCTATTCACCTGTACGCAAGCTTGCTGTAGAGTAAAAAATATGGAACGTCTGAGCGATCAACTCATAAGCACAATTGAAAACATTCCTGATCAAAAAGTATTTGGTCAGGTCACCAAGGTTTTGGGTCTTCTGGTCGAAATCTCAGGCGTTGGCGAGGCGCTGACAATAGGCGCGCGTGTCAATTTGACTCCAAGCCAAGGCCACATCATCCCGTGTGAAGTCATCGGGTTTAGAGACGGGCAAGCCCTCCTTATGCCTTTCGGCACGCTCGATGGTGTGGGGCTGGGGTGCAAAGCCGTCATTCAGCCAAACGTGCCGTCCATCTATCCGTCAGAAAAATGGCTGGGGCGTGTCATTAACGGCATGGCGGAACCGATTGACGGCAAAGGCAGCCTGCCGCATAGCCCGCTTGCCGTTCCGCTAAAAAACAAACCGCCGGCGCCGCATTCAAGACAAAGATTAGGACAGCAGCTTGATCTTGGCGTCCGCGCAATCAACACCTTCCTCGCCACCTGCCAAGGCCAACGCATGGGCATATTCTCAGGCTCAGGCGTGGGTAAATCCGTTCTGCTCTCCATGATGGCACGCTACACCGCTGCCGATGTATCAATTATCGGCCTTGTGGGGGAGCGGGGCAGGGAAGTACAGGAGTTCCTCGAAGATGATCTCGGCGCAGATGGCCTTGCCCGCTCTATCGTTGTGGTCGCGACAGGCGATGAACCCGCCCTCATGCGTCGCCAAGCCGCTTACACAACACTCGCCTTGGCCGAATATTTCCGCGATCAGGGCAAACAAGTGCTGTGCCTTATTGATTCGCTCACCCGCTTTGCCATGGCGCAACGCGAAATCGGCCTCAGCGCAGGCGAGCCGCCAACATCGAAAGGCTACCCGCCAACAACCTTCGGCGAGCTTTCACGATTATTAGAGCGCGCAGGACCGGGCGCACCTGGGCAAGGCAGTATCACAGGGCTATTCTCAGTTCTGGTCGAAGGCGATGATCATAACGAACCGATATCGGACGCAGTGCGCGGTATCGTCGACGGACACATCGTGATGGAACGCGGAATTGCCGACCGCGGGCGCTACCCGGCAATTAATGTTCTCAAGTCAGTGTCGCGTTCACTACCGAACGCAATTTCTGAGGATCGAAATGCAATTTTACGCAGAGCAAAACAAATCATCACATCTTACGAAGACATGGCCGAACTTATTCGCCTCGGCGCATACCGCAAGGGAAGCGATCCGTCCGTCGAGGAAGCCATAGACATCTACCCGGAAATTGAGCGTTTCCTTGCTCAAAACAAAAATGAGCGCTCATCCATCGACGACAGCTTTGCCAAACTCGCAACCATTATCGGCATGTAGGTCTTGAGATATGGCAGACCTCGACTCCTTGATACGCGTACGCAAACATGAAGTAGAGCAGCGCCAAAAAGCGTTGGCCGAATTATACAAAAAAGCTGAGGCTTTAAAGAATCAACGAGACAGTCTGGAAACGCAACTGGCCATCGAGGCGGAAAAAACCAAGGACATGACGCCCGAACTGTTGGAGTTTTTCGCGCCATATGCCAAAAAAACTCGCACCGAAATAGAGGCAATTGATCAGGCACGAGAAAGGCTGGAAAAACGCATTCGCCTTGCCCAAGATGCCATGCGCGAAGCCTATGCCGAGCTTAAGAAAATCGAAATCATCGACGAACGCCGTAAGGCTGAATTCCTCGCGGAAATTGAAAAAAAAGAATCGGCACTGATGGACGAAATTGCCCTGCGACAGTACAGCATCAAGGAAGATTAAATATCGCGCGAATATTCGGAAATAACATCAGGCGTAATTCGAAGCCAGTGTTCAATATCACCTTGAAACGATAACTCACCGCTAATTTTCGTCTCATCAAGCGCGCGTTTATAGCTCTCACGCATTTGCTGCTTCATTGCCGCAGAAAAATTATTCTCAGTGCGTAAAATTAAATCAAGCCGCGCGTCGTTTTCACGTTTCCCGAAAAGCGCATCCAATTGAACCTTGCCCATATTGCTCAAGGACAAATCCATTACGAAACGCGTGTTTTCGCCTCTATCTTCATCCTGAGAATTAGACTGCTGACCTTCTCGGCGGTAATAAACAACCATTTTATGCACCTCATCCTGCCACGCCAAGGGCAAAGACAGTGCACGCCAATCCTGTGAAACAGGCTCCGCATTAAGGCGCGCTAGCCCAAGCATCTCGCGCCCGATACGCTCGATTAAATTTCCTTTACCCGAAGAGCGCAAAACCTCAACCGCTCGCTCACCAAGCCATCCGTGAACATCGCCGCTTCGCATAGCCGCAATAAAAAACAACGCGGCGGGCGTAATATTCGCAGGGGCGGACGGGCTGGGCAGAACCATCTGCGCCGAAATTTGTGTTGTTGACGCGGTAAGAGTGGCGAGCGCATCCTGAAAAACAGGCCAGTTTTCGGCAGAGAGAAAGTAAGCGGAGGTGATCGGCGGAAAAGCAGCCTGAACAGGCAAAACATTCACGGGTGTATTTTGAATTTGGGAAATATTCAGCGTTAATTCACGCCCCACGGCGACATCTTGTAACGGCACATCCAAAAGATAAAGCTGATGTGCAAACCGCCCAGGCTTTGTAATTTCCAAAATCGGGAAATGCTGCTCGGGGCTAAACCCTATTAAAATGCCGCGAACCTCTCCCGCACGTGAAGTATCAATCGCAGAAAATTGTTCAAACGATGAAAGAGCCGTAGCGGAAACCAGAGCAGGGAGCGGAGCGGAAACATCGTCGATAAAAGCCTGTGCAATTGAGGCTTGTTGTGCTGGCGGAACATTAAGCGCGCCCAGCGCTGTTGTAACGAGTTGCTCAGGCGGTGTTGTTAATGTCTGTGCAGCAATAACAGGCAGCGGCACCTCAAGAACAGGCGCACTCAAAACCGCTTGCGAAACCTGAGCAGTCACATTTGTTTCCACCGCAGGCGTCAAAGACAAAAAATCATCAACAACAGAAGAAGAGGGCGCAATTACAACAAAAGCTAGAGCGCCTGAGTCCGCAACAACGGGCGCCTGATATTGGCTCACGGGCGTAAGCACGTGATATGTCGTGGGAATATAAGGCCGAACAATATCCACATCACGAGAAACAGTGTCGGGTAATCGCGTCACCGTGTAGGCAGTGGCTGACTGCACAAGCCGTTCAATATCTTGTGGCGGTGGAACATTGATATTCCGTTGCGGCTCAGCATCAGCGCGATTTGCGCCTACATCAGACACACGTTGAGAAGGATCAGGGCGAATATACCCTGTTTCCCTAGGCGCCCCCGCATCAAGACGAATCTCAATCGTCGACCCATCTTCAATGTTTACGCGCGCACCATCCTGTATTTGTACGCGTATATCCCCACGCTCCGTGCGAATCGTAATCTCATTACTCTGTAGAACGCGAACCACTTCGCCACGCAACCGTTCAGGCCGTGGACCGCTTTCCAAATCAGCGGGCAACGAAATAATCTGCAAATTAGGGGCGGGTGCATCGCGCGCATTACTCTCAACACGTGCACTTAAAAGGGAACCGATGGAAGACGCATCACTCATGCATTCAGTCTATCGTAAAAATCGAAAATAAAAGATAAAAATCAGGCTGTTTTGGTACGGCGCTGTGCATTTTGCACATTTTTCCAAACAATTTTGGCAATTTTTTCAACATCTTCTGCCGCTTCCGCATGGGGGGAGCGCGTTAAAATCGGCGTTTGTGAGCGTATAGTTTCCTTCACGCGCTTATCTTGGCGCACCATACCAATCAATGGCGGCGAAATTTTCAAAAAGTTTTCACACGCCTTAAGCAGCGTCTTGTATGTTTTCTCACCCTCACTCAAAGAGGTCGCCATGTTAATCACGACATTTATATTTTTTGACATCCCCGCCGCATTCCCTAACTTGATAAACGCGTACGCATCAGTCAAAGAGGTCGGCTCATCCGTTGTCACAAGCAAGGTCGAGCTGGCCGTCGCCGAAAGCATACGCACCGTGCGATCAACGCCCGCGCCAAGATCGGCAATAACCACATCATAATCGCCGGCGATATCCATCAACTGATCCCGCAAAAGTGCAAGACGTTGACTGGGAAGCGCAGAGAGAGAGGCCTGCCCCGACCGACCGGCAACAATGTCAAAATTGCCGCCTTCAAAAATTTGAACAACCTTATCCATACCCAAACGACCGCGAATGACGTCATTTAAGTCACGCTTTGGCATCAAACCAAGCTGAACGTCAACATTGGCAAGACCCAGATCACCATCAAACAAAAGAACACGCTTGCCCATATTTGCCAATGCGTGCGCTAAAGTAATTGAAAACCAGGTTTTGCCGACACCGCCCTTACCACTGCCAACGGCAATCATATTCGGCGCGCGCTTAAAATCAGAGCCATTCGGCTTTGATTTATCTTTCGCGGTAATCGGTTTGCGCGTGGAAGGCTCTGTCATGTTCTGTTTCCTGAAGCTCTTTTTCGGATATATTCTTTGGCGTAATCCTGTAAGGACTGAACATCTCCGGATGATTTTGATTCAAAAAGATTTTGTTTCTGCGGCGCTGATGCTGCGCGATCGGATGGGATAGAGCGATGTTGAGGCACTGAAAACTGATCTTCCGTTTTTGTCTTCGGAAACACTTTCGGTGCAATCAACCGCGCCAACTGCTCGGCGTCCAAATGTCTTAAACCCTTGGCCACCTTCGGTGTATCGCTCACGTCGCAGAAATTAAGCTGCCCCTGATAGGCCGCAGCAAACAAACTGCCCAAACGGCGTGCAATATCAACGCGCGTGCCCAAAATATCGCGCACACCAAGCGTTGCAAAAATACGAGCAATCTCCCCCGCTTCATCGACATCAATGCCCGCCGGCATAACCAAAACAGGTCGCGCATCACAGGCCGCAACGATCCGCGCGACATTGCGAATATCATTTTTATCAAACGGGTTCAGCCCCGATGTATCCACAAGAACCTGATCCTTCTCCGCGCTCAACTTCTCTGCAATCGCGCGCAATTCTTTATGATCTTTTGCCTTGTGCAATGTAATACCCATCAGCGAGGTAAATGCCTGCAACTGCTCCACACCGCCTGCGCGCACCGTGTCGGTGGTCACCACGCCAACATTAAGGCCGCGCATCGTACTACGCGCTGCCATCTTGGCAACGGCAAGGGTTTTCCCGGATCCTGGCGGCCCGACCATAATAACGGGCTTGTTATATGCATCCACGGGAAGAGGGGAGAAGGAGAAAAACTGTTCAATTGATTCAATCAGCGCCGTGCCAAGGTCGTCATATCCCATGATTGTCGTGCAAGACACCAAGTGATCCATCACATCTTCTGGTACATGATGGCGAATTAAAATCTCTGTCAGCTCTTCCGCAACTGCATCATGATCCTGCTCATCATCATATTGCAGCCATTCATCATGCTCTGAAACACCATCATCACCAATCTCGAACGCAGGGCCGACGGCGGCCATCACGCGCACGGTCGACGTGGAACGATCTTCTTCTGTTCCTACAATAATTGCTTCATCTCCGAGGGTTTCCCGAATCATCTGCATTGCCTCTGTCATAGTTTTGGCATGGAATGTTTTTAGCCGCATGGAAGGATAATACCCGAATCAAAATTAAGTATATGATGTCTTATTGACATATACTAGAGCCTAAGCGCAAAAAAATGCTACAGTGTTTATTAATTTCGTGTACCCTAGCATAAATTTAACAGATTCGTAGAGGCAAGTTCATAAAATGACAAAAAAATTCACAGTTCTACTCCTTGGTGCCGCGGTCACGCTCGTTGGCGCTGTTCCTGCATTTGCACAAGATGGCAGATTAACACAAGAGAGCGTGAAAGCGTTGTACAATAAGGGAATTCAAATGCGTGACAGCAGCGCAGAGGATTACGTGAAATATCTTGAAGAAAACATGATGGATGATATTAAAATTGTCCTTGATGTTGAGATGCAAACCGACGGGGTTAAAGGCCCAAGACAAACCCAGACCCTCAATAAAAGAGGGATGATCGAATCCTCAAAGGGCGGCTTTAATCCGAATAATCAGTATGATCAAGAAATCATAAGCATTACAATTTCACCGGACGGTCAAACCGCGACCATCAAGGACGAAACGGACGCAAAAATCTTTGCTGAGCTTCCCGGGCCATCAGGTCAGATCAATCTTCAAATGGACCAAAACGTGCTGTGTGAAATCAAAATGGTAAACAGCGGCGGCGGCCAGCCAAAGCTAAGCGATACGGCCTGTAACATTGACACGGAAGTTGTCGGTGACGCAACGGCCATTCAAATTATGAAGTCACAGCTTCAGCAAGCACGCTAAACATAACAAAATGTCTAAAACCGCCGCGATATGTTTGAACAATCAAACTTGTCCGGCGGTTTTTATACGCGCCTTCGGGTGCACCTCATTTTGAGACATCACAATCGTTTGCGGCCTGAACCGTTCAATAACGGAGCGCACATAGGGGCGAATACCGGGGGATGAAAGCAAAACGGGCGAGACCCCTTGCTGTGATAGCGCATCATATTGATCGCGCACGGCAACGATAAATTCTTGCAGCCTGCTCGGTGGCATAGCCAATTGCTTATCTTCGCCATCACCAACCAAAGCCTCAGCAAAGGCCTGTTCCCATTCGGGTGAAAGCGTGAGCAACACCAAAACACCCGACGCATCGGCATTCGCATCACAAAGCTGACGCGCCAAACGGGAGCGGACATGCTCGGTAATCCGCCCGATATTTTTAGTATAAACAGCCGCCTCCGAAACGCCCTCCAAAATTGTAGGTAGGTCACGCACGGAAATACGCTCCGATAAAAGATTTTGCAAAATGCGCTGTAAACTGCTGACGCTGATTTGACCCGGAATAACATCAGCAACTAATTTCTGATAATCCTGCGGCAATTCGTTCAGTAGCTTTTGTGTCTCGGTATAATTCAGCAAATCCGACATATTATCTTTAATCAGCTCAGTGATATGCGTGGTGATAACCGTCGGCGCATCAACCACTGTGTAGCCTTTGAAATGCGCTTCTTCGCGGTGATGTTCCTGTATCCACATCGCAGGAAGGCCAAAGGTCGGCTCAACCGTATTCTCACCGGGCAAATTAATCGGCGCACCGTTCGGATCCATACACATTAACATGTTTGATCGCACCTCGCCGCGTCCTGCTTCGATTTCTTTGATCGTTACAACATAAGCATTCGCCGCCAATTGCAAATTATCCTGAATACGAACCGCAGGCAGAACGTAGCCCATATCCTCCGCCAACTGCCTGCGTAACCCTTTAATTTGATCGGTCAGCTTATTTCCGCCGTCACCCTGCACAAGAGGCAGCAAGCCATACCCCAATTCCAAACGGATCGTGTCCATCGCAAGCGCTTTGGAAATTGGCTCTTCCGCAGGTGGGGCATCCGCCATGGACGTGCCGCCATCCGCGCCGCCGCCCTCAAGTAAAGCCTGCGCGTTTTCATTACGTTGATAAGCATAATACGCAAGCGCCGCTGTAATCGCCGAGAGCAACGTGAAAGGTAAAAACGGAATAGCAGGGACGAGCGCGAGGCAGAACATCAAAACCGAGCTCATAATCAACGCATTCGGATAACGGCTCAGCTGTGCAAATAATTCCTGATCCGTTGATCCCTCAACCCCTGCCTTTGACACAAGCAAACCCGCAGAAACCGAAATCACGAGCGCGGGGATTTGACTGACCAAACCATCACCAATAGTCAAAATTGTGTAATTCTGCGCGGCCTCGGCCAAACTCATATTCTGAAAAACCGTGCCGATAATGATGCCGCCAATGATGTTGACGAACACAATCAACAAGCCCGCAATCGCATCACCGCGTACGAACTTTGCCGCACCATCCATCGCGCCGTAAAACGTGCTTTCCGCCTCTAACTTCTTGCGGCGCTCGCGCGACTCATCTTCTGTAATCATGCCTGCGGATAGATCACTATCAATCGCCATCTGTTTACCTGGCATCGCATCCAGGGTAAAACGCGCCGCGACTTCGGCGATACGCCCTGAACCCTTTGTAATAACAACAAAATTCACAATAACAAGAATCGCAAAAACAATTGCGCCGATGACATAGTTGCCGCCGATGATAAACGTTCCGAACGCTTCAATAATACCGCCCGCCGCATCGCGCCCAGTGTGCCCGTTCTCTAAAATCAGCCGCGTTGACGCAACATTAAGGCCAAGCCGCATAGAGGTCGTGACAAGAAGAACGGTGGGAAAAGTTGAAAACTCCAGCGGCCCTTGAATGAACAAAACCGTCATCATAATCAAAACGGACAGCGTAATCGAAATCGCCAAGCCACCATCTAAAACCGCTGGGGGAATGGGAACCAGCATGAACAAAATAATCGCAACGATGCCGAGCGCAAAAATAACATCTGCGCGAAAATACGTGCCTAATCCGGCACCTGCCTGCGGTGCTGTGTTTTGTCCTGTCGGGTCTGCCATAACTAAAAAATATAAACCAAGAAGTGCGCGCATTTTGCGCGCAAAATCAGTGTAACAGAGTTATACCCATAAAAAAATGCGCATCATATGATAATGCGCATTTTAAAAATTTATATATTTGACCAGTTTAGAAATTGAACGTTGGTACTCTAAACGCAGGCTGTTCCATTTGCTGCTGTGGTTGCTCCAACTCGTAAGTCTCAGCTGGCGCAGGCTGATCAAGATCAACTGGAGGTCCTAGCTCATCTACTTCTGGACCACTCTCGCCGCTTCCTGCTTCAAGATCGTCACACTCACCTGTGAAGGCGTTAATCGCAACACCCAAAGGATGCAGGTGCGCCGCATCTGAATTCACCAGATCGCAGTTCACAAAACTCGCCAGTGTTGCGCCCACTGGGTCTGTCGCATCCAATTCATCCGCGAAGCTAACGTAAGCATCGCCCATTCCCATTGTATTTCCTGCCATTATTCATCTCCCGTAAATATCAAACTTTAGTATATCAACTGTTTTATTTTTGCGCAAATAAAGCAAAACTTCATCCACCGCCTGATGCCGGAACATCAACACCTTGTTCTTTATACTGATTTAACTTATTACGCAATGTTCTTATTGATATGCCCAGAATGTTGGCTGCGTGTGTACGATTTCCAAGGCAATGGTCGAGGGTGTTGATAATCATATCGCGCTCAACATCCGCGATCGTGCGCCCGACCATCGCTTCCACACCCGCAGGGTTTTGAACAACAGGGTCATTTGAAGCGCCCCCGGCGGAAGAAACACCACTTGGATCAGGCGCGTTTTGCGCAGAAGGGGCGGGCGCTGACAGTCCGTCACTTTGAATGAAAATCGCATCCGCTTCGATTTCATCTTCAACCGACATCAAAATAGCGCGATGCATCGTATTTTCCAGCTCTCGAATATTCCCGCGCCATGCGCATCCCTTCAACTTCTCATGTGCTGCAGTTGACACAGCCTTACGCTCAACACCGTTACTTTCCGCATATTTATCGGCAAAGAACTGCGCCAGCCGCGCAATATCAGATGGGCGCTCCCGCAGGGCGGGTAGGGCAATATTCACAACATTCAGGCGGAAATATAAATCTTCCCTAAACTCGCCCTTTTTAACCGAATCCTGCAAATCACGGTTGGATGTTGCAATGATACGCACATCAACTTTGATCGAATCATTACTGCCAACGCGGGTAATTTCTTTCTCTTGCAAGGCGCGCAGGAATTTTGCCTGCAACATCGGATGCATCTCACTCACTTCATCCAACAAGATCGTGCCCGTATGTGCCTCTTCAAACTTCCCAATCCGCCGAGACGATGCGCCTGTGAATGCGCCTTTTTCATGCCCGAACAATTCTGATTCGAGCAGATTTTCGGGAATAGCAGCACAATTCACCGCGATAAACGGTTTATCATGGCGTTTGGATTTCGCATGGATATGGCGAGACATCACCTCTTTACCTGTGCCCGATTCGCCTGTGATTAAAACCGTCGCCTCACTCGGCGCAATTTTATTCGCGAGCAACATCACAGGTTTCATCGCCTCATCATCGGCAATCATAGAGCTGTTTTCTTCGGTCACTGCCTGCAAAACCGCGGCGATTAATTCTGCATCAGGGGGCAGGGGAACATATTCCTTCGCCCCATCCTGAATCGCCTTAACGGCAGAGCGCGCATCAGTATTAATCCCGCAAGCAACCACAGGCATATAAATGCGTTCTGCTTTCAATCGTTCAACAAAATCGCCGATTTTCTGCTTCACATCCACCATCGCAACATCGGCGCTTTTCCCGTTGAGCAAGGCGCCCATCGCCTGGTCAATATCCTCACAATGCACAACTTTTGCGCCACGCTGCAACGCGATCTTGCCCGCCTCTGAGATGTGCCCGTCCAATCGCCCGACAATCATTAAACGCATAGATATTGAACTCCCGATCATGTTGTATGAAATGCGATGTGCTTTTTGAAAATGCAAAAGCCGAAAACACCACTCACTCTGTAATATACTAAAATGTATATCAGAGTAGTGTGACCGAATAAAGGAGGGGGAACAACAAAAGCTTAATCGAAATACTGAACGCGCTGCGACGGTGGCAACAATGCATTGATCATCATTTCCAGATTACGCGGGTTTTCTTGTTTCATAATCGACATCGCCGTCTTCAAGGTCATCATCTTTGAAATGGTTTGATCATGTGCGACCTTCTCTAACTTCGCCGCAAGTGGGGCCATAACAACCGTCCCCAATATCGCCCCGTAAAATGTGGTAAGAAGAGCAACCGCCATTGCAGGGCCAATTGTATCGGGGTTTTCCAAATCAGCCAACATTTGCACCAAACCAACCAACGTACCGATCAAACCCATCGCCGGCGCAACCTCAGACGCGCGGCGTAAAATACTGGCCGCCCGCATCAGGCGCTCTTCTTCTTCCTCAATATCCTGACGCAAAATCCGTTTGATATCGTCAGCCTGATAGCCATCAACAACCAAACGCATAGCCTTATATAGAAACGGTTCTTTACGTGTTTCTGTCTCATAATTCGAAAGGGATAAAACGCCTTTTTTGCGCGCGACAACCGCCAAATCCAGCATGCTGCGCGCTAAACCTTTAAAATCATGCGCAGAACGAAAAAATGAGCCCCTGATAATCGGCAAGGATTGGCGCAATTCAAACCCTGTGTAGGAAATACAAGTCGCGGTAATCGTTCCGATAATAACAATCAAGACGGAAGGGAGGTTAAAGAAATTCGCATCGCTTTGCCCAATCGCAATAGCAACGGCGATCAATCCCAACGAGATAAAGAGACCAAAAACAGTCACAAAATCTACAAATTGTTGAGAGGAGGGCACACGTATTGTGGGAAGTGAAACCGGCGGTTCCTGCGCTGCATCACCATCTGCCATAAGAAAAAACGATCCTTAAACTATTGAAAATCAAAATATACGCAGTGATTAAGATAAGAAAAAATTAATTACGATCAGACTTGACGATCTCAGTCATGGTAATGCCGAGCTTATCCTCAACCACGACAACCTCGCCACGTGCGACTAAACGGTTATTCACGTAAATATCAATCGCCTCACCAACTTTGCGGTCAAGTTCAACAACCGCGCCACGACCAAGCTTCAAAAGCTGGCTGACCTGCATCGTCGAGCGCCCTAAAACTGCGGACACATTAACGGGAATATCATAAATCGCCGTCACATCACCCGCCATCGGTTCACCAACGGCAAATTCGTTTTCGGTGTTTTGTTGCGCGCCTTCGGCTTCCTCAATTTCATCCAAATCAAGGTTAGAGCTTTTATCCGCGGCTTGCTTCTCTTCTTCGCCGTTATTCGTCTCGTCGCTCATTTATTTGCTCTCCTCAATATGATCCTGTGCATGATCTTCTTCATCATGACCTTGAATGCCGCGCTCTGCAAGTGTCTCTTCCATGATCGCGAAAATTTTCTGTGTGATCTCGTCTCTGTTTACAATAACGCCGCCCTCAGCCCATAAAATATGACAAACGCCCTTTGAAAGGGTGCTGTCTTCGATAAAATCAATACGCTTGGAAAGCTCGGGCATTTTGTCCTTAACGAAACGAGCCAACGCATCTGACATGTCTTGCCCACATTTAAGCTGAAGCGCAGGAGCATCACGATATGGTTTTAGCGTAGCAATAATCGCCTGTTTAAGCTCTTCCTCTTCATAATGCTTTGCAAGCAACGGAAAAACCTTTTTCATCGCCTTGAATGATAAATGCGCTGCTTCACTTTCATAGCGCTCAATACGCTCTTGCTCTGCAATAAACAAAGCTTGTACCTGCGCATGGGCCTGGTTCAAAACAGTGAGCATCTTCTGGGTTAAATCTGCCTCACTTTGTGCGTATCCTGCCTTTATACCCTCTTGATAAGCAGCATCACGCGCGGCCTGTAATTCATCTTTGGTGAATTCAGGCTTCTGAACCTCTTCTTCCGCAACGCCTTGCCGCGGATCATCCTCGTCAAAAATATTCTCATCGAAGAAAAAAGGCTGGCCTTTCATGGGGTTATCCGATCATTTCTTCTTCTTGTGAACCCGTTGAGATCACAATCTCTCCACGACCTTCTAAGTCTTTTGTCACGGTCACAATATATTGTTGCGCTTCTTCCACATCTCTTAATCGAACAGGGCCCATCGCGGCCATGTCTTCTTTCATGATTTTGGCCGCGCGCTCCGACATATTATCAAAGAACAGATCTTTCAGCGAATCTGTCGCACCTTTCAATGCGAGCGGCAAACGTTCCTTATCAACGGCGCGAATAATAGCCTGCATCGATGCTTGATCAAGTTTAAGCAGATCTTCAAACGTAAACATAAGACTGCGAATTTTTTCCGCCGCATCGGGTGTTGATTGCTCCAACTTCTCCATAAAGCGGCTTTCGGTTGCGCGCTCCATGTTGTTGAAAATCTCGGCAACCAGTTCGTGCGAATCGCGGCGTTGTGTGCGCGCAAGGTTCGACATGAATTCCTTACGCAATGTTTTCTCGATCTCTTCCAAAATTTCTTTCTGCACGGTTTCCATCTGCAGCATGCGGTTAATAACCTCGAGCGCGAAGCCTTCAGGAAACATGCCCAAAACACGCGCCGCATGGTCGGTAGAGATTTTTGATAAAACAACCGCGACCGTCTGCGGATATTCTTTTTGCAGGAAATTCGCCAGAATATCTTCATTCACATTGCCGAGCTTTTCCCACATTGTGCGTCCTGCAGGCCCGCGGATCTCTTCCATGATCATGTCGATCTTTTCTTGGCTCATGCCTGATTTTAAGAGTAAGCGCTCCGTGCTGTCTTGCGAGCCGATCAGCGCATTTGTTGAGCTCATCTGTTCGTTAAATTCGACAAATAGTTGCTCAACGACTGCGGGGCCGACTTTACCTAAACTCGATATGATTTGCGACAATTCCAAAATCTCATCATCATCCATGTTTGAAAACAAAACAGATGTATGCTGCTCACTAAGTGACAGCACAAAAATAGCCGCTTTTTCAGGGCCTGTCAGCGATCTGTAATCATCCTTAACACGCATTATTGCTTACTCTTATTTCTCTTTATTCATCCTCTTGCGACATCCAACTTCGCACAACCGAAACGGTCTCAGTAGGGTAATTTTCAACAATCTCTTCCACTTTCTTCACTGTCGATGCCTTCACCTTGCCGTCAATCCCCTGAATATCAATCATAGAGTCATCTTCAGGCAACGGCGGAAGAGAGTCAGATGTAAGCGGTTGTCCATCCGCACCAACCTGCGGCTGTTGCGGCGGTGCAAGCGCGGGGTTAGCAGGGGAGGCGGCAAGCAAATCATGCTCTAACATATCATCAAGGCTACGTTGTGGTGCAGTGCCTGCTGTTGTAATAATCTTCGTGACCATCGGCTGTAACACAAGCAAAACCACAAGAATAAACATCAAGGCAATGACCAGAACCTCGGCTGTATCAATCAGTGAGCTTTTCTCAAAACCGAATAGAAAACGATCATCAACAATATCTTCGCCAACATCAATTTGCGCAAATTGCAGGCTGGCAACCTCAATAACGTCACCACGGTTTTCATCATAGCCAACAGCGGTACGAACCAAATTTGTAATCTGATCTATCTCGCCTTGCGGGCGTTCCTGATAAACGCTGTTGCCTTCATCATCAGTTGCGTATCGCCCGTCAATCAAAACCGAAATAGACAGGCGCTCAATCTCACCGCTTTGGCGAATTGTATTGCGAATGGTTTTGCTAATTTCAAAATTACTCACCTCTTCGGTGCGCGAATTCTCTAAAGACGGTGCCGTATCTGAAAGTAAATCACCGCCAACTCCCGGTAAATTGGTCGCAACAGAAACCTCATCTTCAACAACCGTATCACGCTCTGTAGTGTCTTCCTGCGTGGTTTGAGTAGAGCGAAGAACTTGCCCCTCTGGGTTATAAAGCTCTTCATTCATGCTGATCTGGTCAAAGTTCATCTCGGCCGTAACAATGGCTGTTACTTTGCCATACCCGACAATTCTGCCGACCTGTTCTTCAATTTTGCTTTGCAGGCGCGATTCATAATTGCGGCGCAAATCTTCAGTGCGCAGACTCATAAGGTCGTTTTCTTCTTCGCCGCCCTTCGCGTGAAGTGTGCCGTTACTATCAATAACGGAAACCGATTTCGCTTTTAGCCCCGGAATTGCGGACGCGACAAGAGACTGAATAGCAAGGATTTGTTGCCGTTCCAGCGTCGCAGCGCCGTTAATGCCAAGTGAAACACCCGCAGAAGGCGAACGCGCATCACGGCTGAACAATTCCCGCTGAGGCAAACTGATATGCACGCGCGCACTTCGAATATTCTCCAAAGCGCTGATCGTACGCGCCAATTCACCCTCTAATGCTCTGATTTGGTTGATGTTTTGCACAAAATTCGTTGTACCAAAACCTGACTGCTGATCAAAAATTTCGTACCCTAAAGATCCGCCATTCGGAAGGCCGGCTTCGGCGAGCAACATTCTGGCGCGACCCACCTCATTGCTCGGCACCATAATCTTGCTGCCGCTTTGCGATATCTCATAAGGAACCTGTGTCTCTTCCAGTTTTGCAGCAACCGCACCCGCATCGGTCGGGCTCAGGTCAGCGTAAAGAAGTTTTAATTCCGGCGATGTGACGCGCATGGAAATAAAAACAAAAAACATCAAAAAACCAAGCGTTATTGCCCCCATCACGCCTAATCTGGCTGGGCCCAATTGTTGTAAAGTGGCAACAAAGCTGTTCAATGCAAATAAACCTTATAGTAAAAAACACGGGAAAACCCCGTCAACGCAGGAAAATAAAATAATAACATAATATGCGTGTTTTGTAAGACGCTGTAAATACGCAAGAGAAAAACAATTATCAATTCAAGGGCGCAAAACAGAATAAATGAGTTTTCTTGTATATTAACAAAGGGTTAAGGTTTTGATTTAATATAAAAAAATTAATATCAAAGCCTGAAAATATTGACAATTGCCAGTAATAACAGTATAGTGATAGTAGGGTATTATACCTTAATTGTGTTTGTAGTATGAAAAACGCATTTTGGTGTAGAAAGGTTAAAGTTAACAGGATGATAGAAGCTGTAAATTCAGTTGTAGCAAATAGCTCCGTGCTTCGCGCATCTTCCGGTCAGGTTGATGCTTCGGCACTCAGCGCACCTATCCCTGCCCAACCAACCAGCGGTGAAGCGCCCCGCGCCCCGCAAGCACCTTTTGTCAGCCCGTACATTGCCTTAGACAGCGCATCAAACAAGGCTGTTCTTCAAATTCGCGATGGTGAAACAGGCGATGTTCAACAACAATTTCCTACGGAAAGTCGCTTGGTTCAAATTCAGCAAGCGCTTGAGAGAGAGCAGCGAAGAGAAGTCAGAACGACATCAGCCGAACAGCGCCAAGTCGAGCAAGTGTCGCCACAGACAACAGATGTAGTATCCGTTCAGGCGGCCACATCATCAGCTCCATCAAATGTTTCAACGCCGATCCCGCAAGCTGCAACCGCAGCTTTGAGCGCAGGCGCACAATCAGGTCAAACAGCGCAAACCAGCATCAGCGTTTTGGCTTAATCTGGCAAATAACATCGTACGAAAAAAGCGGCAATAAAGCCGCTATTTTTATGTTCGACGATCAAGCCAAGCCTAAGTAGCTATCTAACCGATAATATCTGTCTTTCCGTCTTGCGCGCTTGGCGGCGGGGAGGGGGGCGTCTCCTGCGGCGCGTTCTGAACTCCTGCCAAAAGGCCTGATGAAATCTCATGATTAATACTAATCAAAATATCGAGCTTTTTTTTATCAGGCTTAGATAAAATCTCTAACTCGCGCTTGAAAATAAAATTGGCCAGATTAACGATATTGCTACGTAAATCATTCGGCCGATCACCATCTTTATTCTCAATCGCGGTATCGTAAAACAACATCCAAATCTGACGATTATATTTAAGCGTTTCTTCCAAAAGTTCGGGCGGGCGTTGCTCCCAGCCGTCAATCAGTGTTTGCAGCATGCGGTTTGATTTTTGTAGAACACGAGCCTCTAACTCACGCTGGTCACCTGTATGCGCCTGTGCGTGATTATCATATGTGCCGGCGGCCTTGGCGTATGGGTTGCCTTTATTTTGTGACATTTTCAATCAACTCCCGCTCGTGCTCAATCAATTGTTGCGCCAACTTCATCGCCTTATAATAAGTACCCGCAATAATATGCTCGTTAATCTGCATGAAAAAAATACTCGTCGTCGGCGCAGCCTTTTGTATTTCCTCAACATGCTTGAAATAGGTGTCATGGTAATCTTCCGGCTTTGGGGAAATATACATGCACTGAATCAGAAAATAGATTTTCTTGCACGGAGAATTCGCATCCTCCTCTTTCATGATATCTTTTTCACGAATAATCGGGGCATCACCCGCGATGTGCAGGCGCGTGCGTTGGGAACTGTTTGTCACAACAGCCTCACCAATTAATATTTTTTCTTGGGGTTTTAAATCTATGACAAGAGCCATGGGAATTCTTCCTTTCGTATGAAGCCGCTTTCTGCGAACGAATTTAATAATAAGGTATCATACCAAATCGCAGTAAATAAAGAATTAATCTTATGCTCTAAGACATTACCCACGGGCTTTATCGAACATAGAAAAGGGGCGGAAAATTTCTTTTCCCGCCCTCAAATTCATAAAAGTGAGTAAGTGTATTCGTCGTTCTACTGAACTTAGAATAGTCGAAGAACCGCCTGCTGTGACTGAGACGCAAGTGACAAGGATGTAACACCCAATGTCTGACGTGTCTGCAAGGCCAACAAGTTCGCACCTTCTTCGTTCTGGTCAGCAACCGTAAGGTCATCCGCACCGGCTTGAAGCGTGTTGATCGTCTGCTCTGTGAACGTCTGGCGTGTCTGAATAACGGACAGGTCGTTCGCCAAAGATGAACCGAAGCTACGAACAGATGACAAGGCATCACGTGCTTGTGTCGCTGTCAATTCGATATCAGTCGATGATCTGAAAGTTGCTTCTGTTAAGCCAAGGCCGTTGGCTGTAAACGTCGCACCTTCAGTGGTCAACTGGCTGGTGTTGTTCTCGTTAAAGAATGTTGTAAGGTTATCACCATTCAACAAGTTCACACCACGATAGCTCGCATCTTGAACAAGGCTGTCAATCTGCTGACGAAGGCTGTTGAAGTCATTCGCAAAAGCGTCAAGCGCTTCAGTAGAGCTACTGAAAGAGAATGTCTGTTCGTACGTTCCTGCTGCACCTGAAATCGGGTCAAGGTTACCTGTTGTGTCACCAAGGCCGATATCAAATTCAAGCGGGTTCGCTGCAACGATTGAAAGCTCAACACTGTCCACACTGTCAGACAAAGATGTGATGCTTAACTGACCTGTAGAGCTGTCGAAAGACGCGCTGACAAGTTCGTTTACATCAGTATCCTGATTGATTGTGTCAACAAGATCCTGGAATGTGGAGCCTGCTGCGATTGTAAGTGCTGCAACACGGTTCGTTCCATTATCGTTAACGTTAAGTGTAATCGTGTCTGCCGCGGCAAGCCCCGACAATACAGCGTTACCATCTCCGTCAACAAAGCTTCCGGTCAAAAGGTCACCGGCTTCTGCAATGTTACCTGAAGATTCCAACAATGAGATCGATGTCGCTGTGTTACCTGCAACAACTGTTGTTGATGCGAGTGTGGCAGCGCCTCTAACTTCATCAGTAAAATTGTCACCGATACCAAGAGCATCAAATCCTGCAAGCGTCACACCGTTTGTTGTGTCTGCTTCAATGCGGAATGTTCTGCCGTTTGAACTTGAAATTTCAAGAAAGCCTTCATCAGATAGAGATGCAGAAACTTCACCGTTCTGGTTGTCAGCGAACTGGTTCGTGATGGTTGCAGCCAAACTTTCCGCTGATACAGCGCCGATTGTGAAGCTCTCAGAAATCTGAGTGCCTGCATCGTCTGTTGTGGTAATCACAAACTGGTTTGTTGTTGCCGTAATTGCTGTATCGGCAATAACGTCAGAAACATCACCGAGATCAACTGTACCAACGACGCGTGCCTCACCTTCGGAAGAGGCGAGCTCATCACGTGCTGATGATGCGATGGATTGTGCTTGCTCAACAAGATTTGTAAGAGCGGTAACACCGTTATCAGCAGCTTCAATCGTACGAATAGACTGACCGATACCGTCAAGAAGGCGGCTCAGGTCACTCGCGCGGTTGTCGAGGCTTTGTGCAGCGAAGAAGTTAGATGGTGAATCCAGAGCAGAGTTAACCCGCAAACCTGTTGCAAGACGCAACTGTGTTTGGTCAATAAGGCTTTGTGTGTTCTGGAGGGAGAGTAGATTGCTCCGAAGAGCAGATGTTAATACAACGTCTGAAGACATAGTAGTTTCCTTTCCTAGGTTTTTAACAACCGCAACGTTCTATTGCGGCTATTTATCATGATACTATCATAACCATTAACAAACTGTTAAACCACATCCTTGAATGCGGCAAAAAAACCTGTGCATGGCTAAATAGTGATAAAAACTCGTGCAAGAAATGCAAAAGCTTACGCAGTACTCAATTAAAGTATCACGAAGAAACCAAAAAGAAAAGAACGTATCAAACCGCCATATCCTATGGCTTGGTCGATACGTTCAAACTGTTATACAAATTGTACTTCTGTACGTTTAAATATCACAGCGCCGGATACTGTGTTTTAGGGGTTAAGGTTGCAGGGTAGCAGGGCCTAAATCACAGTATCTTTAACGAGGTCTATCTCAGCTGCAGCAGCTCCTGTGTCATCTGATCGACCGTGTTAATAACTTTTGTGCCGGCGGAATAAGCGCGCTGTGAAACAATCAGCAAGGCAAATTCATCCGCCAGATCAACGTTCGAATTCTCAAGCGTCGACGGTTCAACAAACCCCGCACCGCCTCTGCCGGCTTCGCGCAGGTTTTCTTCACCCGAATCTTCCGTCTCCGTGTAGGCCGTACCCGAGACTTCCGCCAAACCGTTGGAATTCGCAAACGTTACCAGCGGTAATTGATAAAGTTCAGCGCTAGCACCGTTAGAGAATTGTGCAACAACAACGCCGTCACGGTTGATCGATACACCTGTTCTCAGGCCAAGCTCCGCGCCGTCCTGATCAGAGAACAGCACCGTATAATCACTTGAGAACTGGCTGAAACGTTCAACATCAATCGAGATGTTTTGCAACTCAGACCCGTTATTCCAGTCAATATTGTTCAATTCAATATCAATATTGCCGTCCGTATCAGAGATAGAGTTAATCGTACCGTCACCATTGAAATTAATCAGACCGTTAGTTAACTGGTTGTTACTCGGGTCGCGAATACTGACATTCCACCAACCACGGCTGTTATAATCAGGATCACCGGGTAAGAACTGTAATGTCGGAAACGCGCCTGTGCTGTATGGTGGCGTATCTGCGGCTGAACCGTTCGAAAACGCGCCGCCGCCCAGGTTGTCTGACGTATAAGTTCCTGCCGTAAAGCCCAGTGATGCAAGAGCGCTACCGCCGCCCACTTCAGCAATGGCAAAGTTTTCCGTGCCGGTCAGGAAATTATCATGCTGGAAAACCAATGCGCCGTCATTACCGAGGAAGGCCGTCAGATCCGTCACATTTGCATTAATATCTTCAATCAAATCACCGATATCAAACACAACCGCATCCACGCCCGGTGGCAGAGGTGCGCCATCCGTATCCGTTACCTGATAGGTTCTGGGGCCTGTACCATCCACGTTGATCGTAAATTGATCGCCATTACTTATGCCCAAATCACTGACCAACTCATCGGTAGAACTCAGCGTTGTCCGTGATGTTGAAACCGCTGCCTGCGGTCCGAATGTTTTGGTGAATTCAAAGCTAAGCGGTTGCGGGTTACCGAGCGTATCAAACACCGTCAATCCACGCGTAAAGTCAGCCTGCGTTGTGCCAAGCTGCGCAAAGGTCTTATCCGTCTCCGCCGCATCAAGGTTGATGGATAGCTCCGCCGTATTAGTCGGGCGTGTTAAGCCGCCAAGAAACGCAACATCAATCGGCACGAGTGAGGTCAAATCCCCTTGGTTTGCAGGCAAGCTTCCCTGTTGATCAATCGGCCAGCCATAAAGAAAGAAGCCCGCGGAATTTCTCAAAAACCCTTGCGAGTCTTCACTGAATTGACCGTTCCGCGTATATAAAAACTCGGTAAGCGGTGAATCATCTGAATCACGCTTGACCGCAAAGAAACCGTTCCCTGAAATCGAGGCGTCCGTGCCTGATGATGATTGCGTAATCGGCCCTTGCTGATCAACACGCTGAATGCGGTTCGCCGTTACTGTACCGGGCGAATAGCGGCTCGTATTACCTTGCGTTGTCACAAGCGAAAAGAACGCCGCCTCTGATCGTTTAAAGCCCGTCGTGTTCACATTGGCGATATTATTCGAAATAATCGCCGTATTCTGTGATTGAGCGGTCAGCGCAGATACGCCTGTAAATAATGCTCCAAATAGTCCCATAGTTAGTCTCCTTTACTAAAACAAAGTCCTTTTTAAGTGTTGTCTTCCGTGTCTTGGGTTGAGGGTTGAGAGGTATCCTGCGGTGCTTCGGTCACATTGATTACATTACCAATGGATACTGCGCGCTCGCCGACAAGTAAGAAATTCACGCCGTTCTGCGTTTCGATACCCGTAACGCGCCCTGTCACAACCGTTGTGGTTTCCAGAGGCTCTCCGCCCGCACCGATCGCATCAACACGAATGCCGTACGTGCCGGCCTCAACCGGTGATCCGTTGTCATTTGTACCGTCCCAAGTGAAAGTTTCCTGCAATTCATCGTCGCTCACCTGTTGAGAAAACACGACATCACCGTTCTCATCGAAAATATTGATCGTCGTTTCAACCGATTCACCTGAAATCGCATAGCTGAGATCAACGGGGGTGCTACCGTCGTAAAACGCCTCAGAGCTGATATAGCTGACATTACGTCCGACATAGCCGAGCGTTGATGAAAAAGAGTCGCCCAAACTAAGTGCGACCAGATCATCAAGCCTTTGATTTGTATTGATTTGTTGTTCAACGCCTGTAAAAGCAACCAACTGATTGGTAAATTCCGTTGTATCCATGGGGGATAGAGGGTCTTGGTTTTGCAGTTGAACAGTCAGCAAGTTCAAAAAGTCGCTAAAATCCTCGGCCAAACCAACGGTTGAGGCTTGTGTATTCTGCGCTGCGCTTAGCGCACTGTTGATATTGACATCACTCGTCATGGTTTAAAATCCTTCTATACTAACAGGCTGTAACGCATGTGTCCGCTTTCCGGGTCGACATGCCAGTCCATCGTTGTTTCAATTAAATTCGGGTCTTCGCCAGCATCGCTGCGCGCACCATTCTTGCCGGAATTCTCTCCGCCGCGCCCCGAATGCGTGTTTTGCTGGTCACCCGCAAGCTCAAAAGCAATATCGCCTTGTGAATCCAGCCCTGCATCACTCAGCGCTCTTTGCAAAACATCCGCGTCACGCTGCAGCATGAGATACGTCTCGGGCTTTTCAACGGTCAAAACGATTTTGGCCTTGCTGTCTTTATCGATGCTCATTTTCACATCAACGCGCCCCAATTCAGGCGGGTTAAGATGCAATTTGATATCCGTTTTCTCACCGCCTTTAACGGCCTTAGAAATGGTCAAAGAAACGGCCTGCGTCGCAGGGTGAGGTTGTGATGCACTCTGCGCCTGCGTGATAACATTGGTTAAACTACTATTCAGCGCCGTGGTGCTTTGCTGCGCATAAGTCGATGAGAGCAGGGCGCTTTCTGAAGTGCCGCCAAAGGAGCCGAACGCATTCATAAATGGTGCACTTGAAAGAAAACGTTCTGCCGCATTAGCCGTACTGGTCGACGTTTTTGCTACAGCAGAGAACGCGTCGTTTTTACCTTGCGCCGCAGATTTTAGCGCCTGATCAAAACCACCTTCATCTGGTGTAACACCTCGATCAAAACCTGAATACTGCGCACGGTCAAAACGCCCGTCATATCGCGCATCTGAATGATTGCGCATCGCGGTATCTTCGGCTGCAAGGCCGTTTTTAAACCCATTGCCTGACTTTGCATCTGCTGAAACCAAAGCCTCAACCGCCTTGTTTCCATCGCTGGATTGCCGCGCTTCCGAAGGTGGGGAAGCAAGTGTCACAAACTGCGCGACCACAGCGTTAAGAGCATCAATTTCGTCTTGTTCCAAAGTTTCAGACAGCAATTTCTGCACTTGTTCTTGAAGCGTTGTAATCTCTTCAAGGCTTAAGCCCGACAATGTTGCCTGTTCGGCAGAAAGCATGTCCACCAAACGCAACAAAGATGCAATTTGATCTTCATTAGAAAGCGGCGCCCCGTTTTCATCCTGAGCATTAAAAACACCCAACAAATCCGAAATTTTATCAAATGCCGCGGCATCGCTTTCAAGGATAGCGTCAATTTCTATGAGCGCAGCATCCTTTTGCTGATCATTATCTTGTTCATTAACGGTATCAATCAGCGCACGAAGATGCTGCCCAAACGCCGTAAGGTTGAGAATGTATTCATCATCCGATGTCTCGATCTTTTCATCACGTAACTTAGAAACACCGCGATCCTGCTGCGTCTTGAAATCATCTTTTTTATCCGATTTGTCCGCCCGATCTTTTTGAGATTTAAGATAATCCGCAAAACTCTGATCCGCTTCCCCCGCCTTACTACGTTCGGTAAAAACAATATCAGTCTTACGCGCAGACGTTTTCGAGCCAACAGACAGCGCACCATCCTGAGAGGTGTTGGAAAAACCGTATTGCGATGTCAAAAACTCATAATTCATGAGGAAAAATCCTAACCTTTTCGTTTAAACCGTCTCGCTCACGCCTGACGACACAACCTTTTTCTGCGTTGCGTTCGGAATGGCGCCTGTCTCGCTGTAGCTGAATGAGCGTTGCTGCTGCGCGGAATTCACCGCCGCCGTGCGCAGGCGATTTCCCAAACGCTCAGTGCAGCGTTGCATCCGTTCAATCGCTGCAACATTTTCTTTTGAAATCCCCTGAAATTCATTTTGAAGCTGTCTCAAGCGATCTTTCAGCGGCGCGTCAATGCGTTTCACATCTTCCTTATGCGCCAAAATATGCGCCATCTTATTGTGATACTCCTGCGCGGACTTGATCTTTTGATCCTGCAACGCCATGAATGCCTTTGAGTCAGAGCGTTTCAGCGCGTCTGTCTCCTCTGAATATAGTGTGTTGAGCGCGCGGATCGTTTCAATCACATCCACAACAGCCGTTCGCATATCAACGGGCTTTTTCATCTTGGCTTTTGAAGTCTTCGTCATTTTTTAAAATCCTTCCTTAAATTATGATGCTGCGCCGCGTGCAGCAGGATCAGCCGCATCATCAGCAAAGCGAACACGCTGCCCGATTTCCTGCGCACTAAACAGCGTAGCTTGCGTATTGGCAGAGGCGCGCGTTTTCACCTGATCAATCACAACATTGTTGCTCATCGTTTTCTCGCGCAGCTCGCTTTGTTTTTGGTCAAGCTGCAGCAAAAGTCGCTGATCACATCCGCGAAACTCCTCAACACGCGCGCGAAATTCTTCTGACGCCTTCGAATAATGCGCAGCAAACTTTTCTTTATCTTTTTGCGCATAGGCAAAGGCGAGATGGTCGTTCTTCACCAGAGCCTGCGTTTCGATATCGGCAAAATCGACCAGACGCGTCGTCAAACGGATAAGCTCGCGCAACGCCGCGTTGACATCCTTCGGTAAAACCGCCTGAGTATCCTTGCTCTGTATCTCTTCTTGCATCCTGGTGCGCATAATCTCAATCCTTTTTAATCTTTGGTGTTTGTTGTTGGGTATTCGACATAATCGGCGTCAATAATGCCGCGCTTTACGGGCTGCTCAACAGCCGCACTTTGTGTTTTATCAGCGTTCTGCGCAGTGCGTTCGGCCTGCATCTCAATCAATTTGTTCTTAACAAGGGTTTGAATGCCGGTAATGTCCTTCTCCGCGATGGCCTCACCATACTCATTCAACATCATGCCCTGAAAAATCTCTTCTCCCTTGCCGCCACCAAACATGCTGTCTGATGTTTCAATCCCTTCAAACATCGGCTTGACCATCTCAGACAGGAAAACCGCCTCAAACTCTTTCGCGATTTCATCTAAATCCTGCTTGCTCTGAAATTTCGCAACATCAGGCAAAGACGGCGTTTGCGCTTGGTTTGCGTTAATCAATGTCAATGCTGCATCGGGTGATAAATTCTGCATTACATCACCTCAATTTCCGCTTGCAACGCACCCGCTGATTTGATCGCTTGTAAAATCGTGATCATGTCGCGCGGCGTCACACCCAGCCTGTTCAAACCAGTCACCAATTCCTGCAGAGTCACACCTGAATCGAGAACCGTCAATTTATCTTCTTCTACATTCACACCAACCTCGGTGCGCGGCACAATCACCGTCTCGCCTTGGTCAGAAAACGGGTTGGCCTGCGACACTTGTGGCGTTTCCGTAATACGCAAGGTCAAATTCCCTTGTGCAATGGCAACACTGCTCACGCGAACATCCGCACCCATAACAATCACACCTGATCGCTCACTAATCACCACACGCGCGGGTTGATCAGGTTGCACAGGCAACTGTTCGATATCGGTAATAAGGTCGATGATCGTGCCGTCATAATTATTCGGGCGGCGTAACACGATGCTCGCGGGGTTCTCAGCTTTGGCAAGGCGCGCATTCGTAAAACCGTTAATCGCCTGTGCAATCCGCCGAGAAGTCGTGAAATCGGGGTTTTTCAAGGCAAGGCGTATTTGCTGCAAATCCTCCAGACGAAATTCAATCTCTCGCTCTACAATACCACCATTGGGAATGCGCCCCGCGGTTGGTGTGTTCTGGGTCACTTCTGCCGCATCGCCGCCGACGGTAAAGCCCGCAATATTCACCTCACCCTGTGCCACGGCATAAACAAGACCGTCAGCCGCGAGCAGGGGCGTAACCAACAATGTGCCGCCTTGTAAAGATGTCGCATCACCAAGTGAAGAAATTTCAACGTCAATGCGCGACCCTTGGTTTTTGAATGGTGGCAAACTGGCCGTAACCATAACGGCGGCAATATTGCCTGTATTTAAGTTAAGCCCGCGAATATTAACGCCCATACGCTCCAGCATGGCAATCAGGCTCTGTTCGGTAAACGGAGAGTTGTTAAGCCCGTCACCTGTTCCGTTCAAACCGACAACAAGACCATAGCCGACCAATTGGTTTTCACGCACCCCTTCAATATCAACAATATCCTTAATGCGTGATGTCTTCGCATTTGCCGTGTAGGAGGGGATCGCCATCAATATAATAGCCAACCCTGCCATAAAAAACGTCAGCGAAGAAAAACCGGTTTTATAATGTTTATACGAATTGAGCGTTTTCACGTCTTAAACTCTCTTAAAATTAAACCTCTATAAGCGTCTTGGCTAAAATTTCGCCATGACGCGTTTACCTATTTGCGAAATGCATGCCAGTTTTGGGTAAGGGAATGCGGTAAAAAAGGCGGGCGGACGCTTTTCCATGCGGAAATTTTTGCCGACTTGTGAAAATACTGCCCCGTTGATAAACTCAATGCATCAAAAGTTGAGGGAAGGAAAGCGCATGAAAATCGGAAAGTCAAAAGGCCCCGAGGGCCCGTCAAAGACCTCAAAAACGGGAAATACATCAAAAACGGACGGCGCGGATTTCAGCAAATATGTTCAGGGCGGAGCAGAGCAGACCGCAGAAACATCAAGCACGCAATCCATCGCACATCTTGATGCGTTACTCGCGGTACAGGAAGTGGAAGACCCGACGCAAAAGGCTGCACGCAAACGCGCCTATGTTCGTGCTGACACGATCTTGGAAAAATTAGATGAACTGAAACAAAAAATGCTGACCGGGCAGATGACAATCGGAAACATTATCGATATCGCAGATGTTGTCGCCTCACACCGTGATAAGGTAAACAACCCCGCTTTAACGGCCATTCTTGACGAAATAGATCTTCGCGCGCAGGTTGAGATAGCAAAAGTCAGCATGTCATTGAAATCAAATCAATAAATTAGGTTAGAAAAAAGGCCGTGTCGCCTTCTGTACGGCGTATATAATTCAGCATAAACGCAAAAATACTTGTAATTCGATCGCTCTGAACGTATAGTCGCGCATCGAAAAATAATTCGCGAAAAGTGGTATTTGATTAAAATCTACAGACAAAGATATTTAAGGTAAGGATCCTATAAAATGGCATCACCAAGCAGTGTAAATCTCCCACCCGATTACGACCCCGAAGACGATAAGGGCGAATTCATGAACCCTGTTATGAAGGAATATTTCCGTCAGCAACTGATTTCGTGGCGTCAGGAATTGTTGCGTGAATCAGAAGAAACAATCAGCGAGACCTTGCAAAGTACGGAATTACAAAAGCCGGACGTTGCCGACCGCGCATCCGCGGAAACTGACCATGCGCTGGAGCTTCGCACGCGTGACAGAGAACGCAAATTAATTGCAAAAATTAATTCGACCTTGCGCAAGATTGACGAAGACGAATACGGATACTGCACCGAAACGGGCGAGCCAATCAGGGTGGCGCGATTAAAAGCGCGACCGATCGCATCTTTGAGTGTTGAAGCGCAAGAGCGTCACGAGCGCATGGAAAAAACACAGCGCGAAGATTAAAGCTCGTACTTCAGAATATAATAAAGGCGCTCCGTATAGGGCGCCTTTTGTTTTTCGGTTCGATAATCCTTAAAACGGGAAGATAATATCGTAGAGCTGCTGCCCGTATCGTGGCTGCTGAACATCGGTAATATTGCCTTCACCACCGTAGACAACCCGCGCCTCGGCGATCTGGTCATAAGATATCGTATTACCGATTGTAATATCTTCCGGTCTGATCACGCCATCAATACGCAACACACGTTTCTCAAAATTAACGCGCACCTCTTGATTGCCGTGAATAACCAAATTGCCGTTTGGCAAAACCTGTGTGACCAAAGCGGCCATACGAAGGCGAATTTCATCTTCGCGCTCAATAGAGCCGGAGCCGATAAAGTTAGAATTCGAATCAAAGTTTGATAAATTATCGTTATCAACCGCTTCGGGTAAAACCCTGTCTAGGGAGGATTCCAGACCCAAAAAGGAATTCAACCCGGCATCTTCGTTGGTTGCCCGCGATTGTTCCGTATCATTCTCCAGCGTTGCCTCATCCTGAATATCAATCAACACAGTAATGATGTCGCCGATATTATCCGCGCGTTGATCTTTGAAAAACGTCACGCGGTCACTTTGCCACAAAGAATTGTTCTGATGAGTGATTTCCTGGGGGGAGGGCATCGGCAAGCTTACAGGCTGATAGTCGGGCGCCGTCATCGGATTCGATATTTGTGCCATTTCAGGGGCTTTTCCGATATTGGCAATTTTGTCCGCTGTGGCACAACCGCTAAGTGCGCCAAGAGCCAGAACCGAAACGACCGCTCTAAAAGATGAATTTTTAATACGCATAACAAATTCCCATATATGATAATTATTCAACAACAACACGACCTGCGCTATCAACGCGCGCCTGCATCGTTTTGTTACTACTCAAATTGACAACGCGAATGACATCGCCACGCGCGCCGTTTTGTAAAGCCTTGACCTGTGTAGTGATATTCATTGCACCGTTTGATAAAGCCAGTGTCACAATCTCCCCGCGAGAGATCATTTGCGGCGCGACAATATCATTATCTCTGATCGGGCGACCTGCAATCAAAACGCGCCGTGCTGTCATGCCGATCAAACTCTGCGCATCTACCACCGTGTTCTGGTTAAACTCATTCTCGCGAATTGTGATGTACTCAAGGTCGCGCGATTGAATGATGCGCCCGTTCTGTACATTATCCCTGACAACAGGAACCTGAATCACCGGATCAACGCTTCCGCGCACATGCATTTGTTGTACAGGGTTCTTTGCCGATGGGGCCGCGATAACCGCCTCAAAACGTTGGCTCGACTGGTCGTATTGAATGCGCACGACTTCCATTTCAGCTGGATATTGGGCGGGCAACGTAATTTGATGATGCTGCACAGGCAACGTGATTTCGTAATCACCATATACGTTGTGCTCCGACAGCGCATCACGAAGCTTCGCGCTGATCATGTCATGGTCAATAAGTGTGGCATCACTGCGAATAACAACATAATCGCGGCTGCTTGACGGCCGCCAGGATAAATCCATCGCCTTGGCAATGCGCAACAAAGTGCGCGCATTCAAAACCATCTCTTCACCGGGTTTAGGCGCAGCGCCTAAAACACGATCAGCATCTCGCGGTAAATCATAGAACACATCACCGAGTGTGATGGTCGAGTCACTGACCATACTGTTATTTTTCAACCCCACCGCGTAGGCAGGTAAAGCAAAGCTAATCATGATAAATAATGCTAAAATTCGATATGCCATTTTATGTGTCTACCTCAAATTAGGGGTTGAAAGTACGCGGAATTACCGCAGCTGCGTTACCGTTTGTAACATCTCGTCACTGGTTGAAATAACATTGGAATTCATCTCATAGGCACGCTGCGCTGTGATCAGCGATGTAATCTCAAACACAACGTCAACATTCGATTGTTCTAATGCGCCTTGTTCAATGCGCCCGATCTGATCTTGCCCCGCATTACCCGTGGTCGGCGCGCCCGAAGCCTCTGTCTCAAGATAGAAATTATCTCCGATCGCTTCCAAACCGACGGGGTTGATGAAAGTCGCCATCTCAAACTGCCCTAAATTCTGAACCGCGGTCTGGTTTTGTAAGGTGACAATTACTTCGCCTTCGGCATTAATATCAATACCAACCGCATCATCGGGTATGGTAATGCTTGGAACAACGGAATATCCCTGAACCGTAACAATTTCACCATCTTCGTTAATCTGAAATGTCCCGTCTCTGGTGTAGGCGGTTGTTCCGTCAGGCAGGTCAACCTGAAAGAAACCATCGCCCAAAATCGCAAGATCCAGCTCGTTTTCAGTAATTTGAACCGTGCCTTGCCCATGCATACGATAAACCGCACCCGTTTTAACACCAAGCCCGACCTGCAAGCCCGAAGGAACGGTTGTGCCTGAGTCAGATGACGTTGCGCCAGGACGGTTGATGTTTTGATAAATCAAATCTTGAAAGGCCGCGCGCTGGCGTTTGTATCCCGTTGTTGTCATATTCGCGATGTTGTTTGATATCACATCAACATTAAGCTGCTGTGCCAACATGCCTGTTGCGCCAATATCCAATGATCTCATATCGTGTTACTCCTTTAAAAAAATCTTCAATTATGCTTCTGTTAATTTCTGTATCGCCCCGCGCATCCGCTCATGTTCAGATTCCAACAGGCGCTGCGTACTTTGAAAATCACGCAAAACTTCAATCATGCGGGTCATTTCCAAAACAGGTTTGACGTTCGACCCTTCCAAAAAACCCTGCCGAACAACTGTATTCTCAGGCTGCTGGACGGGTTGGTCTGTCACGTAAAGATTGTTGCCGCGTGGCTCTAAATCTTGAACATTTGCGAATTCCGCAACTTGAATTTGGCCGATTGTGCCGTCTTGCGTTGATACCATCCCACGCTCATCAATGGAGATTTCCGTCGCATTAGCCGGAATCGTAATCGGCCCGCCAAGCCCGAGGATCGGATCATTCGACGCATTAACCAACGTTCCGTCAGGGCGCATGGAAAAGTCACCGTCGCGTGTATATCCCGTGCCGCCATTCGGCATCTGTACCGCTATAAAGCCAGGGCCGTTTAACGCAACATTAAACGGGTTTTCGGTCTGCTTAAACGCGCCATAATCGGTGTTTTGATACTGGCGGTTATCAACCACGAAAGACAGCGGATCGTCACCAAAACGCGGATCTGACAGATATTCTTCAAATACCAAATTTTGTCCGCGAAAGCCTGTGGTATTCATGTTCGCAACGTTATTTGCAATAATATCCATATTTCTTTGCAAAACGGTTTGCCGCGAAAGGCCAATGTAAATACTGTTTTCCATGTTGAAATCCGTACTTTATTAAATTTCTCGACAATCACTATGCGAATACTGTGCCAATAATATTATTATAGAAATAACAAAGGGTTACGTGGCCTTCTCTGAAATGCGCCTACCGCATTGATACGGATAAGGCCTGCAGAAAAAACACGCACTATCAACGCAATAGGCATTTTTTTCCGTATTCGAGTGCGCGTAACAGTTTGGCAAACAGAAACTTATGCACAACGGTGGAAAACCATTGAGAAACGTCATTAGACGTGTGATAGTCTTTATTCTATACTTCAAAATTATTTTCTGCGTACAAAAACCTCAACCATAAACAAAGTTTGAATCCGCTATGGCCGATGATGAGCAAAATCAGGATATTGAAGATGATGTAGAATCCCTTGATGATGAAGATGAAGGGAAATCTGGCGGCAAGAAAAAGCTGATCATTATCGCGGCCATATTGCTTCTATTGGGCGGTGGTGGTGCAGGCGCTTACTTTATGGGCTACCTTGATAGCGTGCTCGGCGTCGAAAGCAGCGAGGAAGATCATGGCGAAGATGGCGACCACGGTGACGATGATCACGGCGATGAAGATAAAAAAGCCGAAAAAGATGACGGCCACGGCGGAGATAAGAAAAAGAGTGGCGATACCGCGTTCTTAGCTTTGCCTACCATGACGGTTAATTTGAATACAGAAGACGGCGTGCCGAGATTTTTAAGGCTCACCGTTCAATTGGAATTAGAAGACCCTTCTGAAAAAGAAGATGTGGAAGCAGTAATTCCGCGCGTCATAGACCAGTTTCAAACATATTTACGTGAATTGCGCATGCGTGATTTACGAGGCACTGCAGGTATATATCGCTTGCAAATGGAATTGCTATGGCGCGTCAATCAAGCCGTTGAACCGATTGAGGTTAAAGACGTCCTCTTTCAGGAAATCTTGATTCAATAGGAATAAAAATACGACAACACGCAAAATCGGCACAAAATTTGCTTATATAGTTGTGCATGTATTTTAAAAGTTAAAGTGTAAAAGTTATACGATATGAGTGAAACCGAAACAGAAGATTTGCCGCAGCAAGCAGAAGGGGAACAGGCCGCAAAGGATCTGGACACTTCATCTGCCGACGATATCGTTGACGAAAACGAAGAAGATGATGAGGATTCACGCATCCTCAACCAAGATGAAATAGACTCTCTTCTCGGCTTCGATGACAATATGGGCGATGGCGAAACGTCCGGCGTCATGGCGCTGATCAACTCGGCAATGGTGAACTATGAACGCCTGCCGATGCTCGATATCGTGTTCGACCGATTGGTCCGCCTGATGTCCACATCCTTAAGAAACCTGACCAGCGATAACGTTGAAGTCAGCCTTGATCAGGTCTCAACCGTGCGTTTCGGCGATTACATGAATTCTATTCCACTGCCTGCAATGCTCTCTGTCTTCAAGGCTGAGGAATGGGACAATAACGGCCTGATGGTCACAGACAGCGCGCTGATCTATTCCATCGTGGATGTTCTGCTCGGCGGGCGAAAGGGGGAATCCTCCATTCGGGTGGAAGGGCGCCCTTACACGACAATTGAAACCAAATTGGTCGAGCGCATGGTGCACGTGACCTTAACGGACTTATCATCGGCGTTTGATCCGTTATCCCCTGTCGGCTTCAACTTAGACCGCATCGAAACAAACCCGCGTTTTGCAACAATTACACAAACCGGAAACGCTTGTGTTCTGGCGCGCCTTCGTATCGACATGGGCGAACGCGGCGGCCGCATGGAAATTCTTATCCCTTACGCAACGCTAGAACCAATCAGAGCGCTGTTATTGCAGCAATTCATGGGGGAAAAGTTTGGGCGTGACTCCATCTGGGAAACCCACCTAACGCAAGAATTGCATATGACCGATGTCCACCTGCAGGCCATCCTCGGCGAAGTTGCCGTACCTCTGGGTGAGATGCTAAATTGGAAAATCGGAGATCAGTTAGTGCTCAACACAACAACGAACGATCATCTGGAATTAAGGTGCGGTGATTTCCCGATGTTCCGCGGTCCTGTCGGCCAAAGGCAAGGAAACATCGCCGTACGAATAGAAAACTACATTGAACCGAGCAGTGAAACAGAACAGTAAAAAGCGCAAAAAATATAAAAATATAAAGAGTAAAAATGAGTAACACACTTCTAACCATTGGCCTTGATATCATTGTGATATGCCTGTTATCCGCAACAATTTTCTTCGTGTTGCGCCTGTATAAGGGGCTGAACGAATTTAAAACCCAACGCAAACAATTTGATACCGTTATAAGAAACTTGCTGTCTGCAATAAATCAGGCTGAGCGTTCAATACAAACCCTAAAAGACACCAGCACGACCGAGGCCGCCGCGCTTGAACAGCTCATTGCCCAATCAAAAGCCTTATCAGAAGAATTAAGCATTATTAACGGCACGGGGGAAAGCATCGCAAAGCGTATTGAACAACTGGCGGAAAAAAACCGTAAAATCGGCACGGTTGAAAAACGCATCGCACCAAAACAAAAAAGATCGGACAGCCAAGGTCAAACTGAAAAACAACCCGTAAGCCGAAAAACACCGGCCCGCAAACAAACAAAAGAGGCAGGCTACGCTGAAACATTGAAAAAAATGAAACCGCCCGCACGAAAGCCTCAAAAAACGGCTGCTGATCAGGATTTACCATCATTTATGATCGAAGACCGCACGGTCGAAACCGACAATGATGAAAACGCGCAAAACCTGCAAAGCCAAGCAGAAAGAGAACTGTATGAGGCTCTTCGTTCCAATAAACGCACACAAGGAAAAGGATAGAAGATGAAACTCGGCGCATCACATATTCTGCCCGCGTTGATCATTGTGATTTGCGTTTCATTCTCTGTGCGCCTGGCTGATGTGATCACAGGCATTGCATCTGTATCTGGTCAGGCCGCCGCGGAAAACGTAATCGGAAACGCTGCTGTCCTGCCTGACACACTATCTAAAATCCAACCCGCAGCAGGTGAAGAAAAACCAGAGCCAGAGAAGAACGATGCGATCGAAGTCGTTGACGGCGAAGAAGCAGAAGAGCCGAAATGGCGCGACGCAAGCGATTCATCGCTCGACCTGAGCGATGTGAAGTTTGAGATGTTCGGTGATTTATCCGAACGCAGAAAAAAGCTGGATCAGCGTGAAAAGGAAATACAAACGCGAGAAGCCTTGCTGAAAGCAGCAGAAAATGAACTGGATAAAAAGCTACAGGAACTGACACGCCTCAAAACCGAAATAGAAGGGCTACTTAACCAACAAACTGAGGAAGAACAAAAACGCATTCAAAGCCTCGTCAAAATATACGAAGGGATGAAGCCCAAGGATGCCGCGCGCATATTCGACACGCTTGACGCCGATGTTTTAGTCAGCGTCATTACAAAAATGTCCGAACGAAAAATCGCGCCCGTTCTTGCCGCGATGAACCCCGAGCGCGCGCGAACCGTAACAATCATGATGGCTGAACAAAACCAATTGCCGATCCTGCAATAACACGCAATTTAATGCTTATAAAAAGGCGTGTATAAAGGCTGTCGCTTTTTGTTTTTCAAGGCGCGTGATAAAATATAAAAAAACGTGTGATCCGTATGGCCAACCAATTCTTATCATTATCGCTGTTCCTGATGTTGCTTTCATTCTTTATCGTAATGAACTCAATATCCAGTTTCGAAGAAAACAAAGCGCAGCCTGTTTTAAACAGTTTGACGCAAGCCTTCACCAATGCGGATATGGAGATCAAAAAGCCCTCGGCTCAACCAATAGAACAAGCCATCGAAAAATCGCTACGCAAAGGCGACACATTAGAAGCCATTGAGGGCATATTCAACGCACACATTGCAGGGTTCGAAGCCAAACGAAACCGCCTTGGCACAATTATGCACGTCAAACTGCCAATTGGTCGTTTCGAAAATATTATCAATATTGATGGGTATGAAGAATATCGTAAAGACCCCGGCGCAGAAGGTTCATTCGCGCTAACACTGGTCACGCTCATGCGCTCAGATGAAAATAGCGGGCAACAATACCGTGTCGATATGATTTTAAACACGCCCGAGGATCCGGCATCCTACAAAACAGCCGCGCCAAGTGATTTCGCAACAGACATCAGGCGTGTCGGCGGTTTGGCGATTGCCCTAGAAAATGCTGGGCTACCACAGAAAATGATGAGTATTGGCATGAAACAAGGAAAAGCAGGCATGGTCGATGTCTTTGTCAGGCGCTACGCTCCTTTTCAGTTTGATGAGGATGCAACCAATACGACGGAAGATTTATGAGCGACGATAATCTTCACGAAGAAAATGAGAGTGAGAACAACGAACCGCCGTTTAATCATAATGACGGTGAAAATAATAGCGCGCCTGAATCAAGTGCTGAACTCGCGCCGGCCGTCAGCGCGCACTTCCCCGTTGAGCAATCAATCGTTCGGGGAAAAAACAGCGACCAAGACAGCGTTCCGCTTTGGCTCATAACATTCACCGATGTTATGGCGTTGATGCTGACATTTTTCGTCCTTTTATATGCAATGTCTGTTCCCTCAGAAGATAAATGGGAGGTTCTCTCCTCGTCATTGTCAGTGCAAGACGAAAAGTTTGATGCAAAGGCTTTCAATGCAGGGTCACAAGACGTCATCAGTATCGAAAAGGTGAGCAGGAAAAAAGCCCTCGATCTAGACTATGTCGAAGGCCTGATCAAAAACCAGCTCGAGAGCGATGAGGTTGAAAAAATATATGTTCAACAAAACCAAAACCGCCTGATTATCTCCTTACCGTCCGAGCTGTTGTTTGAAAGCGGGCAAGCCGAAATCTCCGCAGAGGGTAAACAACTGATCTTTTCAATCAGCGGTATTTTGAACCGCATCAAAAACCGTGTAGAGGTTCTCGGCCACGCTGACCCGCGGCCAATCACGGGAGAGAACGCGCAATATAAAACCAACTGGGAATTGTCACTCGCGCGCGCAATTGCTGTGCAGAGCATCTTAAGCAATGTCGGCTATGATCGACCTGTGTCAATGCGCGGCGCAGGCAGTGCGCGTTTTACCGAATTGCCCGAAACTCTAAGCGAAGAACAGCGCCTGGCAATGTCACGCCGCGTTGATCTGGTCGTGATGAATGATCGTGGATACAGAAATAACATGGTCAACCTGCCTTAAAAAAACAGGCTTAGTGCCTGTAATAAAAACATTCTTCATTTATACGCTGGATTAAAATCCGTGCCTATGGCATTTTAAAGGCATGAAAAGATGTCTCTTTTTATTGATTTTGCTCGCGTTCACCTTCACATCGTCATATGCCTTCGCACAAACAGAAATAAGTGTGCGCGGATATGAGCGTGAGGACCATTCCCGTTTGGTTTTCCAACTGCCTGATAATTTCGTGGTAAACAACGGCATCTATACTCTCGAAAATACAGGGGCAGGGGAACTGCGTGTCACGTTCAAGGTCGGCAATATTGATTTAAAAACCGAGTCATTAAACAGCACATCCTTAAAGAACATAGGCACACTCAAAAAAAGCGGTGAGAACGAGCAATCGCTGATCGTAACAATTCCCAAAAGCAGCAATGTCAGAGATTTTGCAATCGGTCGCCGCATTTTAATTGATGTCTACGCCCCGAACGATTTGAACGAACGCCTCGCGCTCAAAGAGCAGCCAAAAGTGGAAGAAAAAAAAGAAGCCGATCCGCTGCCCGAACCTGTTGAAACCACCACGGAAAAACAAGACGAAACAAAGCCGGAAGAAACAATCGCGCAAAACAAACCTGAGCAACAGGCGGATAAGCCCAAGACCGAAAGCGTCGAAACAAACAAAACGGAAGAAAAAGTTGCAACCAACCCACAGCCGAAACCTGAGATAAAACTCGTCCCTGAAAATCAAACGAAAGCCGAAAAAAAGCCCGTACCTGTTAAGACTGAGCCAAAACCCGAAAACGATAAAAAAATTCGTAATGCTGAACAATTAGCCGAAGCAGCAAAACAGCAAACGCATATTATATCTTTTACATCGACCAGCAGCTTTGCCATGTCTGCCTTTGAAAGTTTCGGTGATCTATGGTTCGTGATTGATGATACGGAATCTTACATCCTGCCAGGAATAACATCGTCAACACCTGAAATTTTCCAAGGCTTTGATCGCATGCAACTCGACGATGCGGTCATTTACAAAACCGCAAAACCGACAACAGATTTAGAAATTAAAGCAAAAGGCGGCAGCCTATCATGGGATATCGTTCTTTCATCAGATATGGATGATCGCAAGCCCATAAAACCGCGCCGCGATGTGCAAAAAACTAAAAATTTGCAAAACGGCTCCTACCTTTGGCCGCTGTCATCAGTGGCGGGCATTGTTGATTTCGAAGATCCTGATACGGGCAAAGCGTTAAAAATTGTGCTTGTGAATTCCGCCGTGCAACAGACGGGCGCGTTTCAATCTTTCGCTGAATTTGATGTGCTGACAACGCATATCGGAATGGTGATCTATCCGAAAGTAGATGATTTGACGGTCACACAAACCGCAGAAGGAATTGAAGTAGCGCGTGAAAATGGCGCGCTGTCCGTTGCTCCGCAACAAGACATTACGGCTGCTGATATTTTTCTAAGTCGCCAGAAAAGAGCCAAAAATGCTTTAACAACTTCGAGCGCACAGCAGGGAGCTCCTAAAACAGGCAACGCAAAAACAAACGAAGAGAATAATTTATTTAGATTTCACGCATGGAAGCTGGACTCGGCAACCGCGCTGAATAAAAAAGAAAACACATTGCTCGCGGCACTTAAATCAAAAGAGCCGGGCCAAAGAGTGGAAGATATTCTCACGTTGGGAAAAATGATGCTGGCCCACACGCGCGGCGCGGAGGCATTAGGATATTTTGACTACGCTGCTGATGAGTTGCCCGCCATAAAAGACAGCGCAGAGTTTAGGGCGTTCCGTGGCGCGGCAAGAGCGTTTGACTGGAAGAGCGAAGCCGCCTTAACAGACTTCCTGCACCCTGATCTGAAAAATGTTGCTGAGGCAATGCTCTGGCGATCCTACGTCTTAGCCGACTTGGGTGACTGGAAACAAGCGGCACAAGCACTGCCAAAAAGCTACAAGGCGTTGTATATCTATCCATACTCAATTGCCCACCGCCTCGCGCTCGGCCTCGCGGAAGTCAATTTAAGAGACGGGAATGTAAGGCAAGCCGATGAACTTCTTGGCTTCGTTGCGGAAAAACAAGACCGCTTGAACAGCTCAGCCAAAGCGTACTACGATTACTTGCGCGGCGAGTCTTTTCGTCAAAAAGGAGAAGAAGATCGCGCAGAAGAAATTTGGAAAGAGCTTACACAAAGCAAGGATGATCTCTTCCGTACAAAATCAGGCCTGGCACTGACAATTCTGCTGGCCAATCAAGGGGAAATTAACGCTGAAGAAACAATCGATCGCTTAGAACGCCTTCGCTATGCATGGCGCGGCGATGAATTAGAGGCTAACGTAAACTATTGGCTCGGCGATGCGTATTTCCAAGAAAAGAAATACATAAAAGGCCTCTCCATTATGCGTGACGCCACGTCACTGGCGGAAAACGACGTTCTGGCACAACGCATCACAACCGATATGACCAAAACATTCGCCAGCATGTACTTAAGCCCGAGCCTGAAAAACATATCCGCCCTTGATGCCGTCGCTGTGTATGAAGAATTCAGCGAGCTAACCCCACCGGGCGATCAGGGGAACAAGCTCGTTCAAATGCTCGCTGAACACCTTGTCGATGCTGATCTTTTAGGTCGCGCAAGCAAGCTCTTACAATATCAGGTTGATCACAGACTGCAGGGTAAGGAAAAGCTCAAAATAGCTGTGCGCCTCGCCGCAATAGAATTGCTGGATAAAAATCCGCAAAGAGCCGTCGATGCACTCGTAAAAGCCGAAGAAACCTTGCGCAGATTATCCAATAGCCCTGAAAACCAAGCCGTTCAGCGTGAGATAGACTTGTTGCGTATTCGCGCTTATTCGCAAAACAAACAATATAACCGCGCAATGTCGCTCATTGAAAAGCTTCCGGAAAGCGCAAATGTCAGCCGCCTTAAAGCCGATGTCGCATGGCAGGCAGGATATTGGGATGAAGCCGCAACCGCGCTTAATGAGGTCATTGTCGAAGAAAAAATTACCGAACAACAAGCCCTTGATGGTGATCAGGCTGCTCTTATTCTTAATCGGGCTATTGCACTTAATCTCAGCGGTGATCGTATTGGTCTGGCCAATATGCGCACAAAATACGGCACACTAATGCAGAAAACCAGAAAGGCCAATCAGTTTGAGCTAATCACGCGCACACAAAAATCAGGCGTCTTAGCCGATCGGGAAACTTTGTTATCCGCCGTATCTGAAGTCGATATGTTTAAAGATTTTCTCGAAAGCTACCGCAACCAGAACTAGCTATCCGCCACCTGCGGCTGAGGTGAAACTCTGAATCATTGAGCCCGAAATCAAATACCACCCGTCAACCAGCACAAAGAATATAATCTTAAAGGGCAGGGACACCGTTACGGGCGGCAACATCATCATACCCATCGACATCAAAATCGACGCGACCACAAGATCGATAATCAAAAACGGCAGGAACAGCATAAACCCAATCTCAAAGGCGCGCCTCAATTCCGAAATCATGAAGGAGGGCACAACAATATGCAGCGGCACATCCGTCACCTCATCATACGGGCCTGTCTCGCTCAAATTGATAAACAGCGTTAAATCCTTTTCCCGCACATGCGTCAGCATAAAGTCTTTAAACGGCGCAGAGCTGCGCTCAAACGCTTCCATCTCGTCAATCTCTTCCGCAACCAACGGCGCAATTCCTTGTTCATACGCCGCCTCGAAAGTAGGTGCCATGATAAAAAACGTCAAAAACATCGCCAACGAGATCATCACCGTGTTCGGTGGTGTCTGCTGAATACCAATCGCCGTACGCAAAAAGGACAACACGACAATAATGCGCGTGAACGACGTCATCATGATCAGTATCGACGGCGCGAGGGACAGAACCGTCAGCAGCGCAATTAGCTGAAAAACACGGCCAGTCACGGTGCCATCGCCCTCACCGCCCATATCAATTGAGATATTCTGCGCGGCTGCAGGCTCAATAAAGGCGATGCCGACAACAAGTGCCATCAAAAGAAAAACGATATTTCGCATGATTCTAGAATAGCGCGGAGAGGATAAAAACTTTAAGCCTTGTTCTGCGTTTCGTCCAATCCATCCACAACAGTTCTGCGCGATGATGAAGAATGCGGGGCAGATAAAATATCATGCTCAACAACCGTCTCACCCGTAGCGCTTAAAATCACGAGGTGTTCACGCCCGTCACACCGAATAATCACGAGCCGCCGCCGTGCATCCATCGGCAAAGACTCAACAATTTCCAAACGTCTTTTGTCATCGCTTTTTATACTTACTGGAGTCGCCAAACCCAGTTTACGAACAACCCACGCGAGCCCGCCCATCATCGCAATAACAATACCCAACGCAATCAGAAGCCGAACGATTTGCGGCAATTCAGGGGAAATCACATCCATGGCTTATTCGTCCTCCAACACACTGTCAAACGGGTCATCTTGCCCGTTCGCACGATAGACATACGATAAAATCTCCCCAACCGCCATAAACGCCTCGGACGGAATAGGGCTATCAATTTCAATTGTGGTGAGCAATTCTGCCAAATCACTGTCCTCGCGCACATTAATCCCGTGCTCATACGCCAAATCCAATATGCGCTGCGCCATTTCACCATATCCTGCGGCAGAAATGCGCGGCACTTTTTGCCCACCCTTGGAATCAGAAAGCGCAACAGCAGCCTTCTTTTTTGGTATTTTTCTTATATTTGAAGGCTTTACATCCTTCTGATAGCCATCATCATACCCGTCACTCATTGGCACGCTTCCTGCAAAGTTTGGTTTGGTAAAACAAAGTATAAAGGCTAAACGCACATGACGATACAGGATATAGGGCTTTTTCAGGCAATTTCTTCCAAAGTTGACTTTCTAAGCCAGCGCCAGAGCGTAATCTCACAAAATATCGCAAATGCTGATACACCCGGGTACCGCCCGCAAGACCTTGTAGAGGTCGATTTTTCAGGCATGTTGCAAAAAGAATTAAACAGTGGCGGAACTGCAGGCGTAACAAATGTATCACTCGCCGCAACAAATGAATCGCATATGGGATTAAACGGCGCAGAACAAGGTGATGCCCGCGCCCGCAAACAAAAAGACTTATACGAAGTCGCCCCTGCCGAAAATTCAGTCATTTTAGAAGAGCAGCTTTTAAACGCAGGGCGCAACACGATGGATTACAACATGATGATCAACTTATACCAAAAGCAAGTCGGCATGTTCCGAATTGCGCTTGGTAATTAAGAAATCAGAATAGGTAAACGAGGCCAATATGACAGATATTCTAAACGCAATGACAATCTCCGCGCAGGGTATGCGCGTACAGGGAACACGCGTACGGATGATTTCCGAGAACATCGCAAACGCTGACACAACGGGGCTAACCCCCGGCGCAGATCCATATCAACGCCAGACGATTAGCTTTAAAAACGAAATGGATAGAGAACTCGGCCTTCGCGTGGTTCAGGTTAATAAAATTGGTGTGGATGAAACAACCGATTTCGGCCTTGAATATATGCCCGACCACCCTGCCGCCAACGCAGAAGGGTACGTGAAAACCCCCAACGTTAACGCCATGCTGGAAATGATGGACGTACGTGAGGCACAACGCTCTTACGAGGCGAATTTAGGGATGATCGAACAAACAAGATCGATGATTGCCCGCACCATTGATTTGCTTCGCAACTAAGAACAGGCTAAAATTTACTGAAGTAAAAGGATAAAACACTATGCCGACAAACATCGCTGCTAACGCCGCCGCCAACGCCTATTCCACCTCTCAGCGAATCACGGGCGCAGGAAATGTTCAAAACCTGCAACAAAATCTGCAGGGCATCTCCAACGAAACGGCCATCCGCGCGGAAGAGGGGGGCGTGTCATTCTCCGACTTCATGACCCAAGCGGTAGAAAATTCAATGGAAACCATGCGTGCAGGCGAAGAAATGTCAGCGAAGGCCGTCACGGGCGAAGCGGATATTACTGATGTTGTGCAGGCCGTTACAAGCGCAGAACTGACATTGCAAACATTGGTCTCTGTGCGCGATCGTATGATCTCCGCCTATCAAGACATTATGCGCATGCCGATTTAAAGAAGGTTATTCCGCGCGATCTAAAGTTTCAGATTTTCGTCTTTCCAACGGATAAAAAACGGCAAACACAATAAACCCTGCGCATAAGCCCGGAACAAGATCAAGCAATTGCGTATGTAGACCTAAGCTATACCTCCAAATCGCCATGACAGAAAACCCGCAAACCATCATCAAAATGACGAGCCGTTGTGAGGGGCGTGCGCCAAGAAGCTGCACAATAATCGCGGGTGTTAACGCAGAACCTAAACCCGCCCACGCCAAAATCACCAAGGACAGTACGCCTTTGCCCGCGGTAAGGGACATGACAACGATCAAAATAATCACGAACACTGTGCCCAGACGCGCAAAAACATAGGAATTTCGCCATTTCGGAATAAGGTTTTGCGTCAGGGAAGAGGACGCCGCCAAGAGCAGTGAGTCCGCTGTCGACATCGTGGCGGCAAACAGCCCCGCCAATAACAGCCCGACCAGAGCAGGGGGAAGCAATTCCTGCCACAACAGCGGAATCGACAGCTCAGGGTCAAAACCGTCCGCCGCGGGGATAAGAACACGCGCCACCATCCCGCTTAAAACCGCAAGCAATAAAACCGTCCACCGCCAGCTGAGATAAATGCGCCGCGCGGTTAATAAGTCTTCGTCGGAACGTGCCACCATATGCCGCACCATCAATTGCGGCTGCCCTAAAATAGCGATACCAAAGGCCAGCCAACCCGCAATCACGCTGATATGCGAAAACTGAAACGGATTGGTCAGCGCGGGGTCAATGGCATTTAACTGTGCCCACATCACGCCAAGCCCGCCAATCTTAAAAAGCGCCGCAACGATCAAAATAACCAGCGATAACAAAATCAAAACCGCCTGCACCGCATCCGTCCAGATAGAGGCGCGTATCCCACCCGACCAGCAATAGGCCAGCAGAACAAGCGCGCCCAGAACAACAAAATATTCAAAATCCCACGCAAAGAGCGATTCGCCGATTTTCGCACCCGCCACCAGCTGAGCCGCGCAATACGCCCCCAAAAAGACCACCGTCAAAATCGCTGCCAGAACCGTTACCACAGGCTGGTCAATCGCGCCCAATTTACCAACTAAAGACGGATAAGTATGCGCCTGACGCTCATGCGCTTTACGCCGCACTTTATTACCCGCGATGATCCACGCAATATGATCGCCAATCGTCAGCGCCGCCACGGTATAAACTGCCGTAATCCCCGTGTTATAGGCGAGCCCCGCAAACCCGATAAATGTTGCCCCGCTTGATATCGTCGCGCCAAATGACATTGCCACCAACCATGCGGGAACATTACGTCCTGCCAGAAAATAGTCGTCAATCGTGCTTTTCCGCCACAGCGCAGAAACCACCCCGACGCCCGTAAACAGGCAGAAAAATATTAAAAAACTGATCAGCATGTTTATCGGTTTACCAACACAAAACCGTTCGGGCAATGATTTCCTGTGGTTTAGATCAACAATAGCCACATTAAACATAGGTTCACCGCACACCGTTTGATAGACTCGGGGGTATGAATGAGACAGAAATCATCGAAACAGCGCGTCAGGCATTGCTCATCACAATGCAAATCAGCGCACCCGTTCTGATCGTCGGGCTGGTCGTTGGTGTGGCAATCGCCCTCATACAGGCGCTGACGCAAATTCAGGAAATCACATTGGTGTTCGTTCCGAAAATTATGGCGATTTTCTTTTCCATGTTTATCTTTCTGCCGTGGATGATGAACACGCTGGTCATTTTCATGGAAACACTGGCAGAGCGCATCATAACCGGCGGCGGGTAGACATGCAAAGTGCGCTGGAAATCTTTCTAAATACCGGCCTTCTGGCCTTTATGATGACATTTGCGCGCATTGGCTCCGCACTGATGATCATGCCCGGCCTTGGCGATTCCTTCGTCTCAGAACGCGTTAGGCTACTAATGGCGCTGGGAGTGTCTTTGGTGCTAACACCCTTCGTCGCTCCATTCATGCCCGCAGTAACGCCGCCTATGTTCGCACTTATCCTAATGCTTGGAACGGAGGTGATTATCGGCCTGCTTATCGGTACGGTCGCACGCATTTTCATGACTGCACTTGATACAGCAGGCATGGTCGTCTCCACACAATCAGGCCTCGCAAACGCGCAAGTCTTCAACCCGTCACTCGCCGCGCAAGGCTCAATCATCGGTGCGTTTCTGTCTATGACGGGCGTCACAATCATATTCGCATCAAACATGCACCATCTGTTAATCACAGGGCTGGTCGAAAGCTACACCATGTTCCCCATCGGCGAAATTCCCGACACGGGCTCAATGGCAGAATTGGTCGCAAAGGCAGTCTCCGCCAGCTTTAACATCGGCGTAAAAATCGCAGCTCCGTTCTTGGTCGTCACCTTACTGATTTACGTCGGAATGGGTGTACTCTCTCGGCTGATGCCGCAGGTGCAGGTCTTCTTAATCATCCTTCCTTTGCAAATTTTAATTGCGATCATCCTGCTCTCACTCACTGCAACGGCGCTCTTTGCGTACTGGCTGTCACAATTTGAAAGCGGCATGATTTTCTTCTTCTCGGCAGCATCGCCGCCATAACGCAAAAATGTGGTAAAATAAAAGATGTCCGACGAAAACACAGACGATTCCCAGAAAACCGAGGAACCCACCCCCAAAAAGCTGGAGGAGGCCAGAAAGAAAGGCCAAGTCGCCCTATCCAGAGAGGTTAATAATTGGGTCGTCCTTTTCGCTGCTACCATTTTTATAATGACGCTTGCAGGCACCATGATGAACGATTTGAAAGACCTGATGCGTGTCTATGTTGAACAAGCGCACGCTCTACCCGGCGCACCGGGTGGTCTGGGCATCGTCATGGGCGAGGCTTTAAAAGCCGTTCTTCTCATTATGCTGTTACCGTTTGGCCTGTTGATGATTGCCGCCTTCCTCGCGCCATTCTTACAAATCGGTCCGTTATTCGCCCCCGAAGTCATAAAGCCCGATATCAGTAAAATCTCCATAATCAAAGGCTTCGGGCGGTTATTTTCCTTACGTTCCATCATGGAATTCATCAAAGGCATCTTAAAAATATCCATCGTCGGGGTCGTCGCTACGCTCATCATCTACCCGTATTTCGATAAATTAGAACATATGATCGACCAGCCTTTGTTGATTGTCATGGAAGAGTTACAATTCCTCGTCGTTAAAATGATGTTCGGCGTTTTGGTCGTCCTGCTTATCATTGCGGGAATGGATTTGGCTTATCAACGATACGAATATCACAAAAAGATGAAAATGAGCCGCCAGGAAGTCAAAGACGAATACAAGCAATCCGAAGGGGATCCGCAGATCAAGGCAAAGCTGAGACAACTCAGAATGCAGCGCGCGCGGCAACGTATGATGCAGGCTGTACCGCAAGCCGATGTGGTGATTACCAACCCGACGCACTATGCGATTGCGCTAAAATATAATCCCGAAGAATCGCTCGCCCCTGTCGTAATCGCAAAGGGTATCGACAATGTCGCTTTACGAATACGTGAGGTGGCAAAAGAAAACGACGTGGTTGTCTACGAAAACAAACCTCTGGCGCGCGCATTATATGGCGCGGTCGAAATCGATGATATGATCCCGACCGAACATTTTCAGGCCGTCGCGCAAATTATATCTTATGTCTTTAAACTCAAAGGCAAGCTGAATTAAGCGGCCTTATTCAGAATCAAACGCTTTCAAATCATCCAATTCTTTGCGCAGCTTGGCCTTACGGATACGGCGTTTTAATTTTCGCTCTTCCCGATCCCCTGATTTATACAGCCAGTACAGGGAACAAAATGGCGGGAAACAAACCAATAAAGCCAGATACCGATCCGCGCCATACCCCTCCGCAAACACAAACAGAAAGGTCAACAACAACCCTAGATTAGCCAGCACCGTGACATAGTAAAAAATACAATTCTTCATTCCTTTAATCTGCATAATTCTGACATCCTGTTGTTATATAAAATTCCCACTCGCATAAGGTCTTTCAAATATGATATAAAAAACGCAATTCATCAAGGAAGAGGGGCCGTTATGTATCGTAAAACTTTATTCTCACTGTGTCTGGCACTTTGCTTTGCCACACCCGCAAGCGCAAAAGATGTCGCCGTAAACAGTGAGGTCACAGCCGCAACAGTCTATAACAACCGTGCCAGCGTCACACGCACGGCAAAGGTCGATGTCCCTGCAGGCGCGCATAATCTGGTGTTTAAGGGGCTGCCACTTTCTATTTTTACGGATTCTCTTCGCATCGAGGGGCGATCTCAGGTGAATGTCACCTTCGGCGCACTCAGTCACAAGCGCGAATCCTTCGAAGATTTTGTCGTGCCGCGCGAAAAGGAATTGAACGAACAGCTTACAACCTTGCAAGATAACAACAAGGTGTATCAGGCCGAAAAACAGGCACTGAACACGGCGCGTACATTCCTTCAAAATCTTGGTAAGCAGGCCGCTTTGCGCGAAAATGAAAACATCGCCGAAATTGATTTAAACCCCGAAAGCTGGGGCGCTGTCGCCGACAGTCTTGCGGGCAGAATGGCCAAAAACCTGAAACAAAATATCGGCCTTGATATCAAAATTCGTGAAACAAACGAAAAAATTCAAAAAGTCCAAAATGAATTACGCGAATTAAGAACAGGTCAAAAGCAGAGTTACATGGTCACCGTTCCGTTCGAATCGGATCAATCAGGCACGCTCACCGTTAATCTGACATATCAAATCAACAATGCCAGCTGGACGCCGATTTATGATGCACGCCTCGATGTGACCAGCGCGGATATGAACCTCATTCAATATGGTTCGGTCTATCAACGCACAGGCGAAGACTGGACGGATATTGACCTGACCCTGTCTACCGCACAACCAAGCCGCGGCGCATCACTACCCGACCTCCGCCCGAATTGGGTCTCAATCCAACAAAAATATGCGAAGCGTGGTGGCGGACAAAACTTTGGAAACATAGCGTCTTCCTTATCATCTCGATCAATGGAACTGGCAGAGGCTGATATGGCTATGCCTGAGGCAGTTGCGGTACAAGCCGCACCAGCTATGAAAGAAGCCTCTTTCGCAGCGGCGCAAATCAACACGAAAGGCTTCATCGGTGAATATAAAATCACCGGTCCTGCGAGTGTGAAAACCAACGGGGAGCGATCAAAACTCCTCATCGGCTCATTCGAAACCGAAAATGAGCTTATGGTGCAGGTAAAACCGCAAATCTCAACCGATGCCTATCTTGTCGTCAAAACTGTGCTAAAAGGCGAAGCGCCAATCCTGCCGGGCAAGGTTAATCTATTCCGCGATGGCGCCTATATCGGCCAGACATATGTGCAAATGCTGCGCCCCGAAGATGAGGAGGAACTGGCCTTCGGCATTGATGATAACGTCACTGTTCGCCGCAACACGCTCAGCGACAACCGCAGCGAATCAGGCCTAATCAGCAAGGAAACAGCCATCGAACGCGTGTACGTCACCGACATCCAAAACCTTCATAAAAAGCCGATAAAAATCGCGGTATTGGAGACAGTACCCGCCTCTCAAGATGAGCGCATCAGCGTTAAAATCTTGAAAGACAAAACAACACCGGGCTACGAAACCGACGTTGATGAAGTAAAAGGCTTGCTCAGATGGCAGAAAGAAGCCCGGCCGCAAGAGAAGATGAAAATCAACCTCGGCTGGAGCGTCTCATGGCCGAAGGATGAAAACATCAACGGTTTAAGATAACCTGCATACAATCTCTAACTTGGGTGTAACCCGCGGCAAAGCCATTCACGCTCTTGCCGCGCTCAGCCCCCTGTGCCATGCTAAATCGCATGAAAACCGACCATTCCGAATTCATCGAACGACAGCATATTCGCCGCAAGCCGACCGACAGCGGCAAAAGCCGCAGAACCTTAAGCGCAGCGATCGTAATCTCGGTTTTCTCCATGTATTTCGTGCTCACGATGTTCGTGGTGAATATGGCTAATGTGGACGGGCAAACCATCATCGTTTCCGGCCTTGTTTTTCTCGCAACCACAATCGTTGCCTTCGTTGCGCGCCGCGCCCAGTATCTGCAGGCACGTCAGGAAAAAGAACTCATCTTGCTAAGAGAAGTACTGGAAGGAAGCCGTGGCGGACGGCTAATTACCGACAGCGCGGATAACACCGTTTATTACAACGAAAAATTCGCGGAAATCTGCGCTTCAAAAAATAATAAACCCGATTATGAAACCTTAGTAGGGCTGTTCTCAACCAATGATCAGGCGGCGGGTTTGCTCAAAACCGTGTCCGATCAAGCGCATCGCGGCTTAACAGACTCCATAGAGCTTTATTGCGAAAAACGTGACTGCGAAGGCTGGTATCACATCACCGCACAACCCGTTGCGGGGCACGCAGGCTTCATCCATTGGCGCATCGACAACGTCACCGACAAATACACTGCAGACCGCGCCGTTAGAGAAGAACGGGAAAAGCTCATCGACTTCACCGATAACGCCCCTGTCGGCTTTTTCTCCGTTAATGAAAACGGTCGCTTTGTCTTCGCCAACGCCACATTCGCCCGCTGGCTTGGTGTCGATTTGCAACACTTGCTGGATAAGGAAGTGCTGCACACGTGCATCGCTCGCCCATTACAAAACGCAAAACCGTACGACATTATGGAAGGTGGCGGTGCAAAGCAAATCACCGAAATCGAAATGAAAGGCGCAGGCGGCAAAACCTTCCTCGCCTCAATCAGCCAAAGCATCGTCTTCGAAAAAGATGGCACAGTGCGAACGCGCGCAGTTGTCCATGACCTGACATCCGAACGCGAAATGCGCCGCGCTCTAAAGGCATCGGAAGACCGTTTCAAACGTTTCTACGATGAAGCGCCGTTGGGAATCGTTCTGGTCAATAAAGATGGCCTGATCGAAGAATGCAACGCCCAATTCGCTGAGATGATCGGCAAAAAACAGCAGGATTTTGAAAATAAACACTTTAAATTATTGATCAGTGAAGCTGACCGCGACGCCGTAACCTCCGCCTTAAAAGAAATGCAAACTGGCGACCGAATGGCCGAATCGATGGAAGTCGCACTCTACGCTGCCGATGACTCATCAATAAACGCGCAGCTCCACGCCCGCCGCTTCAGTGATGGCGGCTCTATCGTTCTGCATTTCATCGACATCACCGAACGCAAATCATTAGAACAGCAATTCGTCCAATCACAAAAAATGCAAGCCGTTGGCCAATTGGCAGGCGGCATAGCGCATGACTTCAACAATCTGCTCACCGCGATCATCGGCTTCTGTGATCTGCTCTTGCTGCGCCACCGTGCAGGCGACCCGTCCTTTGCTGACATCATGCAAATTAAACAAAACTCCAACCGCGCAGCGAACTTGGTGGGGCAGCTTCTCGCATTCTCACGTCAACAAACGCTGCGCCAACGCGTGCATGATATAACCGACATATTAACTGAGCTCTCTCATCTTCTGCGGCGTCTCCTCGGTGCGAATATAGAGCTTGAAATGAAGCACGGCGATAATCTCGGCCTTGTAAAAGTCGATGAAGGCCAGATGGAGCAAGTACTGATAAACCTTGCCGTAAACGCACGCGACGCAATGGAGGGCGGCGGTAAGCTCTCAATTACAACAGAGAATTTCACCAACCGCAAAGCCAAAAAAATGCTGGAAGAAAAAATGCCGGCAGGCCATTGGATTTTGATTAAGGTTACAGATACAGGCTGCGGAATAGAAAAAGAAAATCTAGAGCATATTTTGGAGCCGTTCTTCACAACCAAAGGGGTGGGCGAGGGAACGGGTCTCGGCCTTGCCACCGTTCACGGGATTATTCGCCAAAGCGGCGGCTACCTTGATATCGATACAGAAGTCGGCAAGGGCACAACGTTCTTAATTTATCTGCCAAAGTCAACCGATATCGAAGAAGAACAAGACGAGAAAGTTGAAGAGGCCGCCGTCACGAAAGACCTGACAGGCAGTGAACGCATTTTGCTGGTGGAAGATGAAGACGCCGTGCGCACATTCTCCGAACGCGCACTCACCAATAAAGGCTACGAAGTGATTTGTGCCGAAAACGGCGAAACCGCAATCGAAATCTACGAAAAGCAAGGCGAAACCCCGATTGATTTATTGATTACCGATGTTGTAATGCCGGGTATGGATGGCCCCACAGTGGCGCAAAAAATCCGCGAAAGCAGCCCGAAATTAAAAATTATCTTCATGTCCGGCTACACTGAAGACAAATTAAAGGATCATATGGGCGAACGCATTTACTTCCTGCCAAAGCCCTTCACGCTCAAGGTTTTGGCTGCAAAAGTCAAAGAGGTTTTAGAGGAAAAATAATCCGATTGTTCTTTTTTTGTTCTTTTTGGTTGACAGAAGAATAAAACAAGAACATTCTTGTATGCAGATTTATCACTCGGCAAGCCCTCAATTATTTGCGTAACGCCGAAATCTATGCGACAAGGGAGATACAAAATGAGCGTAACACCACTGAAAACTGAGAGTAAGGATCAAGATATGAGCCAAAACAACGCCGAAAAACAAAAAGCATTAGACGCCGCGCTGTCACAAATTGAACGCGCCTTCGGCAAGGGCTCCATCATGAAATTAAATGACGGACAAAAACCGATTGAGGTTGAATCCGTATCTACAGGCTCGCTTGGCCTTGATATCGGCCTTGGTATTGGTGGCCTGCCACGTGGTAGAATTATTGAAGTTTATGGCCCTGAAAGCTCGGGTAAAACAACGCTTGCGTTGCACGTCATTGCCGAGGCTCAGAAACTGGGCGGTACCTGTGCCATTGTCGATGCGGAGCACGCGCTCGATCCCGGCTATGCCAGAAAGCTCGGCGTAGATGTTGATAATCTCTTGATCTCTCAGCCTGATGCAGGGGAACAAGCGCTTGAAATTACCGACACGCTCGTGCGTTCTGGCGCGCTGGATGTTCTGGTCGTTGACTCTGTCGCCGCACTTGTGCCGCGCGCAGAATTAGAAGGGGATATGGGCGACAGCCACATGGGCTTACAAGCGCGCTTAATGTCACAAGCCTTACGAAAACTGACGGGCTCTATCTCACGCTCAAACACCATCGTAATTTTCATCAACCAAATCCGTATGAAAATTGGTGTAATGTTCGGTTCACCTGAAACAACAACAGGCGGTAATGCACTGAAATTCTACGCGTCCGTTCGTCTTGATATCCGCCGCATCGGCGCAATCAAGAACAAAGACGAGATTGTCGGTAACCAAACCCGAGTCAAGGTTGTCAAAAACAAAATGGCACCGCCTTTCCGCCAAATTGAATTTGACATTATGTATGGTGAAGGCATTTCAAAGCTCGGTGAATTAATTGATCTTGGCGTAACAGCCAACATTGTCGATAAAGCAGGCTCATGGTTCTCTTACGACGGCCAACGCATCGGACAGGGACGTGAAAACGTCAAAAATTTCCTGCGTGAAAATCCTGAAATAGCCGCGAAGTTAGAAAAACAAATTCGCGCTCACGCGGGATTAATCGCAGATGACATGCTCGCTGGCCCTGACAGCGCAAAAGAAGCTGCCGAAACCGCGGCAGAGGATGTCGCAAACGATAAAAAGTAATTCTTATCAAACAAAATTCCGAAGCAGTGATGCTTCATGTGGAGGGAAGCGAAAAGCAGAATATGTCTTTAAAGATGTGTTCTGCTTTTTTCCAGCGTCCGGCAAGCATTTATGAAAGTAAACAGGCCTAAAGGCAAAAACTAATCACGCGTTGTTTTCAATAAACGCTGTTTTTGTTTGCTCCAGTCGCGTTTTTTCTCGGTCTCGCGCTTATCGTGCATTTTCTTACCCTTTGCCAGGGCAATCTCAACCTTCGCACGACCCCGCGAATCAAAATACAGCTTCGTCGCAACAACGGTCATCCCTTCACGTGAAACTGACCCTAAGATTTTATCAACTTCGCGCTTATGCAACAGCAACTTCCGCGGTCGTTTCGGGTCGTGCTGCATTTTTGGTCCGGCCTGAGGGTATTCCGCAATGTTGGCATTAAACAGCCATATCTCACCATTTTTCGGGCCAACATAAGACTCTTTAATACTACATTGTGACAGGCGTAAAGACTTTACCTCAGTACCAACCAGCATGATGCCAGCCTCAAACGTATCGTGAAGCTCATAATCAAACCGCGCCTTTTTGTTATCTGCAACCGTTTGATCGGTTGAGATCATGCCGGATCCCTTTTTGGTCTTCTTCGCCATAACGCCCTAAACCTTCAACCCGGCATGCTCCATCGCTTTATCAACCAACGCGCGCGCGTCTCCACTCGCCTTCAAAAGCGGACGGCGAACATCCTCTTCACACAGGCCTAAACGTGACGCGGCATATTTCAACGGCGCAGGATTGCTCTCGCAAAACAGGTCGCGCGCCAAGAAAACGAGTTTATCGCGCATTGCAGCCATTGTGTCTAAATCACCATCCGCCCAGGCATTCTGTAACGCCGCACTTTCCCTCGGCGCAATATTCGACACAACCGAAATACACCCATGCCCGCCTTGCGCCAAAAATGCCGCCGCAGTGATGTCATCGCCTGAAAGCTGGCAAAAATCAGACCCGATCACGGCGCGCGTTTCAACAGCGCGAGACAAATCACCAGTCGCATCCTTCACGCCCACAATATGTTTCATCTCCGCCAGACGCGCCATCGTCTCAACATCCATATCAACGATGCATCGCCCGGGAATGTTGTAGATTACAATCGGCAAAGCAACGGCCTCATGAATAGCCTTATAATGTTCATACATTCCGTCTTGCGTCGGTTTGTTATAATATGGCGTTACGACCAAGGCCGCATCCGCACCCGCATCTTTTGCATGTTGTGTCAGTCCAATCGCTTCTCTTGTGGAATTCGAGCCCGTTCCGGCAATAACCGGAATTCTTCCCTTGACCACATCGACACAACGCTCAACAATAGCGTTATGTTCATCATGAGACAGCGTCGGAGATTCGCCAGTCGTACCACAGGGAACCAGGGCATGCGTGCCGCTTTCAACTTGCCATTCAACCAAATGATCAAACGCTTTCCAATCAATTTCACCCTCTTTAAACGGCGTCATCAATGCGGTAATAGAGCCGTGAAACATGGCATTTCTCTCTTTCTTAATAAGTTTAAAACGGATGCTAATCTAACGCGCAAAGCCCGCATTTGCAATATCGCCGCAACGATTCTTCTCTGCGCCTTGATTACAAGCGAATCAATACACGCAAAAAACAGCCCGACCAACCGCCTGCAAAGCCAACAAGCCAGGCTGATGACCATGGATGCGCTGCGTGCAATTGAAAAAAACCAATGGACTGTCGCTCAAGAAAAAATAGCGCAAAGCCGAGATCCTCTGGCGGCAAAACTATTTTTATGGATGATACTGACTGAAAAAGACGACACGATGTGGAGCAATCAGCTCTTTTCAAAGCTGTCTGATTTCATACGCCAAAATCCTGAATGGCCAAAGGTATCGGCCCTAAGAATCCGAGCCGAAAAGGTTATGCCCGCAGAATTAAGCGCGCAGGATGTTTTTAAATGGTATCAGGATTATCCCCCCCAAACATCAGAAGGAATTTCACGCTACATGGATGCGCTTATCGCACTGGAGAAGAAAGAGCAAGCGCGCGAAGTCATGGCCCAATGGTGGGAAAATGCAATTATCAGCCGTACTGACCAGCAAGACATTTTCAATAAGTATGGCGGATACGTAACCGTTGATGCACATAAACGCCGCTTTGATGCACTGCTGTTCAGCAGGCAATACAGCGCCGCACGACAAATCGCCGCGCTCTTAGGAAGCGGGTATCCTGCCTTGGCTGAGGCACGCATTGCCTTGGCTGAAAATAAAAACGGCGTCGACAAACGCATAAGGGCAATTCCCAAACATCTTTTAAACGACCCCGGCCTTATGTACGAACGCCTGAAATGGCGACGCGAACGTGATAATACCTCCGGGGCAGTGGAAATATTAAAAAATGCTGTTATCGACCCTGAAAATGTGCGCAATCCAAAAGAGTGGTGGAAGGAAAGGCAAATCATAGTCAGGCGCTTGCTGGCACAAGGGCAGCATGATTTGGCCTACAAAATCGTATCACGCCATGTGCAAACGGAAGGGCTTCCTTTCGCTGAGGCGCAATGGCTGGCAGGCTGGATGGCTCTGCGCCTCGTCGGAAAGCCCACAGATGCATATGAACGGTTTAGCGCGATGTACCAAGGCGTATCAACCCCAATCAGCCGCGCACGCGCCGCGTATTGGGCGGGAAGGGCGTCGATGGAGCTGACACAAGCGCAACAGGCGCAAATGTGGTACAAGCGCGCTTCAGAGTACCAAACTGTATTCTATGGTCAGCTCGCCGCCGCCGAACTTGCGATAAAAAATGAACTGCCGACGGGAAAGCTGCCGCACCTGTCCAAATCAACGCGCAAACAGTATGAACAAGATGAACTGGTTCAAAGTGCGGCTTTGTTTAAAGAGGTCGGCCAAGACTATGTTGCCGCATCTTTTATGAACGCATTCTTAAAAAGCAACGAAACCCCAAAATCATACAGGTTCGCCGCTGAAAAGATGGCGGAAAGCGGGGATTATAAACAAGCTGTGAGGATAGCGAAGCAAGCCGCACGAAAGGGACTGTTCCTGACAAAACAGTCTTACCCGACCATAACCAAACACCTGCATGATATTAACAACACGGAATGGGCGCTGATCCACGCAATAATCAGGCAAGAAAGCACGTTTGATTTCAACGCAAAAAGCAGGGTGGGCGCACTCGGTCTTATGCAACTTATGCCCGCAACAGCGCGTGAGGTTTCGGGCAAGATGGACTTACGATATAGAAAAAGCTGGCTAACAGAAAAGCCGAAATACAACATCATTCTCGGCTCATCCTACATAACGCAACTGATTGATCGCTTTGACGGAAATTACGCACTTGCCATTGCGGCCTATAATGCAGGACCGAGCCGCGTGAATAGCTGGCTGAAAACCTACGGCGATCCGCGCACAGGAGAAATTGATTTAATCGACTGGATTGAATTTATACCGATAAGTGAAACAAGAAATTACGTGCAGCGTGTTCTTGAAGGGGTGTACGTCTACCGATTGCGGCTGAACAATATACAAAAACAACCGATATTCCCGATTCATGTCGCTGTGGGAACACAACCCAAAGGAGAAAGGTAAAAATAAAAAACGTATCTTTAGGTGAAAAGATTAAGTTTTGTTAAACGAATTTTGTGTTATACTTTCGTATAGTTTTTGTGTGTGGAGCTAAAAAAATGAAACTATTGATCGCAGACGATCATACCCTCTTCAGGGATGCACTCGTTCAATATCTTGAGCGCGCTGAGCCGGGTGCGCAAATTACTCTGGCAAAAGATTTACCCGAAGCGATGGAAAAGCTGATCGATATCGGCCATCAAGATTTGGTTGTTTTAGACCTGAGGATGCCTGGTATGAACGGAATTCAGGGCTTCACGGACATGAAAATTAAATTCCCCAATCAACCCGTAGCGCTGATGTCAGGTGTCGCAGAAGAAGAAGACGTAATGGCCGCCCTTAGTGCCGGAGCTGTGGGATACTTTCCAAAAACAATTTCAGGAAAAGCCTTATTAGGCGCGATCAAAAGTGTTCTGGGCGGCGAAATATATAAACCACAAAGTGCAAGCCGATCCTTTATGCCGTCATATTACGCAGATCCTGAGCCAATCAACGATGCAGGCAAAAAAGAAAACGCCTCTCATGATTACAATTTAACGCCAAGAGAGACAGAAATACTAAGGCATCTGGCTGACGGCGCATCCAATAAAGAAATTGCAAACGCGCTGAATTTACAAATAGTAACGATTAAGCTACACGTACGCGGCATTTGTAGAAAACTGGGTGCCAAGAATAGAACACAAGCCGCCCTCAAAGCCAAAGACATTGGAATCGAGGCCGCCAGTCAAAAAGTCCGTCAGACTTAAGGCACTTAAAATAAAACCACTCAAATTCAAAACCTGATGCGGTCAAAACATGCCCGAAAAAAAACGATTATCACTAACAGATTTGGGGCATTTGCCCGGCTTACTTATTTTGGCACTAAGCATGCTGTCCCTCTATTACAGTGCGCTATTAATCCATACAAAGCATAATATTCAATATAATTATGACGTGTATGAAAATAAACTAATGGCCTTCGAAACTGCATATGAAGAGGTTAAAGACCACGTCCAAGCGGAGCAAAGCGAAAACTTAGAAGCAGATGAGCGTGACGCTTTTATCAATATGAATAACGCGTTCAACAAACTGAATATCTCTGCGTTAAGCGGTTTAAAAACGCGCGATGTAAGTCTGAAATCCTATGACCTTTTGCTCTACAAAATTCAAGGAAACATAAAAGAATTATTTGACCTGCACGCGAAACAAAAGCGGCCGGAAAAAAATAACGAAACACAGCTGGAGTTGAAATCAAAAATCTATGAGATGAACCAGAATGTGCGCCTTCTAAGACTGACGTTTTTCGATATGTTTACGCGCCAAATTTTTTCAGAACAAACACAAAAAATCGAAAATATTCTATATTGGTCGATATTAGCGATGGGCTTATGCGGCTTCGTCCTTATGGTGTTCAATAGTCACAGATTGAGACAACTCAAACTGATTAATCAGGAAAAGCGCGAAACGGTTGAAGACTTAGAAAGCAAAATTGCAGCACTTGATATGGCGTATGAGGGGGTCTGGATCGCAAACAGAGCAGGAGAAATTGTTTTCTTAAACGCGTCTATGTGCGACATGTTAGGGGTTGAGAAATCTGAAAAGCAAGAAATCCTCGGCGAAGTTTGGCATGATGTTATTCTGCGATCTGATGAAAAACTAAATGAATGGGACATCTTCCCCAAACTGGCTGACCAAGGTTATTGGCGAGGCGAATACCCGGTCGCGGCACAAAATGGCGATGAACAAACATTTACAGATATGACCATCACGCATTTGCCAAATGGCGGTGTGATCGGAACGATGGAAGACCTCACGGATAAGCACAAAGCGCTCACCGCAAAAAAAGAGCTGGAAAAACAATTCTATCAAGCGCAAAAAATGGAAGCGATCGGCTTACTTGCAGGGGGAATCGCGCATGATTTTAACAACATCCTGGCCGCAATGAACGGCTACGCTGAATTTCTGATCGATGATTTAGACGGGCAAAAAGAGCAGCAAGACTACGCGAAAAACATTTTAAATGCCGGGCTTCAGGCAAGAGGCTTGGTTGATCAGATGCTGACATTCTCCCGCCGCTCTAACGACGATAAAACAGCAGTAGATCTTGTGAAAACCGTCAAGGAAGCACACGCAATGTTGGGGGCGAGCTTGCCAAAGACGATCAACCTCAAACAAAATCTATATACCGTAAACGCAATCATCAATGCGAATTCTGCGCAAATATCGCAAATGATTATGAATTTATGCGTCAACGCACAAGATGCAATGGAACAAGAAAAAGGCACATTGGAGGTCAGCGTCGAAGAGCTGTCTTATGAACAGATAAAGCCGCCGCAGCCCGACGATACATTACGTACAAAACTGCCTGAAGAACAAGAAACCCCATATTTAAATATTAAAGACATATCAGAAAACAAGGCAAGGCTGATATTAGGGCATCTTGCCGCATACCGAAATTACATCCGTCTGACCGTCTCGGATAATGGAAGTGGAATGCCGCGCAACGTGATGGAACGCATTTTCGAACCGTTCTTCACCACAAAATCCGTAGACAAGGGGACAGGCTTAGGGCTGTCTACTGTTCATGGATTGGTGATCAGCCATCAGGCAATGTTGGTGATTACATCCGAAATGAAAAAGGGCACAACGTTTGAAATATATTTCCCAACATTGATTGGTAAAAATGAAAGTGAAAATGCCGAAACGGGAATGGATAAAAACGACATTGATGAAGAACTGCGCCAAACAATTTTAGTGGTTGAAGACCAAGATAATGTAAGAAAGATGGTCGTCGAAATGATAGAGCGGCTTGGTCACGATGTTTACGATTGCTCAAATGCCAAGGACGCAATTCAAGTTGTTGAAGAAAACCCCGATGCGTTTGACGTCATTGTTTCAGATCAAAATATGCCTGAAATGACAGGAATAGACATGATACAAATATTACATGAACGCTACCCGGATTTACCCTTTATCATTATATCTGGCTATAGTGAGCAGAAAATACAATCAATTATCGACAAACACCCTGCCATACGTGCAGTTTTGAGAAAGCCCGTTCCCAAAGATATTCTGGCCCATCACATCAATTGCGTATCAAAGCTGAAGAAAAGTGCATAGATACGGAAGCCGTTTTATCTAGGCTTTATTCTGCCCCTCGCGCCACCAAACAAAGACGAGCGCACACAATAAAGCGAACAAAGTCAACCAGTTGGGCAAAAGCGGAATATCACGCACGCCTGTGACACTAAAATCGTTATTTTGCCTTAATGCAAGCCAGCCCGATCCTCCGAAATTACCGCCAAAGCCTGCCTGCAAGACATCAGGCTCTGGGCTTCGCTCCAGCCAGATTGTCGCGCCGTCCGTTGCCTCGACCAAAGGCTTCAAAACATCTTCCGTAGTTTTAATCTCATGGCGTTCAGACGCATTGATATCGCCGACAATCGCAAATTTCCGCGTGCGGTTCGTATCTTCAAAAATATAAATGCCCGGGCGATCAACCGTCATTTCATGGAACAATAATCCGCGCTCATTACGCTTTAATGTGATTGTCTCAGGCTCACCGTTCGGCCGCGTTAACGCGATCACCTCTTCATCTTTATCATAGGCGCGCTTGGAAACTGTAATACGGTTTTTATAAACGTTAATATCAATCGCGCGCTCATCCAACTCAGGCTCTTTCATGAGCCAGTGGACAATACGGCGCAAAAGCTCAGCATGCGGCCCGCCGCCGTCATATCCGCGTGACCAAAGCCAGATATGATCGCTCGACATCTGCGCAACACGGCCTTGCCCAACCCGATCCAGCACCAGAAGAGGGCGCTGATTAACGGCTTGTAGAAGTTCCTCGCCGCGGTTCACATCAACATCAATATAGCGCAACCACCGCCCCCAAGGCGCATCATCACCAAGCTGTGCAGTGCTGTTGTTCCAAATCAGGCTCTCGGTTACAGGATGTTGCGACCCCAGTTCCGTAAGCGTAGGCTTAAACGGCTGTTCAACAATATTGCCTGTTGGGCGCGCAGGCAAGATTTCCCCGAGCGGCGTATCGTAAACAGAACGCCTTCCGGCAAACGCAGGGCCGCTGGCTTCTAAGAATGCACCACCATTTTGAACGTATCGCGCGATATTGCGGAAATAACGATCAGGCAGAATATTATTGACCCGATAACGATCAAAAATAATCAGGTCAAAATCATTCAGCTTAAGCTCAAACAATTCATTAAAAGGAAAGGCGATCAAGGAAAGCTCGTTCTTCGGTGTAAGGTCAAACTTCTGCGGCTCGCGCAAAATTGTAAAATGCACCAAATCAACACCGGGGTCAGATGTTAAAAGGTCGCGCCATGTCCGCTCCCCGGAATGCGGAATACCCGAAACCAGTAAAACTTTTAAGCGATCACGCACACCGTTAATCAGAACGACCGCCGTGTTATTCTCCGTGGTCAACTCTCCCTCAACGGGGTCAACCTGAAGTGAAAACACGTTATCTCCCGCATGATCAAGAGTCACCTCAACCGTTTGCTCCCGCCCGGGCGGAATACGGAACGTCGTCTGCCGCCCTGTATGCAACGTCAGAGTAACATTAGCGTAGCCCTGTCGAATATTCTGTGTATCTTCAACACGGTACTTGATACGTACATTTTTCCCGACCAAGCCATAGGCAGGCGCTTGCGTGAGAACAATCTGCCTGTCTTTCTCATCCTGCTCACCGCTCAGCAATTGGTGAACAGGGCCGTAAACCTCGTAAAGGCTTTCATTGTCAGGGGCATCATGAATCTGCCCGTCCGTCAGAAAAATAACACCGGCACGCCGACCCTGCGGGACATCGGCCAGTGATTGATCAAGCGTGGTAAATAAATCGGTGCGGTTTGACAATCCGCGCTCAGAGGGCGCTTCAATAACGCGCAAATCAAAACTGTCCAGCGCATCAATGCGTTTGGTTAAATGCTCAAGCGCGCGATCTGTACGCGCCGTACGTTCCCCGATCATCTGGCTTCCGCTGCGATCAACAACAATCGTTGCCACATCACGCACATAAGACCGTTCTTCCTGAACCAAAGACGGATTTAGCAAGGCAAGAAGAAACACGATGAAAGCTGCACTTCGCACAAACAATCCTCTGCGATAGACCGCGACAGATAAGGCCAAGGCAACAATCCCCAATATCGCAATCAGGTAAAGCCATCCCTCACTCAAAAAAGGTGAGAAATGCAAACTGGTCGATAATCCTGTAACGGCTTGTTCTTCCATGCTTTATCGATCTAACCTTTTCAAAATATGCGGGATGTGAACCTGATCGGCCTTATAATTGCCTGTTAAAGCATACATCACCAAATTCACACCAAACCGCAACGCCATTTCCTCATCTTTACCGGAACGTTGCAGGGTAAAGCGGTTATACGCATTTTGGCTTTGCGCCGCGGCCCATGCATTTGCCCAATCATTGCTGCCAATCAAAACAGAAGAGACATTATCTCTTCCGCTGGCGCTTTGTTGCTCCAACCATAAAATACCATCAGCATATCGCCCGGGATAAGTATCAAGAAGGTAAAACGCCCGCCCTAACACATGTCCGTCAGGAATAGGGGCAACAGGCGGAATATTTAATGACGATGTAATCTGCCGCAGCGCGGCTGCTTCATCGCTGCGGTTTGCTCTATCCGTAGAACGGTTGCCGTCACGCGTATCAAATAAAATTGTACCGCCATGGTTAAGGTAAAATTGAACTTGCGCCAGAGCCTTATCGGAATAGCGTTTTTGGTTCGGGCTGATCGCCCAGTAAATGAGAGGGAAAAGAGACAGCGTATCCGTCTCAGGGTTGAGTGCAACAACCCCACCTGGCTCAACCGACGTACGCTGTGATAAAGTTTTTGCTAAGGACTCCAAACCCGCACGCGTCATCCGATCAACATCTGTGTCTCCCGTTTCAATAAAAGCAAGATAGAAATCGGAGCTATGCTTCAGCTCCCAGTCCGTAGAGGCGTGCGCAGGGGCACTGAAAACCACAGAAGAAAAAACAACAACACTTAAAATCGCCATAACACGATTTTTACGCATAGGGCTAAAAATTTTAAATCCGTTTCCAATCATAAACATCATAATGAGCCAGTCGAGAAGAAACAGCAACATCGCCGCGTATAAAAGATAGGGCGAGACATCAACCTCATACTCTTCATCATAATAGCGTCGCGACACACTAATCGGCAACGCGCCCGTAACCGAAACCTCGTCCAAATTCGTGCCAAGGTTCAGTGCATATTGCTGTTGCCCGTTTCCGTACAAGCCGGGCGGGTGATAAGGCCCCGGAACGATGGTGTCTAAGGTGTCAGGAGATAGCGGCTGCACAGCGGCGGAAGGGGAAACAAGCGTTCCAAAACCATCCATAACCAAAATCGGGTCAAGTGCCGCATAATTTGTATCGACGCTCACCTGCGCCTTGCCTGACATTTGCACAATCCTTTGCAGGGCCGAAACATACAAGCCCGACAGCGCAAAGTTTGACCACGCTGTATTGGCCGTCGTGTGAATAAGAACGATCAAACCGCGCTCCTTCTTATCTGCTGTGATAAAGGGCGTACCGTCACTCAAGCGCGCCCAGACCTTGCCCTCTAAATCCTGCGCGGGGTCCGCCAGAATTTGTTGTTTTATTGTGATATCTTCGGGAATGCTTAGACCGAAAAACGGGCTGGTATCTTCAAACGGCATAATCACTTGCGGCTCATCCCAAGACAGAGACCCTGATAAAGAGCGGCCACCTGAGCGCAAACGTACAGGCAACAAAAACGGTTCAGTTCTGGATTCCGCCATATTCGGCCCTGAAAACCGCAATAAGATGCCGCCTTTTTCAACCCAACCTTCCAATGCGTTTAAAGTTTGAGTCGGCATCGCCGCAACATCGGGGAGGATAATAACGGAGACACCGCCCTCGATCAGCGCTGATACATTATCCAAAACAACATCTGCAAATGGCTCCATCGCACGTCTAAGGAAGAAACTCGCTTCAACAAGTGGTGCGTTCGCCTCGTTCTGCGCAGATGCTGCAATCCCGACCGAATGCCGTTTTGATCGATCATCAAGCAGAAACAGCCCGCCTGCACCTTTTCGGCCTGTAATGCGATATTGCGACACCAACCCGCGCATGTTCTCGGCAACTTCGAAACTAACCGTTTGCGGTAACTTATCGGGTTCTAGAGTAACATTTTGCGCATCCAAAATTTGTAAACCGTCCCCATCGCGATTGGCCATAACCTGAACGTTTAAACTCATCGACTCTGACATGTCACGCGGCCCGTCAACGTCAATGCGGATGGGGCTGGCCTCTTCATCATCGCGAGAAATACGCATCGATGTATTCGGGCGTAGCAAAGCAGGCAAAGCCGAAGAGGGCGGGAAAATATACTGCACACCACCCTGAGAAACCATCTCATTGATCGGCTCCATAATACCGCCTTCATCAATCCCGTGCGAAAGCCAATAGGAATCAGACCCGCGCGCTTTCGGCTTCGCATCCTCCAAAACCTTTAACATCCCGTCGTAATCCGCAGGCCATGGAACAGGTTGAAGCCCGCGCAAAATCGAAATCGCCTCACCGCTTGTCATGGGGCCAAGATGGCGTGGCGTATCTTCTCCCTCGGCCGCCGCGGTTGTTAGGATGAAAACCGAGCGCTGCTCCCGCCCTGCTTGCGTGGCCAAATCCTCGGCATAACGCATTTGCATATCCCAAGTCTGGGCACTGCCCCAACCCGTATCAATCACAAGCCGCAAAGGTCCTTGCCCCGAAAGTTTAGCGGTAGGGTTCAAAACTGGTCCTGCAAGCGCAAAAATCAGCAAAGCCGCCATCAAAAGCCGAAGCAAAAGAATCCACCAAGGCGAGCTGGACGAGGTTTGCTCCTCAACAACCAACCCGTCTAAAAAGCGCGCCGCAGGAAATAAGATCGTCTTCGGTGCTGGCGGTGTAATCCGCAAAATATACCAAAGCACGGGCAGAGCCAGTAAACCCGTCAGAATAATGGGCTGAATAAACACAATTTGCGAAAGAAACGCGCCCATTATCTGCCTTTCTCCGATGCAATCGCCCAAATATCATGCAACGCATCGCGCAGTGGCGTATCGGTTGTGTGCAAGTATACACCCCAATTATACCCAAGGCATAAACGCTGAATTTTCTCGATATGCGCGTGCATACGCTCTTGATAAGCCTCACGAATTGAAGGCACATGATTGATAATGTGATCATCCTCGCGGCCATTACGAAAACGCACACGCCCGCTGTAACTTAGTGTAATCTCAGCTGGGTCAAGAACCTGAACGATAACAACATTTTGTGATCGGGCTGCAATTTTAGAAAATGATGCTTCAATCTCTTCGATCGGGGAGAGAAAATCACCCACACCATAAAACGCGGCATGGCGTGGAAATCGTGTGGTCGTCTGATCAATATCAGGTAAGACATCGTCAGCCTTTTGGTTGTTCGCAGAGCTGAGAGTGTCCGCAATCGCATGCATATGCGCATCACTGCGGCCTGTCTTCATATCATGAACAAGGCCGACAGGCTCCTTCGCCATACGCGTCAGCAAGGCCAGCGCCATGGTCAAAACATTGGCCGCATCCTGTTTCTTCATAAAAGACGGATCAGAAGAAAAATTCATGGACGCGCCTTGCGCACGCCACAAATAAGTTTTGATCGTGCTTTGCAATTCACGTTGCTTGATAAAAACCTGATCAGCCTTCGCCGATTGTCGCCAATCAATATCCTGCGGCCTGTCACTTGTTTCATACGGGCGGAATTGCCTGAACGTTTCACCACTGCCCGATTTTCGCTGCGAATGCTCGCCATGCATAATGGTCGCCGCAATCTCCTCCGCATGCATCACAAGCCCGGGAAGGCCGGAGATACTATCTTCGGCCTGCGCTCTCAGTGATTTAATTGTCTTAAACAGGCTCATTTAAAATTTAATCGTTAAGTGTAGGGTGTCAGCAAATAAAAGGCGCTTAAATGCCTAGATCATGTTCGCAACCTCATCGATAACATCATCCAGCGTGACACCATCTGTACGTGCCTTAAAATTCAAAGCCATACGGTGGCGCAAAACAGGCGCGGCGAGGCTCAACACATCTTCTTCCAAAGGCGTCTCGCGCCCCATCAGAAGAGCATGCGCCCGAACAGCGAGCATTAACCCCTGAGACCCACGCGGGCCTGGCGCCCATGAAATATAGTCGTTAACAATATTCGGTGCACCGTCACCGGGGCGTAACGCACGGACGAGATTTACAATCATATCAACAATATGATCACCAACGGGCATATCACGCACCAAATGTTGTACGGCCATCAAATCGTCACCACCCATAAGCGTTTTGAGCTCTGGCACGGCGTTCGTCGTCGTCGCCAAAATAATATCACGCTCCTGCGCCGCATCGGGGTAGACAACATCAATCTGCATCAGGAAACGGTCAAGTTGCGCCTCGGGCAGGGGATAGGTCCCCTCTTGCTCAATCGGGTTTTGCGTGGCCAGCACATGAAACGGTGCGGGCAGGGCATGCGCAACACCTGATACGGAAACATATTTCTCCTGCATCGCCTGCAATAAGGCAGATTGCGTACGTGGTGACGCGCGGTTAATCTCATCCGCCATAAAGAATTGCGTGAAAATCGGCCCCTCAATAAAACGAAATGAACGCTTTCCTTTCGCGCCTTCTTCCAAAACCTCTGACCCGATAATATCCGCAGGCATCAAATCAGGCGTACATTGCACACGCGATGAATGCAGCCCCATCACCGTGGAAATAGTCTCCACCAACAAAGTCTTTGCCAAGCCGGGCACACCAACAAGCAAAACATGACCACCCGCGATCAACGTTGTCAGCGTTTGCGTCACAACATCATCTTGCCCGATAACAGATTTTGATATCTCTTTGCGAACGTCTTTAAACAACGCCTGCGCATCCTCAACGGATATATGCGGTAGCGTATTCCCTGTATCATTGGCTTTGGTTGCGGAACTCATATGCTAAACCCTTCTTCAAAATGAAAATTTTTGAACATCTTCTACGTTAAAATACAGTCATAGTTATAATACGGATAATTTAAACAATTGCATGTGTTATTACGCCTTTTTTTGCGTTAAAAATAATTAAGATCATAAGCTCGAGCTATGACGTAATAATGAAAAACAGGAAAATACACTGTGCAGCCCGTTCAGAAAATACCGCCAAAAGATTGGATGAAGACGCCCGAAATTCTGGCATTGTTCAATTACGTTCAGGGCGCAATTCCAGAAAACGAGCCGCAATTGCTGTTGGTCGGCGGCTGCGTGCGAAACGCGCTGATTGATAAACCGGTCGAAGATATTGACTTCGCAACTCCGCAAAAGCCTGAAGAAATTACCGAAATTCTTGAAAAAAACGGCGTAAAAGTCATTCCGACGGGGCTTCAGCACGGAACTGTAACGGCTGTCTTAAACGATCAAACATTTGAAATCACAACGCTGCGGCATGATAAGGAAACCGACGGCAGGCACGCCGTGGTGGAATTTACAGACGATTGGCTGGAAGACGCCAAACGCAGGGATTTTACACTAAACACGCTGCTCATGGATGCAAAAGGAAACGTATTTGACCCGCTGGGGCAGGGCATAGAAGATTTGAAAAATCATAAAATCCGTTTTGTCGGCGAGCCTGAACAACGGATTGAAGAAGACCATCTGCGTATCTTAAGGTTTTTCCGCTTCACAGCTCTCTACGGAAATGAATTCGACGAAGAAGGTCTGAAAGCATGTAAGGCAGCCGCAGATAAAATCGTGCATCTGTCAAAGGAACGCATCACGCAGGAATTTTTCAAAATCATGGCCTCCGATGCGCCTCATGATGTTTTGGAAAAAATGTTTGAAAACGGCGTTTTGAAAGAATTCGAATTCCCCGATTATGATGCGGAATTCCTAAAACATTTCTGCACATTCCAATCGCGCTATACCTTAAATGCCCTGTCCGCTAGGTTGTTTGTTATGGCATCGCTGCGTTTCGAAAATATAGCCGCGATGGAACAATATATTCTTTTCCCGAAAGTCTTTTTAAAAGACATGAAGCACATAAACGGCGCGCTGAACCTTCCTGACCTGTCATCTGATCATGCTGTAAAGCATTGTGTTTACTTGTATGGTCGTGCAATAACGGCGCAAGTGCTGATCATTGAGCTTGTGCAGGATCGTGTCATGAACGGCTATGCGCCGACCGCTTTAAGTGTCATTCAAAACTGGGATGTGCCAAACTTCCCGATCACTGGTGAAGATTTAATAAATCAGGGAATGAACCCCGGGCCTGAACTCGGAAAAGAACTTGAGCGTCTCGAAAAGCAATGGATTGAAAACGGCTTTGAAATGTAATCACAGACCATGTTCATCAAACTGCGCGCCTGCCGAAGGTGAACCACTCGAGGCTCTGGTTTTTATAGCAGCAATCATCTCCTCGGTCAGGCTGTTAATCAAATGCGGTCCGCCTTCAAGGCTGGTTTCAATTTTTGCAAAACTCATAGGCGAGCTGTTTGCTTCCATCATCCAGATTTTACCATCCCGATCACACATAACATCAATCGCGAAATAAACCGCGCCATGCTGCTCTTTCATATGGCTGGCAATCGCATCCGTTTGAGCGACAATATCCTCATCTTGTATCTGACTGAGTCGCAACCCCGGCCATTGGGTCGGGTTGGTCAAAAGCTCATGTGGAATTTCCGCATCTGTTTGGCGATCAAAAATAAACGCCGTATGCCCGTCAAAACAAAAGGCGCGCATCTCGGTAAACAAGCCTGCTTCATCACCCAGACATTGCTGAACCAAAACATGATCACCATGACCGCTATCTGTAGAAACGCGGTTTAAACCTTCACGCAATTCATCTTCGTTGTCGCAATGATAAACATGCCGCGATAACGTGCCCTCACTTGGCTTAATAATAATCGGCCACTTAAAAGGATGCGTCGGATCATCAATTTGCGCTTTAATACTCCCCACGCGCTCATCCATCGAAACGTCACTGCGCTTGGGAATAGCTTCCGTATGCGGCCAGCTGATAAAATCCTTCGTAGCATCATAAAGCGCGCGTTTATCGCGCATCAGCTTTTCCGCCGCCTCACTGTTAAAAGGCGTATGTCCGAACTGGAAATCAAACGTCTTTTGATTAAATTCAATTTTGACAAGCGGGCTCTCACAGATCGAGTCATGCTCAACACGCATATTTAACTGCGGGTCGCCATCACGCTTCACCGCATCAATCATATGAAAAGCCAGATATTTATCGCGCCGCTCCA
>CAZPMH010000005.1:0-116580 GCA_964587815.1 uncultured Micavibrio sp.
CGCGGATTTCGATGGTCATTGAACGGGAGACAACATCACGGGATGCGAGGTCTTTCGCTGATGGTGCGTAGCGTTCCATGAAACGCTCGCCTTCGGAGTTGGTAAGGTAACCACCCTCGCCGCGTACACCTTCGGTGATCAGACAACCTGCGCCGTAAACGCCTGTCGGGTGGAATTGTGTGAATTCCATATCCTGCAAAGGGATGCCTGCGCGCAGTGCCATGCCGCCACCGTCACCTGTGCAGGTGTGGGCAGATGTGCATGAGAAATAAGCGCGGCCATAGCCACCCGTTGCCAGAATGGTTTGATGGGCGCGGAAACGGTGGATTTCGCCACTGTCTAAATCCCACGCCATGACGCCGAGACATTCACCATCGTCGGACATGATCAGGTCGAGGCCGAAATATTCGATGAAGAAATGCGCTTTGTTTTTTAAGGCTTGAGTGTAGAGCGTGTGCAGAATTGCATGGCCTGTACGGTCGGCCGCGGCGCATGTGCGTTGCGCTGTTCCTTCGCCATAATGCGTGGTCATACCGCCGAATGCGCGCTGGTAAATTTTACCTGCAGCGGTACGGCTGAACGGTACGCCGTAATGTTCGAGTTCGATGATTGATGGGATCGCCTCGCGGCACATATATTCGATTGCGTCCTGATCGCCGAGCCAGTCGGAGCCTTTGATCGTGTCATACATGTGGAATTTCCAGTGATCTTCGCCCATGTTCCCCAGCGCGGCAGAAATTCCGCCCTGTGCGGCAACTGTGTGGGAGCGGGTTGGAAATACTTTTGATAAAATGGCGGTTTTCAGACCCTTCTCCGCGCAGCCGAACCCTGCGCGCAAGCCAGCGCCACCTGCGCCGACGACGACGACGTCAAATTCATGATCAATAATTTCGTAAGAGTCTGTCATAATTTTTCCTTAACTTATGCTCTTTTTCACTTTCGCATATACCCCGAGTTTAAACGCCTGCCGTAAAGGCGATTTTCAGAACGCTGAAAATACAAGCCACTGCAATGGCAAAGAATAACATTTTATGTGCGATTAATTTTGCTGTACGCAACGCTTTGTTCGACACATAGTCTTCAACAATGACTTGCGCGCCCAGCTTTGCATGTAGACATACTGAGATGATTAGTAAGATCATTAGAATTGTGTTGATTGGCTGTGCAAGCCAGTTTGTGAATTGCGTGTATGTTGCGCCCTGCAGACCTGCGATTGACCACACAAACCACAAAATGAGCGGGATGTTTGCCAATGCCGTGATTTTCTGCTTCATCCAGTGATCGACACCTTCATGTGCGGAGCCCATACCCTTTGCGGTTTTTAGCGGATCAGCGAATTTGTTTTCGTCTTTCATATCTGATTATCCCGTTTCTTTTAATTTACGAAGCAGCCACAGCCAACAAACCATGTCACAAGCGTCAGCGTTACAGCTGCCGCGATGACGTAGTAGTTGGAGCGCATGGCGCTGGCTTTATCAAAGTTTTTGCCGATGTCCCAAAACATGTGGCGAATTCCGTTGCACATATGGAAGTAAAGTGCCGCCATCCAGAGGAACAAAATAATTTTACCAAAGATGCTTGTTGCGATGCCCATCACAAAATCATATTCAGCGGGCCCTGTCGCCGCGGCGATGAAGAATGCCGTGACTAAGATTGTTCCGACAGCCAGTGCAGCGCCTGTTACGCGGTGCGAAATTGACATTAACGCCGTTAAAGGAAGCTTGTATACTTGCAAATGTGGGGAAAGTGGCCTTTGAACTTTCTTCGCATCTTCAGACATAAGGATTCTTTTCTTATATTATTAAAATTTCACATATGTGTTTACGCTTATTTATACTGAAAATCAACGGTCTGAGCCGATAAATTACATTTTTTTCATTTGTTTGTCCGTTGTTTGTAATTTTACTTTTTCTTAAAGTCGGTATGGGATAAATTATATGTTCACACGCGCCTTTCGGCCGTCATCGCGCACCAATCGAGGGAGTATTTTGTGTCTTATATCCAAATGAAAGAAGAGCCAGCGGGCAACAGTAAATTTTACATGATCCGTTGTGTGATTGCGATGGCGCATGCCGATGGTGAAGTTTGCGACGAAGAGCGTGCCTATATTCATGCTTTGATGCGGCACATTAATTTCAGTGATGAACAGCGCCAAACGCTACGTGATGATTTGGAGAACGAGCAGGATGTTGCGGATTTATTTCGCTTTATCAATGACCCGCGCTTTCGTGGTCAGGTGGTTTATTTTGCGCGTATCTTAGCGCATAAGGATGGCGTTCTTGACCCGTCAGAGCAAGATTTGCTTGATCGGTTGCATGCGATGGCGACGGACGGGCTTGATCTTGATCAGATACGTGATGACGCGAAGAAGGCCTCTCAGATCAACATGAAAGATCACGACTTAACGCTTGATCGTATCGCGCCGCAAGGTGGGCTTTTCGGCATTTTCGATGATCTTATGCTTTCCCTTGGGTATGATATCACCAAAGATTAAAAAAAGAGCGCGTTTGGTGACGCGCCCTCCTAAAGAAATTTTAAAATCAAACTTTTATGCTGCGGCTTCTTGTGCCTGACCGATCAAAAGTTCCGCGATTTGTACCGTGTTTAACGCTGCACCTTTGCGCAGATTGTCGGACACGCACCAGAAATTCAGGCCGTTCTCGACGCTGATATCTTCGCGGACGCGAGAAACATAGACATCATCTTCGCCTGCAATTTCCTGTGGCGTTACATATTCGAGGTCTTCATGTTCAAGGTCGACGAGTGTTACCCCCTCAAAGTCACGCCATAGCTGTTTTGCATCCGCGGCAGAGAGTTCTTTTTCCAGCTCGACATTCACCATCTCAGAGTGACCGATGAAGACGGGCACACGGACGCATGACGCGCAAACTTTAATGTTTGAGTCGAGGATCTTCTTCGTTTCAACTACCATTTTCCATTCTTCTTTGGTCATGCCGTCATCCATGAACACATCAATCTGCGGTATCGCGTTGAAGGCGATTTGTTTCGGGTACACGGACGGCGTCGGGGTTTCGTTCATGTAGACCCCTTTGGTTTGGTTGAATAATTCATCCATTGCCGATTTACCCGAGCCTGACACAGACTGATAGGTTGAGACGACCACGCGCTTGATTGTTGCCGCGTCGTGCAAAGGCTTTAACGCAACAACCATCTGGATTGTCGAACAATTCGGGTTTGCAATAATATTTCGCTTTGCGTGGTCTTTGATCGCATGTGGGTTCACTTCGGGCACGATCAAAGGCACATCAGGGTCCATGCGGAAATGGGAGGTGTTGTCAATAACCACTGCGCCCGCTTTTGCCGCGATAGGTGAATATTTTGCAGACACGCTGCCGCCAGGTGAGGACAAAACAATGTCCGTGCCTTTAAAATCAAATTTATCGAGGTCTTGAACCTTGATGTCATTATCGCCGAATGAAACTTCACGCCCGACTGAACGCGCGGAGGCCAGCGCCACCACATCATCGACGGGGAAGTTTCTTTCGTGCAGAATATTTAAAACTTCGCGGCCTACATTTCCGGTTGCGCCTGCAATTGCGACTTTATAACCCATTTTTTCGCTCCTTTTTTACTCGCTTCTATTGCGATCAGAATGACTGTGATACTCTATAACTCTTTCTGTGTTCAAGTCCAATTCACATATCTGCGCGTAAAAATGCCAAATTAGACATGCCCAAACAGACCGATAAGAAGACAATTGAACATTTGAAGGCCGCGATTGCGCAGGCTGACGCATTGGCTGAGCAGAAGTCAAACTTTCTTGCCACGATGAGTCATGAGATCAGAACGCCGATGCAAACGATATACGGCCTGCTGGAATTGATGGCGCTTCAAGACCCTGATGCAGAGATGGCGTCGATGATTAAGACCGCGCAGGATGCATCGAGCGGTTTGCTTGAAATTTTGGATGATGTTTTGGATGTGGCCAAGATGGACGCCGATGCGATGGAGCTTGATTTGCTGGAGGTTCCTGTGCGTTTGCTGGTGCGCGGCATGCTGGAGGCGTTGTCAGTCAAGGTGCGCGGTGCGCATGTGAAATTGGTTGATGATATCGGCACGGATGTCCCGTTTGTTGTGTTGGGTGACCCGAAACGGTTGCGACAGATTTTGATGAATTTGTGCGGGAATGCTTTGAAATTTACCCATGAAGGCGGCGTTGTCGTCAAAGTTAGCACGAAAGTTGAGCATATCAACGTTCCTGCGGGCGGATTAGGTCTACGCTTTGAGATTATCGATAGCGGGATCGGGATGAGTGAGGAGGTTTGTGCACGATTGTTTCAGTCTTTTGCGCAGGCGGATAACTCAACGTCGCGGAAATATGGCGGGACAGGCTTAGGCTTGTCCATTTCCAAAAGACTGACGGAATTGATGGGCGGGAAAATTGGTGTGTTCAGCACTGTTGGTGAAGGCTCCACATTCTGGTTTGAAATTCCGACCGAGGAGATCAGCACCGATGAGGCGCGTGTTGACCTGCCTGATTTGGAGGGCGTTTCGGTTTTGTCGGTCGAAGATCACCCCTCAGGTGCTTTAGAAATTCTGACATCGCTTAAATCTATGGGCGCGCATGTGGAAAATTGCGGCACATATGCGGAAGGTCTGGCTCTTGCAAAAGCGAAGCCGTTTGATGTTGCTGTGATTGATCAGGGCTTGCCTGATGGTTTGGGCGTTGATTTGATCAGGGAATTACAAGCGATCAGGCCGTTTATGGGTATGGTGATGTATACGGTGCGCGATGATATTGGCTTGGCGCATTCACTGAATTCATTAGGTGTGGCCTACCTTACAAAGCCTGCCAGCCGTGCCGGTTTAGGCGATGCTGTTAAAAATGCGGCGCGACAGGAGATGGGCGTTATTGAAGGCCCCACGCGTTTGCTGATCGCCGAAGATACAGACAGTGTGCGTGATATTTTAATGCGGCAGTTGCTGACACTGGGCGTGGAAGCTGATTTTGTTACAAACGGGCGTGATGCGATTAACGCTCTGAACAAAGGAATATACGGTATTTTATTCACTGATTTGCATATGCCTGAACTGGACGGCTACGGCGTGATCCAGTCTATCAGAGAGAAGGAAGCAGATAATGACACGCGCTTTCCTGTGATTGCGCTGACCGCCGATGTGCAAATGGCGCAGCGGGAAGTTTACATGCGCCACGGGTTTGATGAATGCTTGCTCAAACCTGTCACGCTTGGGAAGTTGCGTGGGCTTCTTATTCGGTGGCGTTTGCTTGACGAAAACAACTTGCCGACAGCTGAGACAGGTAAGCAGAAGTCAGATCAATCGGGCACTCGGCATGCTATTGACCGCGCCTGTTTGGTCGAAAATATCGGCGTTCTGGATGCCTCAACAGTAGAAATGATGGAGATGTTCGTAGACATGAACACGCCGATCATCAAAAAGATAGAAGAGGCAAACAAGGTTGAAGATTTTCATGAACTTTCCGAGCTTGGGCACAGCCTTAAAGGCGCGGCTTTTTCTGCATGCTGCAATGAATTGGGGCGGCTTGCCTCTCGCCTGCAGGATGATGCGGATGACAAAAAAGAATGTACGCCGCTTTGCCTTGATATTGCGCGCGCCTTTGAACGCGTCAAAGATGATATAAAGGTTTTGAAAGAAGAGCTTAGCTAGGGACAGTTGGGAGGTGCCTCGTCGCCATCAGTGTCGCCGTTATAAACCGCTGAGCTGTTCACGGTCACCCTGATGCGGAAGCATGTGTAGCCGCTTTCGCAGTCAACTTCTGAGGCACTGTCCAGATCTTCTGCGCTGCTGCGAGCGTCGATAATATCGGCTTCGCATTCGTCGTAGCTATTATCTAATTTTTGAAGTGCCGTGTTTAGATAGGGGTCGGTTTTATCTGTTTGCGTCCAAAAGAATACACCGTCTACGCCATTGTAGTATTGCCACCCTTCAAACAGATCGGGCGGTGGCGGCATGAATTTTCCTGAACTGCCGCCAAATATTTTAGCGTGGTTGGGATCGTTTCCTCCAGGGTTGCCGGGGCATCTAATGTCTCTGACAAGGCGGCCGGGGGTTGCGCCGATCGTTGTTGAGGAGTAATGCGAAGAGTTTGGCTTGATCGGCATATTGCGGCGCGCGTCAGGGTCGCTGCCAGAACTCGTTATGTCGATATTTAGGTCGCCTTTCGGGTAGGAGAGCAGGCATTCCTGAATAGATGAGCGGATAATGCTGACTTGGCTTTTGATGTCAGAGACGGTGCGGAAACTGCTTTGAGACGATGTTTGCTGGCTTGAGGGCTGCATGAAGGTGACGGTTAATGCGGCCAAAAGTGCGACAGCGATCAGAATGTAAACAAGAGCACTTCCGCGCTCTTGTGGGTTTGTGCATTTTTTCGCTTTGGAGTTATGCACGCGCTCTTACCGTTCGATAATGACGTGGTAATATACATACTCGCTTGCGAACGGGCCGCTTGCTGCGTTTTGGAAGCACCCGAACGGTTGGCCATCGAAGGTGTTTGCCGCATCTGCAATGTCAGCCTGATCGGTTGTCGGGAAGGTGTAATCTGTTGTTAATTCGACCATGCGCTCTCGGTAAGATGCGGATTGATCAGCCGTTAAAACAGGAATTGTCGTGCCTATGCCGTGTTCTTCATTTATGCGCTGGCAGGTTGACATGCTGATGCCCGGTAAAAAGGCAATGACATCATTTCCGCCTACTCCTGAGACATTAATTTCCGGCACTTCCATATTCGCATTGAAGAACCATTCGCCTGCGTTGCCATCATCCATGGCGTCATTAGGCGCAGTCATGTATGTTGCCGCCCCGCCGTCAGGGTGGAAAACACCATCGGATGTGTTGGTTAAATCATCAAACTCAGCGGGAACATTGAAACGGATTTCTGTGATATCCGTTCCTGAAATTACCATACGGTTTACGGCTCCGTTCAAGGAGGCCGGGTATTGTGTGACTTGTGCTGATCTGATCAGGTTTGTTTCGCGGGCTGCACTGCCGCCGCCTGATCGAGTTGACGATGTTACCGCGTAAGAGAGGGCAGCAAATAATGCAACTGCTATCAGAATTAGGAACAGCACATTACCTGATTGCATATTTTGATTATCTTTACGCAATTTAAGATTCTTATCGTATAAACGGCTTAAAAAATTGTTTTTGAATGATGCCATTTTAGAGGTTCCTTGCTCTGATATATTTTATTATTCTGCGATTGTAACATTTTCCACGGATACCCGATTTATTTTCAGTGAGGCTGATAACGGGGTCGGCTTGCATTCTTTTCCGATACATAATTTATCGATATTAACACGCCACCCTGATCCACCATTTTGAATATGCCCGATTGCTTCACGAAACTGGCCAAATTGTGATGTTGACTTTGCCGCGACTATTATGTTCGCAGAATTTCCTTTTATTTCAATACCGTTATATATTTTCTGCAGTTCATCCACAAAAGTTTTTATCTCATTTGCAGAGACGGGGTTGTCCTTGATTGTCGGTACTTTCGGAAGTAAAGATTTGGCCTCTTGATTTTCAACCGTGATTTCAGCGAGTTCTTGTATTTTGATCGTTGTGTATATAAACAGACCACCGGCCACACACCAGATGACAGCCGCCACGATCAGCATCGATTTGCTGGCGTTTTGCGGAAGCTTTTCCAGAAATTCGTTTAGCTCGTCGGCGGCTTTTGGGCTAAAATATCTTCCCATGCCGCGCCAGTCAAATTTTGTTAAGGATTGTAAGTTCATTGTTATCTCTTCCCTATCAGCCTTACATTGTCGGCATCTTCCTTAATTGATTTTGGTTTATATGTGCGAAGCCGTCCATCGGACGTATCGCGAAACGTCGTGGCAGATATTGCACTTTCCGCAAGGGCTTGCGGCACGACAGCTTCCCACTGAACATTGCGGCCTGTAACTTCGTATTTCACAAGATATCCGTTAGATAGGGATAAGCCCCCGAGAAGGCTTTGTACACGCACCATGTGGCGAATTGTATCACTCTGCATTACATTTGATGCGTTTTTCACCAAGTCCAGCGCCGCCCTGTCTGTTTTTTCTTTCACATCGTTCAAATCAGCTTTTATAATTCCGATAAACATCAGATTTACAATCAACACCAAAGCCATAATTGCAGTAACGCCTATGCCAGAGAAAATCAGCATGCGCGTTAATATGCGAGACATTTTCTCTGTTCTTAAGCTACGGCTGCGCCATCTATATATGTCAGCGATATCAGGGTTAATGGTCACGAAATTTGCGTCCATGCTTTGCACACGCGGCAAAATCGTTCTGGATGCGCCGAGGAAGACCTGCATTCTTCCTGTTTCGGGATCCCACCTTAGTGCAGACGCAACGCCCTCCTCTTCATAAAGATATACCGTTTCCTTATCCCAAAACTCTCCGTTTCCGGGCAAAGCCGCGGCAAGCGGGCACCATGAATCAGGATTTGACGCCAGTGACGCTGACGGGCAGGCCAAATACCATACACGCCCACCTTCTACGGAATAGACGTAATTGATCTTTTCCGTTCCGCAGGCTTGAGATGCTGCGTTCCAAACTGCGTCGTCTTCGGTTCCCGGAATATGCGGAATTGAACCGCCGATCAAATCCTGCGGCAAATGAGGTTTTAGCCTTCCTTGAAAGTCTTTTGTTTCGCCTGCCAGAAAATCTGTGACACCCGGGCGGGGCACTCTTCTTTTGCGTTTTTGCTTTTCAGCTTTGTCTGTCACCGCTGTTTTCTTCATTGGTGAATCGTTTGTGATATCCATTATATTGCCCCTTGCATTAGTCCGCCCATCATGGAGTCCATGCTGATATTCATGACTGTTAGTGCGTAGATCGCGCTACCGAAGGCGATTACGAGGAAGACCCCTGTCAAAGCGAAGGCCACCCAAAGAATTAATTTATGTCGTGTTTTTGCCGATGCAGAGCGCATTTCGGCGATAGACTCCAATATTGTAGCGACTTGGCCTAAGTCAGACAAGCCTGCGACTTCTAGACGCTCGCTGCGTTTAAGCGGTTTACGGTCAAGCGCTGCGCCTAAACCAACACCGCGCCCTAAGTTATAGGATGCTTCGCGCCAGTATGTTGCAACGTCGGGTGAGCTTGAAGCCAGCTCGCATTCTTCTAATGCCTTATCAATCGGAACCCTTCCGCGGAGCATGCGCGCGGCAGCCATCATAGAATCAGCAAATGACAGATCACGCAGATATGAGCCGATGAGTGGGATCTTTCGTACGATTTTGGCTGTTGGCCAGTCCTGCTTTCCTCGGTTCACCCAAAATGAGAAGATACACCAGAACATGAATATGCCCGATGCGACGGATGACCAGATCAGCACGTCCCAGACTAACTCCAGATTGTTGACAACGTTTTCGAATTGTATGCGTTCTTCTTCATTGGTTGGCTTGTTGTCACGGAACCAGCCCAAAACCATGTCTTTACCCGCCCAGAGTGATGTGACGATGGTGAATACATCGAAAAGCAACCACGACATTGTTCCGACAATTGCACGGGTGTTTTTTCGTTTTTGCGTGATGGACTGGATGGCGTGCGGGATACCTTCGGAGAGTTTATTGGCGCGTTCTGATCCCGCCAATATCGCGAGTGTGCCGTGGTCAAAAATATTTAGTGCTTTCAAGGCATCAATTACGCCAAGGCCGCGTGCAAGCGCCTCTCGTGCTGGTGCGAGAATGTTTTGACGGCGCGGGTTTGTTTCAGCCTGAATAATTTTCCAAAGCGCGATCCCCGGGGAGGCTGAGTTTGAGCGAAACTGAATGCCACGTAGTAGCTGCACCTGCCACCAAGCAGAGCGTGCGAGTAGTCTTTCCAAAGGGGAGCGTTTATATTCGCGGACGTTGAGGACATATCCGCCCTTTTTCGTAATTGCGTTACGCACGTCGTCCATTGTCGGCAAGTAGAAGGATTCGGTCACCCGTTTCGGGCCCGATGATGTTTCATACGCTATTTCTGCAAGCCATTGCTGCATACTTCTTTCTACCGTTATTGGGTCGCGTGCTCATACTCAGTTACTCTTCAAGGTAGGATAGTGCGGCGTTCGGATCTACAAGGCCGGTGGTGACGAGGTCGACAAGCCCTTCCCTGCGGGTGTGTACGATTACACCATCCTCACTCAATATATTATTCACATTACCTATTAAGGCTTCGTAAATATTATTGCGTTTTGCGGGACCTGAGGTGATTAAAAGCGCGTCTAAGAGCAATGTTCGCCCTGAAATGCCTGTTCTGCTGCATAAGTCGCAGCCTGATGAATTGTGTTTTTTGATTTTTTGATCGGGATCTAAACCTAACTTCTCTAAATCATGCTCACTAAGAACCTCACTTGCCACATCATCGTGCGCACATCCTTGGCAAAGTGTTCTTACAAGGCGTTGGTTTAGTATCGCGCCGACCTGCTGGGCGAGCGTATAAGTTGAGGCGCGTTGTTGCGCGACTGGCATGAGGGAGCGCAGACGTTCAAATGTTTGTAGAGCGGTATCGGCGTGAATGGTTGAGATTACCGTATGGCCTGATTCTGCGGCGCGCAAGGATGTTTCCACGGTATCCGCATCACGCATTTCACCGATGACAATATAATCGGGATCGTGTCGCATGGCCGCGCGGATAAGGTCAGCAAAGCCGCCCCCTTCCATGCCCGGCCTTACCTGCCATTGGGTGGCGTAGCGCAGTTCGTATTCAATCGGATCTTCGATGCTAAGAACATGTTTGCGGCGGCGATCAATTTGCTGCACGCAGGCATAGAGCGTTGTGGTTTTACCCGAGCCTGTCGGGCCGGAGAGCAGGATCAGGCCGCCCCCGCCTTTGATTTCGGGCGATAGAAGTTTGGACAGGAAATCTCCGACGTCTTCGTGACGGCGAAAGAGTTCATCAAAGCCTTTTAGGGATGCGCGGTCAAGCAAGCGCAGGGTCAATTTCTCACCGTCTTGCGCTTGCGGGCCAGCGGCGACACGAACATCAATTGCGCGCCCTTGCCATTGAAAGCCGAAACGCCCGTCTTTTGGTGTGACGCGGTCACCGAAGTTCAAACCTGCATCACGTTTGATCAATGTGGTAATACGCGCCATAGCATCGGAAGGGAGCAGGTGCATCGGGATAAGATCACCGTCAATGCGATATTGTATCCAGTTTGGCGCTTCGGGGTTGTTGTCTTGAACAAGATGGATATCAGAGGCGCGCATCTGTAGAGCCTCAGCCATCATGTCGCGTTGAAACTGATTAAGAAGAAGTCCGTTATCAATGTCACCCATCCAGAGGGAGAGCGTTTTTTCGCAACGATCGGCGGAGAGATCGTGAACGGAGCGCAGGGTGTCGAGCAGTTCTTTTCTATCCCAAACCTCAACCTCGATTTTTTCGACCTTAAAACCACTTCGTTTTGCCGTTGAGATCAGGTTTTTAATTTGGCGGTCGCTCATATCATGCAGCGGTGCGATTTTCAGAACAGAGTCACGCAGGCCGATCAGATGTATTCTTAAGGGAAGCCAAGATTGAACGGGGAGAACGGCGCGCAGTTGGTCGCCCGTGGCGCGGTCTTTAATCGCTTCATCTTCCAATTCGGAAACGACAGTTGCGCCCGCCATATCGAGCAGTTGTTCTGTAGAGCGCGCGATGCCTTTTTCCAGCATGAGGGCGCGTTCGCGTTGCACCATATCGAGGTAGCGTTCACGCCCTTCTGCGGAGCGTTGCTTGCGGCGTTTTTGAAGGTTTTGTTTTTCTAAATCTTTATTTTCCATGCTTTGCTTAGTGCGTTTCTGCTCTTATCGTTTTCGTTATTATATGCAGCATTCCGTTATGATTTAGTTATTATTCCTGTTGTTTCTGTCATTGCTGTCGGTGTTGTTTGAGTTTGTTGTCAGGCTCAGATCGCGGCTGGATTGAATTGTGCCGCGGTTGAGTGAAGACAGGGAACGGTCAAACAAGAGGAGCACGCGGTCATCGTTCTGGGAAAACTCGATGCCGCTTTTCGTGATGTCGACATCCCACATTACACCGCCAAGCATAACGGGCTCTTTATCAAAGATCAGGCGAGAGCCGCCCGGCCCGTTTACGATTGCGCGTTTAGCAGAAAATGACGTGATTTTCAGGCCGTCGAGCGCGCCTGATGCATTCACAACGACGTTTTCACTTTTTTGCGGTTCTGCTCTGGGCGGCGGTCTTTTTGTCGTGACATCTTCGCTTTCGATCACTTTTGTCGGTTGCTTAGACAAAACAATTGCCTTTTGGTCCTGGCTAACGATGGCTTCAGCGTTACCACGAACAGGAAGAACAAGAATGCCGCGTGCGCCGCTATGGACGACTTGAACGTCATCTAAAATTTCGCCGACGCGGGTGGGCGACCATGTGACCGTTAACGGGCAGGCTTCGATCGGCTCTAAAACCAAGCCTTCGCGGCAGCCTCCTGATCCGAAACTCAGCCCTCCATCTGCACCCGCGATTTTTATATCTTTGAGCGTGAGTGACGTGTCGCCCGTGTTCACCAGTGATACTGTGATGGTGGATGCGGAGATAATGTCTTCGCCGAAATCTATTTCGGTTTGGGATGCCACCAAGAGCCCCTTGCCAGGCACGGCGTCAGGGAAAATTTCAGCTTGATCAATTTCATCGGGATTATAATCCCCAGTTAACGGGACGGATGAGACAGCCGTCGGTCCATCATGTTTGACGATCAGAACGCCTGATGCGAGGCCTTTTTGTTGCGGTGACCATTTGACGGTTGCCAAACACGCCTGACCAGGTTGCAGAACATCGCACTGGCTTTCAATTTCGAAACCTGATTGCGCCGCTGCACTCACAGTCACATCTTCGATTTTTACAGGCGTTGAGATAATGTTTCGGAGCAAAACAGGCTCTACCAATGCTTGCCCTGTTGATAGGCTGCCGAAGTCAATTTCATCGGGCACGGTTTCAATATCACTGGCGATTAAGTTGGTTGCATCCGCGTTGAGTTCAATTGAACCTGACAATGTACTGGTGACAAGGCGCGAGCGGCCACTGTGTAGCATGAGCATTTCCATGCGCCATGCGCCCGCCTGCAAGCCCTTCACAGAAATCGCAATCGCGCATTCTGCTCCTGCTTCTAAAGGCTCCACGACACATTGGTTAAGCGTGACTGTGCCCGTTACGTTCGATGATGGGTATAAATTGATTTTTCCTGTTTGGACGGGCTGTGCACCTTCGTTTCGGAAAAGCAGCACAACTTGCGAGGATGCGCCGACGGGAATTGCGCCGCCATCCACTTCTTTTTCAACGGCAGCAATCCCTACAGTAGAGCCTGCCGAAGCACCTGTTCCGGGGGCATCAAACCCGGGGTATTGCGCGCGCGCGAAGTAGGCTGAGTATGAGATACACACAACCGACAGGCCAATTAACAGTTTTAATACACGCGATGATGACATCATGATGTTTGAACGAACGTTCTGAAAAAGAAAATTTACTTCGGGAATGAAGCATTGCAGGCAAAATACTACCCGAATCATAGTGTACACTATTTATTCAGAGAACAAAACAGCTGTAATACGTTGTTTTATGCGGATTTTTACTTGATTTTATCTTCTATTGGTCACTCGTGTATACGATGACACGTGGTTTTAACAAAAACACCAATTCCGTATTTTCAACCTGCGCCGTGCGCGATGTTGATAAAAACGGCGAATCAAAGCCCGGGCCTGATGAGTCAAACTCGTCTGCTTCCCTTACCAAACCCGCTATCAGAAGGGAATCACCGGGGCGAATACGCACCTGCGTTGAAAGCTCGCGTTCTGTCGTTTCGGGCAATTGAAGAACCGTGCCGTCAGCATCGAAACTTTGGAAGCCACGGAATTCATCAAGGTCGATGTCAATTTGCGCATAAACAGTGGCGTTGTCCCAATTGCTAGAGATTGTAAGCGTGAAGCCCGTATCAACAGAGTCCGTTTCGGTTGAGACGGTTGTTTCACCATCTTCGATTGAGCGCGATAATGAGGAGACGAAGTTAACCGTATCCGCGGCTCTTAGACTGGCTTGCGCACCTGAGAGAACAGTGATCTGCGGCTGTGATATGGTTTTCACCGCGCCGTATCTGGAAATAAACTGGAAGACATCGCCCGTGGTGAAATCAACATCGCCAGTTGTCGGCAGACCAATGCTTATGGGGTTAAAGTCAGCGCCTACGGTTCCGGGCACGTCTATGCCCGCGCTGAATTTGCCGAACGCTTCAATTTCATCCCAGTTAATCCCTGTGGAGTTGCCGTTTTCAAGTGTGACTTCCCAGATATAGACTTCAAACACGATCAGGGCCGTGCTAGCGCGAACGCGTTGAAAATATCGCTCTGCCAGTTTTGATGTGCGGTTGGTCGCCTCATAGATGATGGTGCGCGTTGCGGATTCCGTGATGGGCGTTACTCTTGTGATCGCTTGCAGGCCTGTTGCAAGGCTTGTGAGGATATCGGCATCGCCGCCGATTGGCGGTACGGTTACGGTGAATGTTTGTGTCTCTTTTACGACAAGCAGATTGTCTTCGTAAGAACAATACAGATCAGCCAGACCGCAGATTTTATCGACAACCTGATCCAGCGCACCACGCAGATTGGCGATTGTGATGGTGCGATCAAAGGCGGCGTCGGTTTCAAATGCCATGGAAACGTCATAATCGGACAAGACGAGTTGCAGCGCGCCCGCGACCGTTTCGGAGCGGAGTTCAAACGGGCCGACCTTTGCTGTTGGCAGCCCTAAGCCGCTTGCTGATTTAGGCACGAGCACATCGCTGCCCAAAGGAAGATAGATAACGCTGTCAGGCTTTTTATTGACCGCTTCAGGAAGGCCTGCCGCGGTTACAGGAGACGGGATAGAAAGATTTCTTGCACCCGGCAGATCAACAGGCGCGCAGGCAATCAAAATCATAGGGACAAGCAAAACAAGCGCGAGCAAGCCTGCCAATTTACAAAATAGCTGCTCGGCGTTTTTCAGCCATGTATATGATTTAATGATATTTTTATGCATAATTTGACGTAAGATCCACCACGAAATGCTAGATTAACATTCAAATTATGGGTTTTCCATGTGTAAAGTTCGCTTTACGGTTTTAATCAACCGATCTTTTTGGACGGGCTTTTTCAAAATTGCGCCGATATTGAGCTTGCTTGCTTCGCTCAACAAGTCGCTGTTCTCATCGCCTGTGACAAGAATAACAGGTATCTTAATTTCATTGCCGCGAATATTTCGCACAAAATCAAAACCGTTCATCGGCTCCATTCTGACATCAGCAATAATGATTGCGACCTTTTTAAAGTCAGTATCCAGAGCCTCTTGACCGTCACGCGCCTCTGTCGTTTCAAAGCCTTCATCCTGCAAAAACTTACATAATTGCATGCGAACAAAATCATTATCTTCAATGACTAAAATATGGTTTTCGTTCATGTATAAAAACTTTGTTCGGTTTATGATTTGACTTTACGCTTGAGAAAATGGCAGTTCAGCCCTATTTTCGCAGTATGGGCTTTAAGTCTAAATATATTCTTAAAAAGATACAGAATTCATAACAGTGAGACTTTAATATTTATGGCATTCATTCTCACGATCACCTGCCTCTTTGCCGCGATTTTTTGTTTGATAAAGTTGTGGATTATTGATCTGCGCGTACGATTGTTGCCGAATGTTTATGTCGGCGCGTTCTTTTTGTGCGGGGTTTTCTTTCATCTTTTGAGCGGCTTTGCTTTTGGCGGCGTGGAGAATTTGGTTTATGGCGCGCTGGCGGGTGGTGGGTTGCTCTGGCTGATCAGGGCGATAGCCAATCGCGCTTATGGGTTTGATACGCTCGGCCTTGGTGATGTGAAATTAATGGGCGCGGCGGGGTTCTGGCTGGGGTTGGATTTTATTTTTCTCAGCTTATGTGTCGGCGCGTTTGCAGGGTTGGTGCATGGCATGGTGCATGGCATGCGCGAACAAAAACGGACGGGTGAAAAGGTTGATTTTGCGCGGCTGTCTATTCCCGCGGGGCCGGGATTTATTGTCGGGATTGCGTTTGTCGGCGCGGTGAAATTTCAGGATTACCCCGCCGCTTTGGCGCAAAATTCTGCTGGACTTTTTTAAATGTAAGGGGCATTTGTTTAAAGATATGGAACATTTCATCAGTATAGACGATTTAAGCGTGGAGCAGATTGACGATGTGATCGCTCGCGCTGATTATTACGCACGCGCCCTGTATGACGGGCGGTGGGATCGCGATAAATTAGACCAGAAAATCATTCTGACGCTGTTTTTTGAAAGCTCGACGCGAACGTTGACCTCTTTCGATATTGCGGCGAAGCGACTAGGCGCGGATGTGGTGAACTGGAACGCGAATGTCAGCTCGCTGAATAAGGATGAGAGTTTTACCGATACGATTGATACGCTCAGCGCGATGGAGCCTGATGCGATTGTGATCCGCCATAGTGAATATAACGCGCCGCGTTTTGTTGCCAATCGTGTGGACTGCCCCGTGATTAATGCGGGTGATAGCTGGCGCGAACATCCGAGCCAAGCGGTTTTGGATGCGCTGACGATTTTGCAGGAGAAAAACACTTTGGAGGGCTTAACCGTAGCAATTTGCGGGGATGTGGCGCATAGCCGCGTGGCGAATTCGAATGCGAAACTCCTGACCAAGATGGGCGCAAATGTGCGTTTTGTTGCGCCGCAGATGTTGATGCCGCAAAAGCTGCCCGCGGAGGGGATTGATTGTTTTGACACGCTGGAAGACGGGATCAAGGGTGCGGATGTTGTCATGATGCTGCGCATTCAAAAGGAGCGGATGGATCGCGGCTCTATCCCCGATGAGGCGGCGTATTTTAACAATTATGGCCTGACGTTTGAGCGGTTGAAGAATGCAAAGGCCGATGCGTTGGTGATGCATCCGGGGCCGATGAATCGCGGCGTGGAAATTGCCGATGATGTGGCCGATGACCCGCGCAGCATGATGAAAAAACAAGTCGCGAACGGCATCCCGACCCGTATGGCCATTTTGGATATGCTGGTGGGTGGTAAGTAAGTGGATAATATCAGCTTCATATGCACTGATTTTACTTCTGCGATTTATGCTCTGTTCCCGCAATTATTTTTCGCGTTTGTTATTGCCTACTTGTTAGGGTCTGTTCCTTTCGGACTTATTTTGACAAAACTTATTTTAAACAAAGATATTCGTAAAGAAGGTTCGGGTAATATTGGTACGACCAACGTTTTGCGAGCAGGCAGTAAAAAGCTAGCCGCATTCACATTGATACTAGATGGGTCTAAAGCAGCTTTAGCAGTTTACCTGTGCAGTATCATCATTTCTATGGTTTCTTTTCCGCTTGAAACACCTACATTGCCTGCAAGTTATACAGGCATAGAATTGAGAATGTACGAAGTATGTGGGTATAATCCATATTATGTTATTGGCCCAACCTTAACCATGCTTTTGTTCTTTACTGCAATTGTAGGCCACTGTTTTCCTATATGGTTGAAGTTTAAGGGGGGTAAAGGTGTGGCGACTGCGCTTGGTGGCTTGTTGGCGGCGGTGCCATATGCGGGTTTGGCAGCGTGTGGCGCGTGGTTGGTGACGGCGTTTGCGTTTAAATATTCATCTTTAGCGGCGTTGGTGGCTGTGGCTGTTGCGCCTGTTGTGACGTTTTTTGTTTATGGCAGTACGCCTGCGGGAATTTGTGCGCTGATTACGCTGCTCGTATTCTGGCGGCATCGAGAGAATATAAAACGCCTTATGAAGGGTGAAGAGTCCAAGATTAGTTTTAAGAAGAAAGAGGAACGTGGTGGATCTGTTTCGGAATAACAGTGCAGAACAGGCAGAGCCGCGTGATTTAAGCGAGCAAGAGCAGCTTAATTGGTTGCGGTTGATCCGCACCGATTCCATCGGGCCAATCACCTTTTATCAACTTATTGAGCGGTTTGGCAGCGCGAGCGATGCGCTCAAAGCTCTGCCTGAACTGGCAAAGCGCGGCGGGCGCAAGAAACCTTTGGTCGCCCCTTCTGAGCGTGATGTTGCGAAAGAATATAAAGCCTTGCAGAAACTCGGCGGGCGTTTGGTGTGCGCGGCGGATGCGGATTACCCCCTCGCCCTGACCGCGACAGATGATGCGCCGCCTGTGCTCAGCGTGATTGGTGATGTGTCGATGCTCAATACATCATGCGTGGCGATTGTCGGCGCGCGCAATGCGTCGTTAAACGGACGCAAGATGGCCTCAAAACTCGCCAAGGATTTGGGCGCGAAAGATCAGGTTGTGGTTTCAGGTCTTGCCCGCGGCATTGATACCGCCGCACATCAGGGCGCGTTGGAAAGCGGCACGATCGCCGTGGTGGCTGGCGGGATTGATGTGGTGTATCCGCCTGAAAATCAGGGTTTGTATGATGCGATAAAGGAAAAAGGCCTGGTTGTGGCGGAAAGCGCGATGAGCGCAAAGCCGTTTGCCGCGTCCTTCCCGCGGCGCAATCGTATTGTTTCAGGCCTGTCAAAAGGTGTGATCGTTGTTGAGGCGAATAAGCGCAGTGGCTCATTGATTACCGCGCGAATGGCGGGGGAACAAGGGCGTGATGTGTTTGCCGTGCCCGGCTCGCCGATGGATCCGCGCGCGGCGGGGCCGAACCATCTTATTCGTGAAGGAGCGACACTGGTTCGAAATGCCGATGATGTAATGGAAGCGGTGATGAATTTTTCAGGCAATTCGCTGCGTGAGCCGCCTGCGAAACTGGTACGATTTTCGCCGCCCTCCTCGTCAGGTTTTCACGAAGAGCCGCCCGAAGATGTGCAGGATTTGATCCTCTCTCACCTGTCTTTTACCCCGATTTATGTTGACGAATTGGTTCGCGCATGTCATTTGACTATTTCGGCTGTGCAGACATGCTTGTTGGAATTAGAGTTGGCGGGGCGCATTGAACGCCTGCCCGGGAATAAAATAATTCTTCTAAATCAAGAGGATAATTAATAGGGAGCTGTTTTGAGTAAAAATCTTGTCATTGTGGAATCACCGGCGAAGGCCAAAACCATCAATAAATATCTGGGCTCGGATTTTGAGGTTTTAGCATCATACGGGCATGTGCGCGACCTTGTGAATAAGGATGGCTCGGTTCTGCCTGATGAAGGGTTTGCGATGAAGTGGCAGCTTGGTGATCGCGCGGATAAGAATGTGCGCGATATCAAAAAGGCTCTGAAAAAGGCTGATGCACTGTATCTTGCACCTGACCCTGATCGTGAAGGTGAGGCGATTGCGTGGCATATTTATGAGATTTTGAAAAATGATGATTTGCTGCAAGGTAAAGATGTTCATCGCGTAACCTTTAATGAAATTACCAAGGCGGCGGTGCAAAAGGCGTTTGAAAATACGCGCCATCTTGACCAGCCTTTGATTGATGCGTATCTGGCGCGGCGCGCGCTGGATTATCTGGTTGGCTTTAATATATCCCCAGTATTGTGGCGGAAATTGCCCGGCTCGCGCTCTGCGGGGCGTGTGCAATCGGTGGCTTTACGCTTGATTTGTGAGCGTGAGACAGAGATTGAAGCGTTTAAGCCGCAGGAATATTGGAGCATTGAAGCGCGTCTGCATACGCCAGATGGTGCGCCCTTTACCGCGCGCTTGACCCATTTGGCGGGGAATAAGCTGGGTAAATTTGATATCCCAAGCGAAAAGGATGCGAATTCAGCGGTTGAGCGGATTAAGAATAAAGCGCTGTCTATTCAGAAGATTGAAAAGAAGCAGGTGCGCCGTAGCCCGTCTGCGCCGTTTATTACCTCGACTTTGCAGATGGAGGCTTCGCGAAAGCTGGGTATGTCAGCCTCTAATGCGATGCGTTTGGCGCAGCGTTTGTATGAAGGCTCGTCAGAAGATGGCGGGTATATCACTTATATGCGTACGGATGGGACAACCCTATCTGAGGATGCGGTCAAGCAATGCCGCGACGTGATTTCGAAAGATTACGGATCTAAGTACCTGCCTGATGCGCCGCGGCTTTACAAATCTAAGGCGAAGAATGCGCAAGAGGCGCACGAGGCGATCCGCCCGACAGATTTGACGCGTACACCCGCGATGCTGAAAGGCAAACTGGAGCCTGACCAGTGGCGTTTATATGATTTGATCTGGAAACGGACGATGGCTTCACAGATGGAAAATGCGATCCTCGATCAAGTGAAGGTTGATATCTCGGACGGCACAGATGATGTGGTGTTGCGCGCAAATGGTTCAGTCGTTGCGTTTGACGGTTTCCTGACGCTGTATCAGGAAAGTGACGATGACGATGAGAATGCCAGCAGCGGCAATGATAATGATCGCTTGCTCCCACCGATGAAAGAGCGCGATGCGACTAAATTGGTCAATACCACGCCGAACCAGCATTTCACACAGCCGCCGCCGCGTTATAGTGAGGCATCGCTTGTGAAAAAGATGGAAGAGCTTGGCATTGGCCGCCCTTCTACGTATGCGTCAATTTTGCAGGTGTTGCGTGATCGTAATTATGTGACAATGGACAGGCGGCGTTTTGTGCCCGAAGATCGTGGGCGTTTGGTGACGACCTTCCTTGCGAAGTTCTTCACCCGCTATGTTGATTATGATTTTACCGCTAATTTGGAAGAAGAATTGGATGCGATTGCGTCAGGTCATGCGCACTGGCAGGAGGCATTGGAAGCGTTTTGGAAAGATTTTAAAACGGCGGTTGATAATACAAAAGATTTAACCATTACGGATGTGATTGATCATCTGGATGCGGAATTGGGTGATCATTTCTTCCCTGAAGGACAAGAGAGCCGAAAATGTGCGGCCTGCGCGGATAATAAAGATTTGGAAGAAGGTCGCCTTGGTTTGAAGCTCGGGAAGTTCGGCGCGTTTATCGGTTGTTCAAATTACCCTGAATGTAAGTTTACCCGCCCGCTGGTTGTCCCTGATGGGGAAGATGCGGATACGGCTGCGCTTGCTAATGAGCCAAAAATCTTAGGTGAAGAGCCGGGAACAGGACGCACTGTTTCTTTGCGTCGCGGCCCATATGGCCCGTATGTACAAATTGATCCGCCGCAAGAGGCGATTGATGAGGTTGAGGCGATCAACAAGGAATACGAAAAAGAATTTAAAGAGAAAGTGAAAATCGCCAAAGAAAAGGGCGCTAAACGCATTCCGAAAAAGCCGAAGAAAAAGGCAATGCCAAAACCGAAGCGTCAAGGGTTGGCCGCAGGCACGAATGTCGAGGATGTGACGTTAGAGATGGCGCTCGGCTTGCTTGCCCTGCCCCGCGATGTCGGTACGCACCCTGAAACAGGGGAGATGATTCAGGCCGGTATTGGTCGTTTCGGGCCATTCTTAAAGCATAATGATAAATTCACCTCCCTTCCTAAAGATGATGATGTGATGCATGTCGGGATGAACCGCGCCGTTGAAGTTCTGGCGCAGGCGGCGGAGAAGCGCGCGGCGAAAGAAGCGGCAAAAGCCAAAAAAGAGGCCGAGAAAGCCGAGAAGGCCAAAGCCAAGCCGAAAAAGAAGAAAAAATCGACTGCGAAGAAGAAAAGCACGGCCAAGAGCGCATCAGCGAAGAAAAAGGCATGATGCTATTTTGTTGCTCCTCTCTTTCTGTAATGGACAAATCTTTTTTGCCTGTTAGTGTAACGTCATGAGTGAACTGACATCTAAAGCCATCTTTGATTTTATTGCCGAATCCCCTACACCCGTGACGAAGCGACAGGTGGCGCGCGCTTTTAATATTAAGGGCGGAGAAAATCGCGTTGCGTTGAAACAGATTCTTAAAAATCTGGAAAAAGACGGGCGCGTGACCAAACAGGCTGGTGGTGTGTATTCATCAGTTGACGGTTTACCGCCTGTAGCCGTTTTGATTGTGCATGAGATTGATGTGGATGGCGATGTGTTTGCCAAGCCGCTGGAGTGGACGGAAGATCAGGGCAAGCCGCCGCGTATTGAAATCGTACCTGATAAGAAAAATTATAAAAATGTGCGTGAGGGGAGCCGCGCGCTGTGCCGTTTGTCGAAAACTGAGCCGGATGCTTATGAGGCTCGCATCATTCGATTGATTGATGAAGGTGCGAAAGATGATGGTGGCGGAGATGTGCTCGGGATTATTGCGCTGAAGAAAAATGGTGCGGTTTTGCAGCCGACAAATAAGCGCGCGAAGCATGATTTTGATCTGACCACGGGCGATTTGAACGGCGCAAAAGATGGTGATCTGGTTGCGGCGGAAATTCTGCCCTCTCGCGGATTAAAGCGCAAACGTGTGCGTGTAACGAACGTGATCGGTCGGCAGGGTGACCCGAAAACAATTAGCCTGATCTCCCTGCATGAGGCGGGATTGAGTGATCATTTCCCCAAGGCGGTGAATGACGCCACCAAAGGCATGAAAGTACCGCCGCTTGGGAGCCGCGAGGATTTGCGGGATGTGCCACTGGTCACGATTGACGGGGCGGACGCGCGTGATTTTGATGATGCGGTTTATGCCAAGCCGCGCGAGGATGGCGGGTTTGACCTGATTGTTGCGATTGCGGACGTTGCCTATTACGTGCGCGCAGGTGATACGCTGGACGTGGAGGCGCAAAAGCGCGGGAATTCGACCTATTTCCCTGATCGGGTTGTGCCGATGTTGCCCGAGGCGTTATCGAATGATCTCTGCTCGCTTCGCCCCAATGAGGTGCGTGCGTCGTTGGCGGTTCATATGCGCATTGATGAGGCGGGCAAGCTGATTAAGCACCGCTTTACACGCGCGTTGATTAAGTCACACGCGCGGCTGACTTATGAACAGGTGCAGGCGGCGAAGGACGGAAACGGTGATAAAACAACCGCGCATTTGATGGATGATGTGATTGAGCCGCTGTATGCCGCGTATAAGATTTTGGATAAGGCGCGGCGCAAGCGTGGCGCTCTGGATCTGGATTTACCCGAGCGGCAGATTTTGATCAGTGAAAAGGGCGTCATGACAGGGGTTAAAACCCGCGTTCGGCTTGATGCGCATAAGCTGATTGAAGAATTTATGATATTAGCGAATGTTGCGGCGGCGAGCGCTTTGGAGAAAAAAGTCAAAGAGTATCCGTGCGTTTATCGTATTCATGATAAGCCCGCCTTTGATAAATTAGAGTCGAGCCGTGATTTCATTTCCAGTTTTGGTTTATCGCTGCCAAAGGGGCAGACGGTTGCGCCGAAACAGTTGAATTACTTGTTGGAAAAGGCGGCGAAGCTGCCCTACTCTCACCTGATCTCGCAGATGATTTTGCGTACGCAATCGCAAGCCGTGTATTCCACGCAGAATATCGGGCATTTCGGCCTTGCGTTGGAAAAATACGCGCATTTTACCTCTCCTATCAGGCGTTATGCGGACTTGTTGGTGCATCGCGCGCTGATCGCGGCGTTCGGGCTTGGCGAAGGTGGCATGACGGACGGCGAGAAGGCGCGCATTGAAGAGATTGCCGCGCATATTTCGGGAACGGAACGTACATCGATGGAGGCGGAGCGCAATGCGGTTGATAGGTTCACGGCGAGCTATCTGTCCAGCCATATCGGCGCGGAATTTGAGGGTACGATTAATGGTGTAACGCGGTTCGGGTTGTTTGTGACTTTGGCGGAGAGTGGCGCGGATGGCCTGATCCCGATGAAATCGCTGAGCGATGATTTTTACGTGCATGATGAAAAGGCGCATGCGCTGGTCGGGCGGCGTAAAAAGAAGGTTTACCGATTGGGCGCGAAGATGCGTGTTATTATCAAGGAAGCCGATGGAATTACAGGCTCCTGCATTTTTGCGATTGCTCCGGGCCAGGGTGAAGCAGATATTGAAGGCATGGATGCACCCGATGCAGGTGGAAACACTCCACGAAATCGTCGCGGCTCAGGCGGCTCAAAACAAGGGCAAAAAAGCCAGAACCACAAGCGAAAGGCAGGGCACGCGCCGAAGCCAAAACGCAAAAAACATGGTAAAAAATCTTCGAAATCAAAAAAAGGCTAATTTGCGGGTGTGAAATGCTTGACATTTTTTCCAAAACACCGCATAAAGCCAACTTCGAATTACAGGAGTTAGAATAATGGCAAAAGCGTCATATATTAAGGTGAGACTTGAGAGCGAAGCTGGTACAGGATACCGCTACTACGCCAAACGCAGCACACGCGCGGAATACAAAATCAAGAAGAAGAAGTACGACCCTTGGGCGATTAACGAAAAAACAGGCAAAAAAGGCATGCATGTTATGTTCGTTGAGAAGAAAATGCCGCCGTCGAAAAAGTAAGGTTTTTCTTCATTCAAATTATAAAACGCCCCGTTTTGAGGGCGTTTTTTATTGCGCGTTTTAATTATTGTTGTTAATCGTCTTCGGCATAGCCCGGAAGTGTGCGCGGCAATTGTTTGAATTCTTCGGGGTCTAATTTGCCTTTATTTTCAAACACACAACAATTGCGCCCTGCATCCTTTGCCTCGTAAAGGCGTTTATCCGCACGCTCTAAGATTTCGGAAATCGTGTATTCTTCATCACTTATGATGGATCCGCCGATTGACGTTGTGATGCTGAGGCAGCCATCATCGGTGTCACATGTGATCGGTTTTTCGGCGATTGCGCGGCGCAGACGTTCAGATACGATGTAGGCACGCTCAGGCGTCACATCCGGCAACACGACAACAAATTCTTCGCCGCCAAGGCGAGCCACCATGTCAAAGCTACGCAGGTTGTGTTTCAGGCGTTTGGAAAATATTTTTAAAATCTGGTCACCGACTGCATGTCCGTGCGTGTCGTTTACCTGTTTGAAATTATCGATATCGATCATCAAAACGGCGAGTGCCTTTTTGTTCTCGATATTGCTTTCAATCAGTTTTTGTAGGTGAACTTCAAGATAACGGCGGTTATATAGCCCCGTTAAGCTGTCTGTCAGCGCCATTGACAGGCTGATTTCATATGTTGAGCGCAGGCGCTCCTGAAAACGTTTACGACGAATTTGTGTCCGCACACGGGCGAGAAGCTCGCTTTTTTCCAGCGGGCGAACAATATAATCATGTGCACCGATTTCAAGGCCGTATGCGATTTTATCCATATCGGCATTTTCGGCGACCATGACAAGCGGTGTCGAACGTGTACGCTCGTTAGACCTTAGATGCGAACAAAGCCGCAAACCGTCTTCGCCTTTCAAGTTCAGGCTGACAATGATGACATCAAAGTCTTGCACAGAGACAAGCTCCATGGCTTTTAGGCCGCTTTCTACGTGGATGACGATGTTCAAGTCAGCAGAAAGCGCTGTGATGATTTTTGATTTTTCGAATTCCTTGTCTTCGATAAGAAGAACGCGCGCGCCCTCAACAGGCTCTTTCATAACGTTCGTTTGTTCAGATGTTACACCGAACTGGTTCGCAGCGTTTTCACGAACGCGCCATTCATCAAGCGCCATTTTAAGACGGGCAAGTGAGCGCACACGTGCCATGAGGGCTGTGTCATTGATCGGCTTGCTCAGAAAGTCGTCTGCGCCCGCTTCAAGTCCGCGTACCTTGTCTTCAATATCTGTAAGTGCCGTGACCATGACCACGGGAATGTGCGCTGTTTCAGGATTTTGTTTAATACGGCTACACACCTCAAAACCGTCCATCCCCGGCATCATAACATCAAGCAGTATAACATCAGGTTTTTTCGAGCCCACTTTTTCCAGTGCCTCTGCGCCGCTTGTCGCGGTTATCACTTCGTAATATTCAGTTGATAATTTTGCCTCTAATAGCTTTACGTTTGGCAGTAAATCATCAACAACAAGGACACGTGCTGACATTATATGTCCTCCTTTTTACTGTGCTCTTCTTTGGGGCTGTCTTCATGTTCTTTTTTGTATTTTTCTTCGGAAATTTGCTCTGCTCTGTCGTTCATCGTTTCGTCTTTACTGCCCATGTTAAGATTTGCATCTTCTTGGTGTTCCTGTCTTTGCTCTGCGGGCTTTTCGTATTCGCGATTTTCAAGATGCTTTAAAATGACATCAATGAATTTTGAAACCGATATCGGCTTTGAAATATAGTCCTGGCAGCCGCCTTCACGGATTTTTTGTTCATCCCCCTTCATGGCGAATGCCGTTACGGCAATAACGGGGATGTGTTTGACTGCATCGCTTTGTTTCAGTCTTTTCGTAATGTCCAAGCCCGATATTTCGGGCAGTTGGATATCCATGATGATAAGGTCTGGCTGATGTTCGACAGCCATATCAAACGCCTTATGCCCTTCCCTTGTTTGAACAGTGTCAATGCCATGCGCACCCAAAAGGTCATGAAATAATTTCATGTTGAGTTCATTGTCTTCAACGATAAGAACTTTTTTAGACATAGTTTTTTTAAGTTTCCGATCTGATAGATGGTCGGTTTTATCTGCTCTTAAGCGGCATTGTATCGGCGGAGCCTTGCCAAAAGGTTAATATTTTTCGGTGATTTGTAAATTTAGAGGATTGTTTTTTGTGTGCCTTTCTCTCTTTCTCATTTCAAAGTTTTGTTTTTATCGATCGCATGTGCTCTCAAGCGGTTCGATTGCGACCAGCTTTTGGGTCACGGAGAAATCATCGTAATCAATCGTCATGTCGCTGATCACGCCGTTTTCGTGGAAAATTGCCGACATTTCATAATCTGCCGCGGCGTCGGCATTTTTCAGAGGGAAGAAAGCCAGACGCAGATTCCATGCTTGTGATTTGATCAGATCTTCATCAATGAAATCTTTTACATCATCATCGGGTGTAAATGTTGCCTTTTTGCCAATGATGTTATTGATGTCGACCGGGCCTTCATCATCGCTGCCGTCGAACATGACAGCGTTATAAAATTTTGTGCCGCTTTTGATTTTTTCAATGACATCAATCGTATGCGCCATGGGGAACAGCGTTCCTTCAGGCAGGGTGAAGACCAGATCTTCGGGAATGCTAAAGCGTGCTTCGTTCGGGTATTCCGTTCCGTTTGAGGCGACGCTGCCGCGTAATTCTTCCAGAACAACATCGCCACGTTTGCGCAAGGATGTGAAGTTAAATTCTTTTCCGTCAAATGACTCATATGTTGTAAAATTGCTGGTGATGCGCACAGATGGCACTTCGACATATTCGTAGGTCATATCGAAGTGATGTTTTGAAACCCATGCATCGCATGCGGGCTGCCACTCATAAAACATTTTTCCCGATATATTTGCGATTTTCGCGCTGCTCGTTTTTGAGGACAGGCGTACGTCGTATAAAGCTTTATGCGGCTCTAAGCCGTTTGCAATTGCTTGATCAACACCTGCATGCGCATTTGTTGCCCCCAAGAAAACGATAGCGCTCAGGCATGTCAGCGTTTTTTTAAATCCGAGACTGTGTCGTTTTGCGTTTTTCGGAGAAAGATTTGATCGAATAAACATGTTTATACTCTGTTGTTTTGAAGCGTTTTGCTTTCAGCAGCTTCGAATTTTTTCGATATTTATAGTACCTCAAAGCGGCATAATGGCAAAGCATTTGCTCATTACTAATTGCTTAGGGTTAATTTTCTCTAAACGGCAGCTTTTGCCGAATGCGGCACATTTTTCTGTAATATGGAAAATTATTCTGTTGATTTTCGATGAAATAAGCTCCAAAAATCAAACGCAAGCCATTGATTTTTATTGAACAAATCACTTTTCGTCTTGTTTGGCACAGCATTCGCAACGTTATGACTAAACTTATATTGCGTAACAAAAGGGTAGCATTATGTCGAAAGAATTGATTGACGAAACAAATATTACAAAAGGAGCCTATACCGAACGGTTTTTTGATGGCTCAAAAGAGTTTTTTAATTTCCTGAAAAAATCTACGGGCGAGCCTTCAAACCAGCATCACAATGTTGTTGAGCCTTTTGATCACAGGTCTGATCAGAAGAGCAGCGTCACTGACTTACTGAAGACCGCTTATTCGATGTTGGATCGTGCGCAAAGCCAGTTGGAGGAAAAAGAAAGTCGCATCAAGAAACTAGAGGCTATTCTGACCATTGACGAATTGACAGGCTTGACCAACAGACGCGGTTTTTTCAAAGCCTTCGAAAGTGAGCTCGGCCGCACGAGCCGCGGAGAAAACCGTGGCGGACTTTTGCTTATGATTGATTTGGACAAATTCAAGGATATCAACGACACGCATGGTCACATGGCGGGTGATCGTGCTTTATGCATTGTTGCGGAATTTTTACAAAATTCTATCCGTACGATGGATATTGCAGCGCGCTTGGGTGGGGATGAATTTGTTCTGCTCTTTCCCAACACCTGTATAGCAGAGGCGATGAAGCGCGCAGATAAGTTGGAAAAAGACTTAAACTCTTTAACATTTCAATGGGATGGAAAGCGTATCCCGATTTACGGCAGCATCGGACTGAAAGATTATGCGGCGGGTGATACGATTGAGGGGATCATCCTTAGTGCGGATGCCGGCATGTATGACAATAAAGCTCAGAGGCGTAAGCAAATACATTAAGCAAATTAGAAGACCTTCTTCTCGCATTATGCGCCTACACTCACGCTACCCACACACTTGGCGTATATGCTTTAAATCCGGATATGGCCGCCCCACGTCATATCCGGACTTTTTTGTGACTTTGACAAGTTCCCATTATTCAGATTATATTTGCGCGCAAGAAAGAAATAATTTTGGGTGATTTATGAATTTTCCGGTTCGCGCTTCAGATTTTGGTTTGGGCACGTCAACGCAGGCGCAGGCTGAGTTGGATGCGTTTTTGGCAAGCCCGCGGAATGTCGGGATTGACGGTCTTAAAGAATCTTTGCGCAATATCGTTCAAATCATGCAGGAACTGCAGGGCTATAATACGGGCCAAGATTTACAGCATTTGGCGCGCGGTGAGCATTCAGGCATCGCCATGCATGGGTCGTTAAAAGATGACGAAGCCAAGAGAAAGAAGCAGCAATTTCTAAAAGAACTAATGGAAGAATTTGATCGTATCATGGCGATGAATTTCAATGCTGTTCTTCATGTTGTTCGCGAGAAGATCGACGATTTGAAAGACCTTATCGATGAGGAAATTGAGGCGCTGGATCAGCAAATTAAAGAGATGGCTGATAATGACCTGCAAGCTGCGGCGCTTAAAAATTCCAGCACAAAGCGTAAAAAGCTTTTGCGTTTTCGTCGCCATGTTGAGGTGCATGAGAATATAGTCGAGAATTCGAAATCAACGGCAGAATTGATAGATGTGGCTGATCATCTTGAGAAAGATGCGAAGAAGTTTTTCAATGAAGGTGTTGTTCCTGACGTTGAGGCAGCAGAACGCGCGCGCATGGGACCTATTGCTTATGCACGTGAAATGGTTTCTGACGTGACAGAGGGACTGTATGAGGCCGGAGCGGCGGCAAGCGCAGGGGTTGCGGCAGGCTTAAATAGCGTTGGCGGATCCAGTGATACGGATGAAAGTGACGGATCGGGCGAGTCGGGGCGTGGCGATGAAAGCAAGCCTGACGAAAATGATTACGGGTTTTAAGACGACTTTTTTTAAGCAACCGGTATAGATGGCGTGCAAACTGCTAAATCTTCCTTCGGTGACAGATTGTCTACATCCATTGCGTTTCCATTACCGCGATATTCCAGAGGTGGCAGATTGCTGTCATCAACACCCAGAACGGCTTCGTGATAGGCTTGTCTAATAATTTCGGCGAATTCCTCATTAGACATGTTTGCGGTTTCATCGGTGTCGAGAATGAATAATCTTGTGACATCAGCCTCAACCCAGTTTTCGCCATCACGGGCGAATTCCTGCATGTCGGGCTGACCCATTGTGTTACCGACAGATAAAAGGCTTCCGTCTGCGCCGACTCTGTCATTGTAGTTTACATTTTCTGTGGTGCGGCCGTTTTCTTCAAGCACGCTGCCCGCGCCGCCGAACAGATCGCTGCCCGCCACGTGGATGCCCTTTTCGGCCAAAGCACATTTGAGCGCGTCATGGAACGCCAAAACATCAGGGGAAATGTCGCCGCTTTCATCATAGAATTCAATGCCTGCAGGCACAGCGATTTGCAAGTTCGCGCGACCGCCATTTTCGCCGTAACCGTGATCGTCAATGTTGACTGTATAGCCAACGATATTTCCGAAGCTCAAGTCTCCATCGGACCCGCCTTGTGTTAGCCGGAAGTCTGTCGGCATTAATGTATCATCAGCCATTTTTTATCACCTTTGTTTTTTATATGTAAAACATTACCAAATTTTGCCGCGTCAGGCGAAAATTAAGCAGCGTCTGTCATTTTCTTCGGCGTTGCGATTTTAAGGTGCAAATCTTTGAGGAGTTTCTCATCAACCACGCTAGGCGCTTGCATCATCTGGTCTTCATATTGGCCGTTCATAACAAAGGCATAGACTTCGCGCAGGTTCGGCTCATCAGCGAGCAACATGATGATACGGTCAACACCAAAGGCCAGCCCGCCGTGGGGTGGTGCGCCATAACGCATCGCGTTGAGCATGCCGCCGAATTCTGCTTCTAAAACAGCCTTGTCATAGCCAGCGATTGCGAAAGCCTTTTCCATGATTTCGGGCTTGTGGTTTCGGATTGCGCCAGAAGCCAGTTCAAAGCCGTTACACACGCAGTCATATTGGAAGGCGTAGATATCGAGCGGGTCTTTATTGTCCAGATCGTCCATTCCGCCTTGCGGCATAGAGAACGGATTGTGGGAGAAGTCGATTTTTTGTTGGCTCTCATCGAATTCATACATCGGGAAGTCTACAATCCAGCAGAGTTTGTAAACGCCCTGCTCTCTTGCGGCTTCGTGATTTTCAGGAAACGCGTCACAAATTGCATCACGCGCCGCACCTGCGAATTTTGCGGCGGGGCCTTCCTGATTACAGATGAAGAAGATGGCATCGCCGTCTTCACAGCCTGAAATTTCCTTAATCGCGCTTTGTGCGGCTTCTGGGATGAATTTTGCAATCGGGCCTTTGCCCTCACCGTCAGCGAACAGAACGTAACCTAAACCAGGTGCACCTTCACCCTGTGCCCAGCTGTTGAGTTTGTCGAAAAAGCTGCGCGGTTGGTCGGCAACCTTTGGTGCACGGATTGCTCGGACAACGCCGCCTTTTGCAATCACGCCTTTGAAGGCTTTAAATTCAACATCGTCTCGGGCGAAAACCTCAGTCACGTCACAAATTTCCAGCGGGTTGCGCAAGTCAGGCTTATCAGAGCCGTATTTTAGCATCGCCTCTTTGTATGGAATAGAGTCACACCAGATCACTTCGCGGTTTTCGCCTGTGAAATCGGCGAATTCCTTAAATAAGTTTTCGATGACGGGCTGCATGGTGTTGTGGACATCGTCCTGCGTTACAAAGCTCATTTCCACGTCGAGTTGGTAGAATTCAGCCAAACGGTCGGCGCGGCCGTCTTCATCACGGAAACAAGGCGCGATTTGGAAATATTTGTCAAAACCGCTCATCATCAAAAGCTGTTTGAATTGCTGTGGCGCTTGAGGCAGTGCGTAGAATTTCCCCGGGTGCAGGCGTGACGGCACAAGATAATCGCGCGCGCCTTCGGGCGAGCTGGCTGTCAGGATTGGGGTTTGGAATTCCTGAAAGCCCTGCGCGTACATTTTCTCGCGCATGGTGCGGATGACATCGTTACGTAAGCGGATTTTGTTCTGCATTCCCTCTCGGCGCAGATCAAGATAGCGGTATCTTAGACGGATATCCTCGCCCGCACCGTCGTCTTCATAGACTTGGAAGGGAATAACATCGGCGGCGGATTGCAGCTCAGCCTTTTCAATTTCAATCTCAATCTCGCCGGTTTTCATTTTCGGGTTGATTGTGTCTTCTGATCGTGCCTTGACTGTGCCTTCAATTGTGACCACGCTTTCCACACGCCAGTTTTCGAGCGTTGAAAAGAGCGGTGAGCCTTCCTCAGCCACGCATTGCGTCAAACCGTGGGTATCGCGCAAAATAATAAATAACACGCCGCCCAGATCGTAAATTCGATTGATCCAGCCCGAGAGCTTAACCGTCTCACCAACGTGGCTTTTGTTTAATTCATCACATTTATGCGTTCTAAAGGCGTGCATTGTTTTATTTCCGTATTTTTTTTGTTGATATGACACGATTTATAGAGGAATTACAGGCTTTTGCAAGTTTCGCTTTTGACCATTTCAGAAAAACTGTGGTATCTTCGTAAAATACTTATACAAAAGCAAAATAAAAGGATTTAGGATATGGGTGTTATTGGCGGTTTAGGCAAGATTGCAGAGAGAATGGGTTTAGGCGATTTCGGCCTTCGCGGAGAGTTCGAGCATAAGAATGTCGGGCCCGAGGTTATGGAGGCACTTGAACAAGTTCTTGCTCCCGAAGCCCTGAATAGCATGCGTGCAATGATTGACCAGTTAAACAACGATGGCGTTGACGGTATTGATAACCGTGAGTTCACACAGTCGCAGGTCTCTGAGAATCTTTATATTATCGCCGAACATAATAATAGCGAGCACATGACTGATGAGATGCGCGATATGCTTCGGTCAACGGCTGAAGATCTCGTGGTCGGATAAAACTACTGTTTGTTGATCGGTTTTTGAATTCTTCCTTATTGGCTTGGATGGGCGTTTTTCTTGTTGTATGATTGCGACTTATAGTTAAGGAGCATCATGACAATACTCACGCGCACCAAAGATGTGGAAGCATTCTGCAACGGGCTTTCAAAACACGATTTCATCACGATAGATACGGAATTTTTGCGGGAGAAAACATATTTCCCGAAATTATGCCTGATCCAGATAAGCGGGCCTGATAAGAAGGCTGTGGCGATTGACCCGCTCGCGGAGGGGATAGATTTATCATCCGTTTATGATGTGTTGTTCAACAAAGATATTTTAAAGGTGATGCATTCAGGGCGTCAGGATGTGGAGATTTTTTACAATCTGACCAAACGCGTGATTGAGCCGATTTTTGACACGCAGATTGCAGCGATGGTGTGCGGCTATGGCGATTCCATCGGGTATGAGAAATTGGTGCGCAATATCACAGGCGGCAGCGTGGATAAGAGCTCTCAATTTACCGATTGGTCGCGCAGGCCGTTGAGTGAGAAGCAATTGAATTATGCGCTCGGCGATGTCACGCATTTGTGTGATGTGTATTTGAGTTTGCGCAAAACCTTAGATAAGCGCGGACGCACCGATTGGGTGATGCAGGAAGAAAAAATTCTGAACGACCCCGCGACCTATGAAAATGACCCGTATAAAGCGTGGGAGCGGATAAAGATCAGGTCGCCGAAACCGAAGAGTTTAGCCATTTTACGCGAGGTTGCGGCGTGGCGCGAGATGCAAGCACAGAAGCGGGACGTTCCGAAAAACTGGGTGATGCGTGATGATACGTTAGCAGACATTGCGGGACAAGCGCCGAAGGATGTGAAGCAGTTGACCAAGACGCGGAACCTGTCCAAAGATGCTGCGCAGGGCAAGACGGGGAAGAAATTGCTGCAGGCGGTGGAGAAGGCTTTGTCCAGCCCGAAGGAGAACTGGCCGACACCGAAAAAACCTGTCCACCTGACATCGGAGCAAAGTGCAACCGTTGATATTTTGAAAATGCTGTTAAAGGTGCAAAGCGCGGTTGAGGATGTTGCACCGAAAATTATCGCCAGTGCCGCTGATATTGAAGCAATTGCGTTGGATGACAACGCGGATGTTCCCGCGCTCAAGGGCTGGCGGCGTGAGATTTTTGGCAATGATGCGCTGGCGATTAAGCACGGAAAACTTGCGTTAGGCATTAAGAACGGTACTATTACAAAGTTTCAAATTTAAATTTTAACGCGGAAAGTTGGCGCCTATGGCTGATAAGACAGATGCATTTGAGGGCAAGACCCTGTTTTTGCTGCGCCATGCGATGGCTTTGAGCGATGGTGGCGCGGGCGATAAAGCGCGGCGACTGGCTCCGCGCGGGGTTGAGGATGCGGAAGCGCTCGGCAGGCTTATGGCGAAACAAAATTACGTGCCTGATTTTGTGCTGTGCTCATCGGCGGTGCGGACGCGCCAGACGTTTGAGCATTTGAAGCTGAATATTCCAACCGCGGCGATACGATTTGAAGATGATCTTTACAGCGGCTCGACAGGCGATTATCTGCATATGATTCAGAGTATTTCCGATGATTACAATCGTGTGCTCGTCGTGGCGCACAACCCGAGTATTTATGAGCTGGTGATTTTACTGGCGGCGCAAGGGGCGGATTCTGTGATGCAGCGCTTAACCGAAGGCTATCACCCCGCCACATTGAGCATTGTGCAGTGCAAGTGCAAGAAATGGGCGGATATTCAGCCCGCGGAAAATACACTCGCCGATTTTACCGACCCGATGGATTACAACGCCCCGCCCCGCCCGACACGGTGGATGTAGCTTTTAAAAGCGATATTAACTTTCTTTAAAATGGATCAGCTTTGATTCTTTGAAACAAACGTTTAATTTGAATACAGCTAATTTTTCTTGTTCGGTTTGATTTATATCTTCGATTAACAAAGGCTTTGATGGAGAAGTGAGCAGCTTATATGCCTTATTTTTATTGCACCAATCATATCCATAAAGCCCTCTTTCGCTACAGCAAATCCAGCTGAAAATGTTCTGCTTAACCTCTTTTTCTTGCAACGATTCAGAAATTTTTGGCATGGCCTGCACGTCTTCATAAATATTATCTAATACACTAATTTTATCTGCGAGAACTTTCGGGAGAGGTCCGAAGCCTCCAGTAGAAAAAATACCAAGAAGACCGTTTTTATCGACCGCTATCCAATCACACTCATTTAGTAATGCGTCATGTTCAGAAACGAATTCAATCATTTAATCACTCCTCTTGCATATCTACCAAGACTTTGCGCATGACGGGGATGGTGATGCGGCTTTTTAGGGAGAGTGCTTTTTTGTCGGCGCGCTCAACGATGTCGCGGGCGGCGGCGAAGGAGCGCTCCATGCGCGGAAGGATGTAACTTAACACGTCGTTATTGACGCTTTGCTGGCGGTCGCTGAATAGTTTGATCAGGATGGAGGCGAGCAGCATGTCATCGGGCGCGTGGATGCTGACGCTTGGCGCGGCGCGGAAACGCGAGGCCAGATCGGGCAGAATGAAATCTGATGTCGTGGCGGTCATGCGCATGGTGATCATCATGGTTTTCTGCTCTTCTTTAAGCATGTTATAGAGGTGGAATAATGTTGTTTCTGCCTCTCTGTCACCGAGCCATGGGTCGAGGCCGTCAATTAACAGCGCATCGCCCAGATCAAACAGATCAGATGCCTCCATCTTTTTTAAATCTTGCGGGGCGATGGCGCGTGCGTTGGCCTTTTCTTGCCATACGGTTGCGAGGTGAGTTTTACCGCTGGCGGCGGGGCCTTGCAGAATAAGGATCGGGGCGGGCCATTCCGGCCAACGGTCTAGCCAGCCGACGGCGGCCTTATTGCTTTTCCCGACTTGGAAATCATCGCGACTTTGCGCTGATCGTGCGCCGAGATCGAGCGGGATTTGTTGGGCGTTTTTCAAGGCGTGCGGACTCATTCTTTTGATGCTTTTGCTGTTTTGGCTGTTTTTTTGGTTTTCTTCTTTTGCGGCTTTTCCCGTTCTTCAACATCGGATTCAAGATAGTACGGGCTTTCTTTGTATCGCTGTATTGCGAAGGATAAAAGCACGCCGACGACCGCCGCGACGGGTACGGATAAGAACATGCCAAGAATGCCCAAAAGGCTGCCGCCCGCCAGAAGTGCGAAGAACACCCATAACGGATGCAGGCCGACGCTGTCGCCAACCAGTTTGGGGGTGAGGAAATTACCCTCAATCACTTGCCCGCCGAGGAATATTCCCGCGATCAGCAGGACGAACATGATATCGCCCGCCTGAAACCATGCGACGGCAACGCTGACGACCAGCCCTACGGCTGAGCCGACCATTGGGATGACGGAGATTAGCCCCGACATCAGGCCAATGAGAAAGCCGTATTTTAGACCCGCGAGGGTGAGCATAACGGCATAAGATACACCGAGCACGACTGCCACGCTGATTTGGCCGCGAACGAAGCCTGAGATCTTTGTGTCAATCTGGCGCAACAAGTTCATGATTGTTTCTTCTGAATGGCGCGGCATCAGATCGCGTACCCATTTGGTAACGGCGGGCCATTCTGCCATCATAAAATAAGCAACGATCGGCATGAACACCGCGACGGAGAGCATATCAATAACCGCTTGGGATCCTGCGGCGAGCTTAGAGAGGATAAATTTTGCCGCATTTGCCGCAGAGCCTGCGTTGTCTTTGAGCAAGGTTTCAATGCTTTTGGCGTCTGTGCCGCCGATATATTGGTCGAGCTTTGCCGTGATCGGGGTCATCATCGCCCAGAATTTTTCGATATATTCGGGCAGGTCTTTCGAAAACTGAACAAGTTCACGATAGAGAATTGGTGAAACGATGCCAATGAAGGCGAGAAGGAATATCAGAAAGCCGCCCAAGATCATAAGCGCAGCAGGGGCGCGGGCGATTCCGATATCGCCCATTTTATTCACGATGGGGTTGAGCAGGTATGCCACAGCGACGCCCAAGACGAACGGTAACAGGACGCCTTTGAACAGGATAATCACTGTTATAAATGCGATTGTTGTTGCGATCCAGAAAATGGCGTGCGTTTTCGGGCTTAAAGGCTTAACGCTCATGCTTGATATACCCCTTCAAGTTTATTGCCGTTTAAAATGTGTGTACGGTTGCCGTGTTTCCGTTTCCGATGATGTTGTGGAACGGGCCTGCGTTGTCTCTTTTTTCGCCAGCAGCCTTGGGCTTAACGGGTTGTGTTTCCCGATCAATAAAGCCACTTGGTGAGCGGAATTCGGCAATTTTCAAATCGTATAATATTTGTTCTGCGTTGTTTGCGTTGGCATAAGGCTGGCTTATTTCGAGCCCTGAGCGGATGAGCGCGCGGCGCAATTTGTCTTCATTGCCGCGGAAGGCGAAGTACACATTTGCAAGGCTTTTACGCATGGAGTTGATCGTGATGGAGTCCAAACCCGGTGTGCTGTTCAGCGCGTTGTAGATTTTTACCCATTCGCGCAGGCTCCGTAGAGGAACATTCACAGTGTAATTGTTTCTTTCCGCGCTGCTGGCGCCTGTTTTGCGTTTCCAGTCTGATTGCAATGCCTTGTGCCCTGCAAGGACGGCACGGTCATAAAGCTGGCCGACGGACTCCTCCGGCTGACCTTCCAAAATAATATCATTGACATGTTCAGCCTGCGCGCGGTCAGTGCGATAGATGCTGAGGCGGAGCGTGCCGATTGCCTTATCTGCAGATGTGCGGCTGAGTGCAAGATTCTGGTCAGGCACGGCGATCATGATTGCGGCTTCGCTTGCATTATATCGCGCAAGCATACGGTTCAGCTTTGATCGCTCGTAGCGAAGGGGTTGGTTGTTATCAATGTCGTTAATGTCTGATAAGTCACCAATCGGTACTTCGACGGGCACGACACCTGGAGAGACCTGAATGCGCGACCATGCCTGCATCCACACGTTTTCTTCTGACCAGAGCATGTTTTTGCCGCGAATTTGTATAACGGGCAGCACAAGAAGCGGGCGGCTTTGCGCCTGCGTGAACGTTACGCCTGAGTTAGAGAAGTATTGGGCAATCGCGGTTTCGCGGAAACGGAAAGTATAGGTTCCGATGTAACGCGTGGCAGAAAGCCTTTCGTTTGTCACCTCAAAATCACGTATAAACGTTGATATTGTGTCGTTATCAGCGGTCTTGATGCCTTCAACTTGGCCTTCTTCGACGAGACGATCGACCAATTGATCATAGGCTTTCTTTTGCGCCTGCTCGAATGCCTTTTCCTGCGCGCTGACTGAATTTTCAGCCGTTACGTCCACCGTGATGTTTTTCACAACGTAAAGCGTACTTTGCGCGTTGGCATGATGTGAGAGCATCGCCAGCATGCCGAAAATCGTAAAAAGAGAAAATATTATACGCTTGCAGTATAAAGCCTTATGCGGTATGCCCATGTTGCACCTGAAACAGTATGATTAAAATAATTGATCTTTAATAGTTTTATAACGGCAAGAGCGTAAGAGCAACATGAAAGAATACAGAAAACACAGCGCATATAAGCAGGCCGGTGTTGATATTGATGTCGCAGCCGACTTGGTAGAAGATATAAAACCCGCCCTGAAGAATACTGCGCGCGCAGGTATGATGAGCGGTATCGGCGGCTTTGGCGCGCTATTCGACCCGAAAGCTGCGGGGTATGACGACCCTATTCTCGTGTCGTCCACCGATGGCGTCGGCACGAAAATAAAAATCTCAGTCGATTCAGGTATTCACAATACGATTGGTATTGATGCGGTCGCGATGTGTGTGAATGATTTGGTTGTTCAGGGCGCGGAGCCTTTGTTCTTCCTTGATTATTTTGCGACAGGAAAACTTGATAAAGCGGTTGCGAAGTCTGTTATCGAAGGCGTGGCGCAGGGCTGCTCAATCGCCGGTTGCGGCTTGATCGGTGGTGAAACAGCAGAAATGCCGGGCGTATATGCCGATGGTGATTACGATTTAGCAGGCTTTACCGTTGGCGCAGTTAACCGCGGTTGTGTTGTTACAGGCGAGAGTATTGCGGTTGACGATGTAATTTTGGGGCTTGGCTCTAATGGTGTTCATTCGAACGGGTATTCTCTGGTACGCCATATCCTTTCCAACAAAAATATGTTGGATTACGATGCGCCTGTTCCGTTTAACATGACCGTGACCATGCAAGATGCAGAGGCAGAGAAGCAAACACGCTTCCATGCGGAGACTTTGGCAGATGCGCTGCTTGCGCCGACACGTATTTATGTGAAGTCATTGTTAAAAGCCTTGAAAATTCGTAACCGTGACGACCAGATTGCGATTAAAGGCATGGCACACATCACAGGTGGCGGGTTGACGGAGAATATACCGCGCGTACTGCCCGATAATGTTGCCGCGCATATTGACGTATCGCAGTGGGAGTTGCCTGAGATTTTCCGTTGGTTGATGAAAGAAGGCGATATTGAGCCACATGATTTGGCGCGCACCTTGAATTGCGGCATCGGGATGGTGGTTATTTGTGATGCAAAAGACGCCAACACGATTGAAGAATCGTTGACCAAGAGCGGCGAAACCGTTTATCGCATCGGCCACATCACAGAACAAACGCGCGATGACCGCGGTATTTTTCTTGATAACCTCAGTTCATCTTGGGGATCATAAACAGGCAGATCAGTATCTTGGCGACGAAGAAAATCAAATTGGCAATTTTGATCTCGGGGCGCGGCAGTAATATGCGCTCTATCATGGAAGCCTGCAAAGATGACAGTTTCCCTGCCGAGATTTCCGTTGTTTTATCCAACAGACCGAGTGCACAAGGGATTGATGTCGCGCGCGCGACGGGTATTCCCGTTGAAGTTGTCGACCATAAAGACTTTGATGGGCGCGAAGATTTCGAAGATGAGATGCAGGAACGGCTTGAGAAATACGATATCGATTTGATCGTTCTCGCAGGTTTTATGCGTATTTTAACGTCTGGCTTTGTTGAACAATGGCCGGATCAAATTATCAATATTCACCCCTCGCTGTTGCCTGATTACAAAGGCACAGATACGCATGCGCGCGTAATTGCGGATGGGAAAACTGAAAGCGGTTGCACGGTTCATTTTGTTATTCCCGATTTAGATAGCGGGCCGATTATTGCCCAGCGGCGCGTGCCGGTTCTGCCTGATGATACGCCAGAAACCCTGGCAGAGCGGATATTGGAGCAGGAACATCAAATCTATCCTGAGGCACTTCGCAGGTTGATTGGTGACGATTTGGGGTAGACTTGCGCTTTGGGCTGGATTAACAGCCTGTAATATTTTACTTTAAGAGTGATTTTATTTTTGGAGAATAAGCATGGCAGATCATAAAAAAGTTGAAGTTGACGAAGCACAGTTGGCAGATGCGAATAACCTTTGGGACAATTTCGCTCGTCTTAGCAAATATTCAACATATGCAGTCGCGATTGTTTTGGTTTTACTCGCGCTGTATTTTGTTGATTTCACCGCAACACGTTAGTTTTCATAAAATCATCATAAAATCTTAAATATTCTCAGTCATAGTGATGATGAGTAGTTGTAAGAGTCGCTTTCAACATCACCATTGTAATAGAATTATGACTGAGCCACGTATTTTTCGTCATTTATCCGATATCAAAAAAGTGCTGCGCATATTTGTGTGCTGCTTTCTTGTGATTTTTGCATTTTCGGGACATGCGCACGCGGATTCCCCTGCGCAAATGTTAAGCCTGACGCATGATGGTCAAATGAGTAATTTGGGTCAGGTCAGCTACATCACGCACAGTAATCCGGATGAATTCACACTTGATGAGATTTTAAAACGTCATAACCGTGTAGATTTGAGGGGAAAGCAAAATCCCACCAACGTTGTTAAAATTGCCAATAATCACCAGCAGAGCTGGATCGTATTTACTATTGAAAATCAAACCGTCACGAAAGACTGGATTTTGCATTTCGGTCGTGTTTTGGACGGGCGCTTGGGGTATGCGCATCAAATCTACCTCTATAATCATAATTCCCAATATGAAAAGGTTTACAATTTTACGGAGCCGTCTTCTTTTCCGTTTTTCGGGTCGGCTGTGCCTTTAACGTTAAGGCCCGGTGAGAAGAACCTGATTGTTTTGCGCATAACCTCCCAAACGGGTTTTCCTTTAATTTTATCGCCACAGGTTAAAAGCAGCGTCGCCTTTACGCAATCAATCTTGAAGGGCGACATTGCGATGACGATTGCAATGTTTTTGTTTATTCTAACGCTCACATTCTTTACGGCCTCTTACTATATCGGTCGTAACCCTGCATCCATCGCGTTTTTGACTTATTATTCGATTCTATGCGCGATCTTTTTCAATGTTGATGTCGCGGTTATCGGTTCAGACGGCGTATCCAACGATGTAATGTTTACCCTTTATATTATGGGCTTTATCTCGTTGATTGCTGCAACAAAGTTTTTCAACAAAATTCAACCCCGTACGCGCGAGCATAGCCTACTGTTCGCTTCGGGGGTTTTGATTGTTATATCCAGCCTTGTCCATTTTTTCATGTTCGGTAACGGTGGCGGACCGTTGAGTGTTTTGGCTTGTGTTATTTTACTGCCAATGCTTCTTTGCACACTGCTGTCATTTTCTGCTCATGGAAAAATAGGCAGCGTAAAGTTGTTTTTCGGCCTCGGCATGCTTCTTAGCGTTTCTCCGCTCGGCGTGATGTGCCTTTTCGTTTCGGATTACATTCCAACCAATCAAATAACGGTCACGTTGTTTTGGGCGGCCCATACATTAAGCGCTGTCTGTTTTGTTGTTTCATATTTCAGATCATCGGTGAATCAGCGTTTGATGATGATGCAATGGCAGAAAAGCAAGCTGCACGAAGAGCAATCTTTGGCGCGTATCAAAAAATCTAAAGAGTCTGCCGATCAGGCGCGTTTGATGCGCGTTATCGAACGTGAGCGAGAGTTAATGTCGGAATTGCGTGAGCGTGAGTTGATGCGCACCGAAGAAATGCGTAACGCAAAGGATTTAGCAGATAGAGCAAACCAAGCCAAATCGGCATTTCTGGCGGTGGTTAGTCATGAGATCAGAACGCCGATGAACGGTATCATGGGCATGGTGCAATTGCTGCAAAACACGCAATTGAGTAAAACGCAAAATGATTATGTCGATACGATTAAGCGATCAGGCGACACGATGGTTTCACTGCTGAACGATATTCTCGACTTTGAAAAGATCGAACGCGGCAGTATGGATTTTGAGAAAGTTAGTTTCAATCTTTACACGCTGGCGAATGATGTTGTTACCCTGATGTCGGGACATGCGGCGCAAAAAGGTGTTAAACTTACGGCCGATATTGACCCCGCTGTTCCAGAACGCGTTGAGGCAGACCCGACCCGCTTGCGTCAAGTTTTGTTTAACCTTGTCAACAACGCGATTAAATTTACAGATGAGGGTTCGGTTCAGATTAGCCTGAAGACCGTGAAGGCAGAAGATTGCGACGATGAGCTTATACGGTTTATGGTCAGCGATACAGGTGTCGGGATCCCAGAACATTTGCAGGCGCACCTGTTCGATCCGTTTGCACAAGCAGAGGCCAGCACGACCCGCAAATATGGTGGTAGCGGGCTTGGCCTGACTATTTCTTATCGCTTGATAGAAGCCATGGGCGGCGTGATCAAAGTTGACAGTACACTTGGCGAAGGCAGCCGTTTCTATTTTGATTTGTGCCTGAATGAATCTGACAGTGATGACGTCAGTGCAGATGACGCCAATCAACATGAGCCAGGTCGTACAAAACCTATGCGCATTTTGGTTACAGAGGACAACCCGCTTAACCGTAAGGTTTTGGAGGGGCTTTTATCGAATGAGGGGCACACCCTGTTTATGGCCGCAAATGGCTTTGAAGCCTTGGATATTTGCAGGCGCGAAGAGCCCGATATTATTTTGATGGACATCAATATGGACGGTATGGACGGTATCGAAACCACCAAACGTTTGCGGGCGGATGAGGATTTGAAAATTTCGACTATTCCCGTTATTGCGCTTACGGGCAACGTCATGCTGAACGATATTGAGGAATATTTTGAGATTGGCATGAACGGTTTTGTTGCAAAGCCTGTTGATGCAGGGAATTTAAAAGATGTTTTGCGCAATGCGTCTTTGGGTAATTTTGAAAATGAGCTTCCTGTTGATTTCTTTGCGGAGAAGACGCGCCGAGATTATGAAGAAGAGGACGGTCTCTCTGCTGATCCTGATAATCCGTTGCGCCCTGCCAAGACCGGATTAGAGCATATCAGCCACGACTTCGAATTGGATGACCGCGAGCATTTCGTCGCGGATAGCGAGCTGAAATCGAGAGAGGCAAGCAGCAACAGCTTATTACAATATGCGGAGGGGCTGTCTTTTGAGGATGATCCGATTAGCACACCAGCTTCCGATTCAAAGATGCCCTCCCCCTCTGAACCTGCAGGAATTACTGATATACAGCCTAAAACAGACCCTAATCCTTCAACTCAATCAGAGCCAAAACCCGCTCCTGATTTTGATAAGGAAGCAGATGAGACTGATAAAAAACCAACGGTTCCCATTGCGTCCCTATCGGGTACACCGCCTGATGTGAGCCCTTTGCAAGACGCGCCTGGTGAGGATATGTCGAGAACATATACTGCGACAGAACATCGTGACCATATGTCGCGCCAGAAAAAGGCCGATAGAGAGTTCATCAGCAGCTTGGGTACGAAAAAAGACGAAGAGTTAAGTGAGGTACAAAAATACTTGCTTTCACAACTCTCATCTGATGATAAGCAAGATGCGACAAACAGTGGTGAAACAAGCAACACTCCTACTCCGAATGAAAAATCGGCAGAGGCTCCAATTTCCGATACGGATATTGATCCCGTACAAAGCAGCCAAGAACCAGACTCTGCTGAGCATCAAGGCGAGGCGGTGCCACAGCCAGAGGACGTGCCTTCAATCAAAGAGACTGAAACACCAGAAAGCACAGCCCCCAAACCTGAGGATCATGGTGCCGATACAGATGGTTTGTTAGATGAGAATATGCTTGTTACGCTTTATGACACGTTGGGAGAAGAACAGTTCGCCACGCTTTTACATGGTTTTGTTGAAAAAGCGGAATCTTTGATCGCGGATATTGATGCGGCGCTTGAGCGAAATGATATCTCAACCTTGTCCGCACGGGCGCACGACCTTAAGGGCATGGCCGGTAATTTTGGTATGGCGAAGGTCAGCTCAATCTCAGCTGAAATTGAGCGTCACTCCAAACTCGCTGAATCAGATGATGCGGTTAAGCATGCAAAAAATCTGAGCCCCGTCGTGCTGCACACAAAAGAGGCTTTAAACGATTGGCTTGCAAGTCGTTAAAAGCTTTTCCGCCTTAGCCTACGATTTCGTCATCATTGAAGAAATATTCAATTTCAATCTTTGCATTTTCAAGGCTGTCAGAGCCGTGGACAGAGTTTTCACCGATGCTGAGCGCGTATTCTTTACGAATTGTACCTGCGTCGGCCTCTTCCGGGTTTGTGGCGCCCATGACTTCGCGGTTCTTTGCAACGGCGTTTTCACCTTCCAAAACCTGAACAACGACAGGTTCTGATGACATAAATTCCGTTAATTCACCGAAAAACGGGCGTTCTTTATGAACGGCGTAGAAGCCTTCGGCCTGCTCCATTGTCATATGAATGCGTTTTTGTGCAACAATTCTCAACCCTGCTTCTTCCAGTTTGGCATTGATTGCCCCCGTCAGATTACGGCGTGTTGCATCCGGCTTGATGATTGAGAATGTACGTTCTTTTGACATGTTAAAATCCTTAAATTACCCGTTGGTTTTTCTGTGACTTATATATCGGGAGTGCCGAAAAGATGCAAGAGGTTAAAGCCGCGTGCATATTCAGTTAGATTTTTTGGCGAATTGCTTGTTTCTCTTGTATTTTTGTTGTCTTTCCTGATATTATTTGAAAAAAAATAAGTAATGAATGGGTGAAAACTTGAAACTTCTTTCGGAATGGACACAAAAAGTTCGCGACTCGCTTACTGGGGATGACGGTAAGCTTCATCAGCCTATGAGCTACAGTGAAATCATGGAAACACGCGAAGAAGCGCGTGCGAAACTGATACAATTTGTTGCTGATTTGCACTATGAGGCAGGGCTTAGCGACCATGTGATCGGGCGCAGTAAAGAAGATGATAGTATCCAGCGTAAAGCCAAACTTGATTATAATGGCGATTTGACGCGCATTATGGATTATGAACGCGCAAAAGGTGTTGTAACAACGCCCGAAGAAGTAAGAGCCGTTCAGGCCTTGCTTTCTGATCAGGATGGTCGCAGAACGTCTTTCATGCGTGATCATGGCGCGTATATCGTAAAAGAGAATGATTTCTTTGAGGAACCAAAAGATACAACTGGTTATCGGTGTATTAATTACAAAATTGGTTTGCCCATAGGGGATGAGGGTAAAATTCATGTTGTTGAGTTACAAATTGTAGCAGATCAGATTGAGCAAACTTATAAAGAATCGAGAGAACATAAGCGGCTTGCAGAGGAAATTCTTAATACTGATGAGGATCTGACCAGAGAACAGCGACGTGCCGTTGCGGCGCATTTCGCCGTGTGCCGTTTAACGAACGGCTTAGCTGCGCGGGATAACGGTTATGACAGCCTTCTTAAGCCTGAGTCGCGCGGTAAACACGCGCTTACGAGAAACCGTGAAGATAAGCTTGAAGGTCAAGCAGCTTTTCTTCACGAATATAATCCGGAGTAGTTTTGAGGACTGCAAATTTTGAATTGTTTAAAAGAATATAATATACTTTGTTTTGGAAAGATAATGTAATGGAATCAGATAAAGATAATGCAGATAAGTCTCTTGCTCAGCGTTTGCAAGACCATTGGAAGGACACGCGCATGACCTTGAGCGGCGACGATGTTCCCCCCGAAATTGAAGGTGAAGAGGATTTCGAGCTCGACAACCGCGATATTATTCGTTACGGCATCCACAATGAAGGGTCAGAGTATCAAAGATTTATCTGCCTTCGTTATGTTGCAGACGACGACGTTGAAGCGATCAGGAATACCCCGACTGAAGACTTAGATTACGAAGATTGCCTTATGGATAAACCCATGATTTTTGACATGGAAAAATATGACTGGGTTGAAGAGAAGGGAACGATCAATATGATTCATGACTCTGCTTTCGTGTTTTATGACGATGTCGATGAGTTTTACGATAAGTTGCAAGATGCTGCTGAAGCTTATCGTGCATCAGGTCCTGCTGCGGACGGGGATACCTTATCAAATGGATGAAGAAGATGCCCTCGACTATTTTGATTATGACGAAGATGGCGAGGAAAGCGTCATCTATTATATTTTAGGCGAACGCCCGATCATCATGTATTGCATCGACAGCTTTCCCTATAAAGTTGAGACGTATGACCAAGATCAGGGCAAATTCGTGCGCGATAACAGCCTGATCAAAAGGATCAACGATTCCACCGATATCGATAAGGTCGATGCGGTGGAGTTTAAGAATTTCTGCCTCTCACGCGGTATTCCGTTTAACACCGCGCACTAAGCTTTTCTTTTAATTTGTGATTTTGTTTTCGATGGCTGTAACCGCATCGTTCGCGGCGTTTGCGTTCGGGCCGCCGGCTTGTGCCATGTCGGGGCGGCCTCCTCCGCCTTTACCGCCTAGCGCCTCTGAGCCGACGCGCACCAAATCAACCGCGCTGATTTTATCCGTGAGGTCATCGGTGACGCCGACCACGATGGAGGCTTTGCCATTATCGGTGGAAATTAGCACCACCACGCCCGAGCCGATTTTGGCCTTCAGGTCATCCGCCATCGGTTTGAGGTCTTTTGCAGGGAATCCGTCCAAAACGCGGCCTGAGAATTTAATGCCGCCTAGGTCTTTAATGTCAGCATCACCGTCTTGCGTGGCGTTCTTTCGACGTATTTCAGAGATATCTTTCTGTAAGCGTTTATTATCCTGAATGAGCGTGTCTTTTTCAATTGGAACAGCGTTCCCCGCATCGCCGCCCAGCTCTTCATATTCGGTGCGTAAGCTTTGGTTTTGCTGAATAAGGCGATCCATAGCTTCTTTTTCAATGTTTTGTCTAATACGCAAGTGCTGTTGTACGCGCTCTCCCGTAACGGCTTCTAAACGGCGTACCCCTGACGATAATGCGCCTTCGGACGTTATTTTAAAGTCTTTAATGTCGCCTGTTTTCTCAACGTGTGTTCCGCCGCACAGTTCGATTGAGAATTGCTTGCCCCCCTCTTGTGTGCCCATCATGACAACGCGCACTTCATCATCGTATTTCTCCCCGAACAAAGCCATTGCACCTGTTTCGCGGGCTTCGTCGAGTGGCATGACGCGGGTTACAACCTCAGTATTAGCGCGGATTTCGCCGTTGACGATATCCTCAACTTGCTTAAGTTGTTCGTCTGTGACGGCCTGCGGGTGGGAGATGTCAAAGCGTGTGCGCTCCGCGTCTTGCAAGCTCCCTTTCTGGGTAACGTGATCGCCCAGCACTTGGCGCAACGCCTCGTGCAGGAGGTGCGTTGCGGAGTGGTTCGCCTTGATATCAGCGCGTCTCCAAGGAACAACAAAAAGATGAAATGATTTTCCGACTTTCATTTCGCCACAAAAAACTTCTCCTTCGTGTGCCCAAAGTTTGCCAACCTTCTTAGTGGTGTTAACGACATCAAAAAGCCCTGTAGCAAACTCCTCATCTTTTTCTTTTTCCCACGAGGGATAAGATTGCCCGCTAATTTCACCACAATCACCCACTTGGCCACCGCTTTCGGCATAAAACGGTGTTTGGTTAAAAACAAGCGTTGCTTTCTCATTAATCTTTACTGAATCGACACGCTTTCCATCCTTGATAATAGCAAGTAACTTCGCTTCTGCTTTCTCGCTTTCATACCCAAGAAACTCAGTTGCACCGAACTCATCGAGAATGTCGAACCATATTTTTTCGTTAACTTCGCCGCCTGCTCCGCTCCATGCGGCGCGGGCTTTGGCTTTTTGTTCGGCCATGCAGGCTTCGAACGCGTCCACATCAACGGTGATGTTTTTCGCGCGCAAGGCATCTTGGGTTAAATCGAGCGGGAAGCCGTATGTGTCGTAGAGTTTAAACGCGATTTCACCGGGAAAATGCGCGCCGCCTGCGACGTTTTCGGTTTCCTCTTCCAGCATTTTCAGACCGCGATCCAGCGTGGTTTTGAAGCGTTTTTCTTCAGTTTCCAAGGTCTGGGTGATCAGGCTTTCCGCGCGTTTCAGCTCGGGGTAAGCCTCGCCCATTTTGGACAGCAGCGTTGGATAGAGTTTGAACATCAGCGGGTCTTGAGCGCCCAAAAGATGCGCGTGACGCATACCGCGGCGCATGATACGGCGCAGAACATAGCCACGGCCTTCATTGCTCGGCATCACGCCGTCTGCCATGAGGAAGGCGGCGGAGCGGAGGTGATCGGCAATCACCTTATGGCTGGCGGCCATATCGCCGTCAGGCTCTACGCCCGTTAAATCTGCGCTGTGCTCGATTAGGGCGCGCATGATGTCGATGTCGTAGTTGTTGTTGCTGCCCATTAGGGTGGCAGCGATGCGTTCCAAGCCCATGCCTGTGTCCACGCTTTGTGCGGGCAAATCAATGCGGGTGTCTGCGTCGATTTGTTCGTATTGCATAAAGACGTTGTTCCAAATTTCGATAAAGCGGTCGCCGTCTTCTTCCGGTGAGCCAGGCGGGCCGCCCCAAATGTGTTCGCCGTGATCGTAGAAAATCTCCGTACACGGGCCACAGGGGCCTGTATCGCCCATGCGCCAGAAATTATCATCGGTTGGGATGCGGATGATTTTATGATCGTCAAAGCCTGTTATTTTCTTCCAAATCTCGGCCGCTTCTTCATCGGTGGAATGCACAGTGACGCATAATTTTTCAGGCGGGAGTTCGAAGTTTTTCGTCACCAATTCCCACGCATAGGCGATTGCTTCTTCTTTGAAATAATCGCCGAAGCTAAAATTGCCGAGCATTTCAAAAAATGTGTGGTGGCGGGCGGTGTAGCCGACATTTTCGAGGTCATTGTGTTTTCCGCCTGCGCGCACGCATTTTTGGGATGTTGTGGCGCGGCTGTAGTCGCGTTTTTCCTTGCCTGTGAAGACGTCTTTAAACTGCACCATGCCTGCGTTTGTGAACATCAGACTTGGGTCGTTGTGCGGCACGAGCGATGAGGATGGCACAATCTCGTGCCCCTTATCTTTGAAAAAGCCTAAAAATTCGCTTCGAATATCCTGAACGGTTTTCATTGTTTGTTTGCCTTTAACTCATTGCCTAATGTTTCTGTCACACGTTTTCGTGTATTTCACGCGCGCCGCCTAGTGCAAAATCAAAAGGGTTTGACTATACTGTTGCGCGAGTGAGCACTATATGAGGTATTTATGCAGGAATTTATCGCACTTGCCAATAGGTTGGCCGATGCATCCGGTGAGATTATCCGTAAATATTATCGTCAGCCTTTGCTGATCCGTTCCAAGGAGGATGAGAGCCCCGTGACGATTGCGGATCGGGAAGTGGAGCGTATTTTGCGCGATATGATTGAAGAGGCGCGCCCTGATGACGGTATTTTGGGCGAGGAATACGATAATAAGGAAGAATCCAGCGGCTATACGTGGGTAATTGACCCGATTGACGGCACGAAGAGCTTTATGATCGGGCGGCCGACTTTTGGAACGCTGATCGCATTGTGTGAGGGTGACAGACCTATCTTGGGCGTGATTGACCAACCGATTTTGAATGAGCGTTGGGTCGGTGATGGCGAACAAACCACGATGAACGGCGAGATTGTTCAAACGCGGGAATGCCGATACGTCGCGGACGCGGTTGTCGGGGCGACAACACCGATGATGTTTGACAAAATTGCCGATTATGACCGTGCGTACGAGATTTTTGAACAAGGCCGCAGCCGCATGGTGTGGGGCGGTGATTGTTATATGTACGGGTTGATTGCTTCGGGGCTGATGGATATTGCGTTTGAACAGAATTTGATGGCGTATGATTTTGCCGCTCTGGTGCCGATTATCAAGGGTGCGGGCGGGCATATTTCCGACTGGCGCGGGGATGATCTCACGCTGAATTCTGCGGGTAAGGTGGTTGCGATTGGTGATCCGACGCTCTGGGAAGAAGTTTCGCGGATCATCAGGAAGTCGCCGTATTAAAAGGATTTCAATTCTATGAGCCATGTTTTGGACACAGCGCGCGATAATATTGATAAAAACGGGTGTCATATCGTATATGTTGAAGCCTGCGATACGCGTCCTGCAGTCGGCTATTCCATCGGTTTAGAGCAAAGTCTTTCCAAGCCCGAAATTCTGATTACGGGGCTGGATAAAGACAGCACGCATTTTCTTATTAATGAATATTATTACCGCCTTAAAGATGGCGAAGTTTTTGAGCCTGACGGGCGCTACACTGATTTTATCGAAGATTTTGATGTGTGCTTTAAGGCGATTGACCAAAAGCATCATAAGGCCTATTTCGATTTGACCTGCCAATATTACGATCGCGATGATTTTCGCGCGTTGCATATGGTTTGGCCCGATCTGGATGGCACTTGGCCGTGGGAGAAGAAGGCGAGCAAAAAATACCGCGCAGTTATGCCGCGTTTGTATGCGGGGTGATTGCTTTTAACGGCCGGCGAGTTTGTAGGGGTAGTCTTCTTGCATGATGTGTGCGTATTTCGGGGCTTTGCCTTTTGAGATAGCGGCAAGGCTTGGCAGGTCGAGGCCAGCGCGGTGGCGGTAAATCCAGTAGTTTGACAGCACTTTTTCAACGTAGTCGCGCGTTTCGTGGACGGGTAGCATCTCGATCAAAAGAAGCGGGTCGGTGTTGTTGCCGAGGCGTTTGCGCCATTTCAGCAAGTTACCCGGCCCTGCGTTATAAGCGATCAGAAGTGAGACCACATCGCCCTTTACGTAGCGGCTTTTTAATAGGTATTCCAGATAGTCCTGACCGATTTTCATGTTGGTTTCAGGCATTTTCAATTTCAGCATGTTGAAATTCGCATCATAACCGCCCTTTTGTGCAACGTAATGTGCGGTTTTCGGCATGATCTGCATCAGGCCGCGTGCGCCGCTGTGACTGACCGCAGATAGATCAAAGCGCGACTCCTGACGGATGACTGCGTGGACGAGTGCGGGGTCAACGTGGTAGCCGTCTTTTGGTGCCCACGGGCTGACGGGGTAGAGTGCGCTGTCGTAATATTTGCCGTTATCCTTGCGTAAGATGCCGCCTAAACGCAGGGCGACGCCCGGTAGGCCGACATGGGTTGAGTACGCTAATGCTGCACGCTGAAGGTCTTTATCGCCTTTGAAATCCAAACGTTTCAGTTCTGCCTCAGCGAGGTCATATTGGCCTGCGGCGACGAGTGCGTATGCTCTTTTTCCTGCCTCATGTGCGAGAAGTGTTTCCTCATGCGCATCGCCGTATTTTTCGGTTTCCCAGTTAAAGTCGAGAGATTTACCGAGGCTGTGCACTGCCATGATGCCGTAGAAGGTGCGCGGGTGTTGCGCGGCCTTTTTCAAGGCGATTGTTGCGGCGGCTTTGTTGCCTGTGCGCTGGTGGCTGCGTGCGGCCCAGAATGCGCCTGCTGATGCTGTCCAGCCAGAGGCGTAAGGTGATTTGCTGATTTTGCTAAATTGGCTCGCCGCGCCTGAAAAATTCTTTTGCTGCCACATCGCCAAACCTGATATCCAGTGCGCCTTAGGTACATAATAGCCTGAGCGGTCCGCGCTTTCGCGTGCCAAGATGTAGGCCTTTTGGATTTGACCTGCATATAATAAGCGTTCGGCAAGGCGCGTTTGAACGGTGTCAATCTCAGCCTTGTTCATAAGTGCGCGTGCCTGATGTGTGCGCAATGTTGTTATGGCCGCATCGATATGCCCTTTGCGAGCATGGCCGTAAATTTCAGTTTTATATTCCGTCACGATTTGATCACCGCGTGCGCCGCGATTGGCATCTGAGCGGTAGCGTTTGCCGTATTGGATACCCGGCTCACTAACGCGTGCCAGAATTTTTCCTGACTTTGGCGCGGCTGGTGCCGCTTCGCCTTTCGGGCGGCGCAGGTTTGCCAGCTTGTAAATTTTCCCTGCTTGCGGAAGTTCGGCGTAATGATCCATCCAGCTTCTTAATTCTTCATACGATGTCTTATAAGACGGGTGCAGATAGCGTTGCGCCAGAATGTGGCCCATCAAACGATAATCATCCAATGATTTTTTCAGTTCAGTTGCTTTGTCCATTTGCCCAATGGCTTGATGTTCAAAAATTTGCGCATAAAGTTTTGATTGTGCCGCCGTCATCGGCTTAAAGCCGTGTGGGTAAGTTTGCGTTTTTATATCAGCGTTATACGTTTCTTCCGGTGATTCTTCTCCTGCTGCGGGCGCGAACAGGCTGACGAAGGCAGCTCTTATGTCTAATTCGGTTTCTTGCGGGGCAGCGTTATCGAATCTTTCATCGCCGGTTTCTAAAATAATCTTGGTTAAAAAAGCAGGCTTTTCTGCCGGGATTGGCGCAAAAAACGCCGGTTTCTTGCCGGGTACGGGCGGTGTGTCCGCAGCCTGCGCAGGTGCGAATAAGATTGCGGTAACCGCGTACAGCCCGCAAAGCTGCAAGCCGTTTTTCAAAAGCATCAATATTTTCATTATGGGGGCTTTATAACGTTAAAAAAGCATCCCTGTCCAGCTTTTTTTCAATATTATGTAAATTAATTTTGCTGCATTTGCTCAGTCATTTTTGCCTTCAGCATAAGCATATCTGACCATACGGCTTTCTTCTGCAATGGTGTGCGTAATAAATAAGATGGGTGATAGGTTGCCAGAGCGAGACATTTATGCGCGCCAATCTCTTTTGTAACGGGTGTATAGTCGTGCCATTTTTTGCGTAAACGCGATATAGAGGCGCCGCTCTCCAGTAGGGCTTTGGCAGCGACACCGCCTGAGAGGATTATGATTTTTGGTTTGATCAGCTGTATGTGTTTTTCAATGAATGGCAGGCTGACCTCAATCTCTGCATTGTTGGGCGTGCGATTGCCTGGTGGTCGCCAGTTCAGGATGTTTGAAATATAAACTGATTTATCGGCAACTTCCTTAGTTCGGCTGATGTCGATGCAGGCGAGGATGCGATCCAATAATTGGCCGCTGACACCGACAAAAGGTGTTCCCGTGCGGTCTTCATCTGCGCCGGGGGCTTCTCCGATGACCATGATATCGGCTTTCGGGTTGCCGTCCGCGAAAACCATATTGGTGGCGGTCTTTTTAATCGCGATGCCATCGAAATTTAAGATTGCTTCTCTTAATTCATCCAAAGTGTCGGCTTGGGCGGCTATCTTTAGGGCCTCGTCATAGGCATCGGATTTGCCGAGAAATGTGGTTTGTGCGCCCTGAGCCATCGGATGATTTTGCGGCGTAGGCTGCGTGTTCGCGTTTTGCAATTGCTGTGAGATTGCTGGTTGTGGCGTAATTTCAGGCACGTTTGTGCGGTCAATCGGAGCATCCTCCAACGGGTCGACAACGCCGCTATCGACATACCATTGCAGGGCGGCGATCAATTGATTTTGGTCTAAGTCTTCCACATCGACTGACATTTAATGTGCGCTCTATGTTTTTGTTAATGAATTTATGCTAAATTATTACACTCAAAAAAGAAATGTTTATTGAAAATAAAAGGAATTCCTCCCTATGCCAGCACCGATTAGAGATGACCGCGACAGTATGGATTATGATGTGGTGATCGTCGGCGCGGGGCCGTCGGGCTTATCGTGCGCGATCCGTTTGAAGCAGTTGGCGGAGGAGAAGGGCCAAGAGCTGAATGTTTGTATTTTGGAAAAAGGGTCTGAGGTTGGTGCGCATATTCTCTCGGGCGCTGTGCTTGAGCCGCGGGCTTTGAACGAATTAATCCCTGATTGGAAAGATAAGGGTGCACCGCTCACCTGCCCCGCGACAAAAGATAAATTTATGTTCCTGACGGAAAAAGGCGGCTTTCCCATGCCGAACCCGCCGCAGATGCATAATAAAGGGAATTACATCATTTCACTCGGGCAGTTGTGCAAATGGCTGGCTGAGCAAGCCGAGAGCTTAGGCGTTGAGATTTTCCCCGGCTTTGCCGCGGCAGAAGTTTTGTATGATGATAATGATGCGGTGATCGGCGTTGCCACGGGTGATATGGGCATTAATAAAGAGGGCGAGAAGACGGATGCGTTTGAGCCGGGCATGGAAATTCACGCAAAGCAGGTTGTGTTTTCAGAAGGCTGTCACGGTTCGCTGACGAAAACTCTGATTAATAAATATGATTTACGCAAAGATTCTGATCCGCAAACCTATGGGCTTGGCGTAAAGGAAGTGTGGGAAATTAAACCTGAAAATCACCAGCAAGGGCTGTGTCAGCATACGATCGGTTGGCCGATGGACAGCAAGACCTATGGCGGGTCATGGATTTATCATATGGAGAATAACCTGATTTCCATCGGTTTTGTGGTGGGGCTTGATTACAGAAACCCGTATCTATCGCCGTTCGAGGAAATGCAGCGTTTTAAATTGCACCCTAAAATTAAACCGTTATTGGAAGGCGGCAAGCGTGTGTCCTATGGCGCACGCGCTTTGGTTGAGGGCGGGTTTCAGTCTTTGCCGAAATTGACATTCCCCGGCGGCGTCCTGATTGGCGACACGGCAGGGTTTTTGAACGTGCCGAAGATTAAGGGCAATCACACGGCGATGAAATCGGGCATGGTCGCGGCGGAAAGTATTTTCACGCATCTGGGCGAGACAGAAGAGTTTGGCACGGAATGCGTGACTTATCCTGAGAATTTGAAAAAGACATGGTTGTGGGATGAGCTGTATGCGGTGCGCAATATTCGCCCTGGCTTCCACAAAGGGTTGTTGTTCGGTCTGGTCAATGCGGCGTGGCAAACGCTGACCAAGGGCAAGTTTGGCGGCACGATGAAAAATCACGCAGATCACGCGCAGACGGAGCCTGCTGATCAGCACACACCAATCCCCTACCCCAAGCCAGACGGAATATTTACTTTTGATCGCTTAACGTCCGTGCAGTTGTCGAACACCAATCATGCGGAAAACCAGCCTGTGCACCTCAAACTTAAAGACCCCAGCATTCCGATTGCGCATAATCTGCCGAAATATGCCGAGCCGGCGCAACGATATTGCCCGGCGGCGGTGTATGAGGTGGTTGAAGAAGCGGGCGAGAAGAAATTCCAAATAAATGCGCAAAATTGCGTGCATTGCAAAACCTGCGATATCAAAGATCCGTCACAAAATATTAATTGGGTTGTACCCGAAGGCGGCGGCGGGCCGAATTACTCAAATATGTAGTTATTTTAATGCAGGGCTTTAATTCTAGCATTCGGATTTAAAGCGTAGCATACTGTTTGCAGTTGTTTTGCAGAGGTTTTATTGAATATGTCTAAATTTTTATCGCTTTTCATTTTAACAGGAGCTGTGGGGCTTTGTTCGCCGCAAAACGGCGTGGTTGCACCTTACCAAACGGATGAGATGCACCCATCCTTCGTTGTTGCGGCCTCGGGTGATCAAGATAAAGGCAAAAAAGATACATCAAATGTACCGCCTGTTGAATTGGACGGAGAGGTTAGAGTTCGCGCAGAGAGTACACAGCCCGTCAACGCGGGTGATTACCTTGCAAGCCGTTTTGCGCAATCAAACCATGACTGGGATAATGCGGGTCGTTTCATTCGCCGTATTGTTCAGGACAACCCCAATACTCCCGACGACCTTATACAACGATCTATGGTGTTAGCGATGGGCAATGGCATGCCTGATAAAGCGATTTCTATTGCGCGCAATATTATAGACACCACGCCTGAGGGCAGAAACAGCATTGCTGAGATTTTTCTAATTGTCGATGCCGTAAAACAAGAAGAGTTCGAGCGGGCGCAGACCATGTATAATGCCCTTTCGCGCAACGGAACGGTTGATTTTCTGGGTCCGTTTATTGACGCCTGGATTGATGCAGGCATGGGAAAAATTGATATTAAAGATTTACGCGATAACACCGTTCAGCTTTACCACAGTATTTTGATCGCCGATTATCTGGACGATCATAAGGATGTTGAGGCGATGATTGACCGCGCCTTAAATGTTAAAGATATCAACCTTTACGAGTTGGAGCGCATTGCCGATTTATACGGGCATGTTGGCCTGAAAGATAAGGCGATTAAGGTTTACAAACGCGTTTTGAAAAACAAGCCTGAGAATATCGTGTTAAACAATAAAATCGAAGCGCTAGAGGCGGGAACGAACGAGCCGTTATTTGAAAAAGTCTCAAGTGCGGGACACGGCATGGCGTTGGCGTTTCACGACATCGCGACAATTTTAAGTTCGGAGGGGAATGACGAGAGTGCACGCGTTTTTGGGAATGTTGCGCTTTATTTACAGCCCGGCTTGGTTGAAACTCTTTTCCTGTTGGCTGATATTTCAACGCGCCACGGACAGTTTGATGAAGCTGTCGAGCTGTATAAGTCCATCCCTAAAACTGATGCGAATTATTTGGATGCGCAATTTGAGATCGTCAATATTTATGAAGAGGTTGAGCAGAACGACAAGGCGATTGATTTATTACAAGACCTCTCAAAAAGTCACGGCCAGCCCGATGTTTTGATCAAAATCGGTGATTTGTATCGCCACCAGAGTAATTTTAAGTCTGCGCTCAAGGCTTATGATAAGGCAAAAAAATCTATGGGCGGCACAATTACAGATGAGTTTTGGCATCTTCATTATGTTCGCGGTATTGCCTACGAGCAGTTGGATCAATGGAAAAAAGCCGAAGCGGAGCTTATTAAAGCGTTAGAGTTTCGTCCGAACCACCCTTATGTTCTGAATTACCTTGGCTATGCTTGGGCGGATCGTGGGGAAAATTTAACTCAATCACGTGACATGATTCAAAAGGCAGTAAGCTTAAGGCCTAATGATGGATATATTACGGACTCTTTGGGATGGGTTTTGTACAAGATGCAGCAATATGGCAGCGCTGTAGAAATTCTGGAACGTGCAGTGGAATTGTTGCCTTATGACGCGACAATTAATGATCATTTAGGTGATGCTTACTGGCAGGTTGGCCGCGCGCGCGAGGCACGTTTTCAGTGGCGGCGCGCAAAAAACCACTCCGATGACGAGGCATTGATTGAGACGATTGAAAAGAAATTAAAGTCGGGCTTGCCTGATTCTGATACGTCTTCGTTGCAGCGATAAAATTTAGGTACACACTACCCAAGGCTCGGATTGTTTTCAGCTTATGCCCTCTTCCAAGACAGTCGAAATTTTTGCACCTGCCAAGATCAATTTGTTTTTGCATCTGACAGGGCGCAGGGCCGATGGCTACCATACGCTGGATTCACTGGTTGGCTTTGTCGATGTCGGCGATGTTATTACGATCAAAAATGCGCCGTCTTTTTCCTTTTCAGTCGTCGGGGAATTTGCGTCCGTATTGCAGTCTTCGCAAAAGCAAAACACCGCTTTTAATGATGATACAAATCTGGTTGTGCGTACCGCACGGCTTTTGAGCGATATTGCCGATAAACCCTTAGCTGTTTCGATTACGTTAGAAAAAAACCTGCCTGTGGCGGCGGGCATTGGCGGCGGATCTTCCGATGCGGCCGCGACAGTTTGGGGATTGGTGCAGTATTGGGGCTTACCCACAGACGCGGCTTACATTCAACCACTGCTTGAACGTTTAGGTGCGGATGTTCCTGTTTGTTACGATTGTGCGCCACGTTTTATGCGCGGTATCGGTGACCGATTGCTGCCCCCGATCGACTTGCCAGATATTCCGATTTTGTTGGTTAACCCGAATATTTCCTGCTCGACGCAAGATGTTTTTCTCCATCACCGCGCTCCCTATCAATCAGACTTGAACCTTCCTTCTTCGTTCGAAGACGCGCGCGCTTTGATTGATTTTTTGAAGGGGTGTGACAACGGCCTTTTCGATGCAGCGATAGAATGCGTGCCGCAGATCGGTAACGTCATAACCGCGCTGCAAACGCAGGGTGATGCCTTGTTCGTGCAAATGAGCGGATCGGGCGCAACGTGCTTTGCATTGTTTGAGACGATGGAGAAATGCCGCGCAGCAGAAAAAGTTATCGCCCGCGCAAATCCTGATTGGTGGATTCGAAGCGGTACACTGAACAGCCCTGAGCGATACTGAATGCCCCTAAAACGGGCACGGGCTTTCAAACCAGATTTCACTGCCGCCCTCAGGATGGTGAACCATTAATTTGTGCGCGTGTAAATTCAATCTTTTTTCAGCTTTAAATGCAGGTTCATGGGCATAAAAGTCATCGCCCAAGATCGGGTGATCAATCTCTGCCATATGGACGCGTAATTGATGAGTGCGGCCCGTTACAGGCAGAAGGCGGATGCGTGCCGCGGTGTCCTGCTCACGCTCTATCACTTGCCAATGGGTTTGTGCAGGTTTGCCGTTTTCTTGATCTACCATTTGCAACGGGCGGTTTGGCCAATCACATATTAAGGGTAAGTCAATTACCCCCTCATCTTCCGTGGGCGCGCCCCATGTGCGGGCGATATATTCCTTTTTGGTTTTACGGCGTTCAAACTGAAGGCCGAGGTTGCGGTGGGTTTCTTTGTTTAATGCCATGATCATGACGCCGGACGTATCCATATCGAGGCGATGCACGATACGGGCTTGTGGAATTTTATCCCGGATACGCGCTTCAAGGCTGTCGGCATGCTCAGCTTTACGGCCCGGAACACTCAACAAGCCGCTCGGCTTATCAATAACGAGGAAGTGTTCATCCTGATAGAGTATTTCTATCTCGCCCTTGGGAGGATTATACGTAAAAGGCGGCGGCGGCTTTCGTATTGGTTTTTCAAACATAGGCGCAGCATACTGTGCTTTTACACGTTCGATAAGACGCATTCTGTATAAAATGAAAGATTTTTCTGCGTTCTGTTGTTCTAAGATTGAAAGATTTTTTATAAAATGTCACAATAGCTTTATGAAAAGAGTTTTTTATACATTGTTGTTTTGTTCGTTGGGCTTAGTTGGCTCACATACGCAATCTTTTGCCCAGTATAAGGGTGGTGTCAGGCCCGCACCGCAACAGCAGCAAGATCCTGCCGCGAAACCAATTCCAAAGGTTTTCTCTTCGCGGGCATCAGGCACCGAGCAAGCTGAGAAACTTGATCGTGCCTACTACGCGCTTGAGGTCACATTGTGGAATTACGGCGTTACAGATTTGATTTATCAGCGCGAGCTTTATGAGTTACTAAAGCCGGAGCGTTTTAAAATCACGCGCTATACCGCGGAATTCGAAAAGCCGTTGACGTCGGCCATGAAAAATTTAAAGGATAACTACAACAATCTACAGGCCGAGATTGAAGAGGCGAATGCTGAATATGAAAATATTCGAAGCGGCCTTTTAGAGGAAGATCTAGAAACAATTGATGCCCTATGGAAACAGCGTATCGCACAATTCGAGCAACGTTCTATGACGTATTTCAAAATGCAAAACAAGTTTTTGAATACTTATAAATCCATGGTCGATTTTATCATTTCTCAGGGTGGTTCTTATGCCTATAACGGCATTGACGGCATTCGTTTTTACAAAGTCGGGGGATATAAATTCTTCTCTATGACTTTGGATAAATTGCGAAAAACAACCTACAATCAGCGCCTTCTGCTGCGTGAGAATGCACCGGTTAACGTTGACCTTTCCATGCTTTCCAGCAAAGGCTACTAATTGTCTTTATGGCACGTTCAGCTGTTTCACGTTTAAGCCTTATTTTTGTTTTAGCAGCGCTGGTTTCAGCTTTGGCGGCGGGTGGGGCTTATCTTTATGTTCAAGATCTGCGTGAAGCGGAAGCCGAGCGTCAGCGTATTGCCGAGCTGGCCAAGGCAGAGGCTGAGCGTGCAGCCAGACTTAAAGAGGTGCAATCTCTTTTCGACACTTATCTCAACAGTTTTATAAAAGACCTCAAAATTGCGATGCGCGAATACAGAGCCGACCGCAGTGTTCTGCCCCGAATGGTTGCCGCATATAATTTTCAAACGCCCGAATATGCAAAAGAAAATTATGTTGTGTTCGTTGAAGATGTTTCCCCTTCCTTGCGCAAAAAAGCTGATGACGTGCTTTCTATATTCTCTGAATATAATGAAAAAGTTGCCACAGAGTTGAATGATGATGACGATGATATCGCGCAGGATTTTGCTCGTCAATGGAACGAAATGAGCGAGGAGCAGCTCGAGAGTTACGTTGATTATTTCGTTCGTGAAGATGCTTTGATCAGTGCTTATGGCGATTTAATGCGTTTTTATGTGCGTTACTCTAACTTGTACAGCATCGACCCCGAAGACGAGGTTTTCATTTTTCAGCGTGAAGAAGATGAAGAAAAGCACCTGCTTTTGTTACAACGCTTGAGTGCGGCTTCTGCAGATACAACACGTTAAATCTAATTGATTTTGCCGATCAACTTTTCTTTTTCCTCACGGGATAATGATTTTACCGCGTGCTCGCGTTTTGATGCTTCTGCGCGGTTTTCGTGATTTTCTGTGTATATGAGCTTTAACGGGGTTCGTCCTCTGGTGTATTTTGCCCCTGTACCGTTGCGGTGCGCTTCGAGGCGTTTTTCCAGATTATTTGTTATGCCTGTATACAGCGTATCATCCGCGCACTTCAGAACATAGACAACCCACTGCGTATTTTTGTCCGGTTTTGATTTTGTCATGCTACCGCGCTAGTAAAGACCGCCTGTTCCGGTGTTGACCGCAGATGGCTGCGTCGGATTACTGCCTTGTGTTTGCGGCGTTACTGTCACTACGCTCCCCGCGCTTGGCGTGAAGCCGGATGTATACTCACTCGCGCTGCGGTCATCATAAAAATAGCCGGAATTTTGCATCAGGGAGATACCGTTTTCGCCTAAGATGTACATTTCTTCTGTCGGCTCCGTGCCTTTAACAAAGGATTCCCAGATGACTTTCTTATCGCCCGGTCTTGCGCGTACCCCTGTTTCGGCATTAATGCGGATGTTTCTAATGCCTGGTGGCCTGCGGAATGGGACGGGCGGCTTGTCTTTTAGTGCCTCTTTCATGAAGTCTTTAAAAATCGGGACAGCGACTGATGAGCCTGTTTCTCTCTTTCCTAGTGAGCGCGGCGAGTCGAAACCTGCGTAGACGCCGACAACCAGATTAGGGGTAAAGCCGATAAACCATGCATCCCGGGAGTCATTGGTTGTGCCTGTTTTGCCTGCAATCGGACGGTTGAGTGATCTCAAACGAGTTCCTGTGCCGCGTTTTATAACGCCTTCCATGATTGATACCATTTGGTAGGCGGTACGCGGATCGGCAATTTGTTCGCGCGTATCAGGCACTTTCGGGAATTCTTGCCCTTCCCATTTGATCAGGCTTCCGCAGCGTTCGCACTTTCTGTCATCATGTTTGAAAATGGTTTTGCCGTGGCGGTTTTGAACGCGGTCGATAAATGTCGGCGTTACCTTTTTGCCGCCATTAACCAGCATCGCATAGGATGTTGTCATTCGCAGCAATGTTGTTTCAGCCGAGCCCAGTGAATTGGCAAGCAATGGCTGCATATCGTCTGTGATGCCGAAATGGTTGGCGTATTTTGCGATAAGTTCCATACCCAGAAAATCAGCCAAGCGGACGGTCATCAGGTTTCTCGACTTTTCGATGCCGATACGAATTGGAGTAGGACCGTAGAAGTTTTTTGAATAGTTTGAAGGCTTCCACGTGCCCGCCACATCATCTTCCAAAACGAAGGGCGCATCCAAAACGAGTGTCGCAGGTGTGAAGCCCTTATCCAACGCGGCGAGATATACGAACGGTTTGAATGCCGAACCCGGCTGGCGTTGGGCTTGCGTGGCGCGGTTAAATTCGCTGCCGCCGTAGCGATAGTTCCAGCCGCCCTGCATGGCAAGCACACGCCCTGTATGTGGGTTGAGCGCAATCAGGCCGCCCTGAATGAGTGGCACTTGACGCAGATGGTAATCGGCCTGTTCTGCTTCGTCCTGATTTTCTTTTGCGTTTTCATTTTCGCTTTTCTTTTCTTCCACCATGATGACGTCACCGACCTGCACAACGTCAGCGGGTTTTTGAACTTGCGGGCCGAGCGCATACCCGTCGTTCAAATATTTGCGCGCCCATTTCATGTCTTCCAGTGTCAATGTGCCGCGTCTTTTGTCGGCAAAACCCAATGCAGCTTGTTTTTCGTCTATGTCGAGCACGACGGCAAGCTTCCAACTGCCAAGCATACCTTCGGGTTCTTCGACTTTTTCAAGTTTTTTGCGCCAGTCATCCATTGTTTCGAATGTCGTGAGAGCACCGCGCCAGCCGTGGCGCTTATCATACGCACTCAAACCTTTGCGAAGAGCCTCTTCGGCAATGTCTTGCAGTTTCGGATCAACGGAGGTTTTCACGGCCAGACCGCCTTGATACAGGCTGTCTTCCCCGTATTTTTCCGACAATTCACGGCGGACTTCTTCGGCGAAATACGGGGCATCGACCGTGTCATTAACGGTGTCTTGCGTTTGTAGGGGAGCAAGCCTTGCGAGTTCTGCCTGCGTTTCGGTGATGTAGCCTTCAATTTCCATGCGGCCGATTACCCAGTTCCGTCTTGCCAGCGCGCGTTCCTGATTGCGGACAGGGTGATAATTGTTTGGTGCCTTCGGTAGTGCCGCGAGGTATGCGATTTCAGGGATTGTCAGCTCTTCCAAAGATTTATTGAAGTAATGCAAGGCCGCGGATGCAACACCGTACGTTCCGCCGCCGAGATAAATCTGGTTGAGGTAAAGCTCTAGGATATGATCTTTGCCGAGTGATTTTGACATGCGGTGCGCGAGGATGACCTCTTTTAACTTCCGCTCATAATCAACTTCGTTTGAGAAGAAAAAGTTTTTTGCGACCTGTTGCGTGATGGTTGATGCGCCTTGCGGGCGTTTTCGAACACCCTGCAATTTGTTCTTTGCCGCGATAAAGGCCGCGCGCGCAATGGCTTTCATGTCAACGCCGCTGTGGGTGTAGAAGTTTTGGTCTTCTGCTGCGATGAAGGCGTTTTTCACGCGGTCGGGGATGAATTCAATCGGTACGAAGACGCGTTTTTCCTGCGCGAATTCGGCGAGCAAGCGCCCGTCGCCCGCATAGAGGCGTGTGACAATCGGCGGCTCATAATTTTTTAATTCCGTGTAATCAGGTAAATCCTGGCTGTAATGATTGACGATGTATGCGAAGCCGAGCATCGCACAAACCGCGCAAACAAAACCGATAGAGAATAGCCACAAAAAAATTTTAGAAAGAATTTTCATAACGCGCGCACTCTCATCACTTCTTTATTCAATTTTACGATCAAACTTTTGGTATTTTGCCGTTGGTCTTATGATATTTTCTGATTTAGGTTTTGTGTTACCACAAACGCCGCAAAAGCTCAACAAATTGTGGCTTTTTATCGCGCTGTACCTGTTCGCTTATTTATGCTGTGCGGCGAACAATCGGCCCTTCCGCACGGCCGTTGATGAATTGGTCGACATATTCATTGCCCGAACGGTCTAATTCTTCGACAGGGCCTGTCCAGATGATGCGGCCTTCGTAAATCATCGCGACGTAATCAGCAATTTTGCGTGCGCTGGCCATATCATGTGTGATTGAAAGTGCCGTTGCGCCCAGGCCTTTGACCTGATCAATAATCAATTCGTTGATGACGTCTGCCATAATCGGATCTAACCCCGTTGTGGGTTCATCGAAGAAAATGATATCAGGCTTCGTTGCTACGGCGCGCGCGAGGCTGACGCGTTTTTGCATACCGCCCGATAGTTCCGCGGGGTAAAGATCAGCAACCGCGGCGCGCAGGCCAACGGATTTGATTTTCTCGACCGCAATTTCGCGCGCTTGTTTTTTATCCATGCCCTGACCGTGCACGAGGCCAAAGCTGACATTCTCCCAAATTTTGAGGGAATCGAATAACGCGCCGCCCTGGAACAGCATACCGAATTTATGCATCAGCTTGCTGCGGCTTTTTTGATCTATGCCAACGCTTTCTTCGCCATCAACCAGAATAGAGCCCGAATCAGGCGTGACCAAGCCCAGAACAGATTTAAGCATCACCGATTTACCCGTTCCGGATCCGCCAATCACTACCATTGATTTTTTAGCCGGTACAGAAAGGCTCAGGCCATTTAAAACGTGATTGTCGCCGAACGCTTTGGTGACGTTTTTCAGTTCCAGTTTGAGCGGTTCGTGGTTTGAATTGGCGTTTTGTGTTTCGGTCATGAGAAGAAGACCTGTGTTATCAGGTAGTTGAAGATTAAAATCAAAATAGAGGATGACACCACCGCGTTGGTTGTGGCCGCGCCGACACCTTGCGCGCCGCGTGCGGAATGGAAGCCGTGATAGCAGCCCATGATCGAAACAATAAAGCCGAATGCGCATGCTTTCCACAGCCCTGAAATCACGTCAGTTGCGGTTAAAATATCCCATGTTTGCGACAAATACCCTGCAGGCGAGAAGCCAAGGGAATAAACAGAGACAGCAAAACCGCCATACACGCCGATGATGTCACCAACCAAAACCAATAGAGGCAGCGTTAGCGTTGCCGCCAGAACGCGTGGTGCGATCAGGTATTTAAACGGGTTTACAGATAAGGTGCGGAGTGCGTCAATTTGTTCGGTCACGCGCATGGTTCCGATTTCCGCGGCGATGGATGCGCCGACACGCCCCGCGACCATTAATCCCGCCAAAACGGGGGACAGTTCACGCGTGATAGACAGCACAACAACGCCAGCAATTGCGCCCTCGGCGTTAAAGCGCGTAAAGCCCGTATAGCTTTGCAGTGCCAGCACCATACCAGTGAAGAGTGCCGTCATGCCGACAACGGGCAGTGAATAATATCCGATATTTACCAATTGCCTTGCGAATTGCGCAGGAAAGAAAGGCGGTGTGAAACAATGAATAATGCTACGTGTACAAAACGTCATTAAGCGCCCGATAGCCGCGAGAAAGTCAAGCAAAGCTGCGCCGATTGAATTCGGGATTCTTAGAACTGCGCCCAATGGTGAGATTGATTGTTTGCCCGATTTATTTGTATCCGTCATAGATTTGGTCGTCGCTCTGTAATCGTGTACGTTACATCTGATTTAATTTGTCAAAACCCTAAAGGAATTCGTTTAATCCGTCTATAGTGAAAACATGAAAGCGATTGATCCAAAAGATTTGGTTTGTATGGATGCCTTTGCCGGTGATTACGGCTATCGCATTGATCTGGCCTATGCCCGTGACGATAATACTTTGTTTGGCGAAGCGATATATAGAGATAATGCGAAATTGTGGCTGCATCGTGATTTGGCCGTTGTTGTGTTTCATGCGGCGAAACTTTGTGTTGATGACTATAAGATACGATTCGTTTTGTATGATGGCCTGCGCACAGTGAACGCTCAGCTTGCGATGATGGAAACGCAACGTGTTAAAGACAACCCGCAATGGCTGGAGCCACCACGGCTTCTCTCCCCTGCCGGCGCGGGCGGGCATCCGCGCGGTATGGCGATTGATATAGGGTTGGAGACGCTCGATGGTGTGCTTTTGGATATGGGAACGGTTTTTGATTATTTGGCAGAACGATCAGATCCTGTACATAACCCCGCGCATCGTTTGCACGCTCATAATGCAGAGGTTACAGCAAACAGGGCGATTTTGGATGACTGTATGCAAAAAGCGGCAGAGCATTGTGAAACCCCCGTTTTGCCGTTGCCAGAAGAGTGGTGGGATTTTCGCCTTATGCCCGAATATTACAACCAATACGCCCCCATAAAGGATGAAGACTTGCCCGATGCAATAAAATTACACCGAAAGCGGGAATAAAATTTGCTTTTGATATTTAATTACTTTAAAGTGGTAACAATAAGAAAAATATAAATGGGTAGCTAGAGGGTGACATGGCGAGAGATCCTAACGTAGAAATTTTACAAGACATTATTATCCGTAATCTGGATACGCTTGGCATTAATATGCAGGCGGATCAAATCGGGAATTATACAACAGGTGAGCCTGACGGTATTTTAGGATCAGGAACGGCGCTGGCTTTAAACACACTGGTAAATCAAGGGCAAATGGCCTCTCCAGACTTAGAAAACGGCGAAGCTTTTACAAACAGCTATAATGCAGATACGATTGGTTATATCGCCGATTATATGGCTTTGCGTGGTGTTTCACAGGAAGATATCGACAGCTTTGTTGAGACAGCAACGGCATCTTTGGTTGAGACGGATCTAGGTGCGCAATATGAAGGCACTGAAATTAATACAGACAGAACGGCTGATTCTCTCAATGCGGCACGTGCGACCTTTGAAATTACGAGACAGGCCACTCTTGATGGCGCTGATCCTGCACAAGCTGTTCAAGACGCGATGGCGGCACAAGAAGAAGCACGCGCGGCCGAAGCAACAGAAGCTGAATTATCAACGCTTATGGAGCCTAACGCTGATTACACGCAGGCTGATGGGACGGTTTATTCAAATGGTCGTGTCGCAGCTATGCAAGGCGTTATCATCAATAACTTAGATAAGCTGGATATCGGCTTGACCGCGCAACAAATTGGTGGTGCGGATGGTCAACCCGACGATCTTATGGGCGGGAATACAGCCGCAGCCTTGCAGACAATTGTTTATTCCGCACAGCTTTCATCAGGCGTTGATGCCAGCGACGTTACGTTGGATATCACAGGCCAAACACACAGCATGGTTTCAGCATATCTCTTGAACAACGGCGTTTCAGAAGAAGATACAATGGTCTTTATGGGGCAGCTTGCTGATTTGAACGGTGATCTAAACGGTGCGTACACACAGGGCGCGGATGTTGACCCAAGCACACTGGATATTGAAGTTATTGCAGAAACCGAGGCTCCTTCAGCGGATGACGAGGGCGTAACGGCACAAGCCGATGAATTGGACGGTGCGGAAGGTCTTGCAGAGCCAGGCACTGACATTACTACAGAACCCGGTATGTTTACACCTACTACGACAATGACTTTAGAAGAGTTTGAAGAATTAGGTGAAGAAGATGTTCTCAGCCTTGAGCAGCAATATATGGTTGAAAATTTTCCTGCGGCGCGTGATGCGGCCTTAGAAGAAGCAGGCATGGGTGATGTTCAGGCACGCTTAGATGAAGCCGTACGTTTTGAAGCCGAAGAGGTTGATGGCCTTATTCAGAGCGCTGCAACAGAAAAGAATGGCATTGACCGCATGCTGCGGGAAGAAAGAGCACGCTTCGCCGATACTCCGATTACTTTTGAATATGAGCATGATGGCGAGACGCACACAACGCGTATGAGCCTCAACGAGATCAATGAGAAAGACGGTTCAGGGTTCCTGTTTTTTGGTGATGGAGACACAGATAGAGAACAAGCTGCCTACGATGCAGGACGCGTTGCATTTCAGGAACAGCTTTTACAACAAATTCCTGAAGGTCAAGACCCTGATGGAGAGCAGTTAGATTTCGCTGCGTTGCAAGCCCGCTCCGCAGAATTGCGCGATATGATCCCTCGTACTGAAGTGCGTGGGCCTTATGATGTCGTCGAGTTCCCCGGCTCTATTCAGGCTGATGCTGATCAAGCGATTTCTGACCTTCAGGCTGAAAAAGAACAAATTATTGCGCAAGTAGACGCGTCTGAGATTGTTGTTGCGACAGGCGAGGCCGTTCCGATTGAAACTATTTCACCCGAATTGGCGGAGGTCGCTGAAGATATTGACGCTGTAGCTGCAGATGTCGAAGAAAACGGAAGCGCTTTGGACGAGGCCGCTGCTCTAATGGCAGAAATTGAAGCCGGATTGGACGCTGTTGAAGCCGGGACTGCAGAATTAGAAGCAGATCAAGAAGAGCGTGCAGCATCCTTAGCAGAGCTTTCTGACGCTATTGATGCCGAGCTTTCGGATGATGCGTCACATATCACATCATTTGCTGATGAGCTGGACGGTGCGTCTGAATTGGCGCATGCAGCGATTGTGGCAGGCTACGATCATGAGGCAGGGATCGGCGGCGAGTTTGAAACGGCGATTACGCGCACGGAAATGCCGGATGCTCCTGTTTCTTATATTCCCGAATCAGGCATGGTCACACCAACAGCGACCATGACACAAGCAGAGTTTCTCGCTTTGCAAGATGAAGATGTTCTGGATGTTGAGCAGCAATATATGGTCGCGTCATACTCTGACGCCCGAGAAATTACATTACAGCAAGCCGGACTTGAAGAAGCAGAGGCGCGTTTAGCAGAAGCAGAGCGTTTCAGAGCAGAAGACGTTGACGGTCTTATTGCTGATGCTCGCACTGAAAAATCAGGCATTGATACTACATTGCGTGCCGAAAGAGAACAGTTTGCTGATACCCCGATTGTTTTCGATTATGAATATGAAGGTGAAACAATCACTACACGCATGAGCCTGAATGAAATAAATGAAAAAGATGGCGGTCACTTCCTGTTCTGGGACGGTGACTCTGCGCAAGAACAGGCCGCTTACGATGCAGGCCGCATTGCATTTGAAGAGCAGCTTTTGCAGCAAGTTCCCGAAGGCCAAGATCAGACTTATGGTGACTTGCAGGCGCGCTCAAGAGAACTGCACGGCATGGTTCCGCGCGTAGAATTGCAGGGGCCTTATAATTCTACAAATATTCCCGGATCTATTCAGGCAGACGCTGATAGAGCCATAGCGGAGGCCGAAGCTGCCAGAGATGCTATTGTTGCCCGCGTTGATAACGCGGAGATACATGTTGCAACAGGCGAAGAGGTTCCTGTCGATCAGGTTGAAGATTTGGAGGCTGTTCGCCCTGTCGGATTTGCGGAAGGCATCAGTGATGTCGAGACACAGCCGGTTGAGCCTGTTGCTCCTGAAGTTTTGGCTGCGAATGAGCAAGGCACTGACGTTCAGGTTGCGCCGTACGGCATGGGTCACCCGATGTAATTTCTGATATATCTATTTCCAAGCGCGGTGAGGATTTCATAAGAGATTGTTCCCGCGCTTTTTGCTATCTGGTCGATCGGTTGGTTTTCGCCGATGATTTCTAACATATCGCCCTTTTGCGGCCTTTCATTTTCGGGCAAATGCGTGATGTCACAGATAGTTAAATCCATGGAGACGCGCCCGCGGATGGGGAGCGGTTTGCCGTTCCAATAGAGATTTCCTGAATTGGAGAGGCTGCGCAGAAAGCCGTCTGCATAGCCGAAGCCCAGAACAGCGACGTGCCCGTCTTTATCAAAAGTGTAGGTTGAGTTATAGCCGATGCCGTCGCCTTTTTTCACGCTACGGATTTGTAGAATCGGCGCTTCTAATGTCACAACGGGGTTCATCGGGTTCGGCTTACCGTCCATCGGCGCGCCGCCGTAAAGGGCGATCCCCGCGCGCGTGAGGTCATTGTGATACTCCTGCCCTAAAAATATGCCACCTGAATTGGAGAGGCATTTTTGCGCATCGGGAAAGTGCGCAGCAATCTCATCGAAAGCTTTTTTTTGCTTTTGATTGAGCGGGTTATCTTGTTCTTCAGCTGAGGCGAAATGCGTCATAACGTAGAGGATGTGCAGCCCGCTCATAACGGATTGGTCATCGATTAGTGCTTTCGTCTCTTCGCGGTCGAGGCCGAGACGACTCATCCCTGTATCGAAGTGGATAATGGCGGGGAGCTTTTCTCCCGTCTCTTGCGCTAAGTCTTGATAGGCCTTGATTTCGGAAAGGTCGTTCAGGACGGGGATCAGATGATGTTCGATATATTTTTTGCCGTCTTTGTGCGAGAAGCCGTTGAGGATGAATAATCTGGCGGCAGGGAGCAAGTTTCTTAGCTCTATCCCCTCTTCTATTGTTGCGATGAAAAAGCTGCGTGCGCCTGCTTCGTAAAGCGCAGGAACGGCGCGGTTTGCGCCGAGGCCGTAGGCGCTGGCTTTGACGGAGCACGCGGTCTCGCAGGTTGCGGCGCTCATGCGATCCAAGAGTTTGTAATTTTCCTTAAGGGCGGCAAGATTTATACTCAGAACGGGGCTGATAGCAGACATTGGTCTTTCTTCTTAAGGTTAGTTAGGCTTAAAAACGGTTGCTGTCGTGGATTTCGTCTAAATCACTGAAACGAGTGACGTGGCCGTCAAAGTGCATGCGCACCGTGCCGATCGGGCCGTGACGGGCTTTGGCGACGATGCATTCGCCGATATTCAAGGCGCGTTCGCATTTTTCCTGCCACTGCATGTGTTTTTCCGTGCCGATTTCAGGCTCGGCACGGTGGAGGTAATATTCCTCGCGATAGACGAACATAACCACATCGGCGTCTTGTTCAATCGAGCCTGATTCACGCAAGTCGGAGAGCATGGGGCGTTTGTCTTCACGCTGTTCAACCGCGCGGGAGAGCTGAGATAGCGCCAGAACGGGGATATGAAGTTCCTTCGCGATGGCTTTCAGACCGCGGGTAATTTCGGAAACCTCGTTCACGCGGTTGGATTCAGATTGGCGTGAGCCGCTGCCGCGCAAAAGTTGAAGATAGTCGACGATCAACATGTCAAGGCCATGCTGGCGTTTCAGCCTGCGGGCACGGGTGCGCACTGCACCGATGGTCAAAGCTGGCGTGTCGTCAATGTGCATCGGCACTTGGGAAAGGGTCTGACTCGCCTTAACGAATTTTTGGAAATCGTCTTGGCTGATGTCACCCTGTTTGATCGCGTGGCCTGAAATATCGGCGCAGTCGGCGAGAATACGTGTGGCGAGCTGATCGGCGGACATCTCAAGGGAGAAGAAACCGACGCGCGCGCCCTCTTTCCCGCCTGTTTCGGCGTAGCGTCTGGCCGTGTTATAGGCGATGTTGGTGGCAAGCGCGGTCTTCCCCATGGATGGGCGTCCCGCCAGAATAATAAGGTCGGATGAGTGCAGACCGCCGAGTTGTTTGTCCATATCGCGCAAGCCCGTTGTGTGGCCTGTGACGTGGCTGTCGGCTTTAAAAGCTTTTTCGGCGACCTCGATCGAAGTGAGCACAGAGTCGCGCAAAGATTGGAACCCGCCCTGCACTTCGCCGCTTTCCGCGAGGGCAAACAGGCGCGATTCGGCGTCTTCGATTGTGTTCATCGCGCCTGATTCGAGGCGGTGTTCGTGTGCGTCATTGACGATATCTTCGCCGAGGCTGACCAGCTCGCGACGCATGAACAGCTCGTATATAGTTTGTGCGTAGTCGCGGGCGTTAATCACGCTGATGATTGAGCCTGCGAGGTCAGTGAGATATTGCGCACCGCCAAGGTCAGTCAGGTCGCCGTCTTTTTCGAAATACCCCTTAAGCGTGACGGGGGATGCGGTTTGGCCGCGGTCGATAAATTGAGAGACAGCCGTGAAGATTCGCTGATGCACGGGCATGAAAAAGTGCTCGGCTTTCAACAGGTCGCCGATTTTTTCGTAGGTGCGGTTATCGACCAGAAGCGCGCCCAGCAAGCCCTGCTCGGCCTCCGTATTGTGCGGCAGAATGCGGTAATGCGGGTTATCCGCCTGCTCGTTTGCGGCGCCCTCTTGCCCTGCGGTTATGTCTTGAAAAGCGATGTCTGTACTCATGATGTGAGACTAACAGAGCGCGGGCGTGTGCGCTATAGGAAAGAAAACCGCCCCTTGTGGATAACGGGGATTCTTTAAAAGGCGAACGATGCTTCTTAAGCTGAACAACACTGCGTGTTGCTTCAGGCACGTTGCTTCGCACATCACTCACTAAAATATTTGTTTGAAACTCTGTTTAAGCAGCCAAATAAAGCCCCTGCTAACCAACCAAGGCGGGCTATGGATTCTGAGAAAACCATCAAAGCAAATATCCAAAACGAAGTACCAGATATCGTCCAAGCCCACATTTCGCCCAAAATGCTCGATACTAAACCAGCTAATAAGCCTAGGATGATGGACGAACGCATAGTCTTTTCGTTTATGTTTTTATAAAAAACAAAGAAAATTAGTAAGAAAGATGCACAAAAAACCATGAAAAAATCTTGGGGCTTTTTACCGTCCAGCGAAAAGTCGTCTGGCGAACCATGAATAAAATAGTATTCATTCGTAAACCAAAATGGAGAAAACACGGTCAAAATGGCCGTAATCCCAAAAGACCATAATAGACTTTTTTTTACGTGTGCGCTCATCGTGAAAACCAAGAAGTTTAATTTTTTCAAATGATAACACGCCTTTCTAATTAACCTAAACAAAAAGCCCCCGAATGATCGGAGGCTTGAGCCTTAATACGTTGCGTTTCTTCCGTTTTGTCGATACTCGGCTTAGGGCGGATGATTTCATATTAAATTAGTCTAGTTTGTGACCACAATGCCCTTCTTCAAACATCCAAACATCATCCTTCTCTCCCTCCCCCAGAATGCTATACACGGAAAAAATGTTTGTAGAGGCAGGGACATCCACGGCAAGAAGGCGTTTTTTTATTCCATCAAAATACATATCTGTAGATTCATACGAACACCCCATGGCCTCAAGTTTTTTCCAATAGCTTTGAAAATTTGAGTTAGCAGGATTTTCCAAAATTCTATACGTAGAATGGCCACTCCTCTCTACGATATTTGCAAGATACAAATTACCGTCCGGGTCTTTACCCTTCTGGACTTGAATAGTGTCCAAAAAGCTCAGGTTTTTTGCAAAAAACGGTGTGTTCTTAGCTATAAAGAGTGACCCTGATCCTCCTTCTATAGGCTCAGCCCATATTCTTTCCACGTTCTCTTTGTGCCAAAGTGAACTATCCAGCTCCAGAGATACTTTTTCATGCTGTTTCATATCACATTTCCTGTACTTATTTGAGGTCATCAGACTGTACTTGAAATTAGCGATCAAGATTTTTAAATGCATATTCCATAGCGTTGTAATAAAAGCCTTCAATATTTCCTTGCTTAGATATACTCATGAGAACATTGAAAAGTGCATCATAGGGGTAAGCTGGATCGTCCTCTTGCTCCCCAATTAACTGCGAAGAAGCTTTTTGAACGATTTCGTTTCCAAACAACCACTTTTTATGGACATCTTCCCCTCTTTCCTTTAGTTGAATACATAACCTCATGTACATACTAAAATAAAAGACGAAATTAGACAGCAAAAGACACCTCTGTTCCTTGGATAATTTTTTAGTCTTTTCGATCCAGTGATCCATTTTATCTTACTTTCTTTTCCAGACTTAAAAGGTAACTGTTTCGGCTCAAATAAAAAAGCCCCCGATTTACGGAGGCTTTGGATTTTTATTCTGGAAGAGCGCTTATGCTTTTTCTTCTTCTGCGTCTTCGGCAGGTTCTTCTGATGCGGCTTCTTCTGCCACGTCTTCAGGAACGGCGCCTTCTTCGAAGACTTCTTCGGCGTTTGCCAAGATTTCTTCTTCGGTTGGCTCTTCCGGCTCATCAATTGCGTTATCAGCAAGAAGCGCGCGGCCAGTTTCGGCCTGGATTTTTGCTTCTTCGTCTGAACGGGCGATGTTGACGATGACTTCAACCTTTACTTCAGGGTGAAGCACAAGCTCAACAGGGATCAAACCGATTGTTTTGATGTTCTGGTTTAGATCAACCTGATTGCGGTTGACGTCCTGCTTGCTTTCCTCAGACACGGCCTTTGCGATGTCGCGAGAGTTTACGGAGCCGAAAAGCTGACCGGCTTCTGATGCCTGACGGATCAATGGCACCTTAATACCATCGATTTTCTTAGCGATCTTTTCCGCTTCTTTTCTGCTCTCTTCATTTGCTTTTTCCAAAGATTTTTTCTGTGCTTCGAAATAAGCAACGTTTTCTTTGCTCGCACGTAATGCTTTTTTCTGCGGCAGAAGATAGTTGCGCGCAAAGCCCGGCTTTACGTTTACGATTTCACCCATTTGGCCTAGTTTTTCAACGCGTTCCAAAAGGATAACTTGTGTCGATGCTGACATTATATTTCTCCTTAAATTCGTGACGACCTATCGGCGACCTTTGTGGTGGCCTTGGTCTGTGTCTTGTTGCACGTATGGAAGCAAGCCCATGAAGCGTGCGCGTTTGATTGCCTTTGCCAATTCGCGCTGATTCTTTTGTGAAACGGCGGTAATACGGCTTGGGATGATTTTGCCACGCTCTGAGATATAGCGGCCTAAAAGGCGTGTATCTTTCCAGTCGATTGTCGGCGCGTTCGGTCCTGTGAACGGGCATGTTTTCTTGCGACGGAAAAACGGGCGTTTTACTGTTGGGGCATCTGCTGCTGACATTATGCTGCGTCCTTCTTGTTATATTTGCGTGAATTTGATTTACGGTCGTCATCGCGGCCGCCTTTGTCCATCATGACAGTTGGGCCTTCGGTGAGTTCCTCAATACGGATTGTCTGGAAACGGACAACATCTTCATGCAGGCGCATTTGACGCTCCATCTCATGCACGGCGTCTGCTTCAGCTTCAAGCTCCAGCAGGATGTAGTGGCCGCGACGTGCCTTGTTGATTTTATATGCAAAAGATTTTAAACCCCAAAATTCTGTTTTGTGGATTTTACCTTTTTCATCTGTGATGATTTTTTCGAAAGCACTTGTAATGTCTTTCACCTGCGTTTCCGTCAGGTCTTGACGCGCGATAAACACGTTTTCATAGTAAGGCATTTTTGTCTCCTCTTGGTTTAAGCAGCCCACACAGCCTTTATGTGTGAGCGAGGTGTTGTAAGTGTTGCGGACTATATAAGTAATGATGTTGACAATGCAAGAAGTTTTTTAATAGCGAACAATGGGTTGCATTGCTTCGCGACCCGGGGTGGAGATATTTGCCACGCCGCTCCAGAGTAATATTGACAAAGTTTACCAATCTCTTATGGTTTGGGCATCTTGAATTTGAGGAGTTTTTATTTATGAGTCGCGCGTTTGTTTTTCCGGGTCAGGGGTCGCAATTTATCGGTATGGGGCAGGATTTGGCCGAGAATTTTGCCGAAGCCAAAGAGGTGTTTCAGGAAGTTGATGATGCGCTGTCGCAGAATTTGAGTGCTTTGATGTTTTCAGGTGAGGCCGATGATTTGAATATGACGGAAAATACGCAGCCTGCCCTGATGGCAGTTTCGGTTGCGGTGATGCGCGTTTTGGAAAGGCAGGGCAATGTTGATTTGAAAACGCATGCATCTTACGTGGCGGGGCATTCACTAGGTGAGTATTCGGCATTAACGGCCGCGGGCGTTGTTGCGCTTAGCGATACAGCACGTTTGCTGAAATTACGCGGACAGTCGATGCAAAAGGCCGTGCCTGTTGGTGTTGGTGCGATGGCGGCGGTTTTGGGGCTTGATTTTGACGCGGTGGCGGAGATTGCAGCCGAAGCGGCGGGCGATGAGGTCTGCGCGGCAGCGAATGATAATTCAGAAGGGCAAGTTGTGGTGAGCGGGCATAAGGCTGCGGTGGAGCGCGCGGTTGCGATGGCCTCAGAACGTGGGGCGCGTAAGGCGGTGATGTTGCCCGTCAGTGCTCCGTTTCATTGTGATTTAATGTCCCCTGCGGCGGATGCGATGCGCCCTGCCCTGCAAGAGACAACATTTAGCGCACCTGCGGTTCCTGTGGTGGCGAATGTGACGGCACAAGCCGAGACGGATGCGGAAACGCTAAAATCCCTGCTGGTTGATCAGATTACGGGAATGGTGCGTTGGCGCGAGTCTGTTTTATATATGGGCGAAAACGGCGTTGAGCAGATGGTTGAGATCGGTGCGGGAAAAGTCTTGTGCGGACTTGCGCGGCGGATTGATAAATCCATTGCAACCGAAGCCGTGGGCACAGCCGAGCAGATTGAGGCGTTTTTGGAAAAGCTGAACGGTTAGGCCGTTTGCTGTTGCGCGTGGTTTTCGATGTGTGCCTGTTCTGGGGGAATTGTGTTTAATTCCTGATACGGCATCCAGAAACGGTTTTGCGCGTCTTTTAAATTTTGGAATGTGGCGTGCATGGCCTCAGCGACCTGCGGGCTGCGCATGAATTCCTTGTAAATCACGGCGTTCGCCATCAGAATATCGAGACATTCGGTGAAGGCGTGCAGATCTTCGAAATCAATCTCGGCGATGAATATGCCCTTCTCTTCCATCTCCTCCAGTGCTTCGGACAGCCCCTGGAGCGTACCGAGCAGAAGGGTGCGGCGCGCCTTTATTAATCGGTCGGTTGTGGTTTGTGCGGCCTGAACCTCTTGGCACATTTGGCGCAGTTCGCGCATCTGGTCGGACAGGCTCATATCGATATTCGCGTAGTACGGGTCAGTATCGAATAAGCGTTTAATCGGCTCTAAAATCTGGGCAAACATTTGCGCGTGCATCGGCACAAACGGGCGTTCTTGCAAGGCCTGATCGTCCGTAATATTTTGCGATACGGCGTAGAATTCCTGTCTGATACGCGTTGAAAGGCTCATTGCTCCCCCAATTTTGCACATTTTCGGCTTGGCCTTATTCTGATGCGGCTTTACTTTTAAGTATCTTTACAAGCGGAAAAAATGCCTTTACTCCTAATATCCTGATTATAATGAAAAAAGGTTAAGAAATGATGTTTGATTTGACAGAAAAATGCGCTTTGGTGACAGGAGCAACGGGCGGAATTGGCGGAGAAATTGCCAAGGCGTTGCATGCGCAGGGGGCTGTTGTCGGTATTTCAGGCCGTAATGAAGAGAAATTGAACGCCTTAGCGGCGGAATTAGGCGACCGCGTACATGTTCTGCCCGCTGATTTATCAAGCGATGAGGCGGTAAAGGATTTGGTCAAGCGCGCTGATGAGGCGATGGGAAAGATTGATATCCTCGTCAATAATGCGGGCCTCACGCGTGACGGGCTTTCCATGCGGATGAGCGCGGATGACTGGCAAGATGTTCTGGATGTGAATTTGACCGCGCCGTTTAAGCTCGCTCAAGCGGTGCAGCGCGGCATGATGAAGCGCAGGCACGGGCGGATTATCAATATCTCCTCTGTCGTTGGTGTAACGGGCAACCCGGGGCAGTGTAATTATGTTGCGTCCAAGGCGGGTATGATTGGCTGGAGCAAGGCGATGGCGGCAGAAGTGGCGAGCCGTAATATCACGGTGAACAGCATCGCGCCCGGCTTTATTGCAACCGCGATGACCGATGCGCTGAATGACGATCAAAAGGCGAAGATCAATGCGACCATTCCGGCCGGGAAAATGGGCGGGTCAAATGATATCGCTGCGGCGGCTGTCTATCTTGCAAGCGATGAAAGCGGCTACGTGACGGGTCAGACTATCCACGTCAACGGCGGCATGGCCATGATATAATCCCTTTGATTATTTTATCAGGACTGCGTCAAATTTCGGCTTTTGTATGTTTCATACACGTCGCCTTATTTTCCTGATCCTGATGAAAATACTCTTTGGGATTCGAGAGTGATCGTTTTCCTTGCCACATGGAAATGCTCTTTATATTTTTTTAGGTATGATTTAAAAAATGGAACAATCTTTTTGGGCATTTATAGACAGTTTAGAATTTGATGAGGACGGTGTTCTATCTGTTTTCAAATACACTAAATTAGATAATTCCGCTGAGATTGTCCTTCTATCAAAATGCGAAGGTCAAGATAGATATTGGAAAATTCCTGTCGAATATATTGTTGAAAGCTATATTGAACAAGAATGGGCGCATTATTGCGATACTTCACAAGAGGACATACGTCTTCTACAATATACGGAAGTAGCGTATTCTCTTTATTTCAATAACACAGGCTCTTCTGCAAACAACCTAGCTCGCAAAATTTACGATCTTCATATTAATGAGTTTGATCGTTTATTACCTATTGAAAAATACATTCATGGTAATTTGTTTGAAACTTGCTCCCAAAAATACGGGCTTTTTGCTCGTGGTCCAGAAACGATAATAAGCCACTATAAAAATCTTCTTGAACAGGAAGACATAGATTGTTCTCTGGTTATTCATGGACGTAAAAAACTGTGGTCAGACAATAAACAAGGTGAAAAATTCGAAGATTTAGAAATTTTTTGCGTCGGAGACTCCTATTTCATTGGGAGAGACTTTGACTTCGAAACATTTGGTATGAGAAAAATATGACAAAATTGCCGATTTATTTTGGGTATGCGGGGGCGGTGCCGTTTGTGGCGTTTATGCTGGCGGCGTTTTTTATTGATGATTTGAACGGGATGAAGGCGCTGAGTTTTGTGCAGCTGTCTTATGGCGCGATGATCCTCTCTTTTTTAGGCGGCGTGCATTGGGGGCAAGCGATTCCGACCAATAATAAACAACAGCTCAGCTTTGCGATGGTGCCGACGGTGGCGTGTTTTGGCCTGATGATCTGGGCGGTGGTGTTTAACCCCGTTCTGCCGCTGTTCGGGATGGTGTTGCTGTTCTGGGTGGTGTATTTTGCGGATCGGAAGATGATGCCGCTGGACTATATCCCCGAGGGGTATTTTACCTATCGGCGGAATTTAACGATTATTGTAAGTGCAACGCTGTTTTTATCTGCAGCCATTATGGTGTTTTGATTCTATGCCCTATGACCTGATTATTTTTGATTGTGACGGCACGCTGGTCGATAGCGAATATCTGAACAATTACGCGATGCTGGAGATTTTACATGATCACGGATTGCATCAGTATGACATGGAGTATGCCCTGAAGCATTGCGTGGGCAAGCGGTTTAGCAAGATTTTAGCGCAGATCACCGCAGAGACGGGTGTGAGCTTCCCCGATGATATTGCGGCGACTTATAACAGCCGCGTGACGGCGCTGGCACCAACCTATCTGAAGCCGATTGAAGGGGCGCAGGAAACGGTGGAGTTGGCGATGCGCCATGCAGAGGTGTGTGTCGTGTCCAACGGGGAGCGGAATAATGTTTTGAACTCCCTCACTCAGACGGGTTTGCGCGATTATTTCGGGGATGAGTTTATCGTCAGTGCGTTGATGGCGCCGAACCCGAAGCCCGCGCCTGATCTGTTTCTGCATGGGGCAGCGTTGAAGGGGGTAGCGCCTGAAAAATGCCTGGTTTTTGAAGACAGCCTTGTCGGCGCGCAAGCGGGACTGGCCGCAGGGATGGAAGTGTGGGGCGTGACGTATGCGCATCATGCGCCCGACCAACACGAAAAGGCTTTGCTCGATTTGGGGGTGGCGGAGGTGTTTCATTCCATGGCCGATAAACGCGCCGCGATTACAGAGAGATATGCCGCCGCTGCTTAGTCGCTTTCGGCTTTATATAAAATCAAGCGCGCGAATGTGGTCGCTAAAGGCTTGTAGATTTTCTTTGCTTTCGCGGCGGTAGTTTTCTTTTAAGATGTTATGCGCCTTGACCAAACGGCTGTGGTTGTTTCTGACGTGCGGATGGGTTGTGAAATTTTCCTGTAATTGATCATATTTCTTCGTTCCCCATGCTTCGTGCCATTCGTTGAAAAAACGCCGCTGATCTTTCAGTGCGTTGACAATGTGCATTTCCACCTTTCCTAAATCAACATTCGGGGCTTCGATTATTTTGAAGCCTTTAAGCAATTCATCAATTGAGACGTTGTAACGATCAATATAGGCAATGTCTTGGCGTTTGCGAAAGAAATCAAGCATGATCATCCGTTCACGGAAAGCCAAATCGGCGATGTAGAATAAATCATAGAGGTATTGTTTTTCCGCATCGCTCATTTTGGCGGTGTCTTTATCAAACTTTACGCGCGCATCACTGATAATTTCGTATGGTTTTTTGGCGCTGCCTTCCCTTGTTTGGGCTTGGCTTTGAAATACTGCGCATGTTGCCAGCACGATGACCACGGGCAGAATGTGTTTGTAGTTTATGCGCATTGTCGTGCTCCTTTCGCTTTCAGATTTATATGAAGTCGAGCGCGCAGAGATGATCATAAAACGCTTTTTGATTGTGCTGTCCTTCATTGGGATAGACTTGTTTTAGCAGCATGTAAGCCTTGATCAATTTTTTATGAGAGCTTTGCACGTACGGGTTTTGTGCGTAATTTTTCTGTAAATTCCCGTATGTCGGTGTTCCTGCATATTCGTGCCAAACATTAAAGAAGTTTTTCTGATCTTTTATCGCGTCGATGATGATGTCTTCAATCTGCTCTAAATTTCTATTCGGTGCCTTTACGAGTTCGAAGCTGGCAAGCAAGTTTTTAATCTCTTCATTATATTTGTCGATATAAGCCGCGTCTTTGCGTTGATTAAAATAGTTCAGCATGGTCATGCGCTCGCTAAAAGCGAGGTCGGTGACGAAAAACAGATGATCAAGATAGTTCTTTTCCGCATTGGTCATGCGAGCCTGAGATTTCTTGAACGGGGTTTGTTGATGCCCTAATCTTTTATAGGCGTTTTCAACGCTCATCTCAGCCGCGCTTAAGGGGTAGTGCACTAAAGATACAGCGACCATGCAGAATGCGGTTGTTAGAAACGTTTTGATGCTACTCATGTACTCCCTCTCTCGCTTTGATCGGTATTATAACGTTTCAAAGCGGCCAATGCCCGTATTTTTTGTGACGTCGTTCGGGGCGAATAACTTCGCATTCATGGCAAGGTAGACCCCCGCTTTTTCTGTTTCCAGCCGTGCGAGAGCATAGCCGAGGTTAAAACCGCCGTCACTCATCGCGAATTCTTTTAGCGGAATCATAGAGCCTGTTAGAATAATTGTTTTGTCCGTGTCTTTGAAATTCTCGTCTAGGTATTGGGCGGTTTCCGCCATGGTCGATGTGCCGTGGACGATCAGGATTTTTTTCGAATCGCTGCGTTCTATTGCTTGTTTTATCGATTCGCGGCGTTGCGGATTCATGTCAAAGCTATCTATTTGATATAACGTCTCAAATGTCATATCGGGATAGGCCTGCACGACCGCGTAGATGTAATCCGGCACAACGGAGCGGTGCTTGAATTCTGGCTTTTCGGTGAGGGGGTCATAGGCTTTTTCAATCGTGCCGCCTGTTAATATGACGTGGATGTGGTCTGCCATATATGTCCTTTATCGTCTTGTTTTTATTTTGGTTTACGGTTTTTCAAACAGATATATGAAACGCGCGGTTTTTCCTCTGCGCTCTTCGGGCTTTACTGCGGATTGGGTGAGGATATCGTCTTCGCGCATCAGGGCGTCTGATTGTTTGACGAATTTGAAACCTGATTTCTCAACCTCTTCGATCACGGCTTTTCCTTCGAGACGGTGTAGGGATTTTCCGACGGTAAAGCCTGCGCCCTCCTCAGCGGCGTGATCCATCACCAGATATGTGCCGCCTGATTTGAGGGATTTGAAAACCTCATCATTCATCGCCTTGCGGTCATAGCCCATCCAGATTGTGTCGTGATAGAAATTGATGAACATTACGCCGTCTGCGTTGTCAGGCAGGTCGATTTTATCAAAGCGCCCTTCGATGCGAGTTACGTTTTCGCGTGCTTCATCTGTGGCCTTGATGGCGTCAACGCGGTCTTTGAACCGTTCATTTTCTATGAACAGCTCGCTGTTTACCGCTGTTACATGACCATCTTTGAGGTAGTCAGATAAAATGCGTGTGTAATATCCCGCGCCTGCTTCGAGGTCGATGATTTTGTCGTCTTGTTCGATGCCCCAGAATTTCAGAACGATATCAGGTCTGCGATGCAGGTCTTTCGTTTTATCATCTGCACTGCGTAAATCATTTTCGAAAACGGCATTCATAACAGGGCTGTTTACATCGCAATCGCTTTCGGCTGCATAGGTTGGGTGGACTGTTCCGATCAGCAGCGCTGCGGCAGCTATTGCGGCGGTTTTATAGATGTAGTTTTTTTTCATTTCCGTTATTCCTTGTTTTGGTTTTAGTCTTCGACTTTGGCGATTCTTAAGATGTTGGTTGAGCCTGACACGCCGAAGGGCATACCTGCGGTCATGATAAAGCGTTCCCCTGTTTTGAGGAATCCGCGCTCAACAGCGAGTTTTGCGGCATGACGCGCGGGGCCTGTGAAATCTTCAATGCCCTGTTCGTCATGGATGGCGTGAACACCATAGGAGAGCATGAGACGGCGTGCGACTTTCAAATCAGGCGTTAGGCACAGGATCGGCACCTCAGGGCGTTGGCGTGCTGTTCTTAAGGCGGTTGAGCCGCTCATGGTGTAATTGACGATCAGTTTGGCGTCGACATCCTCTGCCACGTAATAAGCGGCGGTGGTTATGGCATCGGATGAAGTATTTAGCGCCTCGGGGCGGGAAGTTTCCATCATTTCCAGATAGTTTTCATCGACTTCTGTGCGGTTTGCGATGCGGTCCATCATTTCAACTGCGCGCACGGGGTATGCGCCCACAGCTGTTTCGGCCGACAGCATGACGCAATCGGTTCCGTCATATACGGCGGTGGCAACGTCGGAGGCTTCGGCGCGGGTGGGACGCGCGTTTTCGATCATCGATTCAAGCATTTGTGTGGCGACCACAATCGGCTTGCCTAAATCGCGCACCATGCGCACCACGTTTTTTTGCGCGGCAGGTACATCTTCGGGCGGGATTTCAACGCCCAAATCACCGCGGGCGAGCATCACACCATCGGCAAGCTCTACAATATCTTGTAATTGAACCAGTGCGGACGGCTTTTCGATTTTGACCATCAGTGCGGCGCGCCCTTTAATGAGGTCGCGTGCCTGCGCTACATCCTGCGGGTTTTGCACGAAGCTTTGCGCGATCCAATCCACGCCCATCTCCAGCGCGGCTTCTAAATCGATCTTGTCTTTTTCTGTCAGGGCGGGAATGGGCAGCACAACGCCTGGAATGTTAAAGCCTTTATTATTGCTGAGCGATGACCCTGACTCGACTGTGCCTTCAAGATAGCCTTCGCCTTTGTTTGTAATTTTAATACGCACCTTTCCATCATCAAGGAAAATGCGGTCGTCTATGTTCATCGATTCGATCACTTCGGGGTGGGGAAGACAGACGCGCGATTCGTTGCCAGCGGCCGAATCGGAATCGAATCGGAACGTTTGGTTTTTCTCTAATTCGATTCGGTCTGTTTCGAAGGTTCCGATTCGTAATTTCGGGCCTTGTAAGTCTCCAATCACGCCGATGGGATGGTTGAATTTTTCCTCTACGGCGCGGATATTGTGGAGTGCCGCGCGATGATCATCGTGACAGCCATGTGAGAAATTGAGGCGAAACACATCGACACCGGCAGTGAATAGCTGCTCTATCATGTCTTGCGAGTCGGACGCGGGGCCGATGGTTGCTAAAATTTTTGTATTTCTGTTTCTGCGCATAACTGTCCTTAGATATTTACGGGCTGCTCTTGATGTTTTGTTGCTCTGAGGCAACGTACAGGGTTGAATCTAAACATGATTAGATGAATTTACCACCCACTATATCTTGTGTTTATTGTTTTCGTGAATATGGGTCGTTTTGTTACAAAAAGGTCTTTTTTAAATTTTTTTCGGGTGGGATAACCCGTGGGATATGTCGATTTTTTGCCTTTGAATCAATGGCTTTTTTGAGTCAAGACGCGTGCCTTGGGAATATATTCTGATTGGCAGGGTATACGAGATATAGTATGTTGGCTTTCAGTTAATCACAAGAACTTGTGGTTTTCTCATTTCAAATCATTCTTGAAGATCCTTCAACAAGAATATAAAAATTACAAAGCTAAAGGGAGCAAAGCTCATGTTTGACATTGCGCAAATGGAGAGAGGAAATCGTGTCGAAATTGATCGTGCACGCGATGAAAATCTCACAGAATTCGGAAAAGCCACTCTAACGGATCGTTATTTGATGCCCGAGGAGCAGTATCAGGATTTGTTTGCGCGTGTGGCGATGTATTACGGCGATGATAGTGAGCATGCCCAGCGTCTTTATGATTATATCTCTAATTTGTGGTTTATGCCCTCGACACCTGTTTTGTCGAATGGTGGAACGAGCCGCGGCCTTCCAATCTCTTGTTTCCTGAACGAAACGCAGGACTCTTTGGAAGATATTGTTTCCCTATGGAATGAAAATGTTTGGTTGGCCTCGCTTGGTGGCGGTATCGGTTCTTACTGGGGCAATGTCCGCTCCATTGGTGAGAAGGTTGGCCGTAACGGTAAGACATCAGGTATTGTTCCGTTTATCCGCGTGATGGACTCTTTGACACTTGCGATTTCACAAGGTTCGCTGAGACGCGGTTCTGCAGCGATTTATCTGCCTGTATGGCACCCTGAGATTGAAGAGTTTCTTGAAATTCGTCGTCCGACCGGTGGTGACCCGAACCGTAAGGCGCTGAACCTGCACCACGGTATTCTTATTCCGAACCGTTTCATGGAAGCGGTTGAGAATGATGAAGAGTGGGCGTTGAAATCACCAAAAGATAATGCCGTTGTCGATAAGGTGAGTGCGCGTGATTTGTGGATTCGCATGCTGACTGCACGTGTTGAGACAGGCGAGCCCTACTTCATCTTTATTGATCATGTGAATGATGCCATTCCTGATCATCACAAGATGGCCGGTTTGAACGTGAAGATGTCGAATTTGTGTTCAGAGATTACATTGCCGACTGGGCGTGACCATTTGGGTAATGACAGAACGGCGGTCTGTTGCCTATCCTCGCTCAATTTAGAGAAGTTTGAAGAATGGCAGGATCATCCGACCTTTATTGAGGATGTGATGCGATTCCTTGATAATGTTCTGACCGACTTTATTGAAAAGGCACCTGATAGCATGAAGCGCGCGAAATATGCCGCGATGCGTGAACGCTCGGTTGGTATGGGCGTTATGGGCTTCCACTCATTCCTGCAATCTAAGATGCTGCCTATGGAAAGCGTGATGGCGAAGGTGTGGAACATGAAGATGTTCAAGCACATTAAGCGTCAGGCCGATGATGCATCCGTAAAGCTTGCGCATGAGCGTGGGCCGTGCCCCGATGCCGCGGATTACGGCATTATGGAGCGTTTCTCCAACAAGATGGCGATTGCGCCGACGGCGTCTATCTCTATCATTTGTGGTGGTGCTTCCCCGGGGATTGAGCCGATTGCGGCAAACGCCTACACACACAAAACTTTGTCAGGATCATTCCCTGTGAAGAACAAATTCCTGAAAAAGGCTTTGGCGGAGAAAGGCATCGATAATGATGCAACATGGAGTTCGATCTTCACCAATGAGGGCTCTGTCCAGCACATTGATGAATTGAGCCAGGAAGAAAAAGACGTGTTTAAGACCGCGTTTGAAATTGATCAGCGTTGGATTATTGAGCACTCCGCAGATCGTACACCGTTTGTTTGCCAAGCACAGAGCGTTAATGTGTTCTTGCCTGCGAATGTTCATAAGTCTGACCTGCACGCTATTCACTATCAAGCGTGGAAAAAGGGCTGTAAGTCGCTGTATTACTGCCGTTCGAAATCTATTCAGCGCGCGGAAAGTGACGCGTCATGGAAGAGAACGCAAGTCGATGACGCAAAACAAGCCGAGGATGCGCAAGGCGCGCTCGGCGATGGGACAGGCGGCTCAATGTATGAAGAATGTCTGTCTTGTCAGTAAGATAAATCTTTTTGAATTGTGTAAAAGGGCTCAAATATTGAGCCCTTTTTTGTTTCGCTCGTTTCCATCTTTGTTTTTCTTAGATGAGAACAGTGTAACATGTTGGTAAATTTGGCGAATGATTGTTTAGCGTATTCTATTATTTAAGGAGCATATTTATGCAGAAATTGACATTGTGCGCGTTGTGCGCTGTGATTATATCGGTGTTTGGCGCGGTCGGTTCCGCGAACGCCCAAGATCATGCGGTAAGAGGAGAATTTACGATGGAAGAGAAAAAAGAACGCTTAAAAGAATTAACACCGATGCAGTATAAGGTGACTCAAAAAGATGGGACGGAAGCTCCTTTTCGTAATGAATATTGGGATAATAAAGAACCGGGTATTTATGTCGATATCGTTTCGGGCGAGCCGCTGTTTTCTTCGACGGACAAATATAAATCAGGCACGGGATGGCCGAGTTTTACCAAGCCACTCTCAGAGGATGCGGTGACGGAGCATGTTGATCGCAAGCTGTTTTCCGTGCGGACAGAGGTGCGTTCCGCGCAGGCAGATTCCCACCTTGGGCATGTGTTTACCGACGGACCTGCTGATCGCGGCGGCCTTCGGTACTGCATGAATTCCGCATCGATGCGCTTTATCCATAAAGATGACCTTGAAAAAGAGGGGTATGGAGAATATCTCAGCTTATTTGACGAGTAGCATTTGAAAGATAGTATTTCGAGCGCGTTCGCGATATAGTGGCGGCATGAAGCATACGAATTTTTCAGTTTTTGAAAACTATTGTCAGGAACGTGGCCTGCGCGTGACCGAGCCGCGGATGTTGGCGTTTAAAATTGTGAATGCTGCCAAAAAGCCGATTACCGCTTATGACGTGCTGGATGAGATGGGCAAGACGCTAACAAATCCGAAGCCGCCAACCGCCTATCGCGCGCTGGAATTTTTAGAAGAGCATGGATTTGTTCACCGTATTGAGTCTCTCAATGCCTATGTCTCATGTGATGTGAATCACAAACATGACGGGTCGCAATTTATGATTTGCGATAATTGTCAGGCCGTTGAAGAGGTACATTTATGTACGTTGCCACAACGACTTAATGAAAAGGTGGAGCAAGAGAAATTCACGCTTCATCATTGGAATGTGGAATTGCACGGCACCTGTCACGTGTGCAGCAGTGCCGCGCAGTAAATTAATCATTCCCTAAATGATCAGGATAATTCTGACGGCAATGGTTGGCCGCCGTTTCCAATCTTTCACGAGTCAATCTTGCGGTTGCATTGTGCGCATTTAAGTGACGTAGGAAGGTGTTAATACGCTGTTCATCCGTAAGCTCTACGTTATGTGTCTCTTCATATTGATTCATGCGTCGTTCATCATATTCCATATGAGATCTTACGCCCATCGCCGCGACGAATTCGGGCGTGATATTGCCGTTTTCGTCAAGCAAATCACAATCAACCGGTACAACGTTTCCGGGAACGCCTTTAATAACCGTCAGTTGGAATTCGGTTTCGGATGCTGCCAATTTTCCTGATTCATCATATGGAATACTACTGACCTGCGCATCCGCCTCTTGAGAAGAGAATGCTAACATTGCTGCCAAAGCGCCTACTTTAAAACCATTCATAATTCTGATACCCGCATGTTTGTTGACATATTGCTTTCATTTCTATAAATTACGTTATAACATAACATTATAATAATGGAAGAAAAAAATGGCAGGCTCTCACGCGGCGACAGGTGGTAATGATAGCGATTGGCTTACAGGCACATTTATGATGTCTGCGGCCGGTGCGACGGCCGGTGCACTCGGCGTTTTTTCCGCACCGATGGTTACACTCGGGCTGGGCGCGGTCGCTGCCGTAGCCGGGATTGGTTTGCTGGGTCGGGCGCTTTCATCAGGTAATGATGATGGCGGCAACAGCACGGGTAATGTGGCTCTTGTTGCTGCAATCACAGCTGCCGTTACATCTTTTGTTGTTGGCCTTCCGATGGAATTTTTATCAGAAGCCGTTGTTTTTCCGTGGGCGCACGACACCGCATTCGGATCAGAAGTTATGCAGGCCAGTGGTGAAGTTTTGGTTCCGATTTATGACACAATAGGGTCTTGGTTTGGCATTGAACCCTTCGGAACGCCCGTTGCAGACGTTCCTGTTGCGGATATTTAACGATCTCTTTTTATTTTTGTTTCTTTAAGGCGTTTTACGCTTCACTTTCGCACGCCTAGCGGATTACAAATTCTTAATGGATTATCGCTCCTTTTTCGTTGAAAAACACAATATGTAGTGTTACCTTATCTTTGTTGCACACAATATATGGTGTAACGTTCAAATTTAATCCCCGTTATCCACAGGATGGTTTTCGAAAAAAAATTTGCGTTTGAGAGAATCGCTGTAGGATGGCAACAAACCTAAACGAACGAAAGAAAAAGGAGCATTATTCATGCCACTCACGAAGGATGCGATTGAAGATCGCGCAAAAGCCGACTCCCCTCTTCTTGTGGAGCGTCACGTTTACAAACCATTTTTATACCCTTGGTGTTATGAGGCATGGTTGACACAACAACGCATTCACTGGTTGCCAGAGGAAGTGCCGCTGGCTGAAGATGTGCGTGACTGGAAAAAGAACTTAACGCCGTCAGAAAAGAATCTGATGACGCAGATTTTCCGCTTCTTTACGCAAAGTGATGTTGAGGTGAATAACTGCTACATGAAGCATTATTCCCAAGTGTTCGGCCCGGTTGAAGTGCAGATGATGCTGTCCGCGTTCTCAAACATTGAGACTGTGCATATTGCCGCTTACTCTCACCTGCTCGATACGATCGGTATGCCGGAGGTCGAGTACTCCGCGTTCCTTAAGTACAAGGAAATGAAAGACAAGTTTGACTATATGCAGGATGTGTCGATGGAAAATCGCCGTGATATCGCCAAGACGATGGCGATGTTTGGGGCGTTTACCGAGGGCCTCGCTCTGTTTGCGTCATTCGCAATTTTGATGAACTTCCCGCGCTTTAACAAAATGAAGGGGATGGGGCAGATTGTGACATGGTCGGTACGTGATGAGACATTGCATTGCTTGTCCATGATCCGTTTGTTCAACACCTTTATCGATGAAAACCGCGATATCTGGGATGATGAGTTGAAACGCGAGATTACCGAATGTTGCGAGATTACAATCGAGCATGAAGATGCGTTTATCGATTTGTGTTTTGAGCAAGGTGAGATCGAAGGCATGACGCCCGAGGATGTGAAGCAGTATATCCGCTATATCGGGGATCGCCGCTTGCAGCAGTTGAACCTTGAGCCGCTTTACGGTGTGACGGAAAACCCGTTGCCGTGGATGGATGAAATGCTGAACGGTGCGGAGCACACGAACTTCTTCGAAAACCGCGCGACCGAATATGCGAAAGCCTCAACGCAAGGCACGTGGGAGTCTGTGTTCAGCGAAGATATTTTCACAGGCAATTACGCGAAGAAAATCGGCGGTATTGATAATATGAGCCAGAATAAGGACGATGATTCCGAAGGTGGCGTGATCGCCGCGGAGTAATTCTCTCCTTAAAACATAAAGTTTCCTAATGGCCGCCCCTTTTTGTCTCATGAGGGGCGGTTTTTTGTTGGGAGCTGCTTGGTTTGCCTGCCGTGCCGATAAGGGCGCGCTCGGTTTCTCCATCGGGGAAGAGAATGCCGTCGACCTTCAGGTTGTTATCCCGTTGGAAGGCTTTGATCCAGTGGTTGCAAAATTGTTTGCTTTCTATACTGTTATTCTATGAGGCTTTTTCTTTTTCCCCTTTTCTGTTTTATCACGGCCTGCACTCATGTTGCGAATGACGGCTATCTTGAAGCACCGTCAGAGCTTATTCACGTGTGGGATGCTAACGGACCTTTTTTGCTTGAATTTACCTCGCCCAACACATATCAACATGTTTATGTACCTTCTGGCGTGCCACAAATTTATGAAGAGTTTAAGATTTTTCATCGTGACGGCGAATATATGTATGCGATTGTTAAAACGACTTCAAACAGCACGTACTTTGATGGAAACCCCCATGATGCCAGAAAATTAACGCCCGAAGAAATAGGGACTTCTGATGATATTAGCTACTCTTATCAATTGTTTCATCTGAAACAGGAACCAACCGTTTACGGCCCCTGGCCAAAAGATCCTTATGATATATCTGTATTTTGGTATCTTCGTATTTACGACACTCTTTGCTCACGTTCCTATCCTCACGAAATAGAGGTGACAAAAGAGCATTTCCATCTTCCGGCGCATGTTCACTGGGAACGGATACAGCCGGAAAATGGATGTCGGTATTACGAAGGCCTTCCCGCGTCATCATCAACTTCACATTATGATAGACACGTTCCGGTGCCACGGCCAAAGCCGCAGCACCAAGAGCAATAGGTTTTATTTGTTTTTTTGCTGGCGGTCTGCTTCGTTCATTTTCCTGCGTGTCCAGTCATTTCTGTCTATATCTACTTGCGGCCTGTTGACCTCGCCCACCGCACCGAGCCAGTTGCGGTTACGCACATGACCGAAAAGCTTTGGCCATTCCGACGGATTCAGACCAGAGTTATACTGCATATCGAGCAAGGCCTCTTGAGCCGCTGGCGGAAAGGTGTCAAATTCGGGAAATTTCTTACGCACTTCACTGGCATGTTCCCTCAAATCTTCATCGACCATTTTGGATATATCATCTTCTGTTATGAAGAGATTGTCGAGATCATGTTGTTTCGCAATTATACCCTCATCAGGCTCAAATGATTTTGCTTTGTAGTTTTCATTCTTAATGGCATTTATTTTGTTAAAGGCGCGCTCAATTTCTTTCGGCGTGGTGCGACGCTCACCCCCCGGTGCGTTTTCGTCTTTTACCCTGAACGGTACTTGCTTGGCCTGATCGACGGTTTTTAAGGCTCTGCCGATGCCTATGGTCACCCACCCATCATTATCGTCTGCGGTGTCTTTATACATCCAGACCTTATCGTCCTCAAATGTTAAGGTTGTTTTTATAACTTCTTCATTATCAACGCCTTTTAAGATTGTTGGGCGGTTTGGCGAGTCGAGCGGTTTGCGATACGGGATGGGTATTGTATCGACTTTTTCCTCATCGCGGATGATGCGGCCTGCGGCGTCGGTGGGGGCTGGTTTTGAAAGCGGTTCTTGTGCCGTTTGTTTCGGCGGTTTGGGTTTTCGTTCGGGGATTATAATGCTTTGTTTTTCTTGTTCCTGATTTTCAGAGGCGGATAGATTACGCGTGACCTGGGAGAAAAATCCTTCGGGTTTTGTGCGCGGGGTAACGGGGTTGATCGTGCCGCTTGGGATGCCGCCGAAGCCGATGAAGGTGGCACTTGGTTCTTGGTTGCTATCCGATGCTGTGCCCGCCGTGCCGATAAGGATGCGCTCGGTCTCTCCATCGGGATAGAGAATGCCGTCGATTTTCAGGTTGTTATCCCTTTGGAAGGCTTTGATGCCTGTATCTAAGTCTCGGGTGATGTAGTCATTTTGATGTGCTTCGTTGAAATAGCCCTGTCGGGTCAGGTTGTCTTTCACAGTGCGGATATCGGCGGCGGCGTTGGTCAGGCCGTTCCCGACGGATTGGGCGATGCGTTTGAAAAAGCTCATGAGGCTCTCCTTTTCTTTTGTAACATTTGAAATGGTTGGGAATGGGCGCGCGTGAAAAAAGCCCCGATCTTATGGGCAAGATGCGGGGCGGTTTGGTTCAGGCGCAGATATGGCGTTTATAGGCTTATAATCCTATAAAGTGATGGTTTTGTCAAGATTGGTTTGGCCGTGCCTTAAACGTCGCGGATGGCGGAGACCTTAAAGCCTGCGTTGCTGAGCGTTGTGATGATTTCATCGACATGGTTCTGGTCGCGCGCCTCAATCACCACGTCAAGCTCGGCTTGTTTGAGGGAGACGGTTTGCATCATGCGTTGGTGGATGACCTCAATCACGTTGGCGCCTGCCTCACCGATTATGCGTGATATATCAGAAAGTTGCCCAGGTGTGTCGTCGATTTCGAAGGTGAGGCGTGTAATGCGCCCGTCACGCACAAGGCCGCGCAGAATGAGCGTGGAGAGTGTGCGCGAGTCAATGTTCCCGCCACATAGGACAAGGCCGACTTTCTTGCCTTTAAAGCGGTCGATATTCTTCTTAATCACGGCCAATCCTGCACCTGCTGCGCCCTCGGCGACGAGTTTTTCATCGCTGAGCAGGTCGAAAATGGCTTCTTCGATTTCGGTTTCGTTGACCGCGTAGATATCGTCAACCAATTCCTTGATGATTGCAAAATCCTTTTCGGACGGCGATTTTACGGCGATTCCTTCTGCGAGTGTTGTTTTTCCGGCCGTGAATGCGCGGTCTTCGTACATAGCAAGGACGGCGTCAAAATTTTCTGCTTGCGCGCCGATGACTTCGATTTCCGGTTTTACACCTTTGAGAGCCGTTGCCACACCCGCAATCAAACCACCGCCGCCGATGGGTACGACGACTGTATCAAGGTCAGGCACTTGTTCCAACATCTCCAACCCCAATGTGCCCTGCCCTGCGACGACGGCTTCGTCATCGAAAGGGTGGATAAATGTTAGGTCGCGTTCTGTGGCGAGCCTTAATGTTTCCCCGACGGACGCGTCAAAGTTCTCGCCGTAAATCACGACTTGCGCGCCGAAATCTTCGGTTCGCTTGATTTTATTGAAGGGGGTGCCTTCCGGCATGATGATGACAGACGGAATTCCCAGACGGGTTGCATTATAAGCCACGCCTTGTGCATGGTTTCCTGCGCTGCAAGCAATCACGCCTTTTTTACGTTGCTCTTCATTTAAAGTCAGCAGTTTGTTGAGTGCGCCGCGCGCTTTAAATGCGCTGGTATGCTGCAGGTTTTCAAGTTTTAAATAGAGATCAATGCCCAAATGGATAGACAGGCGCGTTGCCTTAACTGTCGGCGTTAAGATGACCGCATCCTTAATTTTTTCCCGCGCCGCGCATACGTCTTTGAATGTTACGCTCATATTATTCCTGCCTTTGTGTCTCCATCGACTTTGATGGATTGCAAATTACAGATATTCACGGATGAAAGCAACGTTGATTTAGGCAACGCATGACGATGCGCCGTTTTGTGGAGACAAAACTTCTTTTATTCGGGTTTTACCTATTGAATTTTGTAGGCAACCAAAACGCTTCATAAGATTGGTATTTCGGCAAATCTGTGTTGCATCTTTTCGCTGCCTTTTGCGCGTCTTTATATTCTGCGGAACGGAAGTAATTTCTTTTTTCAGCAATTTCCTGATTGGCTTTGCGCAGCTTTTTAAAGTCGCTCATATCTTTAGGAACGCCTTTTTCTTCGAACTCTTTTTCTGTCTTACTGATCTGCTTGATCATCGCGTTCGACTTATTGGTCACTTTCCTGAGCATGAGCTTGTCAGCATTCGTGCATTTTTGCGGCTCTTTTTTAGTGTGCACTGTTCTTTCACCAGGCTTTGGTTTGTTCGGGTCGACAACTTCATTCTTCTGGTCGGCCTTTTTGCCTTCGGTTGTGTAAGACACGGCATTCACACTCAGAGGGATAACGGCCAAAGCAAGCGCTGCACATACAAGTGATACTGTTTTTTTCTTTCCCATCATTACGGTCGCTCCAAGAAAATTATTACTTCTAAGTATTAGTATAATTGAGTTTACACATTCTTGCAAAATACTACACAGAAAAAAGACAAGACATAAAGAATATCTTCGCATTGCGTATTACCACTCTGGTAAACTTTAGATGTGATAGTGATTCATTCAGTTTTTCTGATTTTAAATCGTTTACAGTTTTTTTTAAATTGTAAGGATGGGTCGAATATCATTTTTTTCCCACAAAAAGTTCTGCTTTTTCACCCACCTTGATCTGAGGAGGATCATTTCGTATGGCTAAAAAATCCCGCAAATATCGTGCTTCCAAACAAGAAAATGTTGTTCACACACATTTCGAAAGTGACAGCTGGCACCCGCTTGATTCTGAAATTGACGGACGGCGCGATCAGAAATATGTGAAGAATATAAAGCCGCGGTCGGAAGGGCAGCGCATTTTGATGGAATCAATTAAGACGCGCAGCCTCACAATGGCGATCGGTCCTGCCGGGACGGGAAAGACATATCTTGCGATTGCGTCGGCCGTTCAGGCGCTTGAGAAGGGAGAGATTGAACGTATTATCCTCTCTCGACCCGCGATGGAGGCAGGCGAATCCCTCGGGTTTTTGCCTGGTGACCTGCACGAGAAAATGGCGCCTTACCTTCGGCCTTTGTACGACTCGCTCGGCGATCGTATGGGCGGCAAGAAGGTTCGGCAATTGTTAGAGGACGGTACGATTGAGATTGCACCGATCGGCTTCATGCGCGGGCGTACGCTTAATAATTCTTTTATCGTTATTGATGAGGCACAGAACTGTACGTATGGGCAGCTCAAGATGATTTTGTCGCGTTTGGGCTGGCATTCGACCATGGTCGTGACAGGTGACCCTGATCAGTCTGACTTGCTGGAAGGGATGTCGGGCCTCGCGCAGATTAGCCAACGGCTGGAGGCGTTGAAAAACGTTGCTGTGTGCCGTTTGGAGCAAAAGGATATCGTCCGTCACCCGCTGGTTGCCGAGATGTTGGACGTTCTTTAAATCACGCCTATATTTTATCATGGAGAAAACGGCATTTCGGTGCCGTTTTTTTTGAATAAATTTCGTGACTTTTTTTGGCTGCCTTTGTTACCTTACTTACGCGTAGGGAATGATAAGGGTAGAGTTCAATGCAAATCACACCAGATGAAGATGCCGACAGGCCGGAGCTTAGGCTCGCCATAAAGATGTCGCGCGAGGGATGCCGTATTTGGACGGATGGCTCTTTTTTCGGACAAGATAAAAATAAGGCAGGCGGCGCGGCTGTTGTGGAGAGTACCACGAAGGGCACGGGCGGTGTTGCCTTTATTCAGGCGTTTAATTTTACGGAATTAGGGCTTACCGATAGCCATTATGCCGAGTTGTGGAGTGCAACGCTCGCGCTTGAGCAGATGAAGAATTTCAATATTGAGAAGATCATTTCTGACTGCCCGTTTGTGGAGACATCCATTCGTGACATCAAAGCCGGCAAAACAGGGCATGAGCGTTACGAACAGGATATTTTTAAGCGGCTGGAACAGGCGATTGCCAATCAGGATGATTTGCATGTTGAACGCGTACGGCGGAAGGAACAGCGCATTCCTGTGGCTAATCGGTTTGCGCGGGCGGCGGCGAAATATAAACTGGTTCATTTTCCTAATCATGTAGAGAATGTCGATGCGCCGTGTCTTCTCCATAGGCTGAATGAACGCGGGAACATCACACAAACAACATTCTTCGACACCGAGCCTGATGATTCCCCCGCCGTGAGTTGAATTTTGACATAAACATTCATTTTGTTTATTCTTAAATTATTAAAGCGGTTTGAAAAAAGATAAAAAAAACATGAGTGATATAAAGGTTTTAGATCCGGGAACTCCACCGGAATTCAGTATACATTTGGTCAGCACCGATTTGGGCATGCCTTTGTTGGGCAGCCCGAACCATAACTACATCAGTGTACGCGACCTTAGAGGCGAAGAGATTTTCGCGATACACGGCCTCGCGATTGATCGTGAGACAGGTGGCGTGGTTGCGGTTGGTGACAATGATGATACGTTACGAGCTGTTATTACAACGCCTGAATTTTTCGATATTCATGACACGTATGAAAAAGACAGTGAGCATGTCTTGTTCACAGGATCGGAAGAGGACGTTTTGCGCCGCGTTCTTCCCGCCTTCGATGCGACGGCGTTCATTAATAATCAAAACCTTATTTATGATAAGATTGAGGTTGCAGGTACGGCGCAGAATTCAAATTCGGTTGCGCATACGATGGTTGAGGCGATGGGCTTTGAGTTTCCTGAAGAAATCGAACGATATTGGGCACCCGGGCATGACCGTATTTTACTGCCTGAGGATTGGAGCTCGCCATTCGCCGATCCGTCGATGAGCGAAGATCAGGTATTTTTGAGTTTCTATTATTTCGGTGATGTTGTCGGGCCAGGTGAAATTTTACGTCAAGCTATTGAGGATCCCGTGCCGCCCGCTGATCGTGAGAAGTTTTTTGATCGTGCGGAGCCTTTTGTTCCCTACTCGCCTGCGTTGGAGCAGCCTGATGCAGGGCAAACATCGCCCGATGCTGAGAATGAAACAAGCGTAGAAACCGTACCTACACCAGCATCTGCGCAGCCTTAATTTTTTATTCCAATATTTTTGCGTCAATCAGAATTGTTCTGAACAGTTTGATGTAATGTGGGTCTAGGTGGCCCGTCATTTCTTCGGTCATGATCAGCATGGCCTTTGATGCGGGCATGGGCGGCTTATAAACGCGCCTGTCAGTCAAAGCGCTGTAGACGTCGACGATGGCGGCCATACGCGCCAGTTCGTTCAATTGCCCACCTTTTAAGCCGTGCGGGTAGCCTGTTCCGTCTATTTTTTCGTGATGCTGTTCGGCGATCACGAACACACCGTTTGGTATTTTGTCCGACTTTTTCAAGTACACCATGGTTTCAGGTACATGCGTTTTGATGACCTCAAATTCTTCATCGGTTAAGCGCCCGGGTTTGTTCAGAATTTCATGCGGGATCATCATTTTTCCGACATCGTGCAGCAATCCGCCGCTGGACATCAGCAATTGATCGTCATTTTTAAAGCCCGCGGCGTGCCCCAGAAGGGTGAGCAGGGTCGCAACGCGCATGGAATGGGCGTAAGTGTAATCATCGTGGCTGCGCACACCGTTTAGGATGCTTTTGAAATCGTTATTTTCGACCGCCTGCACCAAAGGTTGGCAATCGCTTTTGACGGATTTAAAATCAACCGCCTCGCCCGAGATGATTTGCTCCGCCAGATTGCTGAAAATTTTTACCGTATTTTGCAGGGCGGCGCGTTGCGTTTCTGGCAGGCTTTCCCATTCCTTCTCAACGGAAGTGTTTAGAATATTGATTACGGTTTGCACAACTTGCGCGCTGTCATAGGGTTTGAAGATATGATGTTTAATGCCCGCCGCCTTGGATTTTTCCAGCACGAAGCGGTCTTTTTTCAACACATGAACCAGCGGGATTTTCTGCAATTTTATATCATCACAAATTGAGCTAAGGAAATAGGCCGAGCTGCCTGCGCCGCTGCCGACATCTTCACCCATGATAATCAGATCCGGCGGTGTTTTTTTCATGTATTTCAGGCCGTCGGGGCCATCATCATAGGTGCGGACGTTATAATAGCTACGCAAATTCGCCTCCAAGTCCAAGCGGACTTTCGGGTCAGCGTCAAGAATGACAATGCGTTTTTTCGGGTTTTCTGACATGGCGTTTTCGCATGCAAAAGGTGGGACGGATACGCTGCAGCAATCATGAGTATACTGCGAAACGCTTCTTCAATCTATAGCGGATGTTTTAAGATTTTTCTAACGCGCCTTAATACAGGTCAAGCATCATCGGAATGGTCGCCACCAGCATCAGCGCGAGGCCGATATTGATGGCGCGGCGGGTTTTGTCTTGTTTAAACGCGCGGGCGAGGATTTTGCCAAATAACGTCCATGTGTTGATGCTGAACGCGCAGGCCGTGCACAGGGTGAGGATGATGATCGCGATGTTATAGGCGATGCCGTTTTCAACGGGTAAGAAGCCGGCCGTGGCCGCAACGCCGATGACCCATGCCTTTGGGTTGATGAATTGGAAGGCCGCGGCCTCGAAGAAGGTGAGTGGTCGGTCGCGTTTTGTGCGCTCTTTCTCTAATCCGACGCGCCCCGCGGTGGCAATGCGATACGCAAGATAGAGCAGATAGGCCGCAGAGAGGATTTTCAGCACCGTCTCCAACGCGGGATAGAGGGTGAAGACCACGCCCACGCCGAGCAGGCAGAGGATGAGCAACGCGCCAAAGCCGATGAGTACGCCCAGAATATGGGGGAGCGTTCCACGGTATCCGTAATTCATGCCCGATGCGGCGACCATGACATTGTTCGGCCCCGGCGAGAACGAACCGACGGCGGTGAAGGTGAGGAAGGGCAGCGCATCAAGGATGAATTGGGTCATTTGGATTTAGTTAAATCATTAAACAAAAAAAGACACGATAAAGGTAATAATCTGAAAAATCCCTAAAATCATCAAACAAAATACCGTTGCATTAAAGTAGTTTGAAAAAATTTGTACTGGTGCCATTCTAACGTTTTTGCATTTTCCTACTTCTGCTCTAACGTTCTGAACCTCTGGGAATGCATTGTTAGTATGAATAGCCTCTATTGTAAAAAATTCTTTTTTTTGCAAGAACTCTATCTTCACCACAAACCTGTTGTCTTCCAAAACTTCAGTATCGTATTTAATTACGGGCCATATTTCAAAGTGCTCTGGTTTGTAATTGAAATAAATTTCGATGTTCTTTGCTATTTTCCGTCCAGCATTTCTTACAAAAATACTTTTAGTGTTTACTGCCAAATTAGGAATCGCAGCAGGTCTTCCGTCATCTTGTCCTCTTTGTGGAATCAAAAATGTAAACCCGTGAGTGTCACCCCAAATTACTCGTGCGCTTGGAGAAAAAAGCCTTTTCAGAACCCCTAGAAACAAGGTTAAACAAAATGCGATAAATTCTGGTTTTTCTAAGAATTCGAATACTTTAAAATTTAAAAGTAACTGGTAAATATCATGCATGCTTCAATCCTTCCTCAACGCGCCAAATTAATAATCAGGGGGTATTTCTGGCTGATGATGGGGTATTGGCTTTTGAAGAGGATTTCGTCAATGTCGAAATTGTTGGATTTGCGCAGGGCGTATTCATTGCCGAGCGGCTCACCCGGGGCGGGGCGGTGGAAGCCGAGCTGGAAACGCCCGATATAGTTGATTTTTCCCGGCTGTACGGTGAATTGGGGGCTGCGTTTTTCGCCGATATTGAAATGCGCGCCGAGTAGTTTTGCCTCGACCATGCTGCCGAAATAGTAATCCCCCCGCGGCAGAGCGATGAGGGCGACACCATCCGTCTCGCAGGTCAGGGTTGAGACATTCTCAAAATTCCCGACAGGCAGAAGTGCGCGCCCGTCAGGCATGTTCACGCCGACGGGGTCGCCGCTGCGGTTGATTTTCAGCCCCATGCGCGGGCCTGCGCCGCAATCAAGCGAGGCGAGCACAAAGCCTTCATCCGCCTGAAGGGTGTAGCCTTGGGCGATCTCCTCCTCGGGCGTGGTGACGCACCCCGCAAGGATGAATGATAGTGCGATCAATAGATATTTCATGTGCGTGCCTTTCATTGATTCTCGCTGTCTCTTAATGCCTTAAAAATTAAACTGCGCCCTGTGCTCGGTATATGCTTCCCGTTGAAGACGGTAGAGGGCACATTTTTTATGCCCGAATTCTCAAATCGTTTTGCCTGAGCGCTTACCTGCATGTCCAGCGCGTTTTGGTTGGCGGCTCCTGCGCATTCTGTTCCGTCAACTTCTGCTTCTAAAAAGAAAAGCTTTGCCAATTCCATCTGCACGTCTTTCGCCTTTGCATTAAAGAACGGCGAATTTGCGGATTTGTTCACGTCCTCAGTTTGAGCATAAGCCCAACGCTGCCAGGTGAGTTCGCTGCCGTGGAGAACGACTTTTACCGATTTTGAGAATATGCTTATGAATTCGAAAGCCCTTTCAGGCTCAACATGTGTGAGGCAGGCAAATGTTTTTGAGACAGGGAGCGTTGCTTCCCTTGCCTTTTGATAGGTTGCCATACTGCCATAAAAATTAATCGCGCCTTGTACCTCTACAAGCTCTATTTTTAAGGTGCCGTTATCAATATATTTTTGAAGGCTCGCGGCGTGTTGTTCGAAAAACATGATGCAGTGTGAACAGCCGAGAGAGAAATAAATAACAAGCTCATTCTTTGCGTTCTCGTTGCCAAGGCGCACACTATATGCCCTCTCCTGCGCCACGGCGGATTGCGCCGTGACGGAAAACAAAATGAGCATGCACAGCATCGTTCGTTTAATGTATGTGATGCGTTTTTCTTTTCTATGCAGCTTCTTCATCTGTTGGCTCAGGGTTGGCGGCGACGAAATCGCGGACGTCTTGCGTGATTTTCATGGAGCAGAATTTCGGCCCGCACATGGAGCAGAAGGAGGCGTGTTTTGCCCCCTCCGCCGGCAGGGTTTCGTCGTGCATGCTGCGCGCCGTGTCGGGGTCGAGGCCGATATTGAACTGATCTTCCCAGCGGAATTCGAAGCGTGCATGGCTGAGTGCGTCGTCACGATATTGCGCGCCCGGGTGGCCTTTTGCGAGGTCTGCGGCGTGGGCGGCGATTTTGTAGGTAATCACGCCCGTTTTTACATCGTCGCGGTTGGGCAAACCCAAATGTTCCTTCGGCGTGACGTAGCAGAGCATGGCGGTGCCGTACCAGCCGATCTGCGCCGCGCCAATCGCGGAAGTGATATGGTCGTAGCCCGGCGCGATGTCGGTTGTGAGGGGGCCGAGCGTGTAGAACGGGGCCTCGTAACATTCATCGAGCTGCTTGGTCATGTTTTCCTTGATCATGTGCATCGGCACGTGGCCCGGCCCTTCGATCATCACCTGACAATCATGTGCCCATGCTTTTTGCGTGAGCTCGCCCAGCGTTTTGAGTTCGGCGAATTGGGCGCGGTCGTTGGCGTCCTTAATCGCGCCCGGACGCAGGCCGTCGCCCAAGGAGAAGGATACGTCGTAGGCTTTCATGATTTCGCAGATTTCATCAAAGCGGGAGTAGAGAAAGCTTTCGCGGTGGTGGGCCATGCACCATTTCGCCATGATCGAGCCGCCGCGGGAGACGATGCCCGTGATACGGTCCGCCGTGAACTGGATGAATGGCAGGCGCACGCCCGCGTGGATGGTGAAGTAGTCTACGCCCTGCTCCGCCTGTTCGATCAGCGTGTCGGCGAAAATGTCGAAGGTGAGGTCTTCGGCGACGCCGCCGACTTTTTCCAAGGCCTGATAGATCGGCACTGTGCCGAGTGGGACGGGCGAGTTGCGCAGGATCCATTCTCTTGTGTCGTGGATGTCTTTGCCCGTGGAGAGGTCCATGATAGTGTCCGCGCCCCAGCGTGTGGCCCAGACCATTTTGTCGACTTCTTCGCCGATGGAGGAGGTCACGGCGGAGTTGCCGATATTGGCGTTGATCTTCACAAGGAAGTTGCGGCCGATGATCATCGGTTCGGATTCGGGGTGGTTGATGTTCGCGGGGATGATGGCGCGGCCTTCGGCGACTTCCTTACGGACGAATTCGGGGGTGATGAAATCGGGCAATACGGCGCCGAAGCCTTCGCCGCCATGTTCGGTATTGTACACGGCTTCGCGGGCCTGATTTTCACGCACGGCGATATATTCCATTTCGGGCGTGATGATGCCTTTTTTGGCGTAGTGCATTTGGGTGACGTTTTGGCCCGATTTTGCACGAAGCGGTTTTTCGGGGGAGGCGGGGAATTTCTCGTGCTTCACTTTACGGCGCTCGAGGGCGGCTTCGTCCTTGTAACCGTTATCGACGGGTTTGACCTTTCGCCCTTCGACTTCCTCGACATCGCCGCGGGATGTGATCCACTCCAGACGCGTTTTTGGCAAGCCGCGCATGATGTCGAGCTCGATGGAATCGTCGGTGTAGGGACCGCTTGTGTCATAGACGGTGATGGACGGTTGGTCGGGGTCGTCGAGCATGATCTCGCGCATCGGCACTTTGTATTCGCCGACATAGGTTTTCTTGGAGCCTGTCAAAGCGCCGCGGGTTACGTGTGTGGTGGATGGGCAGATGCCGTCTTTTGGAGGGGCCATTTTCGATTACTCCTTTGAATAACTGGATTTTGAGTAGCTTTCGGCGTGAAGTTCAGCGACTTCGACGCTCAGGGAAATGCTTTTGTCACGCACGCAATGTTTACGGGCGGTGTCGTGCAGGCTCTGGGCCATCACTTTTTTCAGATCATCGTCACGGCCCGGCAAAAGCTTGAGCGTGATATGGATGAATTTGTCCGGCTCGTCGCCATCACCGACGATCGTATATTGCACGGGAACCGCGCGGGTTTTGATGGCGTGAATGTCGATCGTGTCCTTCGCCGCTAAATCTTCGTGCAGTTCGAAGAGCAGCTCGGGCACATCAACAGATGTGAGACTGTCGGTGTATTCAACAATGATGTGAGGCATTTCTCGTTCCTTTCCCTACGTCGGTGCTAACCGAACAGGTTCAGCGGGTATTTCTCAGCTTTCACCCATGAAAGCACCCCGAAGGTTTATATATGCATGCAAAGTGGCAGATTGGTTGATTTTGTCAATGGGCAAACGGGAAACTAGAGGTTGTCTTCCGGGCTGCTGCCGCCCCAATCATAGACCGGTGTGCAGAAACGTGCTTTGCACGCCGCTTTCAGATCCATTGCGTTGGCAAATTTGCGGGTCAGGACTTTGGCCAGATGCGGCGGAACGGACCGTAAATTCTTGCCGTCGGGGAATGATGACGATGATAAAAACCCGTCGCCGTTGGTAATCCGCATGCGCACCTGCGCCCTGATCAAACGGGGGTCTTCACGGATTAACCCCATTTGGTGTAGCTGCTGCTTATCTTTTACGACCTGCTCGGTCGTTGGGTCGGGCTCTTCGTATTCAGGTAAAAACAGGATCGGCATAACGATCAAACTTGGCTGCTGGGCGTCCTCTGCAGTCACGCCGAGCACAATACCCGGCATAAAACCGCCTGATCGTGGACGGGATGGGTCTTCCTTATCTTTCGGCCTGAACCTGACAATATTCCATGGCGAAACATTCTCTATCGGCTCCGCCAAAGCGGTGAACGCAGAACTTCTTCTCACGGGTGATTGTGATCTCATTACGCAGCGGTCCTCTATCTCTCGATAGGGATTATGGATATAACAATTTGACGTAACGCACAAACATAAAATTACGTTTTGCGGCGCAATAAACTAATAAAAAGCATATAAAATTTTATGTAAAATTAAGATAATTTTGTCCTAAAACCCCTTAAACTAAGGAATGACGCCCTTTTTGGGGTGTTCTTAAAACAACAGAATTAAGAACAGGGCGATTTTTACGGTGGACAATGATTTCGTCCTCGATAGTGATGCTATCGAGGTTTATGCATTTTATATACGCGAGGCGGAAACGCCTGAAGAGCTTGCACAGCTTGCAGCCGGTTATGAGGATGACCGTAACTTCGAGCTTGCTTTGGCCGAGGTAGCCGAAGAAAGCCCAGAGCTGCTCATTAATGCCGGCCTTATGGACGATCCAAATGCAGAGACCGCCGATCTTGATCAAACCGTTGTTGCTGTCGCACAAGCATATAGCGGACCCGACCTCGCATAAGCCCCATTTTCCGATTCCCCACTTGATAAATTCAGCGCCCGGGCCTATTTTGCCGCCATGGACAGCACCATCAAAAAACGATTGCAACGCACGCTCATACTTTCTGCAGTTGCCCTCATCGTCGGCATCAGCATCGGCTATGTGCAGATGCAGATGAATAACGCCCGCACAATCTCCAAAGGCTCGAGCGCGTCTGATGCTCCAATCGCTGGGCTCAATATTGGGGGTCCGTTTACACTGACCGATCAGACAGGCCAAGAAGTGACGGAGAAAACATATAGTGAGCAATACAAGCTGATCTATTTCGGCTTTACCTATTGTCCTGCGGTATGCCCGACCGAGCTACAGAAAGTTAGCCGCGTAGTCAGTGCCCTGGAGAAAAACCACAGGGACGAAGCCAATATGCTTCAACCAATTTTTATTACAGTCGATCCTGAGCGCGACACCGTTGATGTCATGAAAGAATATGTAAGCCTATTTCATCCCCGTATGGTTGGGTTGACGGGTACGCAGCCGCAAATAGATTTTGTAAAAGAACGCTATCGTATTTTTTCTGCAAAAGTCGAAGATGAAAGTCAGCAGGATTATACGGTCGATCATTCAAGCTACATTTACCTTATGGGTCCCGACAATACGTTGCTGGGCATGTACCGCACCCAAGATACACCTGACGAGATTTATCAGGACGTCATCAAACATATGAAACTGTCCTCTTAAGCTGTTGCATTTAAGCAACAGTATATTGCGACGCACAACACTTGACCCCTAGGATAAGCCTTCTTTTCCGCATAAACTCTTACTCAGAATACTGTGTGTGAATAGCATCACATCAAATGCATCAATTATTATGGGAGAGAGATAATGCGCCGTTCACTTAAAACCTTATCCGTACTGACTTTGGCTACACTTGGTACTGCCTTGACCTCGGCTAGCGCAGACGCTGCCGGATTTTACATTCAGGAACAATCCATTCGCGGACAAGGCGCAGCTTTCTCCGGTTCAACAACGACGCTGAATGATCCCAGTGTCATGTACTACAACCCCGGCGCTTTAACGCAGATACCCGGAACACAAACAATGATGGGGGTCCACATTCTGGTTCCCGACTCGGAATTGAGTGATACGGGCTCTACAGGTTTGTCGCTTTTGGGCACACCGGGCGACGGTGGAAACCCCTATGACCCGACAGCCGTTCCAAATGCTTACATCTCCCATCAGGTAGATGACCAGTGGTGGCTCGGCATAGGCATCAGTGCGCCGTTCGGTCTTGGTAACGAATATGACGATGGTTGGTTCGGTCGTTACGACTCTCTCGAAAGCCACCTGAAAACAATCGATATTCAGCCAACAGTTGCCTACAAGATTAATGACATGCTGTCTGTCGGTGCAGGCTTTAACATTCAAAAGGCTGATGCCGTTCTTACAAATGCGGCGTTCGTTACCAGCGAAGGTGAAGCACGCCTGACAGGTGATGATTTGTCTTTCGGTTATAATGTCGGTCTTCACTACACGCCGAACGAAGACATTACATTGGGTGCGAGCTATCGTTCCGCGATGTATCACCGCCTCGAAGGTTCTTTGTCTACGACAGGAACAGGTGGTGACTTCAACACAGGCGGTGAAGCTGACCTGAACCTGCCAGATATCGCTACATTCGGTGCTGCCTATGACATTACCGACAAAATTACGGTGCAAGGTCAGGCAACATGGTTTGGTTGGAATAACTTTGAGGAAATCCGTGTTCTGACCCCTGTTGTGAACACAACAACGACGCAGAACTACCAGACAACATGGGCTTTCGCCGGTGGTTTGGAATATGATCACAACGAGAAATGGGATTTCCGTGCCGGTGTTCAATTCGATGAAACACCGACAACTGATGAATACCGTACATCCAGAACACCGGACGGTGACAGAACATGGTTGTCACTTGGCGGTACATACTCTTTGAACGAGCGCATGGATATCGACTTTGCCGGTACTTACATCTGGATTGAGGATGAAGAAATCAATGTGAGCAGAAACTCAGGCGCTGCGACTATTCAGGCCGATACTGAAGGTAGCGTAGGTATCGTTTCTGTCGGTATGAACTACAAGTTCTAATCGCTTTATAAAACGAACATTAAAAGCCGCTCTTGCAAGATAAGGGCGGCTTTTTTGTGCCTTCGTTATCTTTCGCCAGTACTTGTCAGTTTGCGGAACTCGTTTTCCGTTTCAATAAATGACTGCAAAAACGGGCTAATCTCTGGGCTGTCATGGTTGTAGCCAAAGGTCGACAGAAATTCGTGCGGGTTCGGGCGACGCTTATTTATCCGGTCATAAAGGCTGACTTTAACGACCGCTATTGCCGCCACAGCGCCCTTTTTAGGACCTTTAGCAATGACAAAGCGTTGCTCAATATACGCCCATTCATCGTCCCAATAGACAAACTCGGTTTCGAGATCATAAGCCTGAAACGGCAAAAGCGGAAGACGGTAACGGATTTTGGCGGTACCAACCACAGGCGCATGCGTTTTGCCCGTAACGGCCTTAATCAAACCTGTGCGGATCATCATATCGAGACGCCCAAGATCCATGATGGTCAGGTAACGCCCGTTATTCATATGCATATTAAAGTCGAGATCGGTCGGTAAGACATGAAAGCGCATCACGCTTTTTTCAAGAATATCCATCTTCGCCGCGCATAAGGACTTAATAATGCAAAGAATGAGGCGAAAATAGAGATTCATCGTAAACGACCTTTATGGGACGCGACTATCCTTCGAGGATGCCGTTAAGCTTCATTGCAATGCCCATCGACCCTTTAACTTTCAGCTTGCCCATCATAAAAGCGATGTTCGGATCCTGCTTTCCGGCGAGAATATTCTCAAATGTTTCAAGCGAACAAACCAGCGTCGTGTCAGGATCGTCATGCTCGGCTGTTTCTACTGTTGGCGGTGACTGTGTCGTATCAACGGTAAGATGACCGTCATCGCCAAAATCAAACATAATCACAGCATCGAGATCCGGTGCTTCTGAAATTTTACTTTCGATTTTCGATTTAATGGCGTCTACGGACATGTTTGCTCCTTTTAAATTGCTGTGCATATGCGCTAATGTCCTCAACAAAATAGACATCTTTTTTAACGTTGTCTCCCCCAAAACAGGGTGTTAATGTTATTGGCATTGCGTTAAACCCACGATATGCGGACGTCAGAGAGGATATCCGACCATGAAAAAATCAGTACGTGTTTTAAATTTTTTGCTCGCAACCGCGCCTGTTGCGCTTGTGGCCGCACCGTTCAGTGCGGATGCAGCCGAGCCTGAGCTTCAATTCTACCCTAGTGAGAAATGGAGCGTGAGCGCTACAGATTCGCTATGTACTGTTAAAGCGACATTCAATAATGGTTTTACGGTTCGCCTCTTAGGTAACGAAAAATGGGTTCGCGCACTCGATATCGATTTCAAACAGGACATCTTTCAACGCGGCGATACGCATACATCGACATTAAGCGTTCCCGGCGTAGCGACAAAAACCATTGACGGTCAGGCCCAGTCCTCTTCCCTGCTTGCCTTTGGCATGAACGGTAACAAAGAATTTTACAAGGCGCTTAAGCAGTCCGCCGTTTTGGATACGGAAATTCAGGGCAATGAATTTCGTTTCATCATGACCGGCTTCGGAAACAAAGCCCGTGAATTTGAAAATTGTATGGCGGATATCGCAACATACAAAACTGCGAGCAATGAAGCACCAAATGCGAATGAAAGCTTCATGGTCAATGAGGCCGTGAGCATGGAAGAAAATATGCTTCAGGAGCAAGCTTCGCCTGAACCTATCGCCATTGCGGAAACTGCCGCTGAAGAGCCACAAGCTGTCATTCAGGAAATTCCCTACACAGAGACACAAAAAGTCGGTGAATACACGGTCAGCGAAACTGTTCCCGAAGCGCAACGTCCTACAGAACCGGGGAAGCGCCTTTCCGATCAGTTGGCTGCACAAATTGCCAACGATCCTTCGTTGATTGATGTTGATGATAGCCGAGCGCCTGAACGTAAAGAACTGGAAGTGCCCGCAGAGATTGCCGCTATGCCGGTTATTCCCGAAGCACCTACACCAATTGTTGAACCGGAAAGCGAGCCCGAGATTGCTACACCACCACCGCAGGATACTCTAAGCGCACCTGAGCCTATCGAAGCTGCAGAAGCGGAGATTGACGAAGAGGTGGCTGTTGAAGTTGAGGAAGAGGAAGCGGTCATCGTCGAGACCGCAGAAGTTGTAGAACCGCTTGATGATGAAATGGCTCCTGTTACTGAAGAGCAGCCTGAACCTGTGAAAGAAACAGTCACGTTCAAAACACCGGAACCAAAAATCAATCGTGAAAAAATTACGCACGATGCAGACTTCAGACGTGACACGAGCGGGGCAACCGCAATGTCTGCCGAACTCCGTCAGGATGTTATTCGTCTTGAGTCCACGATCGAGCAGCTGAAAGCGGAAAACAAAGCGTTGAACGACGAATTGAAAACGACAGTTCGCGCATCCGAAGAAGAGCGCCTGACTATTGCTTCCGAGAACTGGAATTTGGAACGTGCAACCATGCAATACAACGAAGCCGAGCGCCAATTGAAGCGCCTTGGCAACCAGTTGCAAAAAGAGCGTGCACAATGCGCCATGGAAAAGCGTGAGTTGGAAGCTATGCTTTTTGATCCGCAGGTGACAGAGCAAGCCCAACTTGCCAGCCTGGCCGCTTTGGAAGACGAACTCATCAAGGCGAAACGCGAGTTGGAAACACAGCGTATTCGCTACGAAGAGCGTATTCGTTTGCTTGAATCCACGCAGTAACTGCACATTTTCTGCATTTAAATACAAAAAATTTGTATTTTCTATAATTATTCGCTAAAACCATGCCGTCTGGTTAAAGGATGGCAAAATGGTTGGAATACCTTTTAGCAAGAAAGCCGCAATACGCGGCGGAGCAATCGTTTTCGCAGCAGCTGCAGGAAGCGCAATTGCCGTGCATATTTCCGCAATGCGGGAATATGAGCATTATGAGCAACGCGTGCGTGATGCGCAGACCGGCGAACCGACCAAGGGCTACGCGGCTTATTCCGGAACGACCGAGCGCATACAAACCGCCTTCAGGCTCGCTGAACACTCCCCGAACTCACGCGTGCTGATATCCGGCGGTAATCCCCAGTACGACCTTTCTGATATTGTTGATGAATTCGAAACGACGCTGTCGCCCGACCGTATTACCTTCTTAACTTACGCACAAAATACAAAAGGGAACGCTCTCGAAACCCTGACTTGGGCGAAAACACTTAAACTGGATTCAGTCACGGTTGTTACTGACGCTAGCCACGCCCCGCGTGCCTATCTCGAAACGGCAGCTGTTCTGCCGGATAGCGTCACGCTGCAATTTCATGTCGTTGGCGACTTTCCCGAGCACGGCAGCCGGGAGCGCTTTGGAGAAGCCTATAAGTTATGGTGTGTAGCCCGCCCATTGTGCGAAGCCCTGATGCGGGACAAGGACCCGATGCGCAAAATTCCGCCTTTGCCAAAATCCAAACCAACAGAAACAAGTACCGCGGCTGCGGTCCTCCATTTTTAAGGACGCTGATAATGAATTTGAAAGAAAAGTTTTTGCGTGTTGCACGCTATATTGAAGAGAACGGCCATCGTTACGAAGCGCCAAAAACTGCGGAAGATTTCATCGTTGAAGAGTTTAGAGCCGTGTTGCCGCCCGGTTTTGAAGATGACGGGCTTGATGGCATGTTTACCGATGTCCCTGCACAGATTCAAAAAGTGACGGATGAGGATGGTCAACTGATCCATCTCGCGCTTTCAATTTACCCGCACACGGCAGATTGCATTATCGCTCAATGGTCGCACAAAGACAGTGACGAGGTTAAACTTGCAGAAGCCCCAATTGATGGGCGGGACACAATTACGTGGCTTAACCGCATGGAAGAGCATATCCAACCGGAATTTGTGAATTAGAACGCCTCGGCGTCCATATCCATCAGTGTCTCAGCACCAGCAAGAACCATTTTAAAACGACCGTCTGCCTCAGGTAACAATCGTTGCATAAAGAATCGCGCGGTCTTGATTTTAGCTTCGTAAAATTCTTTGTTTCCTTCGCCGCTTTCAAGCTTGGCTTGCGCCGCCTTCACCATCAGGCACCACATATAGGCCAGAGCCACCAACGCGAACTGACGCAGATAATCGGAACTGGCTGCACCGGCTTCATCCGGATTTTTTAGACCTTTTTGCGCAATCATCGCCGTACTTTGCTGCAGTTTTGCCAGAGACTTGGCAAACGCAAAAACGAATTCCTGCATGTTTTCATCGGCTTGGTTTTCTTCGATAAATTGCTGCGCAGGATGGAAGAAACGGCGAAGCAAGCGTCCATAGCCCTGGCCCATTTTGCGGCCAACCAGATCGAGCGCCTGAATACCGTTAGTCCCTTCATAGATTTGTGCAATACGCGCATCGCGGACATATTGTTCCATGCCCCATTCGGCTATATAGCCATGACCGCCGTAACATTGCAGACATTCATTGGCGATTTCCGTACCCATATCGGTCAGATACGCTTTGACGATCGGCGTCAGCAGTGCCACAAGGTCGTCTGCTTCCTGACGCACTTGTTCGTCTTCATGCTTGGTTGCGATATCAAGGTTCATACCCGTCCAGTACGCTAAAGCACGGCCACCTTCGGTTACAGCCTTTGATTTAAGCAGCATACGACGCACGTCGGGGTGTACAATAATCGGGTCAGCCGGTTTATCGGGATGTTTTGTACCCGTTAATGAACGCATTTGCAGACGGTCCTTTGCATAGGCCAGACCGTTTTGATATGCGATTTCGCAAATACCCAGACCCTGCATCCCAACACCGAGACGTGCAGCATTCATCATCACGAACATTGCCTTCAGACCTTTGTGCGGTTCGCCGACAAGCCACCCTTTCGCGTCATCAAAGTTCATTACGCATGTCGAGTTGGCATGAATACCCATTTTATGTTCGATAGAACCGCAGCGCACACCGTTACGCTCACCGACGGAGCCATCATCGTTAGGCAAGAATTTCGGCACAACGAATAACGAAATACCTCTGACCCCTTCGGGCGCGTCGGGAAGTTTCGCAAGCACAAGGTGCACAATATTTTCCGTCAGGTCATGCTCACCAGCGGAGATGAAAATTTTCGTTCCCGTAATCTGGAAGGAATCATCGTCATTCGGAATGGCTTTGGTTTTGATCAGGCCAAGGTCGGTTCCGCAATGCGGTTCGGTCAGGTTCATTGTGCCGGACCATGTGCCGTCAATCAGTTTGGGAAGGTATAATTCCTTCTGTTCGTCCGTGCCGAAATGGTGAAGCGCTTCGTATGCGCCTTGGGAAAGACCCGGATACATGCCAAACGACATGTTGGAGGAACAGATCATTTCCTGCATCACCGTATTCATCAATACAGGCATGCCCATGCCGCCATATTCAGGATCGGCAGACACGCCGCACCAACCGGCTTCGGTGAACATATCGTATGCTTCTTTAAACCCTTTTGGTGTGCGGACAACGCCGTTTTCGTAATGGCACCCTTCCTGATCGCCAGACTGGTTCAGCGGGAACAAAACCTCAGCACAGAGCTTACCGCCTTCTTCCAGAACCTGATCCATCAAATCTTCGGAGACATCCTCAAAACCCGGCAATTCCGATAATTGCGACGCATTCAAAACATCATGCAGGATGAATTTAATGTTTTCGGCTGGCGGATTGTATACAGGCATGCAGGTTTCTCCCTTAAATTACGGATACATAGCTAATATAGCGCAAAATGATGAAGATTGAATGGGGAAATAAAACAAAGCTTGCATGATTATGAAAATAGGCGTAGTGTCCGCTCTATCATTTTTGGGAGAGAAAAAATGGGCGAAGTCGTAACACTAAAACCTAAACGCAGCGGTAACCCCCCACTGGACACGCATTTTGACGATGTTCGCGACCCTGAAGGCACCGGTAACAATTGCGCAGTTCTGGCCGCCTATATGGAAGATTCAATGGGTGGAATGGATCAAGGGCGTTTCGATCATGCGATTGAAACCTGCGAATGCGATACTTGCCGTTAAAAATTAGTCTTCATCGAGTAAAAACATAATTTCATCGGTAATACGGTCTGTATCGGCTGTTTCAAGCTTTCGCTTGGCCTGTTCGAACGGATTATTTTCTTTTTTTGAGATAATTTCAGCGATTTGCTGAATGGTGTCTTCGCCGAGTCTTTCCCTAGCGGCGCGGGCATTTGCCAGAGCTTGCGCACGAATATCCCCCGCACTATTGCTCTGGCTGCCTTTACTTTTGGCTCGTCCCTTTTCGGGTTTTTGTTGAGCCCCCCTCTTTTTTTGTACTCCCTCACAACTCGCCTGAAGCTCTTTTGGCTTCTTCCGTTTGTCCGTTTTAGAATTTGTGAAAACCCCAAACATGAGACGAGTATGCCCGAGCAACTTTAAAGAGCGGTAAATTATAGATTGGATTTTAAGTAAAAGTTCAAAAACCCTGGATTATCGGTCCAAAGCGCGCCTCAGACCTGCGTCAGGATCTTCGATCATTGGCGAATCTGCCTTGGCTTTGGGCGTCATCAGCATTTCAATCGACGCATCGGGTTTGAGCTCAATACCTATACGCTTTTGACCTGACCAATATGGTACATGCGGTAGCGTACCAGCGCGGAATGCCGCACGAGAACGTCTCAAGCCTGCTTCACCGCCCTGACGATCCAGAACTTCGCCTTTGTTCATGCGCTTTGCCTTGTCTGCTGCCCACTGGGATTCGCGCGCATATTGCGCTTCGAATTGCGGAAGATTGACCAAGTGTTCTTTGGCAATTTGCATCGCTTGCGGCCATCGGGCCTGTGTTCTGGCACCCACACCAAAGTTCGGTGAGCCGTCTTCGGTTCTGAACGCCGCCATGATAGTGGCGGGTTCATCGGCCAGTGTTGGCGCCCCTTCACCGGGCTTTGTTAACGCAGCCTCCATATGTGAGACATAAGCGAGACGGTCATACCAAAGCTTTGCAGCGTAAAGTTGTGAGTTTGTAAGACCTTCGTGATCGCCTTCATAAACCATTCTGATTTCATCCTTCTTATCAGGATGCTTATAGAACGTTACTTTTCTGCCGACTTCGTAAAGCTCATCAAAAGATGCGTTTGCCCAACCAATCTGCTTCAGAGAATATTCGTTATCGACCATCGCAGCAGCGGCGATTGTTTTTGTATGGATATTGAAATCCCAATATTCATGATTAAGGAAATCTTCTATATCGGCATCCGTTAACTTAACCTGGCATGGATCCGGGTTTTGCAATCTATATGCATGGCCAACTTCTTTCATCATCAGACCCGCCCCGTACATACTGCCGGCGAATAGCTGAGAGATTTGATGGCGCTGCTGGTTTTCGATCGCGCGGACATTCATAGCTTTCTTTGCACTTCCGCCTTTCGCAGCCGGGCGGGCACCGTTATTGCTGTACCCCATAATATTCGGACAAGTCACCTGATCGGCAAATTCATCAAATACAAAGAGCGGCTTGCCCTTTTCGTCATATTCGCCGCGCGTTGCCATACGGGATCTGTTAAAGCGCTCGATCCAGTTGTCGTTCAAGTTACGCATAAAGCCTTCAACGCGTTGATCTCTAAACGCGGGTTTAGGTTTGATGTATGTACCCGGTTCCACGAGCCCTTCGAGTTCAAAACGCTTGTGTACTTTATCGACAATGCGGGCGGACAGATCATCAGCCACCTGATCCGCTGTAGACATCGCATATCTTTTATTGCGGCCTTGTTGCGTAAAAGATTCCGTTAGAGCAGCGCGCATGAAGCGGCGATGTTCAGGAATAGAGCGATCAAAAGCCCCGTGCTCACGGACAATTTCCATCATCTCCTGCACTTTCACATCCGAACATGTAGCGCCGTCAGCACCAAAACGGTCGGAAGCCATTCCACATCCGAACATGTGCTCTTCGTAGTATTTATGATCCCATGCGTTACGTGCACCCATGCCCCAGATCCAGAAAATTTCCATCTGCGCAGGCGGGCCACCGATTTTTTGGGCGTCACTTGGGCCGGTCATTGATTTGATCATGTCTTTACTGCTCGAGCGGTCTAGATACCAAGGAATGCTAGATTCCTGATCCATCGTACGTAAGCGCTCGACACGTTCACGCCCAGAGTGATTTACAAATGTTACTGTCAGGTCGGGCTTGCGCGGTAACGTTTCACGGTCTTCGTGAAGGCTCATCGAACTGCCTCGTCGTATGTCAAAGACACGGAAAAGGAAGTGTAGGCGTTCATCCGAACCAGGCTGGGCATCAGAGTTAATGCTGTCTTCGAATTTATACGGATAAAAGTGGCGCAGCTTAAAGCGGTCGAGCAAAGAGCGAGTCTGCGCAGGGTAACCGTTATCATCGATCGTAAGAGGGTTCGCTTCATAAAGGAGCGCCTGAATATCACGGCGGTGACCGTTTTGCTCCACATAGGTTGCGATTTTATCAAGCAGCTCATGCTTTCGGTCACCCGTCAAACCACCGCGCTCCTCAGGTGTTGCAAAGCCTTTAACTGAATCAATTTCGGCGAGCTCTTCTGGTGAAAGGATATCCAGAGCGCGGAATTTATCGTGGTTGATCAGGTTATGAATGATGTCAATATGCTTGTAATCGTTCTGGCGAGGCTGGCCTTTTTCAATGGCCACACCGTTACGACGTAACACACGCAAAGCATCATCCATCGGATTGTCTTCACGGGCCGTTTGTGCGGCTTGTGCTTCGACCGCTTCGCGCAGACTAATCACTGTACGCTCATGGAAATCCGATCCACGATTTACCGTGCCAACCGCATCATAAATCTGTCCGAATTCGCGCTCCATCTTCGCGTATTCTTCATTGTAGACGCGCTCGTAATACTCGCCGCGCTCTTCCGGATCCTTATCGGCCAAAGTCTGGGTGATTTCGCGGGAGCGTTTGTAAATGGGCTTCAGCGCCTCTTTTACTGCGCGGCATTCCTCGAGTGTTTTTTGAATACTGGCAGCGTTGGCTTCAGGAACGAGACCATTGTCTTGTGCTTCCTCAATCGACTTAATTGCCAAATTAAGTGCAGCCATCGTCGTTGAGGATGTTTTAGCCATGAAGGCAAAACCTTCGGCGTTGTTTTTACCGTCTGAATCGTAATCCCAACTTTTCAAAGATGCATCGAGGGAAATTTTCGGGCGCTTTGAGAATTCTTCTTCAATGCTATCTTCAATAAAACGCTCTAGCCTGTTTACGCCTTTATTGTGCGTTTCGGCGTAAAGATCCGACAGGTCGATTTCATCCAGAATACTATATTTCTCTTCAGGGCTGATGTCGGACCGCAGCATCATTGCTGATATTGCCGTTTCCATCGCCTCTTCGCGGCTCTCCGGATCTGCCTCCGCAGCCTCCATAACTTTCATATACGCTTTGATACCCTCAATACTGAGGTTTTCGGTCGGGTGCGGTGTAGGCGATTTAGAGAACTTAAAATCCTGATTGAAGAACTTCACGGTTTCCTCGTAGGTGAAACCCATTTTCTTCATATCTTTGATGGCCTGACGCAATTCATCATACGTTGCCGGGTCATCGGTGTTGTAAACACGGTCGGCGATTACGGTCGCGCTCGAGCGCATTTCATGGCGCATTAAATTCAAGTGATCAATCAAAGCCTGATTGGCCGTATCTATCGAGCCATCGGCTTTATAAGCCGTCATAACCACATTGCTGCGGCCGTTTTCATGGAATTGTTCGATATCATAGCGAATGCGGGAAACAGCATCATCTACATCCGCGCCAGGGAATTTTTCCGCAAGTGAATCGCGGTTTCGTTCCATCAGGTCCAATACCATCAGGTCCATTTGATTCTTTATGATAGATGTAGCTTGAGCTTCTTGGCTAAGCCCTTCGGCTTGAGTCATAGTATAAATACGCAGTAAGTCAGTGCGTTCCCTGTGTTCTAAACTGTTTTTTTCCGTATGCGCAATTTAGCGTCATTTTTTTGCGTGTAAAGCAAATTTTATGATGCTTCGCACCATGTTCGTATAGAGAAAATACCCATACAATGCAAGAAAATTATGGAAATTTTATAGCTTTCAGGGCTTGTGAGTGCTTAAAATATAAGCGCGTGTCGTCAAATACAGCACACAGCCATTGAAGATATGCCAGAAGAAATGCGTACCATATGGCAGTGTTTTACAGACGGCCATATCGATTGAACGCAAGCCGAGGGATAGGACAAATATAGCTGCGGCAGCCAATAAACCCCAACGCTCGATTTTTGCATTTTTCAGATGCCACACGCCTAAACCGATCAAGAACAGTAGAGCCGGAGCGTAGCTCAGGGAGCCGTTCAGCCATTCTTCCGGCAACAAGCCGATCGCATATATCGTGACGAAAAAACCGCCGAGCACAGCCGTCGTTTTCAGAGCGTTCAGGCCAATCACGCGATTGGTATAAAAAACAATAAACGCGATTTGATAGAACAGTATCGGCAATACGTCACTCAGCATAGCCCAGCGCGTTGCGAAAGTATGAAAGAGTGTGCTGCCCGTACCTATGACAGCCAAAAAGAGTATCAAAACGGCAGCGCGCCAATCAAAGCGCGAGGGCTCTCTTGTCAGGTTAAATGCAAGGAATGCGGCAATAAAAAATGCGACATTTGATATTGCGTTAAGCGGTTCAGACCACAGTCCGGGCTCTAAACGCTCACAATAAATGTCGATATATTCATTCATATCTCTCCTTAGGGTTTATCGGCCAACTGACCGAACACCAGAACGAACGAACCGACGATCACCATCAGGCCACCAAGCAGCAAATGCCAGTCAAATTGCTTGATGCCAAAAAACAGGAATAGAAACAGGATGGTGAAAAGCGGATATGAAACTTCTGCAAAGGCCGCGTAAGCGCCGCCAATGTTTTTGATTGTATAGGCGGTCAAAAACCAACCGATTGCGGGTGCTGCTACGGCCGCGATTACCAGCGCCAGATCCTGCCAGCGATTAATGAAGTCGAAGGATACGCTTTCATGTTTTACCCCGGCCAGAATGCCGACAAGCGGGACTGTGATGATTGCGCCGAGCAACATATAGGTCACGACATTGGTTACCTGTAAGGCCCGGTCCATAAGCGCAAAACCCATACCGTAAAACATGGCTGCACCAATCGGCAGGAGGTATAAAGCTACATTCATTTAGGCTGACCTTAGTTTCTAAGAGGTTTACCGTTGTCCAGCATATGCTCGATACGGGCTAGAGTGCCGGGATTGCGCAGCAAATCCATAAACTGCTCCACCTCGAGTTTCAGCAAGTCATCTTCGCTGATTTCCTCGGTGTAATCGGTATCACCGCCTGTCAGCACGCGTGCAAGCAGGTCGGAAACTACAACGTCATATGGTGTTGCCTTGCCAGACTTACGCAAATCCGCAACAGCCAGATCCAGAGCGGCCTTACCGCCAGCACCCGGCATACGGATATTCTCGATCTTTTCAGGTGCTTTGTAATCCTTGGCTAGTTCCAATACGCGTTGCTTGGCATCGTATAGCAAACGGTCACGGTTCATGGTTACGCCATCTGAATAACGGAAATATCCGATATCCTGTGCTTCATGCGCGGATTTAGCGACCGTTGCAGTGCCGATTGTCTCGAACGCTTTGCGGACCGCCCCCATCGGGGTATTTGCCGGAGAGAACCAGACTGCATCACGGCCGAATTTATCGACCGTTTTGCCGAATTGTTGTTTTTCACGCTCACGGAAGCGCAAGATCATTTCCTTACATCCGCCCCAACCGGGAATAACACCAACACCGACCTCAACGAGGCCTGTATAGGTTTCAGCGTGGGCTTGCACCGCATCGGCGCAGAGCAGAATTTCACAGCCGCCGCCCAAAGCCATGCCGCTTGGTGCGGACACCATCGGGAAGTCGGCGAATTTGAGGTCTTGGAAGACCTTTTGGCCCGTGCGGACGAATTCTTCAACCTGCGGGTACATGGCGATATTGACCATGAACAGCGCAAGACCGAGATTTGCACCGGCGGAGAAATGTGAGGCTTCGTTGTAAATCACCAGTGCTTTGTAATCGTCACTTTTCTCTATGGTTTTGCGGGTTTTGACGAGCATCTCAAACGTGCCTTCGTCAAAAGTGTTCATCTTCGAGGTGTGCTCGAAACATAATACGCCATCACCGACATCCCAGACAGACGCGCTGCCGTTCTTCATGACAGGCTCGGATGAGAGTTTAATGTCGCGCAAGAGCAGGACGCCGTCGGGGCGCTCAACTTTGTGATATTTGCCGTCCGTGCCGAAATACTGGATCGCGCC
>CAZPMH010000006.1:0-102775 GCA_964587815.1 uncultured Micavibrio sp.
CGGTTAAACAGGTCAAGAAAGGCGATGGCCTCGGATCACAAGAAACCAGATGCCGCGAATATGCCGATCATAAGCAATACCAAGTGATAGAAGTCTTCCGCGATGAGGGCGTATCAGGAAGCCTCATTAATCGCCCGGGCATGCAGGCCATGCTCAAATTCCTCAAAAAACACAAACACGAAAACCCCGTGGTCATCATTGATGATATCAGCCGCCTTGCGCGTGACCTTGAAGCGCATATCCAGCTGCGTACTGCGATAGGTGACGCTGGCGGTAAACTGGAAAGCCCGTCCATTGAGTTCGGTGAGGATTCCGATAGCAAGCTTGTAGAAAATCTTCTCGCCAGTGTCTCGCAGCACCACCGCCAGAAGAACACAGAGCAAGTAAAGAACCGCATGCGCGCTCGTGTCCTGAATGGCTATTGGGTATTTTACCCGCCGACAGGTTACAAATACGAACGCGTCAGCGGTCATGGTAAAATGCTTCTGCGGGATGAACCCATGGCCTCCATCATTCAAGAGGGCTTGCTTGGCTTTGCCTCAGGACGGTTTGAGAGCATCGCAGAGCTGACACGTTTCTTTGATCTCCATGCAGACTTCCCAAGAATGCGTAACGGTAAAGTGAACGTGCAACGTGTTTCTGACCTGCTGCGCCGCGTTCTCTATTCTGGTTATATCGATGTGCCGCAATGGGGTATATCGCTCCATCCTGCCAAGCATGAACCGCTCATAAGCTATGAAGACTTTCAGCGTATACAAGAGCGCTTGGACGGACGTGCAAAAGCCCCAATGAAGGCGAATATCAAAGATGATTTCCCGTTAAGAGGGTTTGTCACATGCGGCTGCTGTGATCGGCCTTTGACCTCGTGCTGGTCAAAGGGGCGCAATACAAAGTATCCGTATTATTTGTGTTCAAACAAAAGCTGCGCCGAATACGGCAAATCTATCCGTAAAGCGCAAATGGAAGAGGAATTCCTAGAGATTGTCCGTAGCCTGAAACCATCACCCAAAACGTTCTATATGGCCTTAGACATATTCGATCAGCTTTGGAAGGATCGACAAGGCCAAGCTAAAGACCAAACAAAGGCGCTGAAACAGCAACTTGCGCTGATTGATCGAAAGGTCAATCAATTCCTAGACCGCATTGTAGAGGCCGATAATGCGATTTTAATCGATACCTATGAGGATAAGATCAGAAGCCTGCAAGAAGAGAAGCTAATGATGGATGAAAAGATCAAAAATTGCGGTCGTCCGATAGAGAGCTTCGAGGATACTTTTAGAACCGCTATTACATTCCTCGGAAACCCGCTTAAACTTTGGGAAAGCGAGTGCATCGAACAGCGCAGAATGCTGCTTCGAATGGCTTTTGCTGACAAGATTACCTATGACAGAAATCACGGTTTTAGAACCGCCGCTTTCTCGCAGCCATTCTCGCTTTTAGCCGATTTACGGGAGGGGAATAATGAAATGGTGGGCCTGGCCGGACTTGAACCGGCACGTCCATACGGACAACAGATTTTAAGTCTGCAGCGTCTACCATTCCGCCACAGGCCCTTAACTTTCATTAAGACCATCATTTTATAATCCACTTTTGTGGTGTATGCAATTGCGCGGGAAAAGAATTATGCGGTTTTTGCCAATTCATCAATAATCGCGCGGCCCTTGGCGGTTAGGTATATTTGTTTTTTGCGGCGTTCTTGCGGTGATGTTCTGACATCTAAAAAGTTGTAGCTTTTTTTATGTGCCTTATTGTTTGATAATACGCTGGTCATGCGCGAGACGGTAGAGAGTGGCATGCCGGTTTTGGTTGATAAATCAGTTAAGGATAAACCTTCATTTAATGCGATCTCTGACAGGCAGATGGCATATTGGATCGGGAATTCAGCGTCAATTTTTTGCAGTGCGTACAAAAGATTGAGTATATTTTTTATGTTCCGCTCCATTGTCTTACCGTTTGTTGCTTCGTTCGTGTATTTGGCTTATCTTTTCTTTCAACGGGGTGAGAATGATGCGCGCATACGGCACATCTATAATTCGCTCACCCAAGTTGTTGCGTTCAATTTTTAGTGATGACCAGCCCAGCTCGAAGCCAATTTCAATAAAAATTGCAAATTTTGTTTTGCATCTTATATAGATGTTACTCATGATTTACCTTCCACTTTGGGCCAGAATTTTAGAAAAGTCGACCCATTACACACACGGTTACAGCTGAATTCATCTTATTTGTTTTGTTTAACCTCCTTTCGTTTTTATGTGACGTTTTTCTTCTTTTAATTCGTTTGTTTCAGATGTGCCGGTTGCCTCGCGTGGCCAGTTCCGAATGGGGGGATTAAGTTTAACAAGCCCGGTAATATTGCTTTTGGAAAGGCTTTCATGCCGATTTTTACGGACTGATCCAAAATGACAATCGGGCTTGTGAGCACACCTTTCAGGATTATTGGTTGCATCGACATGGTATGTTTCAATCCTTTATGGTCTTCGAAAGCGCAGCCATGCATTGATTTTGCGGATGAGAAGTCCAAATCAAAGCAAGACAACGTTGAGAAAAGTGTTGCCGTTAAATTTGCGTTTGTGATTAAGGTTGCGCCAAAGGAGGCGTAACGAAAGTCTGCGCCGCTAAGATCAGAATCACATAGGCACGTGTTGTATAATTCAGCATTATGGAAGAGGGCGCTCGTCAAGATTGCCTCGGACATGTTTGCGCCGCTGAGGTTTGCGTTTCTCAAATTCGCTAAGGGCATGATGGCGTTGTCAAGATTAGCGTTTTCCAAGTTTTCATTCGATAAATCGATGGCTGTTAGATCGATGTTTCTTGTAACGGCATCTTCCAGACAGTGTTTTTTTGATTTGAAATATCCGGCATAAAGTTTTTCATTTGTGTTTTGTTTTTTGAGATAGAAATACTGCATCGGCGTTCCTTTTCTTTTTAATTTTTGTGTGGATAAATAGTCAATAGCTTGCAAGTTTTTGTCAAACTTTTTCGCACCCTATGGTTTAAATCTTTTTCTTTATGCGTCTTTATACGATGTATAACAACGCTTTAAAATTCGACTTTAAGATTTTTGTTTTTTACATATTTATTTACGATCGTATGTAGCCTTGTGTTTAGGTGTGTAATTTTTTTCTTTATGCGTTGTAAAAAGCGGGTTTTTCTTCAAAGATATAGCCATGAAAAACAGTGACTCATCGTCCAAAGCTACACCTGATATTGATCTTGGTGTTCGGACGATAAAAGATTATTTAAAGCACTTGCCGATTAACCCGGGCGTGTATCGTATGATTGATGCGCGCGATGAGGTTTTGTATGTCGGCAAGGCGAAGGCGTTGAAATATCGTGTGCGGTCTTACACGCATTTTGATCAACTGCCGAACCGATTAAAGCGGATGGTCTCGCTGACGGTGCGGATGGAGTTTATCACCACACAAACTGAGGCCGAGGCGTTGATGCTGGAGGCGAACCTGATTAAGAAATTCAGGCCTGCGTTTAATATATTGCTGCGTGATGATAAATCGTTCCCTTACATTGTGTTGCGTGATGATCATGATTTTCCGCAGATTTTAAAGCATAGAGGCGCGAAGAGCCTATCTGGGCAATATTACGGGCCGTTTCCGAGTGCAGGTGATGTCAACCGTACCATTACTTTGCTGCAGCGTGTTTTTTTGCTGCGCAATTGTAGTGACAGCTATTTTAACAATCGTAGTCGTCCATGTCTTCAATATCATATTAAACGTTGTACTGCGCCTTGTGTGGAGAAGGTGAGTAAGGAAGAGTATGCGGGACAGGTGAGTGGGGCGCGTGATTTTATGGAGGGCAAAAGCCGTGCGGTGCAGGAGCGTTTTGCCGAGCGCATGCGTGAGGCCAGTGAAGATATGGATTACGAACGTGCGGCGCAATATCGTGACCGTATACGGGCGCTGACCTCCATTCAGGCCTCGCAGGATATTAACAGTGCGGTCGGGGATTGTGATGTTGTTGCGATGACACGGAAAGAGGGGATGAGTTGCATTCAGGTTTTCTTTTATCGCTCGGGCAGGAATATGGGGAATAAATCATACTTTCCGCGCCACACCAAAGAAGATCGTGACGCTCAGATTTTGGCGGCTTTTGTTGCGCAGTTTTATGATCGTAAATCCATTCCCCCCGTTATTGTTTTGAGTGAGGCATTGGAGGATCAGGATGTGTATGAAGATGCGTTCACTATGCAGGCTGGGCGCAAGGTTCAATTGATCGTGCCGCAAAAGGGGCGGTATAAACGCGCGCTTGATTTCGCGGCCAAAAACGCGGTTCAGGCGTTGGAGCGTCATGCGGCGCAATCTTCGACGCGGCTGAAATTACGTAAAGGTGTGGCCGATTTGTTTGATCTTGACGGGCCGCCAGAGCGTATTGAGATTTATGATAACAGCCATATCTCAGGCACGAATATGGTCGGCGCGATGGTTGTTGAAGGCGCGGATGGTTTTGTGAAGAAAGCCTATCGCACATTCAATATCAAGGCAGCGGATGCGGCCGATGATTACGGTATGATGCGCGAGGTTTTAACCCGTCGATTTAAGCGCGCTTTAGAGGAGGGCGTCGCTCCCGGGGATGAGACGTGGCCTGATTTGTTGCTCATTGATGGTGGTGCAGGGCAATTGAGTAGCGCGGTTGAAGTTTTGGAGGATCTCGGCATTTTGGACGATGTCACTGTTGTCGGTATTGCCAAGGGGGAGGAGCGTAACGCGGGGCGCGAGAAATTCTTCATGCCCGGGCGTGAAATGTTCCAGCTTCCGATCAATGATCCTGTGCTGCATTATTTGCAGCGATTGCGCGATGAGGCTCACCGTTTTGCGATTGGGGCGCACCGCAAAAAACGAAGCCGAGATATTTCAAAATCGCCGCTTGATGATATTCCGGGTGTGGGGGGCAAACGTAAAAAAGCGCTGCTCACCCATTTCGGTTCTGCGCGTTCTGTTCGTGGCGCGGCTGTGGAAGATTTGATGAAGGTGGATGGCGTCTCGCGCGGCTTGGCGCAGGCTATTTATGATTATTTCCATGAAAAGTGATTTTATATATTTTGTTTTTTATCAGTGCTTTATCTGTTTTTTCTCACTTAATTTTCATAATTTAAGAACAAAAAAATAAAATTGAATGAAATCAAAACGATGATATTTTCCTTGGGGAAAAGTACGAATCCTTTCTTGCGAGTGGCACAAGTGCGTGCTACCTTTTTATCAACTTCGGACACAGAACAAGTCAATAACAACAAGCGCTTTGTTGCGCGTGTTTGGCTTTAACGCAATGGTATGGAAAGGTCGATTATAATATGTTTCACCGTGTTAAATCAGAGGTTCAGGCGGCAGAACCAAAAAAAGAAGAAAAGTCGCAGCCAGATTACCGCAAATCTGATTCAGCTAAATCATCTGCGGACGAGGATCGTCAGGAGCATGTTAGCGGGCGTTACAGCCGTTCAAGTATCGTTAAAAACACTCATAAACAGGAAGAGAAAACTACAATGAGACCAAGCAAAGACAGCAGCGTTCAGGGCAAATATATCCGCGAGAGCGAAGATGCGAACGCAGAAGAAGAAACACAAACATCAGGATATCGCCCGTCACTTGGTCGCGGTAACTCCAGCTATGGTTCATCTTATGGTGCGTCTTCCTATACACCGCCACAGGCGCCTGAGACAAACGCCTACACAGGCAATGACCGTGTTTTGACAATTGGTCGTGGCATTAACATGTCAGGTGAGATTGATGCGTGTGACCACTTGCTTGTCGAAGGAACAGTCGAAGCCGCATTGAAAGGTGCAAAAGTTCTGGATATTGCGGAAAGCGGCGTTTTCTACGGCACAGTTGAAATTGAAGAGGCGACAATCGCAGGTCGTTTTGAAGGTGATATCACCGTAAATGGCTGTCTGACACTGAAATCAGGTGGTGTGATCACAGGGTCAATCGCTTATCGCGAGTTGGAAGTTGAATCAGGTGCGGTTCTTGATGGTCGTATGACACCGTTGAAGCCGGCTGTTGATGAGGCGAGCATTGATAAATATCGCGCAGGCAGCGGTGCATCTGCGATGGCGAAGCCTAAGAGTCTTGGCAAGAAAGACGCAGCGAATGCTGAGAACGGTTTGTTCTCTAAGGCGCACGCATCATAATCGTGCCTTTGCGAAAATAGATTTTTAAGAGCCGCGCGAAATGTGCGGCTTTTTTTGTGGACGTGTATGTCAAAAAATTAGGCTAGACTGTTTTGTCTTTGAAGGTGCATAAATCGCTGACGATGCATTTGCCGCATTCGGGTGTGCGCGCCTTGCAGGTGTAACGTCCGTGTAGGATAAGCCAGTGATGCGCGTGCATTGCGAATTCATCGGGAATGACTTTGAGCAGCGCTTTTTCCACCGCATCGGGCGTTTTTCCCTTCGCCATTTTTGTGCGGTTTGCGACGCGAAAAATATGCGTGTCGACCGCCATTGTCGGTTGGCCAAATGCGATGTTGAGTACGACGTTTGCGGTTTTACGGCCTACGCCGGGCAGTGCCATGAGTTCAGGCCTTGTGTCAGGAACGATGCCGTTATGTTTTTCCACTAAAATTTCGGCCATGGCGATGACGTTCTTTGCCTTATTGTTGTAAAGGCCGATGGTTTTAATGTGATTTTTGAGTTCATCTATGCCTAAATCGAGCATTTTTTGCGGTGTATCCACGATTTTAAACAAATCTTTTGTGGCCTTGTTCACGCCGATGTCGGTCGCTTGGGCGGATAAGGTGACCGCAACAAGCAAAGTATAGGTATTGGTATATTCCAAATCACTTTTCGGTTCGGGGTCTGCCGCGTGCAGGCGTTTAAAAAATTCGTAGACATTTTTCTTGGGCATGGGCATGATTTAGTCATATCAATTAACGGCAGGTGCGTCATGGAAAAAATCACATACGGGTTTTATGCCTCTTCATTGGGCGAGATGGTTTTGGGAAAAACGGAGACGGGGCTGTGCTGGCTCGGTTTTATGGTGAAGGGGTATAAAGGCGATGGGCTGGAACGTATGAAGGCACATTTTCAGGGAAGCGTTTTTGATCGTGATGATGATGCAGTTAAGGTTCTTGGTGACAAGATCATTGATGCTTGGCGCGACGGGCGTGAAAAGGATATTGCGCTGGATTTACACGGAACGGATTTTCAGAAAAGCGTTTGGAATGCTTTGCTTGAGGTCGAGCGTGGAGTTGTTTGTTCTTATGGAGATATTGCCCACGAAATCGGTAAGCCTGGGGCTGCGCGTGCAGTTGGCTCAGCGGTGGGCGAGAATCCCGTTTCATTGATTGTGCCGTGCCATCGTATTTTAAAAAGCGATGGTGGTGTCGGCAATTATGGCTGGGGTGCGGACTTGAAGCGTGAGATATTACGCGCCGAAGGAATCCGTGATTTAGCGGCTTAAATATCTAAAACATCTCGCATGGAGTAAAGCCCGGGTTCTTTGTCTTCGCTCCAAATGGCTGCGCGCAATGCGCCCTTGGCGAAAAGGCTGCGGTCTGTGGCTTTGTGTGATAGTTCGAGGCGTTCGCCGTCGCCGTAGAAGAATGTTGTGTGCTCGCCGATGACGTCTCCGCCGCGGGCAACGGAGAAGCCGATTTTCCCTTTTTCGCGTGCGCCGATGCGGCCGTGGCGGTTATATTCAGCCAGGCTTTCAAGGCTGTTCCCGCGGCCAGTCGCGGCGGCTTTACCGATTGCGATGGCGGTGCCTGATGGGGCGTCAACCTTGTATTTGTGGTGTGATTCGAAAATTTCGATATCCCATTGCGGGTCAAGGCGCGCTGCAGCTTGCTCAACCAAAGCGAGGAGAAGGTTTACGCCGACACTCATATTGGCGGCATAGACAACAACGGTCGATTTTGCCGCTTCTTTCAGCTCGGCTTCGTCTTCCGGGCTCAATCCCGTTGTGCCGACAATGAGTGTCTTTTTGTATTTTGCGGCAAGTTTTGCGTGGTTTTTTGTACCTTCAGGTAAGGTAAAATCAATGACGGTATCGACGTTTTGAAACAGTTCATCTTCGTCATTGGTTTTGAAAAAATTGCCGTCTATCTCATCAATATTACGGGCGGAGCCGCCGCCGAGTTCAAGGCCATGGGCGTTCCAATTGCCTGATTTGAGTTCGCTGACCAGAAGTTGGCCTACACGCCCGTTTGCGCCGACAATACCGATTTTCATATTTTGTCCTTTATTATTAATTCTTTATTTTATTCGCTTAAATCATCCCAAAATTCGCGGATTTTGCGGAAAAAGCCGCTGGATTCAGGGGAGTGTTTGTTTTCGCTGCCGTTCTTGCCGCCCATAGAGTCGTCTAAGTCTTTCAGCAAATCTTGCTGTTTTTTATTCAGATTGACGGGGGTTTCGACAAATATTTCGATGAACATATCACCGCGACTTTCCGATCTGATCTTGCTCATCCCTTTACCGCGCAGGCGGAATTGTTGACCTGTTTGCGTGCCGGGCGGAATTTTTACACTGGCGCGGGTGCCTTCGATTGTGGGCACTTGTACATCTCCGCCAAGTGCTGCGCGGGTGACGGTTATCGGCACGCGGCAGTAAAGATTGTCTGCATCACGCTGGAATAGTTTGTGCGGCGTGACGTTGATCATCACGTATAAATCGCCGCGTGGGCCACCGCGCATGCCCGCTTCACCTTCGCCGGTTAATCTGATGCGGCGGCCTGTTTCAACGCCGGCAGGGATTTTAACCTTTAGTGTTTTTGAGGTTTGCATGCGGCCAGTTCCGTGGCACTTCTTACAAGGATTTTTGATGATTGCGCCTTCGCCGTTACAGGTCGGGCAGGTGCGTTCTATTGTAAAAAACCCTTGTTGCTGACGTACGCGGCCTATGCCGTTACAGGTGCCGCAGTTGGTTGATTCTTCTTTGTTTTCTGCGCCTGTTCCGTCGCATGCATCGCAGGAGTCGTTGACGGGAATTTTGATTTTAGCCTCTTTGCCTTTATAGGCTTCTTCCAACGTCATTTGCATGGTGTATTGCATGTCGGAACCGCGTGAAGGGCCACCACGTCTGCCGCCGCCACGCGCCCCGCCGCCCATAAAGTCACCGAACATGTCTTCGAAAATGTCGGAAAAGCCTGCGCCGCCGAAGCCACCTGTCGGGCCGCCCGGGCCACCGCCCATTGAGCCGTCAAAAGCGGAGCTGCCGTAGCGGTCATATGCCGCGCGTTTTTGTTCGTCTTTCAAAACGTCGTAGGCTTCGTTAATTTCCTTAAATTTTTCTTCCGCCTTCGGGTTGTCTTTGTTCTGGTCGGGATGGTACTTCATCGCGAGCTTGCGGTATGCTTTTTTAATTTCATCCGCGCTTGCGTCCCGCCCGACATCTAAGGTGTTGTAGAAATCTTTATCGGCCATTGTTATCTCTTTTCTTCCTTTGGAGTGCCAAACAAGCCAAGGAAATTCTGCCAAATACCATCTGATTTGATTGCCGAATTATCGTTTTTTGCAGAATTTTGCTGCGTGGTTTTCGCCAACATGATGCGGTTGTATCGTGCGCGTGCATTTGCGGTTTTCAAATTCGTATACGCCTCATTGATACGACGAAACCTTGCATCTGCTTGGTCGTTATTCGGGTTTTTATCAGGGTGATAAATGCTGGCGAGTTTAAGATATGCTTTCCTTACCTGTGCATCGGTTGCGGCAGGGGAAATTCGCAGCACATCATAATATGTCTGGTTTTTTGATGGCTCTTTTCTCATTTATGGCACCATAAACCGTCTTTTTCGCTTTGGCTTTTTTTCATATTATAAGGGCGGCACGATTTCTTGTGGTAATCGTGCCGCGTTACTTTTAAGTATCGCTCTTAAGCGGACTTTTCTTCGTTGTCAGATTCTTCCTCAATTTCAAGGTCTGTAAAATCTGCGTCGATTGTGTCGTCGTCGTCATCGGAGGACGCGGCTTGTGCGGCGGCATCAGCATCATCCGGTGCGTTTGCGGCTTCTTCTTCCTGTGCCTTGCGATATGCGATTTCACCGATTTTCATGCTGGCCTCTGTCAGGCTTTCGGTTTTTTCCTTGATCTCGTCAGGATCGTCGCCTTCCAGAGCCGTTTTCAAATCAGCGATGGCTTCTTCGACGGCGGTTTTTTCTTCCGCAGGCACATCATCGCCCAGCTCCTTAATTGAGCTCTCGGTGGAGTGGATCATGGCTTCTGCCTGGTTTTTCGCTTCAACGACTTCGCGCTTTTTCTTATCAGAATCGGCGTTGGCTTCGGCGTCTTTAACCATTTGATCGATGTCATCATCGGACAGGCCGCCAGAGGCTTGAATGCGGATTTGTTGTTCCTTATTCGTGGCCTTATCTTTTGCCGACACGTTCACGATACCGTTCGCATCGATGTCGAATGTGACTTCAACTTGCGGGATGCCACGCGGGGCAGGTGGGATGCCGACAAGGTCAAATTGACCGAGCATCTTGTTGTCTGCTGCCATTTCACGTTCACCTTGGAACACGCGGATTGTTACGGCGTTTTGGTTGTCTTCTGCGGTTGAGAAGACTTGCGACTTTTTCGTTGGAATTGTTGTGTTGCGCTCAATCAAGCGTGTGAACACGCCGCCCAAAGTTTCGATACCAAGAGAGAGCGGCGTCACGTCAAGCAGAAGAACGTCTTTAACATCGCCCTGTAGAACGCCGCCCTGAATTGCCGCGCCGTTGGCGACAACTTCGTCAGGGTTTACGCCTTTATGCGGCTCTTTCCCGAAGAATTCTTTCACGGTTTCAACGATTTTCGGCATGCGGGTCATACCACCGACCATGACGATATCGTCAATTTCAGAGGCTTTTAGCCCTGCATCTTTTAGCGCGGCTTTTAGCGGCTCTTTCGTGCGTTTCACCAGATCATCAACGATGCTTTCGAGTTTTGCACGGCTCAAATTGATTTGCAGGTGCTTTGGCCCTGATGCGTCAGCGGTGATGAACGGAAGGTTCACTTCAGTCTGTGTTGTGCTGGATAGCTCAATTTTCGCTTTTTCAGCCGCTTCTTTTAAGCGCTGAAGTGCGACTGTGTCTTCGCGCAGGTCAATGCCGTTTTCTTTTTTGAATTCATCTGCGAGGTAGTCGATGATGCGTGTGTCGAAATCTTCACCGCCGAGGAATGTATCACCGTTGGTTGATTTTACTTCGAATACGCCGTCGCCGACTTCTAAGATTGAAACGTCAAATGTACCACCACCCAAGTCATAGACAACAATTGTACCTGTTGAGGCTTTATCAAGACCGTAGGCTAAGGCGGCTGCGGTTGGTTCGTTGATGATACGCTCCACTTCGAGACCGGCGATTTTACCCGCATCTTTTGTGGCCTGACGTTGTGAATCGTTAAAGTAAGCCGGAACAGTGATGACGGCCTTGGTCACGGGCTCGCCGAGGAAGCTCTCAGCGGTTTCCTTCATTTTCTGTAAGACCATCGCGGAGATTTGTGAGGGCGCGTATTTTTCGCCGTCAACTTCAACCCATGCATCGCCGTTTTCACCCTTAATGATGTTAAAAGGCGCAGTTTCCGCCATTTCCTTGACTTGCTTGTCTGAGAAGGGGCGACCGATTAAGCGCTTAATTGCATAGAGAGTGTTTTCTGGGTTTGTAACAGCCTGGCGCTTTGCGGGTTGTCCGACCAAGCGTTGGTCGTCTTTTGTAAACGCGATCATTGACGGGGTTGTTCTTGCCCCTTCTGCGTTTTCGATTACTCTTGGTTCTTTTCCGTCCATAACGGCAACGCAAGAGTTTGTGGTTCCTAAATCAATGCCAATAATTTTGCTCATTGTTTTTTCCTTGTCTGTTGTGGCGTGTTAGACGTTGGCCCATATGGCACCAAGACAACACCCAAAGGTTTCTTTAAGTTCACATTATATACCAATAGATTTGTAAAAAATCCAGTATAGCATCTAAGTTTTACAACAAATTATTTGTCGTAAACGTCATCAAAGTTACGCGTTTTTCTAAGCCTGCGTGTCGATTTTGCTGCCCGGGTCTGTGGTTGGTTTGTCTTGCTCGGGCGCGTTTGGGTCACCTTTTGCAATACCAACGCGTGCAGGGCGCAGAATTCGGTTGTTCAGAACGTATCCCGGCTCAATGATTTGTATGATTGTGCCTGCAGCTTTTTCGGGAATGGGCGCTTCGAACATTACTTCGTGGAAGTTGGGGTCGAATTGCTGATCCAGTGGTTCCAATTTTTGGATGCCGTTTTTTTCAAAAGCGCGGAGCAGTTCGCGTTCTGTCGCTTCGATACCGTTAATGAGGGCTTGGAATTGTTCGGTTTGCTCTTCAGGAACTGCTTCTAAAGCGCGACGGAGGTTGTCAGCAACGCTCAAGATATCTTTTGCAAAGCCTGATACAGCGAATTTTGAGGCGTCTTCGCGTTCTTTTACGGCGCGTTTGCGGGTGTTTTCCGCATCGGCAAGGGCACGCACCATGTGGTCTTTAATGCGGGCGTTCTCTTCTTCTAAAACCTGTATACGCACTTGATCTGCGTTTGGCTCGGCTTGAGGTTCTGCAATGCTTTCCTCGCGATCATTGTCTTCGAGGTCTTCGGAAAATGATTCATAATTCAGGATATCGCTTTGTGCATCTTGTGCAGCCATTTGCGCAAGCAACTCGTCTTCGTTTTGCTGCTGCGTGTTGTCTAGATTTTCGTCTTCTTCTTGAGAGGGGATCGGATTTTTTTCACCCGTGTTCATATCAGAGACCTTTCCGTTTTTTATGCCATCATTTGTTATAGAGGTGTTCCTTATAGTACAGAAGCAGAAAAACGCAAAATTAATTTGCGCTTTTCAAAAGGGTTCGATGTTGTTGTGTAGAGGGGTATTCTTTTATTTATAGTCTTTAGCGATGTTTGGATAACTTGCTCTGACTTCTATTGTTTTGACCTGTTCTTTCGGGCCGTTAATGTCAAACGCTTTGCGTGTTACATTTATTGTTCCCATTACAGTTGAGTCTTTATTCCCCAATTGATTGGTAACCAAGCCGTTCGGATCGGTAAAAATTGCGTAATGATTGGCGTGGTATGGGGACTTGTACTCAGCAAACACTTCTTCTAGTGGAACAAGACCGCGTTTTTTCGCGAAATCATGCAGATGTTCGCGCACATCAACACCTAACTTTGCGTGTGGAGTGGATAACAACACAGCATTTTTCGGGAAGAACCAAAAGCGTAGCGTGTAATCCTTGTTCAACGCCTGTTTGTTTGGCGATATCGCTTGGTTTTCTCCCGGTCTTTGGGGGGCGTAAGGAACAATGATATCGATTTTTTCTTTTGATACGATAAGTTCATATGTACCGTAGTTACCGTAATTTGTTTCGATTGTAATTGCGTTAACGCCATCTTGGATAAGCTGATCACGGTTCATCGGTATGTCGAGAAATGAAATATTTTCTTTCGCAACACAGTCATGGTTAGAGTATCTTGGCTTTCCCAGCAGCTCTAATTCCATTTCAGTTCCGATAATTTTGGCGCCCTCATTTTTAAACTCCGTTTCATAAGAACCGTCTACCATGATGGCACAGCCTGAATATTGCCCGGGGTTTGCAAGGCGGATCACAAAGTCTGATACAGATTCTCTCGGGTCATTGTAAATTTCTACAACCTTAAGGTCTCTGTCCAGAAAGTTTTTCACCAAGTCAACTGAGACAACCTGAGTTTGATGGTTCTGTCTGGCTTCTGACGGTGTTGTGAATGAAAGAGATGTTAGTGCAATAAGAGAAAAGAAAGCGACGTTTCGAGATATTTTAAGCATTATGTGTAACCCAAATAGTGTAATTCAAACATGAGTTTAACGCAGAACTTGGTTTTACGCAAAACTTATCTTGATTTATTCTTTCATAAGGGCGAAAAACAAGCAAACAAACATGAAAGAGGTTATTGATGCGTCCATCCAACAGAACTCCTGATGCTTTAAGAGAGATTGAAATTATTCCTGATTACATGCGCCACGCGGAAGGATCGTGCCTGATTAAGTGCGGTGATACGCATGTTTTATGCTCGGCAAGTGTCGAGGATAATGTGCCGCGCTGGATGAAGGGATCGGGCAAAGGCTGGGTGACGGCGGAATATGGCATGTTGCCGCGGTCTACGCATTCACGCATGGATCGTGAAGCGGCGAGAGGCAAGCAATCTGGTCGGACTCAAGAAATTCAGCGTTTGATTGGTCGGGCGCTTCGCTCCGTTGTGGATATGGAGAAAATGGGCGAGCGTCAGGTGCGTGTTGATTGTGATGTTATACAGGCAGATGGCGGCACACGAACCGCGTCTATCACTGGCGGATATGTCGCGCTTCACTTGGCGATGCAACATCTGGAGCGTATTGGCGTGATTGATGCGTTGCCGTTTACGGATAGTGTAGCGGCGATTTCCTGTGGTGTTTATAAAGGGACGCCCGTTTTAGATTTGGATTATGATGAGGATTCCGATGCGGAAACGGATGCGAATTTTGTGATCACGGGCACAGGCGGCATATGTGAAATTCAAGGAACGGCGGAGCAAGAGCCGTTTACGGAAGAGCAGTTTTTGGAGATGCTATCTTTGGCAAAGCAAGGATGTGCAGATTTGAAGGCAGCGCAAGATAAGGTGTTGGGAGTTTAGATATGCGCGTTTTTGATGGTGATGAATTGTTGATTGCCACACATAATCAAGGCAAAGCACGTGAGATTGCGGATTTGTTGCGCCCTTTTGTTTCTACTTTCTACACTGCGACGGATTTGGATTTGCCAGAGCCTGAGGAAACAGGGAAAACATTTGCGGAAAATGCTGTTTTAAAGGCGAGCCTTGCAGCGCAGAGGAGCGGCAAAGTCTGTTTGGCAGATGATAGCGGATTGAGTGTGTCTGCGCTCAATGGAGACCCTGGCATATACTCCGCGCGTTGGGGCGGGCCTGATAAAGATTTTAATTTGGCAATGCATAAGGTTCATGAGGCTGTCGGCGATAACCCTGATCGTTCGGCGGCCTTTATTTGTGTGCTCGCGATGGCTTGGCCTGACGGGCATTCGGAGGTGTTCGAGGGGCGTGTTGAAGGTGAGCTGGTTTGGCCGATGCGTGGGGAGAAGGGGTTTGGTTATGATCCTATTTTTCAAGCAAACGGTTATGATGTGACCTTTGCCGAAATGGAGCAGGCAGAAAAGCATGCTATATCACACCGCGCAGATGCGTTTGCGAAGTTGGTGCGGGATTGTTTTAAGGGCTAGGTTCTTATGACGCTTAGTTCTTCTTTTCGTGACGGTCAAATGGGGGTGTATATTCACTGGCCGTTTTGCGCCGCAAAGTGCCCGTATTGTGATTTTAATTCCCATGTTCGAGAACGAATTGACCAAGATGTTTGGGCGGATGCGTATGTGTGTGCCCTGGAACATTACGCGTCTCTTATTCCTGATAAACAAGTGGTTTCGATTTTTTTTGGTGGGGGTACGCCGTCTTTGATGCGGCCTGATGTTGTGGCGCGGATTATTGATTGCGTTCAACGGTTGTGGCGGTGCGCGAATGATATTGAGATTAGCTTGGAGGCAAACCCGACATCGGTTGAGATAGAAAAATTTCAAGGGTTTCGCGATGCGGGTGTTAACAGGGTTTCGCTCGGTATTCAGGCGCTCAACGATTCTGATTTGAAATTTTTAGGGCGCGAGCATAGCGCGGAAGAGGGACGACGGGCGATAGATGTTGCGGCCTCAGTTTTTGATCGGGTGAGTTTTGATTTGATGTATGGGCGACCTGATCAGACTTTGTTGCAGTGGGAATCAGAATTAGAACAGGCGTTAAAGATGGCGCAGGGGCATTTGTCGCTCTATCAGCTGACGATTGAACGGAATACGCCGTTTTATATGCGTCATACACGGGGGGAGTTTGAAATTCCTGATGAGGTGCGTGGGGCGGAGTTTTATCATTTGACGCAGGATGTTTTGGAGGCGCATGGCTATCCTGCTTATGAGGTGTCTAACCACGCGGTTGAAGGGCAGGAATGTCGGCATAATTTGGTGTATTGGCGAATGGCGGATTATATCGGTGTGGGTGCGGGGGCGCATGGGCGGTTTATGATGGATGATCAAAAATATGCGAGCCGTGATCATGCCGCGCCGGAAAGCTGGCTGAAGCGGGTTCAGGAAAAGGACTATGGTGCGCATGATTTTGAGGTTTTGAGCGCGGAAGATCGTTTTCATGAGGCGTTGATGATGGGGCTACGTCTGCGTGATGGAGTTTCCGTTTCGCATTGCGAAGGTTTATCGGGTTTGCGGTTTGAGGGTCAGGTCGATATGGCGCGGCTTGAGACGATTTGTGCGCAAGGGTGGGCATCGTGCGAGAAAGACCATATAAAATTAAGCCGAGAGGGGACTCTTCGGCTTAATGCATTGGTTCATTATCTTTTGAAATAATTTTGACTTATTGCAAAACCTGCATCGCATCCTGACCGTTGAGCAGGAATTTACCTTCAGGTGTTGCCTCGAATTCAAATTTATATGCGCCTGCCTGACCTGCAGGTGTAGCGGCATCTTTTAGCTTCATAAGGTTTTCCAACAGACCCGAAGGTGCGAACTCTGACGTTTCGCCATCTTCACTATTTCGTTTGGTGTGCTGTTTTTGTTCGTATGATCTGATTTTTTGGATGACAGTGTCCATGCCTGCAAAAATGCTCGTGAATTTTGCGACAAAGCCACTGATCGCAGTTAAGTCGGTTAAGACTTCGCCATCCAAACTAACGTTATAATCTTTAGCCTTTGCATAGTTATCCGTCATGCTTAGCTTCGTGTTGGCCTGTGCCAAAATCGCAGGCAGTTTGAACATAATTCCCATGGCGGCAAATTGTGCGCTGTCGGGGTTTTCCGCGATAGAACGCAAGGTTGTCGTTGCCAATTTTGACAAGGTTAGGAAGGGAACGTTTTCAGCGCTCAAGTTGAATTTGAATGCATTCGGGCTGAGTTCGCCAAGTTCGTCCTGTTTTTCGCCTTTGACGTTCAGGCCATCATATTGTGTGCCGAGCATGATTATTCCGGTTTCTGTATTCATGCTTTTTGTGCCAATTGAGAAGGAGGCGCTGCTCAATGTCATTTCATCAAAGGGGCGCCTTTCGTTTCTTTGGTCTGCGAGGTAGGACACATCCTTAACTTGATAAGCAAAGTCAAAGCCGCTCATATCCATATCGTATAGCTCGAAAATCATGTCGATGATTTTGTTGTTATCAATGCCTTCGACTGACTCGGGGCTATCAGGATCAATATTATTGAGCGTATTGAATGTGTCTTCATACTTTAAAATGATGGCTTCGTATTCTTTCAATGTCGGAAGGACGGCATCTGTTAAGTTCGATACGACTTTGAATTCACCGATTTTCACAACTTCGGGGTCTTGCGGTGGTGCGATTTCTATATCTGAAAATGTGATGTTGAAAGGCCCTGTATAGCGGCTTTTCTCTCCATCAGCAGGTTGGTTCGCTGTTTTTTCAAAGTTCGAGAATATGTTTACGCCGCCCACCTTTGTGCCGATATCTTCATCGGCCAGTTTGAACGTCATATCGTAAAGGTTCATATTTAATTTTGTGAAATAGCCCAAAGCTTCGCTCATAACACCAACGGTTTTCTGGTCGCCGAATTCGATGTGGAAGTCTTCGCCCGCATCCTCGCTTTGCAGGGTTAGTTTTTGTGGGATTGTCCATGTTGTTGTCCAAAGACCGTCTTCGGCAGGAACAGCGTTGATGCGGATAGGGGCGATGCGCATCATGACTTTGTCATCGTTTGATGTGCTTTCAATTTCTGGTGGCTTTACGCTTATGACAGGGAAAGTGATTTCGTAAAACGTGTCTGCCTGTTGCACGGTCAGTTCACCTTCATAATCGAACCTTAGACCGCCAAATGCGTCGTTCGTTGTTTTTTGATAATCAAGAAAATCCTGAAATAACGTTTTCAGTTTTGCTTCACCTTGCGCGTCAATGGTTTGCGCTTGCGCGGGGTGAGAGAAAACAAAAATAAAAGATGCGGTGAGAAGTGCCAGAAAGGTTTGTTTCATGATTTGTCCTGAAATTTATAAAGTCATCGTGTTTCAATCGATTAAAGATGACCGAATTTAAACAAAAACGCTTGATGAATCCAAGGATAAACTGCATTAATACCCGTATTGTTTTACAGGTTGGTTTGAATATTATGATTTTAAATGCAAAAGCATCACAGTTTTCTTTTTCACCTAAGGGTGAAATTTTATGGCAGGAGAAAGTGAATAACCCTGTTCCGGGTGTGCCTGTTGCGGTTCTGTCTAAAGGTAATCGCGCGTTGAAGCCTGAGATTACCGTTTTGCCTGATGCTTTGCCCGAAGGGAGCGATGCGAATGCCGTTAAGGGGCATTTGACATTATGGTTGCAGACGCAGGTTAATGAAGTTTTGGCTCCATTGGCGGCGTTAGAAGTTCCTGAAGGAGCTGCGGTTAAAGATGATGCCGTTTCGAAAATAGCGGCAAAGATGTATGACGGCATGGGCATTGTCAGGCGCGAAGATATTGAAGATGTGATCGCGGAACTTGATACGGAGATGCGCAGTGAATTGCGCGCGAAGAATATTCGTCTTGGCCCGATCCTTGTGTTCATGCCAGCCTTAAAAAAGCCTGCGGCTGTGCGTTTGAAAGCTTTGTTATGGGCACTTTACAATGATCTGGATTTGCCTGTTTCCGTTCCTGCGGATGGTATTGTTTCGGTGCGTGTGGAAGATGAAAACCCTAACCTCGATTTTTATCGTGCGATTGGGTATCCGCTTTATGGCGGGCGTGCGGTGCGTATTGATATGCTGGATCGTGTGATTTCCTGTGTTTACGACCATGCGGAGAAGGGCAAGTTTCAAGCGCGGCATGAGATGGCAGAGTGGTTGGGCTCTTCGATTGAGGATCTTTATAAAGTGCTTGAAGATATGGGGCATACAAAAATTTACGACCCTGCGGATCATGTTGAAGAAGAGGGCGCCGAAGCTGCAGATGAAAAATCTGCTGATGAGGCTGTAGCTGATGAGACTGGTGCAGAAAATCAGGCAGAGGAGACAAAAGAGGCTAAGCCTGAGGAAGAGGTTAAGAAGCCAGAGCTTGCGACATTCCGTTTGAAAAAAGGCAAGGCGTTCAAGCAAAAGTCGGGTGGTAAAGGCGGCTTTAAGAAAAAAGATGCCGGTGACAAATCTAAAAATAAGAAGAATCGAGATGGCAAAAAGGACAAGAAGCCCAAGCAAAAAGGGCCGCGCGTCATTAGTGCCGAAGCCAAGACGTCGGACGAAGATTCACCGTTCGCGATTTTACAGCAACTTAAAAAATAACGAGTTTGTGAGATGTTCGCTTTGTGATATTTTCAACATATCATGACGTTAAGATTTATTTCCTTTTCTTTTTTTATTATGCTCATCGCTGTTGGTGTGTTTTTGCCGCAAAAAGCGCAGGCCGTGCGGTTTAGCGGTGAATATCTAATGAAGGTTTGTGCCCTTGATCGTAACGGGAATGAGCGCGTGCGCGGTGGGAAGGTTATCTGTCAGTCCTATATTTCGGGCGTTATTGATTATCACAACACATTGCGGGCGATGGATTTAACCTCTGATATGAATTTTTGCATCCCTAATGATGAGACATTGAATGATATTCATATTCGTGTTTGGGCGTATATGACGAGGCGTGAGAAGCTGCATAATCAGTTTGTTGCTGCGCCCGGCGTGGCGATGGCGCTTTTTTCGTTTTATCCGTGTAAAAAGTGATTTATAGTTTGTTTAAGGGTTCTATTATTTCTTAAGGTAAAAAAGTGAGCACAAAAAGACCGCCTCATATCGTTCGTTTGGATCGGGACACAGAAGATCATATTCTTCCCAAGGATTTTTTCGATATTCTTGTGCATCGGTTTTTTCCCGTGATCAGCATGACATATATCGGTTCGATTATTGGCATCGCCCTGAGTAAGGGTGATTTTGTGCGTTATGTGTTTTTCGATAATACAGCTTATATGATGGCGCTTTTTATTGTGCTTTGGGTTTCTGGCCCTGCGCTGACGTGGATATTTTTGCGCGGCAGTCCGCTTTTTTATCATGTGGCGGACATTTGGTATAAAATTTTAGCAGGCTTGATGGTTGTGACCATTACCCTAAGCTTTTTTCTGTTTCCTGAGGGGGATATGTTCGGCTTACGGTTCTATTTTGTTTTGTCCGTTCCTGTCTTTGTTTTGATTTACTATTTCTTTGTGCGTGGTGGCTTGCCACCATTTGCGGCATACCCGCTGAATGCGCTGGGGGTTTGTCTTTTGCTGTATGGGGCGGCGGTTAATATTATTTTTTAGCCGTTATTAACGTCTACATATGGCGGCTGATTGTATAATCTGCAATTTCCGCAAGCAGTGATTTCATTTGGCTGTCTGGTAGGTCGCTAAGAGCTGCCTTTGCTTGCTGTGCGTAATCTTTTGCTAAGTTGTGTGATTTTTCGAACGCGTTATATTTAGCCATATAGCTGCGCGCTGTTTCGAAGTCTGCGTCTGTTTGTTCTTTGTGGCCGACGGTGCGCTTCCAGAATGCTTTTTCCTCTTCATCAGCATTCTTAAGTGCGAAAATCACAGGGGCGGTCATTTTTCCCTCTTTGAAGTCGTCTCCGATTTCTTTGCCGATTGTTTGTGTGTCGGCCTTGTAGTCAAGCAGGTCGTCAATGACTTGGAAGGCGTTTCCAACGGCGTTGCCGTAGGCTTTCATTGCGTCAATTTTATCCTGTTCTTGTTCGGTGATGATCGGGCCGACTTCGCATGCAGCGGCGAAGAGCGCGGCTGTTTTTGCTTCGATCACGTCTTTGTATTCATCGAGATTGGTATCAATATTGTTTGTTGTGATGAGTTGCAAAACCTCACCTTGAGCGATAACTGCGGACGCGTTTGAAAGTGTTCGTAAGATATCGAGTGAGCCGCTTTCGACCATCATTTGAAAGGCTTTTGAGAAGAGGAAATCTCCTACCAATACGCTGGCCTGATTGCCGAAAACAAGGTTCGCTGTTTTTTTGCCACGGCGCTCATAGCTTTCATCGACCACATCATCATGCAGAAGTGTGGCAGTATGAATGAATTCAACGGCAGCAGCGAGCGTGTATGATTTTTCCAGGTTATCTGTAAACAGAGCTGTGGATGCTAATGTCAGAAGAGGGCGAATGCGTTTGCCGCCGGCTGATACGAGATATTCCGCGAGTTTCGGGATCAGACTTACATCTGAGCGCATATTTTCGACTATAAGCGCATCGACCTGTTTCATGTCGGATGCCAATGCGTCCGAAAGGGTTGCTAGCGGGTTTTGTATCTTTTGTGCACTTTTCTCAGGCGCGGGCTGCATTACATTTAATCACTGTTTTTTTACTGATATCATAAGGACTTAAAACAGTTTTTTGGCAGTGTTGCAAGCGTGAATTGGTTTATTCTTCCCATTCACTTTCGAATTCTTCTTCCAGCTCTTTTTCCAGATCTTCTTCCATATCTTCTTCCTGCTGTTCTTTTTCCGGTCTCTCATCACGATCGTCTCGACCAAATGATTTCGAATTTAAGCCGCCTTTGTTTTTGTTGGCTTCTTTGTATTTCTTTAGAATCGACATAATGCCAAAGGAATCTTCGGGTTGCTTTTCTTCTTCTGCCGTTTCTGTTTCAGGTTCCTCTTCCAGCAGATCTTCTTCAGGTTCTTTGTCTTCTTCAGCTTTCTTTGCGACAATTTGTGCCTGCTTTTTGTTTTCTTCTGCAAGAGTTTTGTACTTTTTCCAAAGCTGTTCTTCAGGAGTTAGCGGGCGGCTTAAAGGTCCATCTTCGCCTTCAGCGTTCTCCTCTGCGCCAGCTTGTTTTTCTGTGTCAGCTTTGGGCTTTTCTTTTTCTTTCCATGACGCGCTTTTTAATGATTTGCCTTTCGATGAGGACATCGAAGATTTACCTGACGCCTTTTCAGCGGCCTCTTTCTTTTCCATCAGCTCTTTTAAGAGGGCGATCATCTCGGCGCGTTTTTGCTCTTCTGCTGTTTGCGCCTTTACGACGGGTGCAAAAGCAAGTGAGAATAAAGCGACAATACAAAATGCCTTGATATGCAGTAACATTTCTTTATCTTTTCGATATAGTTCGTTATTGATTTATACTGTTATTAAAATAGAGAGTGCGCCCCATAAATGCAAGATATTGTGCCGAAAATCAAGGAAATCGGACCTGACGACCATGATTTGTTTTGGCAAATTTTGATTGCGCTTCATCTTGATCATGATGTTGAACATTATGAGAAATGTTTTGAGCATCATCAAAATGGTGGGCGTGACATTATCCTTTCTTTTTTGGAAGATACTCCTGTTGGGTTTTGTGTGTTGAACTGGGTTCCAAAATATGCGCCTTTTAAAGCCACGGGGTTGCCTGAAATACAAGATTTGAATGTCTTGCCACAGCACCGAAAGCAAGGCATTGGCCGTCAAATGATCGAATTTTGTGAGAAGAGGGCAGCGGATAAAGGGCATTGCGTGATGGGTATTGGGGTTGGAATGAATTCCTCGTTCGGATCTGCGCAGCGGCTTTACGTGAAGATGGGGTATGTGCCTGACGGGCTTGGTGTGAATTACGACAGAAAACAGATTGCATCAGGAGAATTTCGCCCGATTGACGATAATTTATGCCTGATGATGACAAAGTCCCTCGATTAAGGCGTCTTGTTTGGTCTGAATCCGTTATTAGGGCTTTTAATATCCGTTCAAGATGTGTTAAACCGTAAGCGTTTTTAAGTTTTTATCAGGAGCATGAAATTCATGGCTAAATGGGTATATAATTTCGGTAAAGATCGTAATGATGGTGACGCAACAATGCGTAACCTTTTGGGCGGTAAGGGATGTAATTTGGCGGAGATGGCCTCTCTCGGTTTGCCTGTGCCTCCGGGTTTTACCATTACGACTGATGTTTGTACGCATTATTATGATAACGGCCATTCGTATCCTGATGATTTGAAGGCGCAAGTTGAGGAAAGCTTGCAATTGGTCGAAAAATCTATGGGTATGGAATTCGGTAGCAGTGAAAACCCACTGCTTGTTTCTGTCCGTTCGGGCGCGCGTGTTTCCATGCCGGGAATGATGGATACGGTTCTTAATCTTGGCCTTAATGACGAGACAGTAGAAGGATTAGCAAAGAAGTCAGGTGATGATCGATTTGCGTGGGATTCGTATCGTCGTTTTATTCAGATGTACGGCAATGTTGTGATGGGGGTTGAGCATCATGAATTTGAAGATGTGCTTGATACCTACAAGCGCGATGAAAATCTGGCGCAGGATACGGATATAACCGCTGAGGGCTGGAAAGAGATCGTTGAAGAATATAAGGCCGTTGTTGAGCGTGAAGCAGGCAAGGCGTTTCCTTTTGACCCGAAAGAGCAGCTTTGGGGCGCGATTAGTGCGGTGTTTGAATCGTGGTCGGTGCCGCGCGCGGTGACGTATCGTAAAATCAACGAAATTCCTGCTGATTGGGGAACAGCGGTGAATGTGCAATCCATGGTGTTCGGAAATATGGGTGATGATTGTGCGACGGGTGTTGCCTTTACGCGTGACCCATCTACCGGTGAGAATTATTTCTATGGCGAATATCTTGTGAATGCGCAAGGTGAAGATGTTGTTGCAGGCATTCGTACGCCGCAATCGCTGACAATTAAGGGCCGCGAGAAAGAAGGCAGCACGTTGCCATCAATGGAAGAGACAATGCCTGAGGTTTTTGCGCAACTCAATGATCTGCGTATCAAATTGGAAGGGCATTATAAGGATGTTCAGGATATCGAATTTACGGTGCAGCAGGGCAATCTTTACATGCTGCAGACGCGTACAGGTAAGCGCACTGCTGCGGCGGCCTTAAAAATTGCTGTAGACCTTGTTGCGGAGGGGGTGATTGATGAAGAAGAGGCATTGTTGCGTGTTGATCCTCAGTCGCTGGATCAGTTGTTGCACCCGACATTAGACCCGAAGGCGAAACGTCAGATTATTTCAAAAGGTTTGCCTGCTTCGCCTGGGGCGGCTTCCGGTATGGTTGTTTTTACGGCCGATGATGCAGAGATTAAGTCACATGCAGGTGAGGCGGTTATTCTATGTCGTCAGGAAACGTCACCGGAAGATATTCACGGTATGCATGCATCGAACGGTATTTTGACCTCTCGCGGTGGTATGACGAGCCATGCGGCGGTTGTGGCGCGTGGTATGGGTAAGCCGTGTGTCGCCGGTGCGGGTGATCTTTATATTGATCATAAGCAGAAAGTGATCCGTAAGGGTGATTTGGATATTCATGAAGGTGATATTGTCACTATTGACGGGGCAACCGGTGAGATTATGTTGGGTAAGGTTCCAACAATTAAGCCGAAGCTTTCAGGTGATTTTGCTACACTTATGGGCTGGGCCGATGGGCAACGCCGTATGCAGGTGCGTGCCAATGCGGAAACCCCACTCGATGCGCAAACGGCGCGTGATTTTGGCGCGGAAGGGATTGGCCTGTGTCGTACAGAGCATATGTTTTTTGATGCGGAGCGTATTCAAAATGTGCGCGAAATGATTTTCTCGCAAAATGATGCGGAGCGTCAGGCGGCACTCGATAAATTGTTACCTGCACAGCGCAGTGACTTTGAAGAGTTGTTTGGCATTATGCAGGGCCTGCCGATTACAGTGCGTTTGCTTGACCCGCCGTTGCATGAATTTTTGCCGCATTCTGATGAGGATATTAAGAGCTTTGCGAAGGCTGCGGATATTGAAGAAGATCAGGTTCGCCTGCGCCTTGCGGAATTGCATGAGACGAACCCGATGCTTGGTCATCGCGGTTGTCGCCTTGGGATCACCTATCCTGAGATTTACGCGATGCAGGCACATGCGATTTTTGAGGCTGCAGTTAATGTGACAGCAAAGTCAGGCAATGCAGTTTTACCTGAGGTTATGATCCCGTTGGTCGGTACGGCGAAAGAATTAGAATTGATGCGCGCCGTTGTTGATAATGCGGCGAAGGATGTGTTTGCAGATAAAGGTAGCTCGCTTGAGTATATCGTCGGGACGATGATTGAGTTGCCGCGTGCTGCTCTAACGGCTGACAAGATTGCAGAGCACGCTGATTTCTTCAGTTTCGGTACTAATGACCTGACTCAAACTGCGCTGGGGATGAGCCGTGATGACGCGTCAAGCTTCTTGCCGTACTACACGGAAAAGGGGATTTATGAGCGTGACCCGTTTGTTTCCATCGATGTTGAGGGTGTTGGCGCTCTTGTTGATATTGCGCAGGAAAAAGGGCGCAGTGTGAACGCGGACATCAAGCTTGGTATTTGTGGTGAGCACGGTGGCGACCCTGCATCAATCGCATTTTGTGAGAAGGTCGGTCTGAATTATGTTTCCTGTTCGCCTTATCGTGTGCCGATTGCACGTTTGGCGGCTGCGCAGGCTTCTGTGCGTTCCAGGCAGCAGAAAACTGTTCAATTAAAGGACAAGAAGACGGCGTAATTGCTTTTGATAAATTTTAACAGTCAGGGAGTGTGTGCAATGACTTTTAGGTTTAACTCTTACTTTGTTTTTCTTGTGGCGTTTTGCGTTTTTGCGATTTCGCATTTTTCATATGCTGAAACGGAGCGGACATATGAAAGCTATATGGAGCAATGCGCCAATAGCCCTATGATGGATACGCCGTTATCACAAGGCGCATGCGGTTGCGTTTATGAAGCGCAGAAAGCCGCAGATCAAGAGCGTGAGCTGATGCTTGCACGGAGTACGCTTGATACGCTGGAAAAGCAATATCTTGTTTTCCAAGAGCGAATGAAGGGATATTCAAGCCTTACTGAAGGGGATTTAGCCGCAATTTGTGCGGTTAATAAGGATTACGATGACAGGCTGTCTGCAGCGACCGGTGACCCGGTTCAATATAGAGAGATATTGCAAGAGCGTCATAACGCAATAAACGGTGTTATTGCTAAAAACGCGAATTCAGCTTATTCCAATGCGATACAACCGGCGTTGAATTACTGCATGGCGAAGGAAAAGCATCAGAAGCTTAAAGATAACGTGACAGAACTTGAGACAAACTTTGTTCCTGAATTTTCAGGGCTTACGGGGACGCGACTTAGGTCTTTCGTTGCGCAATGTTCGCGGTAATTTCAATTCTTAGACAGACGTGATATCCTTTTATTTAAGGTTATATTTTAGGTGTTGAGGATTGGTATGCGCGAATATCATTTGTTTTTTTCTTTATTGATCATGATTGTTTTTGTACCCGTTTCAGCTCAGGCTCAAGCGGTATATACTGAAGAAGATTACATTGCACAATGCCAAGAGTCTCGTGCCCTTAATTATCCCGATGCACGTCAGTGTAAGTGTGTTTTGAATGTTCATAGCAGTGAGCAGGATAAAAGCGATTTGGGTTATATTGCACAAAATATCGAGAAGTTTGAGAAACGTGCGACTGAGCTGGAAAGCTTTTTTATTACGCATGATGTTTTGAATGCTCAAAAACTTGAAACCTTATGTATTTTCTCTCAAGACGCTAATGCTGAGAAAGCTAGGCTGCAAAGACGTTTTGATGAGGATCCGTCATATCGTGCTACGGAGTCAGGTCGAGAGGATTTACAGGAAATTTTTGAAATTGAGCAAAGTATAAGAAAGCATTATGTCGAAGATCTTGGGCGTGAAATGGCCACGCGCGAGCAAAACCGCGTTTTCGGTGCAGGACAAAAGGCTATGCAATATTGCCAATATAGTTCTGAACTGTATCTGCTAAAACAGCGATATAATGACATTGTAAATGGCGTACCTGAGTTCAATTCTGCCGGCCATGTGTTAAGACAAAAATTTCGTCAGTGTATTCAGTGATCATTCGTTGTCGTTTAAGGCTGGAATAAACTCATTTTTTAACAGCGCGAGGCCGTGGGTTCGTTCTTTGTTGGATGAGCGCATTGTGCCTGCTTTTTTCCCATTTATTGTGATATTTTCATCAGGCTCAGGTAGGGCGCTTAGCTCTAATTCTTGTGCGGATATCGGGTGCAGGTGTTTTTTTGCCAGGCCGCGGTAATGCATTCTTGCGGTTAGTTCCTGGCCGATGTAACAGCCTTTGTCGAAAGATATGCCGTTTAGTTTATCTATGCCTGATTCCAGCAAGGTTGATTTTTCGGGGATCATGTCGCGGCTGCCATCGGGAATGTTATTTTTAATGCGTAGAGTGTCCCAGATGTCAAAATCCAAGAATTGTACATCCGTCGGTGGTTCAAATGAACGGTTGCCGATATCGGGATTTCTGGGGTCTTGGGTTCCGTGTTTTTTTCCAATTGTTATATAAACATCATGCGCTGGAATTGTTGAGATGTTTATTTCTGCTCTGAGTGCGTAGAACTTTAATCTTTTCGCTAAATCTTCACAGCGCTCATTGGGTTCGCAGTCCAGCAGCAGTGTGTCCTCTTTTTCCGTTATAAAGAAATCATGCAAGAATTTCCCTTGGGGTGTTAGCAAGCAACTGTAAACGGCAGTGTCTGTTTTTGCTTTTTCGATATAGTTTGTAATGATGTTTTGCAGAAATTTTTTTCTGTCTTTGCCGCTAATTTTTATTAGGCCGCGTTCTCGTGTTGTATAAAAAAGGTTGATCATGTGTCTCTTTATTTTCCAGATCGATTTAGAGTGAGTGTTACCAAAAAAAAAGCCGGCTATATTCAGCCGACTTTAAAAGATACTTTAAAAGATACTAATTATTGAGATTAGCATAGTCGCCCTTTTCTTGAGGGAGAACATTTAACCCCATTCTTCTCGCTTCTTCGCGATATTCGGAATGTGTTTTCAAATAGTTCTGTTTCGCTTTTTCGGCTGTTGTGAACGGTAGATATTTTACACGCTGCCAGCCTCTTGAAATCATGCAACCTTCAAAATCAATGTAGTCACTGTGTTCGCGGTATAGTTCTTTGTCTCGCTCGGGTGTTTCAAAACCGAGAAGCTCTGCTTCATCGTCTGCAAGAACAATTTGTTCTTTAGCATATGCGGGAATCGGTTCTGTTACAGCGCCAAGACGCTCTAATTCTCTTAGCTCAACGACGCATCTTGCGATATCGCGATTTAGCATTTGTTGTGCTTTTGGCCCGGTTGTGTAAAGAGCAGACGGCATGCTTACGCGTTGCCAATACTGACCTTCTTTTTCAATTTCATCATCAATACCGGCCATTGCGGGTGCGATAAATGCGAATGTAAGAAGTAGTGTAAGAAAAGAACGTGTGATCATCATAGGAATACTTTGTTATTTGTTTCGATACTCTGAATAGCACAATAGCAAGAAATAGCTGTTTTCTCAATATAATTATCAAAAATAATCAAGCTGCGTTATCAGAGATTATTCTGTTTCCGGAGTGTTGTGCCACCATGTTTCTAAAACTGCGCCGTATATGGGGTTAATCTCTGTAAATTTAATCGTATTTTTATGAGCGATATAGTCGCGCCCTTTATAGAAAAGCGGGATAAACACATTCTCTTTCATAATGATGCTGTCAATTTTATGCGCCTGCTGTTTTAGATCAGAGTAGGTGACGGCCTGTGCAATGTTTTGTGCGGCTTCATCAAGAGCGAGATTGCAAATTCCTGAGAAATTGAAGCCTGATGGCCTGTCTTTTGTGGCGCATGACCAATAAAGCACTTGCTCCGTTCCCGGGGACAGGCTGTTTTGCCAGAAGAAAGACAGCATGTCATAATCGTAGGCGCTTTTTCGTTCCTGAAAGGTTGCGCTGTCGGCGACACGTATTGATAAGTCTATGCCGAGGCGTTCGAGGCTGCGTTGATAGGTGAGGGCGATTTTTTCTTCTTGTGGTGTTGAAAGCAATAACTCAAACGCTAGCGGTTCACCTGTTTTTTCGTTGATGCGTTTGCCGTCTTTAATGATCCAGCCTTGCTCTTTAAGCAGTTTACTTGCTTCTCTTTGGCGTTTGCGCAGCGTTTGTTTCTCGGCCGGTTCTTCGGATGCGGAGGCATCAAGCACGGAGTTTGGATAGATGCTGCGGATGCGGGTGAATTTATTGTGGTAGATATTTGTGCCGACCCATTCTTCGTCGAAGGCTAAGCTCAGGGCTTTTCTTACCGCAGGATTATCGAATGGCGGGCGTCTGAAATTAAAAATGAAGCCATGCGCGCGCTCAGGCCGACCGTGTTCAAGTTCTGATTTTACAATATTTGGCGGTATATCGTTGTAATTTGATGTCCACTTTCCGATGTTCCATTCGCGTCTGAGGTCAAGATCGCCTTTTTTGAAGGCCTCCAAGGCTATTGTATCGTCGCGATAGTAATCATAGGTGATGGTATCGAAGTTATAATGGCCGACATTAAAGAATAAATCTTTCGCCCAATAGTCTTCCACGCGTTCATACGTGATTTTCTTGCCGATTTGTACGTCTTTTACGCGATACGGGCCGTTGCCAAGCGGTGGTTGGATCGTGGTTTGGTTGAAGTCTTTGCCTTGCCACCATTTTTCGGAGAGGACGGGCATCATGGCGATGATCATGATTGTTTCGCGATTGAAGCCGTCTTTTAAAGTAAAGGCTACCTCTTCTTCTCCGTTTTCATTTTTTTGCACCGTTGGATCATTTGATAGTGCATAGACGCGGCGCATGTTCGGGCGGCCGCTCTCTTTAAGTGTTTTATAGGAGAATACGACATCTCGCGCTGTTATTTTTGATCCGTCGTGAAAACGCGCTTTTGGGTTTAGGGTAAAGGTTATGGAGGAACGGTCTTCGGGGACGCTTATTTTTTTTGCGATTAACGGGTACATTGTAAACGGTTCGTCCCAGACGCGCTGCATCAGGCGGTCATAGACCAGATTCATGTTTTGCGGTGCGCTGCCTTTTAAGGCGTATGGGTTTAATGTGTCGAACGAGCCTGTCGCGGACATTCTGAGCGCTCCGCCTTTGGGTGCATTCGGGTTCGCGTATTCCAGATGTTTTGAACTCTCGTCGTATTTTGTTTCGCCGTGCATGGATAAGCCGAACAAGGGCGAAGGACTTTTTGCGTTTTCCGCGCTTTCAGCATGTGCGAAAGAGGGGAGAAGTATGCTATAAAGTGAGACGAAAAGAAGAAGTGCAAAAAAGTTTTTCATGAAAATAGTCATATCAAATTCCGGAGTGAGTTCCAAAGCGTTTTTCGATTGCCTGTCCGTTGTTGAGGGGGATATCACGCAGCAAGATGTCAACGCTATTATAACCGTTATTCCGCAAAATCTCGACTTTAAAGGGCGGCTTAATCAGTCCATTGCAGAGGCGTGCGGCGCGGATTTGGATGAATTTATTTTAGAGCATATTCATAAGCCCAGAGTAGGGGATGCTTACGCCTTGCCAGGCTTTGATTTGCCCGCGCGGCATATACTGGTAGGGGTGATGCCACATTATCGCACTGGATTTGATATGAATGATTCCCATCTTTCAGGTGTCGTCAGAAGCCTTATGGATTTGGCGCGGTCGATGTTGTTAAATTCTGTCGCGTTTCCTGCGCTGGCCTCAGGGCGTGGCGGTTTTCCAAAAGTGAAGGCTGCGCGGTTGGTGAGCCAAGGGATCGTTGACCGTATGCATGAGAATTTCGATGATGTCCGCATTGTTTGCCCGGATGCGGAGCGTGTTGAAATTTTTGAGCGCAAACTCGAAGTGTTGGGCTGGAGCAAATAACAATTTTGCTCCAGCACTCTTTATTATTTAAGCGGCAAGTTCTGCCAATGTCACATGTGGACGTGGACCAATGTGAGAGATGACTTCTGCCGCGGCGATAGCGCCTAAACGACCGCATTCTTCCAGAGGCTTTCCTTCGGTAAAGCCGTAGAGGAAGCCCGCTGCGAATTGGTCGCCTGCGCCTGTGGTGTCGACAACATTATTCACAGCTTGTGCATCAATCTTGACTTGACCGTCTTTTGAAATAATCACTGCGCCTTTTTCACTGCGTGTGATTGCGGCGATCTCAACATGATTGCTGATCTGGCTGATCGCATCATCGAAGTCTTCGGTTTGGAAGAGGGATTTGATCTCATCTTCATTTGCGAACAATATGTCCACATGGTTTTCCACAAGGTTGCGGAAATCTTCACGGTGGCGATCGACGCAGAACGGGTCTGATAATGTTAGCGCGATGCGGTGACCTGCTGTGTGTGCGTGTTCGGCGGCGGTGATAAATGCTTTTTTCGCTTGTTCGCGGTCAAACAAATAGCCTTCAAGATATGTTACTTTTGCACTTGCGATGAGGTGTGAATCGATGTCTACAGGGCTTAGCTCGACGCTCGCACCTAAAAATGTGTTCATTGTGCGGTCAGCGTCAGGCGTTACGAGGATCATGCATCGGCCTGTTGACGCACCAACGACAAGTGGCTGTGTCTCGAAATTCACTCCTAGAGATTTGATGTCGTTTTGGAAAACTTTGCCCAAAGCATCATCTGCGACCTTGCCGATGAATGCACCGTTTCCGCCGAAGGATGCAAAACCTGCCATCGTGTTGGCGGCTGAACCGCCTGATGTTTCAACGCCCTCAGGCATTTGTGCGTATAAATCAACGGCGCGCGATTCTTCAACAAGCGTCATTGCGCCTTTTTCCATGCCATGTTTTGCGTTTTGATCGGCGATAAATTCTTCTGAGACTTGTGAGAGAACATCAACAAGTGCGTTTCCAACGGCAACAACGCCATATTTTGTATCGGACATTAATTCTTTTCCATTTTCGTTGTGATTGTTTGTAATTTCCGACCAATTTTTATACCATTCAAACAATGAATGCAAAGCGATAGATAGAAAAATGGCTGAAAAATCAAAATCTTCTAAAAAAACGAAATCTACTGAAACGGACGTTAAGCAGAAAATAGCACTGGCGGCTTTATCTGTTGCGGCTGATCAGGGATGGCAGAACACAACCTTGTCCGACATTGCAAAAGCTGCGGATGTCACCATGGCGGATTTGGTTTTTATTGTTGAAGACCGCACTGATATTTTACGCCTTATTGGTCGCATGATCGATCACAAGGTGGCGGAAAATGTGTCGTTGGATCGTTCGCCTGAGAATAGCCCGCGAGATGTTTTGTTCGATTTGTTTATGGATCGGTATGATGTTTTGAATGACCATCGCCACGGTATTATCGCTATTTTGGATGGTTTTAAATATGATCCGAAACAGGCGTTGTCTAGTTTGCCGCATTTGTGCACTTCTATGTCGCTTATGCTTGAGATGGCAGATGTTGATACGAGCGGCGTTATGGGCGCGGTTCGTGTGACGGGGATGAGCGGCATTTATCTCAAGGTTCTCAAAGTTTGGATGGATGATGAGAGTGCGGATTTGGCGAAGACGATGGCCGCGCTTGATAAGCAGCTAGAGCGTGCAGAGCAGGTGGCAAATACGCTTGGGTTTTAGGCTTGCTTTTCGATCGATTGTTTCAAATACTCTTCAATATTTCCGAGATAAGGCAGGGAAGCGTATGATCCTTTTTGGGTGGCGCTTAGTGTTGCTGCGGCTTTAGCGTATTCGATAGCGCTTTCAATGTTTGTGCGTGCTTGGTAACATGCCGCGAACGTTCCGCAGAATGCTTCGAAGGCACCTGATAAATCTTTTATCGTTTCCTTCTCACGGTTTTCCTCATTATGCCACATCTCATTATTTACAAGTATGTTTTGCGTACCTGCTTTTATAGCGTTTATATGCGTTGTTTGTTCTGTTGGTTTGAATTCTGTTTCACCATCAGTAATAAGTACATCGCAGTTTTGTGCATAGTCAGGTATATTTGCGACGTCACACCCGCATGATAACAATGTCTTTGTGCCGTTTTTTCGGGCACGCTCAATCAGTTTTTCGTTTTCGTGGTCGTCAAAATCAGCATGCAAGACCAGAAGTGTTCTTTCATTCATTGCTGTGTCAGGAATTTGATGATGGCTCGATAATAAATTGGCACCTGCATTCTTTACGTATGTGTTTTGAGAGCCAAATTTTAGAATCGTAAGGGATCCTGTTTCTTGGTCCGTTTGGGACAGACCCGTGGTTTGAATGCCTTCTTTCCTGAATATTTTTAGAATTTGATCAGCGAACATGTCTTTTCCGATGCTGCCGATTATACCAACATGTGCGCATGCGCGTGCTGCGGAAATTGCTGTCAGTGCGGATGACCCATTTATGTTTGTATAATTGCCCAATGCTTGAATCTGAGAATTCTGGGCCAATTCCTGTTTAAGTTCAATCTCAGTTCCGATTAAAATATCACCAAATGTTATGATCATTTTATTTTCTGTCTGAATATCGTATTATTAAGTTTCGATGCTTTATATTAGGCAAAAATAAAGAAAAGCTTGATCTGAAGAGTTAAACACAATAAAGACTTGTGTGAAAGGCAGAAGCGGATGTCAGTAAATTACGATAAGCATTTCCAAGGGTGTGTTGATGCGGTAAAGTCCGAGGGACGTTATCGCGTTTTTAATACGATGGAGCGTATTGCAGGACGTTTTCCATACGCTAATTATTATGACGCCGAAGGTCATTCAAAAGAAATAGCGATTTGGTGTAGCAATGACTATCTCGGTATGGGGCAGCACCCTAAAGTTTTACAAGCCGCGAAAGATGCTCTTGATTCTTGTGGAGCAGGGGCCGGCGGTACGCGCAATATATCAGGTACAACGCGCTATCACGTCGAGCTGGAAGCTAGCCTTTGCGATCTTCACGGTAAGGAAGCAGCGCTTACTTTTTCATCCGGCTATGTTGCTAATGAAGGTGCGTTGAGCACATTGGGCAAGCTTATGCCGGGGTGTGTGATTTTTTCAGACGAGCTTAACCATGCGTCAATGATTCACGGCATTAAAGAGAGCAAGCAAGAGAAAATGATTTTCCGCCATAATGATGTGGAACATCTTGAAAGTTTGCTTATGTCCGTAGATATTAAGCGTCCCAAAATCATTGCCTTTGAGTCTGTATATTCCATGGAAGGCGATATTGCTCCGATCAAAGAGATTGTTGAGTTGGCGGAAAAATATAACGCGATGACATATCTAGATGAAGTGCATGGCGTTGGTTTGTATGGCGCGCGTGGCGGCGGTGTTGCCGAGCAGATAGGGGTTATGGATCGTGTTGACATTATTGAAGGCACTTTTGGTAAGGCCTATGGTGCGATGGGCGGGTTCATTACAGGCAGTGCGCCGGTTATTGATGCGGTTCGTTGTTATGCTTCCGGCTTTATTTTCACGACCAGTCTGCCGCCGTCTGTCTTGGCTGCGTCACTTGCTTCGGTTGAACATCTAAAGACTTCCCGAGTTGAGCGCGAAAAGCAGCGCGCTAATGTCGCTTTGTTTAAGGATATGCTTGAGACGAGCGGGTTGCCCTTTATGCGTGGTGAAAGCCATATCGTCCCTTTGATTGTGGGGGAACCGAATTGTTGTAAAGAAGTGTGCGATATCTTGCTTAAAGATTACGATATTTACGTTCAGCCTATTAATTATCCTACTGTACCTAAGGGAACGGAGAGATTACGCCTGACTGCGACGGCGGCGCATTCGTTGGATGATGTTCGATATATGGGGAATATGCTACAGCATTTGTGGGAAAGCCATCATGCCTTGAAAGCTGTTGCCTAAGGCAACAATCCTGTTCATTTCGTTTTTTGATCAAAATTTAGACCAGAATATCTATATTCGTGCCACGATTCTTCGATGCTTGCACTGATTCTTCAAGAATCTGTGCAACGGCTTGATCTGCCTGTGCGGCTTGTTTTGTAACAGATAGCGCCACATTTTGTTGCGCTATGGCGGTCTGCGCGGCTATTGCTGCTGGAATTTCCATTAAATTATCTCCTAAAATTGAGTATAGACGATTATTTCTAAGATTTAATGAAAATATATTATTTTTCTTCTTTAATTGTGTGGAATATTTTCTTTTCCCGCCTATTCTTCCGCTAAATAGACATCAACGTTGATTTTATGCGATTCGGCGATTATTGTTTTTTATTATGTTATCTATTTAAACGGCAGGTGGGAGATCGTGAATTATCAACGTATTATCATGAATTTTACTGTTCCTCCAACGTCAGAGGATTTGGAAGCGCTTGCTGGCGATGTTCTGGAAACGTTACCTGATGAGATTTTGCGTTCGTGTGAAGATGTTTCTATATTGGTTGAAGACTTTTCCGATGAAGCAACGCAATCAGATTTGGATGTTGATGATCCATACGATTTGCTTGCCTTTTACAAAAGCGCCAGAGAAATTTCCCCCGGTGTTGAGCGTAAAGTGGCCAATTATGATGACGTTTTGATTTTGTATCGCCGCCCGATATTGGACATGTGGGCAGAGACAGGAGACGATCTGCAAAATGTTATAAGACAGATTATGATCGAGGAGCTGGGGCGACATTTTGAGTTTTCAGATGATGACATTGATGAGATGGCAGGGCGTCATTATCAGGGGTTGTTGTAAATTTTAGCGTGTAAAAACTAGTCACGCGGTTTTAATATGTGTTAAAGTACTTTGGTATATGTAGGTTTAAATTTTGGAACACGTGTTTTGATTACTAGAACAGTACTATTTTTGTCTTTTTTAATCGTTGCTTTGATCAATTCGGGCAATGTTTTTGCAGGCTCTGCTCCTTTGCCTGTCTCTATACCTCACCCAAGTTTGCCGTACCGTACTGTTCCGTTTCCATTGCCGGGGGCGCTTAATAATCCGCTTAACCCCCTTGTTGAAGAACGTAATACTTGCGATCCTGATTTTTATGACGTTCTTAAAGATCGGGCTTGGATGGAGGCGCAGCGTGAATTAACGCAGAATGCTAATCTGATTACGCGGCCGGACAGTGTTTTAACCGTCAGTTGTTTTGGTGATTTTCTTGATCATGCCGGTGCGTATGCCGGATATACGTCTTTGATTTCAGGTTCTGCGGGTAATTTCCCCGGGAACCCTGATGAGTCGCTTGATTCTTCTTTGCTGACGATTTTTTTAGACATCGCGATGCAAACTGATTATGAGCTTGAGTTTCTGATTTTGGATGATCCTTATCTCAGTAATGGTTTCTTCCTTTACGGTGCGTTAGAGCTTTTGGTTTTAGACCAATTGCAGGACGATGTTACGCTTTTAGGGTTTGCTTTTGATATTGCCGATAACCCGGCTATGGCGCTTTGTACAAATTACTACATTGAAGATAACTTCCCTAATATTATGCTTGAAGATCGCGCAAAGGCAGAGGGTGGGCCGCCTGCTTGGACACAGATTAACGCCGATTTGGGTGATAGTGTGAGCCGTAGCGGTTATACCTATAATTGTCAGGAAATGAATCGTGTTTGGCAAAGGGCAAAATGTTACGACTTTGCGACGGAATCGCTTATGGATGTGTCGCCACCTGCAACAGGTGCTCCTGCAAATGTTATGTTCCATGACGGGTTTTATACACTCAACCAGTATACAACGAATGCTGCTTCCGGTGGTGATTATCGCACAAACGGGTTCAACGCGGTCTGTGACGCACCGAGCGGTGATGCGTTTCGTATTCCTGATGCGACAGAGCTGGCGTGTACGATTGCATTATCGGGTAGTACGCCTGCGTTACCTACTGTTACTGTATTAACGGGAACAGGGTTGCCGCCTCCTGCAATTCCAATTATCACCACTTTCCCGTCCGGCGGCCCAACATGGGCAGGCACGTCAGCGGGGGCTGACCCTGATCCGGGTACGGCCGGTGCGCCTGATCCGTATTTGCCTTATATTGATATGTTGGTCGGTAGTACCGTTGCGGCTCCGGCGCCTCCTTCTCCTCCTTCTCCAATCGGTGGAGCAGTTCCGGCGAATATTAACCCAACGTGTGCGCCGCCCATTCAGACAGGGGTCGTCGTTGCAGATGGTGCAATTCGTTATATTGATGCGGTTTGTCCGACACCAGGGTGCTGGTTCAACCCGCCGTCAAGCATAGCTGCTTTGGGCTCTTGTTCTAACTAATCCGTTTACGGACAGGGTATTAACAATTAAAAAAACAGCCTTGGTATCAAGGCTGTTTTTTTCTTAGATCGCTTTAGACATGTAATCTGACAGTCTTTGCGCAAAACGTGTCGGATCGTCGATTGGTTGGCCTTGAATGATTTTCGCCTGATCGAGCAGCATCCAACCTGCGTCTTTTATATCCGCGTTATCTTCAGCCAGTTTTGATAGTTTTTTGATCAGCGGGTGGCTCGGGTTGATTTCCAGAACAGGCTTTGTTTGGCTGTCATATTTCTGGTGCACCTTCAAAACGCGTTCCATGTGCATATCAACCGCATTATCAGGTGCGATTAGGCATACGGGCGATTCGGTTAAACGGTTTGATCTGCGCACGTTGTGCACTTGTGTTTTAAGTATGGTGTTGAGTTGATCAATCAGCGCATCCATTCCAACGTTTTGTTGTTCTTCGCCCTTATCTTCATTCTCTTTATTCTCTTTATTTTCTTCATCTTGTTCTGATGATTCGAATTTTGAGAAGTCGACATCGCCCTTGGTTATGGATTGGAAGGGAACATCCTTATAATCCAGAACATTTTGAAGCCAGAAATCATCAATAGTGTCAGTTAGAAGCAATACTTCTATGCCGCGTGATTTGAAGCCTTCGAGTTGAGGGCTGTTTTTGATGTTTTCCAGATTTTCACCACTGATGTAGTAAATTTTTTCCTGATTGGGCTGCATGCGCTCTTTATATTCTTCGAGGCTGCAGCGTACGCCGTTTTCGTCGTTTGTTGTGTAGAAGCGGCAGACTTTGAGGAGGGCGTCACGATGTTCGACCGCATCATAAAGCCCTTCTTTGATTGTTGGGCCGAATTGGCCCCACAGAGTGGCAAAGGCGGGCGGATCGTTGCGTGATAATTTATCCAAATCACCCAGAACCTTGCGCGCGATGGCGTTTCTGATTTTTTCGATGATCGGATTATATTGCAGGGACTCGCGGCTGATGTTGAGCGGTAAGTCTTCGCTGTCGATAACACCGCGCAGGAAGCGTAGCCACGGGTAGACCAAGTTTTCCAGCTCGTCTGTAATGAAGACGCGGCGCACGTAGAGTTTTACGAAATGGCGGCGTGACGGATCGTAGAGATCCCACGGGCGCATGGTTGGCGTAAACAGCATGCCTGTAAATTCGATTTTTCCTTCGGCGCGCCAGTGTGATGTCATTGCGGGTTCGTCAAAGCCGCCTGCGATATTGTGGTAAAAGGCAGTGTATTGTTCTTCCGTTATTTCAGACTTTGGTGTCATCCATAGCGCGCTGGCTTCGTTGATTGGCGTTGCGTCTTTATCTTGCGCGACCAGATCAGGTGCGCCCAAGAAGATTGGCACGTTAATATGGTCGGAATATTCCTTCACAGTGCGTGTGATTTTTTCATCGAGGAGGAAGTCGCAGGCTTCGTCTTTGATGTGCAATGTGATTGCCGTTCCGCGTTTGCCGTCAAGGCGCGCCTTTTGAATATCGTTGGCTTCGGTTATTGTGAAACCAGATTTGCCGTCTGATTCCCAGCACCATATTTCGCCCGATCCTGCCTTTTGGCTGACCACTTCGATTTTATGCGCCACCATATAGCCTGCGTAGAAACCCACACCGAATTGGCCGATGAGTTTTAGTTTATCTGTGCCTTCGGGGGCGTCTTCCATTTGTTTCATCAGCGCGGCCGTGCCTGATTTTGCAATCGTTCCAAGGTTTTCAGCCAGCTCTTCTTTTGTCATGCCGATGCCGTTATCGACGACGCTCATGGTTCTGGCTGTTGTGTCCTTATATGTGCAGATGCGGAAGTTCGGGTTATCTGCCGTTAGGTCAGGATTCTCGATCGCTTCATAACGCAGGCGGTCGCAAGCATCTGCAGAGTTTGATATTAGTTCGCGCAAGAAAACATCGTGGTTGGTGTATAAGGCGTGCGCAACAATTTCTAAAAGGCGACTGACATCTGCGCTGAAATTTTGTTGTTCTGTTTGGGTTTCGATGTTTTTATCTGCTGTCATGTTTTTGTCCTTATTTATCTTTTTCTTACGGGTATAGCCGCGTGATGTTCCATTTTTCTTTATTTTGATCGTCACGCTTGTATACGAACCTATCATGGAGGCGGTCGGGGTTGTCGAGCCAGAACTCTATTGTTTCGGGCACGAGGCGATATCCGACCCAGTTTTCAGGCCTTGGGATTGTACTTCCTTCGGGGTACTGTTCTTCTAGCTTTTCGATTTTTTGTTCCAAATGTTCGCGGCTTTCCAACGGGCGGGATTGGTCAGAAGCCCACGCGCCGATTTGCCTGTTATAGGGGCGTGTCTTGAAATATTCGTCGGCTTCTTCATCGCTTATGATTTCGAGCAGGCCTTCGACACGCACTTGTTTCCGCAATGACTTCCAGTAAAAGCAAAGAGCGGCTTGTTTGTTCGCGTTGATCTCCCGGCCTTTTTGGCTGTCGGCATTGGAGTGAAATTTAAAGCCGCTCTCATCGGCTTGTTTTAACAATACCATACGCACAGATGGCTTGCCGTCAGGGGTGGATGTTGCCAAAGCCATGGCGCCCGGATCATTAATTTCGCTTTCCTCAGCAAGTTTTAGCCAGTCTTGAAACTGTTTTATCGGATTTTTGTCTAATTTTTTTTCTTTCATTATCAGTGCTTTGCGCTTTTTCTGTGTGTTATTTTAAATTGTTGCGTAACAAATTCCGTTAAATTGCGTATTATTAATGTGAAAGGTTTTTATAAATCGATATAATAGTTAATTCAAATACTAATCCAAACATAAGGTAATTGTGGATGAAAAATTTAGCTTTAGTCATGATGACAATATCAGCGATGGCATTGACAGCATGTGAAACTGTAAATACAGCCGGCAACAAAGAGTTGGTGGGTACAGGTAGTGGCGCCGTTGTTGGTGGCATATTGGGATCACAAATCGGTGATGGTTCAGGCCAGCTTTGGGCGACAGGCGCAGGTGCAATTCTTGGCGCATTTTTGGGCGGTGAGATTGGTCGTTCTTTGGACAAAGCAGACCGTTCGGCAATGATGCAGGCTTCTCAGCGTGCGCAAACGGCTCCGATTGGCGAGCCGATTTCTTGGAATAATCCAGATAGCGGAAATTCAGGACAGGTTGTTGCGACAAAAGAAGGGTATAGCGCAAGCGGTAAATATTGTCGTGAGTTCCAGCAGATCGTTTATATTGGCGGGCAAGAAGAAACAGCCTTTGGTGTGGCTTGTCGTAAGCCTGACGGGAGCTGGCAAATTATGAATGATGCCTAAGTGCCGTCTTTAAAGTAAGATTTGAAAAAGCCGTGTTTTGTACGGCTTTTTTTTATGCGGGTTGTTCACCGAGGATTTTTGAAATATTGAGTTCGGATGTTTTGCTTTTTAGGTTTTCTCCCGTCTCTTCATCGGGGAATAGAGTCTGCGGCAATGTCGTTTCCAACTCATCAAGACGTTCTACTGTGTCGACAATGTACTTAGCATCGTCAAGTTTCTGCGCGAGGTTGATGATTGTGTTTTTATCCAGCGCATAGCCTTTTCGGATTTTTTTAAACATTAGGTCTGAAAGGGCGGCTAAGGTTTGAAAGTCGCTTTTCTTTATTTCGTCATCCATTAAGGCAATCGCAGATCGACGGCTTTCGTAAAACGTCTTGATACGTAGATCTGATTTGAAATGATGATATGTTTTAATCAAGATATCTGCGCACCATCCGCTCAGATCGTTGTCGAACAGTTTTTGATTTTGTTTTGTTGCTTCGTCCAAAAGCAGGCCTATGTTGCTCTGGTTTTGAATCTTGAAAAAAATGTTGTCTTTAAGTTTTGTACATTTTTTCTTATGAATTTTTAAGTTTGTTTCGGGGTGCGCAAAGGGATTGTAGGCATCAATCACGCTTAATAGCTCTGCACGCAGGTCCATTCTTTCTGCAATCATGTCAGAGATTGATTGCGTATGAATATTTTCAGCCGTGTAAAGCGCAGCACCCAAAATGGTTTCAGGTGAAGATCCTGTCCAAGCCATATATTGCGCGGGTAATGCAAAATTTCGCCATTGTTCTATCGTGTTGATATCGAAAGCGGCACTAATATCGCGTGTTATGTTTGCAGCTTTTACGAATAGATCGCTTTCGTGGCGGTTGTTTTTTTCGCAGTTGTTAAACGCAAAATCAAATGTGTCTGCACAAATTGGCGACGGGAATATCTCGGCCTCAAAATCAGGTTGCGGTGTCAAAGTGTCATATATCCGTTGCGTAACCACATGCTCAAAGGCGTTTTTACGGCCTTGCAGGCGCTGAACTGTGGCAGAGAATATGTCCGATATCAGATTTCTGTATGCGCGTTGTGCCTCGTCGAGATGCGGGATGAATAGATTTTTGTCTTCAATAAATGAAATGATATCGTCATCGTCTTTTTTGGTGCGAATTGCATCCAGATAAAGTTCAATTGCGTGCCAAGCCAAATGTAGAGCGTGATTTCTCAGATCGCTGGCCGATCTGAAACGGTCGTAATTTATAAAGGATATTCCAATAAAGGCACGAGACTTAAAGAGCCCCAAAATGCCGTTTTTTTCGTGCTTGGCGATGATCGTAAAGCGTGATTTATTTTTTTCTAAAATCTTTTGTTTATCTGCCAAGTTAGGTGATTCTAAGAGCGTTTTTCCTGCAACATGTTTTTTTACATTAGGCAGGCTTTTTTCGAACGTATTTGCGCGCTCGTTTTCCTTATGCAGGATGTATTCGATCGTCAGCTCCGGAAAACCGGACTTAATCTGTTTGCTGACGACCTTACATATATGTTTTGCAGTGTTTAATTCAACGCTCATGCTCATTATTATACTGGCGTTTGGTAAATAAGTTCTTATTTTCCGATGTTATATGTTCAGCAACCCTAGACGGGCGCGATTAAATGTGTAGGATATTGTTTCTAATATTACATTTAAAATTAAGATTGAAATTATGACTAGTGATTTTTTGAAGGGCAAACGCGGTTTGATTATGGGCGTTGCCAATGATCGTTCGATTGCCTGGGGGATTGCGGAGGCTGTTGCTGCACATGGTGCTGAGCTTGCGTTTACGTATCAAGGTGATGTGCTTTTAAAGCGTGTGAAGCCTTTAGCAGAGCGTGTCGGTGCTGAAATTTTAGTACCGTGTGATGTGACCGATGAGAGCAGCATTGATAGCGCTTTTGCAGAGATTGAAAAAGAGTGGGGCGAGATTGATTTTGTTGTTCATGCGATTGCATTTTCGGACAAAAATGAGCTGGATGGCATGTATTTGAATACAACGCGCGAGAATTTTGCCCGCACAATGGATATTTCGGTCTATTCTTTTACTGCTGTGGCGCAGCGCGCGGTGCCGTTGATGAAGGATGGTGGTTCTTTGCTAACGCTAACCTATTACGGCGCGGAGCAGGTTATGCCGCATTATAATGTCATGGGCGTTGCAAAGGCCGCTTTGGAGGCTTCGGTTAAGTATTTGGCGGCTGATTTAGGCAAAGATAATATCCGCGTTAATGCGATTTCGGCAGGGCCAATCAAGACGTTGGCGGCGAGTGGTATTGGTGATTTCCGCTTTATTTTGAAATGGAATGAATTAAATGCACCGCTTAAACGTAACGTGACGATTGAAGATGTCGGTCGTTCGGGGTTGTTCCTTTTGTCTGATCTTGGCAGTGGCGTTACCGGTGAAATTCTGCACGTCGATAGCGGATACCACACGGTTGGTATGCTCTCGGTTGATAATGTGTCTGAAACGGCAGAGCTTCTCGGCTCTATGAAACCTAAAAAGTAAGGCGAATCCTTGGCTGATCATATTTGGTTTAAAGATTATACGCTCGACTTTCTGCAGGTGTTTCGCACTGAAAATATGGGTGCGCATCTGGGAATTGATATCACAGAGATTGGTGATGATTACCTGAAAGGATCTATGCCCGTTGATAAGCGCACGACCCAGCCTTTTGGTATTCTGCATGGTGGTGCGAGTTGTGTTCTGTCTGAAAGTTTGGGAAGTGTTGCGGCATGGATGACGATTGATCCTGATAAGTATCGCGCGGTCGGGCTTGAGATTAATTGCAATCATATCCGCGCGGTGACATCGGGGCGCGTCATCGGCACGTGTAAGCCGTTGCATGTCGGTAGGCGCACACAAGTGTGGCAGACTGATATGGTGGAAGAGGCGACAGGGAAACGCTCAGCGGTTAGTCGTTTAACTGTTTCCATTATTGATCACGGCACTTTATCGACGCAGAAGCAGACTGTTAAGGTCGGTGAGTAAAGTCAGATATTTAGCTTTATTGGTGTTTGTTGTGGTCTTGCCTTCTTGTACGTCCATCGGTTTACGTGTTCTGAATGCTCCGACTGTGTTCGCGTCGTTTGATAAGTCAGCAGATATCTCGTTTAGTGATTCCTTGGATTTGGGGCTTGATGTTTATGCCCCTAAAGACGCGAAGGCGAATGCGCATCCTGTTATTGTGTTCTTTTACGGTGGGCGTTGGACGACAGGAGCGAAAGAAGATTATGCTTTTGTAGCGCATCGGTTTGTCAACCTTGGCTATGTCGTTGTTGTGGCAGATTACAGGAAGTATCCCGACGTTAAGTTCCCTGCTTTTGTAGAAGATGCAGCGGAGGCGGTTTCTTGGACGCATGAGAATATCGCTCAGTATGGTGGTCGCGCGGATCAGATATTCTTGCTCGGGCATTCGGCAGGGGCGCATATCGGAGCCTTATTGGCCGCGGATGAGCGTTACTTAAATGATGATATCAAAATTGCGGGTTTCGCAGGGTTAGCGGGACCTTATGATTTTACGCCGAAAGAAGATGATCTTGTTGATATGTTCGGGCCGCCGTCGCGGTTTGATCAAATGAAGGTGACAACATTTATTGATGGGCGTGAGCCGCCGATGTTGCTGCTTTATGGGGCGCAAGATGATTTGGTTGCTCAGTTTAATCTTGATCGCCTGAAAGCTAAAATCTTGGAAGAGGGCGGGGTTGTTGAAAGTATTATTTACCCTGAATTCGATCATATTGATCTGGTCACGGTTTTATCGTGGGTTAAAGATAAGAAAAACCGCGTTGCCTCTGATATAGATAGGTTTTTTCGCAAACAGCTTCCATGATGCACGGCTTTACTTTAGGCTTGTGCTTTGGTCATCAACAGATTAAGAGTTAGAATTATGTCAGGTAATCGATTTGGGACAGCTTTTCAATATACGACCTTTGGCGAAAGCCACGGGATTGCCATTGGTGCTGTGGTGGATGGTGTGCCGCCGCGTATTCCGCTTAGCGAGGCAGATATTCAAGGGTTTTTAGATCAGCGTAAGCCCGGACAGAACAGGCATACCACGCAAAGGCGCGAACCTGATGAGGTTCAAATTCTTTCGGGTGTTTTTGAAGGGATGACCACAGGAACGCCGATTGGCTTGATCATCCACAATCAAGACCAAAAATCTAAAGATTACGGCGATATTAAAGATAAGTTTCGCCCCGGGCATGCGGATTATACCTATCACGAGAAATACGGCATTCGTGATTACCGCGGTGGCGGGCGTTCTTCTGCGCGTGAGACGGCGATGCGTGTCGCGGCTGGTGCAATTGCGCGTAAAGTGTTGGAGCATGAGTTAGGTGCAGCGGTTTCTATACGTGCATGCACGGTTCAGGTTGGGACTGAGACGGTTGATCGCACGCGCTGGGATTGGGATGCGGTCAGGCAGAACCCGTTTTTTGCGCCTGATGCGACGGCTGCGGAAGAATGGGCAACATATCTTGATGGCGTGCGTAAGGCGGGATCAAGCGCGGGGGCGATTGTTGAGGTGCATGCTTCGGGCATTCCCGCGGGGCTCGGCGCGCCTGTTTACGATAAATTAGATGCAGATTTGGCCAAGGCGATGATGAGCATCAATGCGGTTAAGGCTGTTGAAATTGGAAACGGTTTTGAAGCAGTTGCTCTGGGTGGTGAAGATAATGCCGATGAAATTCGCATAGGGGATGACGGTCAGCCGATTTTTCAAAGCAACAATGCGGGTGGTATTTTGGGGGGGATCTCCTCAGGCCAAGATATTGTGATGCGCGTTGCGTTTAAGCCGACCAGTTCGATCCTTACCTCGCGCCAGACGATTGATAAAGACGGTAATGAAACGGATATTATTACAAAAGGCCGTCATGATCCGTGTGTAGGAATTCGCGGTGTTCCTGTTGTCGAGGCGATGATGGCTTGCGTTTTGGCCGACCATTGGTTGCGACATAAGGCGCAGTGTGTCACATTATCAGAAGCGTAATTTTGATCTTTTAATTTGAGGCTTTCCAATCATGCAAAGAGACCCATGGAAGAAACGTGCGAGTTTGTTTTCAGGCGCTGTTCCAAAAAATGTAGAGCGCCCTAAATCGACGTGGCGGTTGTTGCCTATTTTGTGGATAGCGTTGAAGCGAACCTGTACTCTGCTCGGTGCGCTTTTCTTGGTTTCAACATTTATTATTATATGGAGTGTTTCCTCGCTCGTTCCTCAGGTTGATACATCTCTTCCAAAGGACATGGTTTTATATATTGAACTGGAAGGGTCGCTGGATGATGTTTCCAGAGATTCGGGGCTTACTTCGCCATTTGGCTCTCCTACTATGACAGTGAAGCATTTTACAGATGCATTGAACAGGGCAGCGGACGATCCGCGTGTGCGTGGGGTTTTTGCGCGGTATGAGCGTGGGCAGTATGCGTTGGCTCATATTGAGGAAATGCGTGAAGCTGTTTTAAATTTTAGGAAAAGCGGTAAGTTTGCGCATATTTATGCGCCGTCTTTCGATGGCGGACTGGGCGCTTATTATCTGGCATCCGCTTTTGAAGATATATGGTTGCAGCCGATGGGCGTTGTGCTGATTCCCGGAATAAATAGCGAGATTCCATTTTTCCGAAAAGCGATTGAAGATATCGGTATAGAGCCGCAATTTTTTAAGCGTAATGAGTATAAATCTGCCTATGACAGTGTTACGCGCGATACGATGTCTAAGGCTCATCGTGAGAATATGACGCAGCTGTTGAACGATATTTATGGTTCAATAACGAGCGATATCGGTGTTAGTCGCGACTTGTCGATAGATGAAATTCAGGCAGTGATTGATAAGGGATTGCTTTTGTCTGACGATGCTTTGGCTTCAGGGCTTGTTGATCACGTAGCTTATGCTGACGATGCGTATGATCTTGTTCAGGACGAGATGTATGGAGAGGGCAGTTCGCGCGATGTGAAGTATGTGCGTTTAGGTATTTATGTCGGCGATATGCTAGGTGGAGGCGGTTTGACGCAATCGTTGGCACCAAGTTTCGGCGTATCAAAGTCGACATCAAAGAAAAAATCTACAAAAAAGAAACCCGTGGTGGCTTTGGTTTATGTTGCGGGCGCGATTATGGACAATGACGGTACGCGGGCGCAATCGCCTGTGGTTGCTTTAGGAGGTGGGGTTGCGGCGGCGGATCGTATCGCTTCTGCGCTGTATGATATCTCGGAGGATGACAGTATAGACGCCGTTGTCATGCGGGTGAACAGCCCGGGTGGGTCTCCTGTTGCGTCGGAGACGATTTTGCGCGCGGTTCAAAAAGTTCAGGAGAAGGGTAAAACGGTTACGGTTTCCATGGGGCCTGTTGCCGCGTCCGGTGGGTATTGGGTTTCTGCATCGGCTGATCAAATCTTTGTGTCTGAAACGACGATTACGGGCTCGATCGGTGTGCTTGGCGGTAAGCTGTCTCTGGAAGAGATGTGGGATTCACTCGGGGTGAATTGGGCACAAATTCAGATAGGGCAGAATGCGGGGCTTTTCTCATTCAATCAGCCTTTTTCGAAAAGTGAAGCGGAGCGTATGGAGGCGATGCTTGATAATATCTATAGCAGTTTTGTTACGCGCGTTTCAGAAGGGCGTGACTTAGAGCAAGATCAAGTTGAGCGTATAGCAGGTGGGCGCGTATGGAGTGGTAAAGGCGCGGTTGACGTTGGCTTGGCTGATCAGATTGGCGGTTTGGATAATGCGATTGATTATGCCGCCGTGCAGGTTGGAGAGGAAACGCGCGATGATGTTCGCGTTGTTATTATGCCAAAGCCTTTGACGCAGATTGAACGCTTTATCAAGGCGTTGGAGGGCAATGTTTCGGTTTATGAATTCTTCGTTGGCAAGGATGGTTTGTTTTCTTCGTTTAAGCCATATGTCGATGCGTCGGTTATTTCATCACAATCACCCGTTATGGTTTATTACCCTGTAAACTTGCGCTAAAGCGACGTAGATTTTTATCTAAGCGGCTTGTTTTTTATTTGTTTTTTTTTGAGCTTCGCTTGATTTAGTGCTGTCTTCGAACATGACTTTCAGTTGGTCGTACATGTCGTGGAATGACATGATGATGTGGTCGGGGCCGAGGTTTTTTTCTAAAATTGCGACGGCTGCGTTGAATGCAACGGCGATTGGCGTGACGGTTCCCTCAATGGCTTTTGATGCGGCGAGGGCGGCGATCACATCTTTGTGGCGATCGCCAATATACCAGATGATATCATCCTGTTTCGGCTCAATATCCATGCGTTTTAGCGCCAAAAGAATAGGTTCGGGGTTTGGTTTTGAATTTTTGATATCTTCTCTGAACACTGTCGTTTTGAAGTAGTCATCCAAATCAAACTTTGTGATGATATCGTGGCCGTAGCCTTTGCCCAAGCCATTGCTGACCAAGGAAAGCGGCACGTCGTTTTTATTTAAAAGCTCTAAGACATCGTAAAGACCGGGGCAGGGCTGTACGATTTGTTCGACGGGTTTGCGGCGGAATTTGTGAATGGCACGATGTACGATCAGGCGCGGGCGTTTTTTGTTTTTGTTCGTCCATTCAGGGTCGTGCCATTCGGGAACAATTCGGCCTTTTCCGCCGCGCTTAAATATCCAAGCAAAAACTTTCGATATTTTATAATTCAGGTTGTCCAAGAATTCCAAAATGCTCAACAGTCGTGGATTGACGTGGCGTACGGCTGTTCCATCCATGTCGAATATTACGATTGTCGGTTTTTGAATGCTCATTTAACTTACTATAGAATTTTGCGGATTTTAGTCAATCAAAAGCGGATTTATGCTTGTTGAAGCCTTGGAATAAAAGGGTTTCCTACATTACAGATGATGCTTTTGCGGCAATTTGTCTTGCGTTTAAGCCCGCTGTTTCATATTGTGCTTCCGGGTCATCATGATCTTGGAAGATGTCGGGCAATGTCATGGTTCGTACTTTTAGCCCCTTATCAAGCAAGCCTGAGTCGGATAAAAATTCAAGGACAATTGAGCCAAAACCGCCGCGAGATCCTTCCTCAACGGTGATGAGTGCATCGTGGGATTGTGCCAGCTTTTTGATGAGGTCTGTGTCTAAAGGCTTTGCAAAGCGTGCATCGGCGATTGTGATATCCGTACTCAGCGTTGATTTAACAATCTCTGCTGCCTTTTTGCACTCTTCTAGGCGTGCGCCGAAATTGATAAGCGCGAGCTTTTTACCTTTTTGAATTGTGCGGCCTTTGCCGATTGGTAAAATTTCAGGGTTTTCGGGTATGTCAGCGCCTGTTCCTTCGCCGCGTGGGTATCTGAAGGCAATAGGGCCATCATCATAGTCCGCTGCTGTTGCCACCATGTTGGCAAGCTCTGCTTCGTCGGCGGCGGCCATAACCACCATATGTGGAAGGCAGGTTAGGTAGGCGATATCAAAGCTGCCTGCGTGGGTTTGACCGTCGGCGCCGACAAGACCCGCACGATCAATTGCAAAGCGTACGGGCAGGTTTTGAAGGGCGACATCGTGAACGACTTGATCATAAGCGCGTTGCAGGAATGTTGAATAGATTGTGACGAAGGGTTTGAAGCCTTCGGTAGCCATCCCCGCGGCGAAGGTCACCGCATGTTGTTCGGCGATACCAACGTCAAATGTGCGTTCAAGGAAAGCGTGGGCAAATGCGTCCATGCCTGTGCCGGAGGGCATCGCCGCCGTGATGCCGACAATTTTGGAGTCTTTTTCCGCGATTTTTATTAGGGTGTCTGCATATACTTTTGTATAGGACGGTGCGCCGATTTTTCCTTTAACTTGCGCGCCTGTTACCACATCGAATTTTTTCACGCCGTGCATTTTGTCTTTCGAATTTTCTGCCGGCGCGTAGCCTTTGCCCTTCTGGGTGAGTGCGTGGATTAGGATCGGGCCGTCATGGTCTTGGTCACGTATGTTTCTTAAAATCGGAAGCAGGTGATCCAGATTGTGTCCGTCGACGGGGCCGATGTAGTAGAAGCCTAATTCTTCGAATAGTGAGCCTGCCCCGAATGTTCCGCGCGCGCGTTCTTCCGCTTTCTTGGCGGCATTCCGCAATGGTGTCGGTAGAATATCGGTGATTTTTTTGCCGATTTCGCGTGCGCCGATATAAGGTTTTGACGATACGATTTTTGTTAAGTGTGTGCTGATTGCGCCTACGGGCGGGGCGATTGACATTTCGTTGTCATTTAAAATAACGATCAGGCGGGTTTTTTTGCCATTTACGGTTTGTGCCCCTGCATTGTTCATGGCTTCATAAGCCATACCTGCGGACAGTGCACCGTCGCCGATGACTGAAATAACATGATGGTTGTTTTGTTCACTGCCATTTTGATTCAGTTGATGAGCGGTGGCGATGCCGAGGCCTGCGGAAATGGAGGTTGAGCTATGTGCCGCGCCGAAGGGGTCGTATTCGCTTTCGCTGCGTTTTGTGAAGCCAGACAACCCGCCGCCTTGGCGTAATGTGCTAAGCCTATCTTTTCGACCTGTCAGAATTTTGTGCGGGTATGTCTGATGGCCAACATCCCATATGACCTTATCATCAGGTGTATTAAAAACAGCATGGATGGCTACGGTTAGTTCGACCACTCCCAAACCTGCGCCGAGGTGGCCGCCTGTTTTTGATACGGCATTAATCATAAAATCGCGCACATTATCGCACAGGGCCTTTAGCTCATCATCGCTGAGATTTTTCATATCGTCAGGTGTGTCGACGGTTTTCAAAATATCTTTTTTCGCCGTGTTCTCTTCTTTCACGGGTACGGGGTTGTTATCCATGTCGTTTGACTTTGTTTTTTGATTTTGCGGCATTGATAAGCCTTTCTGCGGCTTTTTAAATTAGGCGCGTCTTTCCAGTACGTAGTAAGCCAGTTTTTTCAATGTTTCGCCGCGACGTTCAAATGTGCGCAAGTGGCCGACGGCCTGTTGTACCAGCATTTCCGCGCGGTCGCGTGCTTGCTCCTTACCCATGGTCGAGACAAACGTTGCTTTGCCTGCTTGTTCATCTTTTTGTGTGTCTTTGCCAGTATCTTGCGGGTCTGCCTCAACGTCTAGAATGTCGTCTGTGACTTGGAACGCAAGGCCGAGATCATGGGCGTAGTTACAAAGAGCTTTTTTGTGGTGGTCGCCTGCTTTGCCTAAAATAGCACCTGCTTCACATGCAAAAGCCATAAGCTTTCCTGTTTTCATACGTTGCATGCGTGAAATTGTACCAAGGTCGAAGTCTTCCTTTTCGGCGATAAGGTCAAGCATTTGTCCGCCCGCCATACCGTGTCCGCCGGCCGCAGCAGCGAGGGATTTGATTAATTCGCATCGAACGCGCGGGTCTTCATGTGTTTCGGGTTCGCTTAAGATTTCGAAGGCTAACGTGAGCAGAGCATCGCCTGCTAAAATAGCTGTAGCCTCATCAAATTGGCGGTGGACGGTTGGTTTTCCGCGGCGCAATGCTGCGTTGTCCATTGCAGGTAAGTCATCGTGAATAAGGGAATAACAATGGATAAATTCCAGTGCAGCGCCAACGCGGCGGGCGCGGGCAGGGTCGACATTAAATAAGGCCGCAGATTGTACGACTAAAAATGGTCTTAAGCGTTTGCCACCGCCCAAGGTTCCATGGCGCATAGCGTCGAACAAGATTCTTTCGGCTAAGTCGGTCTCGGGCAGAAGACGAGAAATTGTTTTGTTTATTGCTGCGCTGACAGAATCCATTTCAGCCTGAAGTTCGGGGTCTGCGTCTCTGGGGGAAGGGGCCATGATGTGTTCCTTGGTTTTTAAACGTTGTTCTAATCAAGCGCGCTTGTTTTTACGCTGCCATCTTCGGCAATTGATATTTTTTCAATTTTTGCCTGTGCTTCGCTCAGCTTTTTTTCGCAGTGCTGTTTTAGCTTTATGCCGCGCTCGTATGAGGTTATTGACTCCTCTAGGGGGGAGTCGCCTGTTTCCAGATTTTTTACGATTTTTTCCAGTTCGGCTAACGCGTTTTCGAAACTTAGTTTTTCTATGGGCTGTGACTGATCCATAAGTTTATGCCTTTAACTATCTGCGCAAAATTATACGCCATTACTTTGGTCAATTGCGTCTGTTTTTTAGTTTCACGCAGTGTATGTCAGCTGAGTGCGTTTCTCAAGTATTTTAGTGCTTTGGCAGATGTTATCTTGGATTCTTTAGGGCGTGCTTCTCAGGCGAAGCCTAGTTTTTGTTCCAAAGCGCCGCATAGCATGTGCCCCAGAAGAATGTGCATTTCTTGTATGCGTGCCGTTTCCTGCGCGGGAACAATTAAAGACTGATCGGAAAGTGCGATCATTTTTCCGCCGTCGCGGCCTGTAAGCGCAACTGTTTTTATTTCTTTTTCTTGTGCTGTTTTTAAAGCGTTTAGTATGTTCGGGCTGTTGCCAGAGGTACTAATGGCGAAAAGAACATCGCCTTTTTTACCCAATGCTTCTATCTGGCGGGAAAAAATATGATCAAAGCCCATATCGTTGCCTGCTGCGGTTAGGGTGGAGGTGTCCGTTGTTAAAGCAAGCGCTGCAATGGGGGCGCGATCATTGATAAAGCGTACGGTTAATTCTGTTGCAAGATGCTGGGCGTCGGCTGCGCTACCGCCGTTGCCGCAGAATAATATTTTATTGCCGTTTTTAATGGCGCTGTGGCATGCGCCTAATATTTTTGAGAAATCGTCCTTCAGGAGTTCGGCTGTTTTTTGAGCGCATTTTTGGTGCGCGTCGTTTTGTACTTGCCAATAGGTGTCAAGGTTGAAATCTGTTTCGCTCATAGCCCGTCCCTTAGGGTCTCGCTTTTAATTAACCGGAGCTACCGGGGTTTTCTTTTTAATCGGAACCATGTGCTTACGATTATATTCTAATTGGTCGGGCGTTACCTGAAAGCCGATTAATACACGGTAGCGATAGGCTTGTTCTTTACTGTTGATCGGTATGATCTGCCTGAGTTGTTCGAAATAGGTGTGTTGATTTGCACCTGCGGCGAATGTCATGGAGGCCGCGAATATTTCCTTTGCTAAAATTTTTCCTGTTGGCGTTGTTACAACAATAAAGAAGGGGTAGGAGAAAAACGGTTTTTCAGCCTTATCATTGCGCCCTTTGGGCCCCAGTGTGCCTTGGAAGATAACTTTCAGGTCGATAATCGCGCTTTTGGATGCGAGTTTACATGTGCTCTCGGCACTTTTGATGTCGATGCGTGAAATCAGGTTTTTTCTGCTCGGTGATTTCGGTGATGAGAAATCACTTAAGGATGATAAATCATCCACAATTTCAATTTGCGGACATTCATTGGCCAAAAGATATTCCGTGCGGCCTTCCACAAGCCTTGGAACACCCAGATTTTCCTTTAAGGCATGCACGTCTTCGTCAACGGCCTCGATTGTTTCGCACGCCGTTAAGGGAAGGATGAGTAAGCATAAACACAGTATTGACCAGCGGTTCAGTTTTTTCATGGTTTAACAAAGCCTAATCAGAATGAATTAAGAGTTTTTACAGTACGCAACATCTGCGAAATTCGCAAGGGGATGGATTATTATAACAGAATTGCCTATATAAAAAGAATAATTAATGTAGGCTGTTTGAATGTCGCAAAAACCTGATTTGAAAATTTTACTTGCTGCGCCGCGCGGATTTTGTGCGGGGGTTGATCGCGCGATCCAGATTGTGGAGTTGGCGTTGGAGAAATACGGCGCGCCTGTTTATGTACGGCACGAGATTGTTCACAATAAGTATGTCGTTGATTCTTTGCGTGATAAGGGCGCGATTTTTGTTGAGGAATTGGATGAAATTCCCAATGACGGGCAACCTGTTATTTTTTCCGCGCATGGTGTGCCAAAATCTGTGCCACAAGAAGCAGAGGCGCGTGAGATGTTTTTTATTGATGCGACGTGCCCGTTGGTGAGCAAGGTTCACAGGGAAGCGGAGCGTCATTTCAAAATGGGCGATCATATTGTTCTGATTGGTCATGCGGGGCATCCCGAGGTGATTGGTACGATGGGGCAGCTCCCAAAAGGATCGGTTAGTCTTGTTGAAACGCTGGATGATGTGGCAGCGTTAGAGGTGGAGGATGCAGGAAAGCTGGCCTATTGCACCCAGACCACTTTGTCGGTGGATGATACGGCCTCCATCGTTGAGGCGTTACAAGCTAAATTCCCTGAGATTAAAGGGCCTAGGAAGGAAGATATTTGCTATGCCACGACCAACCGACAGGCGGCGATGAAGGCGATTGCGCCGCTGAGTAATGCGGTGATGGTGATTGGCTCGCCGAATTCTTCTAATTCAAACCGCTTGGTTGAGGTTGCCGCATTGAACGGATGTGAAAAGGCGATGTTGGTTCCCACGGTTAAGGATATTGATTGGACGTGGTTGGACGGTGTTGAAGCGCTTGGATTGAGTGCGGGAGCATCTGCGCCTGAGATTTTAGTTGATGAAGTGATTGCCAAGGCGCGTGAGGCGTTCAACGTTACGGTCGAAGAGGTTGCGATTACGCAAGAAAATGTGCATTTCAAAGTGCCGCGGATATTGGTGGCTTAAACATGAAGTTAAGTGCGAAAGAATTTGAAGAACAACCTTTTAAACGGATCACGCTGATTGGTATGTCAGGTGCGGGGAAGACCCATATTTCTGCTCAATTGGAGAAAATGGGGTGGCAGAATTATTCCTGTGATTATGTGATCGGCGCGGAATATCTTAAAGATGAGATGGGCGTTACGGGAGAGTTTACAGTTGAGAATATCGGCGCGCTTTCGGTTTATTTAGGCAAGCTGGGAAGCCAAGAACATGGCGGGTTCGATCTTGATACGTTCAAGGCACGTCAAAAAGCGTATTATGATGCGGAATGTGCAGCCCTGCGCGTTATGGGACAACGCATTGAAGATACAAAACATTTTGTTCATGATTCTACGGGGAGCCTTTGCGAAATTGTCGATGATGGGCTGTTGCGACAAATCGGTGAGCAGACGATGTTCGTCTACCTCAAAACAGATGAAGAGACAGAGGCCGATGTTTTGAGGCGGGCGCAAGAGTATCCGAAGCCACTGTTCTTTCCGCCTCAATTTTTAGAAGAGCATCTTGCGCTTTATATGACGTTGCGGTCACTTACTTCGGTTGATGAGATTGTACCTGACGATTTCTCGCGCTGGGTATTCCCCTTGTTGTTCGAAGCGCGTAAGCCTAAATATCAAATGTTGGCGGATATGTATGGTGTCAGCATTCCTGCCAAGGCTTTTTATAACTTTTCCTCAAGCGATGATTTTATTTCCATTATTTCTGAGCATCTATCATGAGTAAGCCTATAGAGATTTACACGGATGGTGCTTGTAGCGGCAACCCGGGGCCCGGTGGTTGGGGCGCTTTGTTGCGTAGTGGTAAGCATGAAAAAGAGATTTGCGGTGGCGAGTTCGAGACAACAAACAATCGTATGGAGATGATGGCGGTGATCGAGGCGTTACGCCTTTTGAAGAAACCTTCAGCGGTTGATCTGTTCACCGATAGTAAATACGTAATGCAGGGGATTACGGAATGGATGGATGGATGGAAGGCGAAGGGCTGGAAGACTGCTGCAAAGAAGCCTGTAAAGAACAAAGATCTGTGGCAGGAGATCGATGCTTTGGTTCAAAAACATGATGTGTCTTTTCACTGGGTGAAGGGGCATGCAGGCCACCCAGAGAATGAGCGTGCAGATGAACTGGCGCGGCAGGGCATTCCGAGAGACGAATAATTTATTCGTTCAGCGTGCTGTAATCGTTCTGTCTCGGGCTTGGTGTAGGCAAGTTATCGTTTGAGAATAAGCGCTGCAGCATGTTCGAAAAATTTTTGCCGTTGTCTTGTGCTGATGGGGCGATTTGGTTGCTCGATTTTAAAGATTGCGGCGTGTATGTGTCATTCGCCTTAGCCATTACATTTTTCCATATCGAGGCAGGAAGACCGCCACCTGTTACTTGGCGCATGGGGCTGTTGTCATCATTGCCTAGCCATACGATCGTTACAACTGAGGATGTATAGCCGGCAAACCACGCATCGCGATTGTCTTGTGATGTTCCGGTTTTTCCATATGCAGGGAAGGTGAGTTTAGCAGCCTTGCCCGTTCCATTATTGATGACGCTTTGCAGCATGAATGACAGTTTTTTTACATCACTCTTGCGGATGATGCGCTGATGATTCGTGATTGGCTTTCTTTGAAAAAGAACGCGGCCGTTTTGATCGGTGATTTTTGTGATGGCATAGGGGAAAATGCGATGTCCACCATTGGCAAAGACAGCGTAAGCGGTTGCGAGCTCTAGCATTGATATGCCTGAGCTGCCGAGGGCTAAGCTCAGGTCGCGTTGGAGCGGAGAGATGATTCCCGTTCGCTTCGCGGTTGCGATGACGTTTTGAATGCCTGTTTCCTGTGCCAGTCTGACTGTTGCGGTGTTCAGTGATTTGGCCATAGCGGTTTCCAGATCAACTGTTCCGTAATATTGATCTGCAAAATTTTTCGGCCTGTATTGCCCCGTGGTGATTGGAGAATCCATTATTTTGTCAGATGGTGACCAGCCTTTTTCTATCGCGCTGAGATAGACGAATGGTTTAAAAGCGGAGCCGGGGGGGCGGATGGCTTGGATACTGCGGTTGAATTGGCTTCGGTTATAATCGTAGCCGCCGACCATTGCTAGGACTGCGCCATCGGGGCGAAGTGTTATGATTGCGCCTTGTGATACGAACTGCATCTGATCTGTTGTATCAATCGCGTTTTTTAATGTTGCATGCGCCGATGACTGAAGGTTTTTGTCTAGGGTCGTTTCAATGATTAGGTCAGTGTTGGGTTCACCGACGATATCGCTTACGCCGTCTATGATCCAGTCTGTGAAGTAACGAGCGTTTGAGTTTGTGCGGGTTTGTCGGTTAGGTAGAGAGATGCTCATATCAGCTTCGCTCAAACTATCTTTGTCGATAAATCCCGCATCCTCCATAGCTTTGAGCACTGTTTTTGCGCGGTTTTTTGCTTTATCCAGATTGTTGTGCGGGGAATAACGGGAAGGGGCTTTTAACAGCCCTGCGAGGATTGCGGCTTCATGAATGCTGACGTTTTTGGCGGATTTTCCGAAATAGAGCTGGGCGGCGGCTTCGAAGCCGTATGTGCCTGAGCCGAGATAAACGCGGTTCATATAAGCGCTTAAGATTTGGTCTTTTGTAAGTTCTCGCTCCAACTGGATTGCCAATATGGCTTCTTGGATTTTACGCGTGAGTTTGCGTTGATGCGTTAGAAATAAGTTCTTTGCAAGCTGTTGGGTGATGGTCGAGCCGCCTTGTACGAAACGGCCTTTCATAACATTTGTGATCATGGCGCGGGTGATGCCCCAAACATCAATGCCGGGATGGTCATAGAAGCGTCTGTCTTCAATAGCAAGAACCGCGTTTATAAGGTGAGGCGGAAGCTCGCTAACATCCAGATTTGCGCCTTTTGACTCGCCGTAGCGTATTAAGGTCGTACCGTCAGAGGCCTTGACGGTTAAGGACGGTCTGCGGTCAAAGCTGGCGGATTGGGTGATTTCATCTAAATCTTTTGCGTACCAGAAGATGACACCGCCGAGCGCGATGCTGCCCCAGATTGCAAGGATCAAGCACCAACGGCACAAGCGCCAGAAAATGGACACTTTTGACTTTTTCTTCTTTGTTTTTTTCGCTTTTGCGGTTTTTTTTGCCATCAGTCGAACCTCTTCTCAGGCAGAAGGTGGGTTATGTGCAGTCGAGCCAATAGCGATTGCGCTCGGGGAATTTATCTGTCGCGGGGAGTGTATCTTCGAATTTTGCGCCGCAGAATTGAATTATTTTGTTTCCGGCCTCATCCTTTGGATCGATCGTGATTAGCGCACGTTCAATTCCGAGGTAGCTGATAAAGGGAATGGCCTTTTGTAAGAGTTTTTTGCCATAGCCTTTGCCACGCATTGACGGGCGAATGATAAAATTGAGATGACCGCCCCATTTTTCCAAATGCCAATTCAGGCGATGGCGAATGTTCAGTGTGCCAATAAACTTATCATCTTTTGTGAGCCAAAGCACGGTTTCGGGTACGGGCTCAACCCAGTCAGCGTAAGGTTTGTGCAAATTCTTTTTGCCATCGTTAAGCTTTTGAACGAAATCTTCGAAATTTTCCGCAATTTCTTTTCTGTCCAGAAAACAGTATCGGCCTTCTTCTTGAAACTCTTTTAAGGCTTCAAGGTATGTTTCTTTGTGTTCTACTGCCGGTTTTTCCAGTTTTGCTGCTGACATTCGTCACCCGATGATTTGTTATAAATTTCGCCTTTTATAGATGATTTTGGCGTTAAAGACAAATGATGGTTTTTATCGGCTGGCTAGACCATGAGTAAAGATGCAAGGCCAAGGAAAGATAGAAAGCCAACTACGTCGGTCACGGTGGTAAGCAGAACAGTTGATGAGACTGCAGGATCACTGCCGAATTTGTTTAAAACAATTGGAATGCCTGCGCCGAACAGCCCTGCGACAATCATGTTGACGATCATGGCGAGCGCGATGACAACGCTGAGGATGAAGGATTGAAACCAGAACCCGGCTAATATTCCTGTCAATACGGCAAACAGGAGGCCGTTGAGAGTTCCGACCAAGGTCTCTTTCCAGACAACCCGCCATGTGTTTGTGTCTGAGACTTCGTGTGTCGCGATGGCGCGTACGGCAACGGTGAGGGCTTGTGTTCCTGCGTTTCCGCCCATTGAGGCCACGATTGGCATGAGCACGGCCAAGGCAACGATTTGTTCAATTGTCGCATCAAAAAATGATATGACCAATGACGCAAGAAGTGCGGTTATCAAGTTGATAAACAACCAACGAAAGCGGAAACTGGCGGTTGAGATCACTGCGCGGTACAGGTCGCCGCGGGTTACACCGACCATGCGCATGATGTCTTCTTGCGCCTCTTCATCAATAACGTCGATGACGTCATCAATTGTGATCACACCGATCAGGCGTTTATCATCATCAACGACGGGGGCCGATACGATGTTATCACGGCGGAAAATATGTGCGACCTCTTCCTGATCCATCGTAGCGGGCACGGGGTGCGCTTCATCTGTTTTTAAATCTTTGATTTTCTCTGAGCGCTGCGCGCGCACGAGACGGCTGAGCGGGATTTCTCCTGTGACATGATGGAAGGGGTCGATGATGAAGATATCGAAGAATTCTTCGGGGAAAGTGTCTTTGGCCTTCCTTAAGTAATCGAGTGTTTTTCCGACTGTCCAGAATTCAGGAATCGCAACCATTTCACGGCGCATCAATCGACCCGCACTTTCTTCAGGAAAGCTTAGCCCTTCTTCGAGCGCGATTCTTGTTTTGTTGGAGAGTTTGTTTATGACTTCCTGCTGAAAGTCTTCTTCCAGGGGCTCTATAAGGAGGAGGGCGTCATCACTTTCTAATTCAGATATAATTTCAGCAACAGCATCGGCACTCATATCTGTGAGGCAGACTTTGCTCAGTTCCTGATTGATTTCCGTAAAAACAAGCGGATCAAAGGCATCGTTATACTGGCTGAGTAGTTCTTTGCGGTCCTCATCCTTAATTTTGGCCAGTAGTTCGGCCGTGTCGGGAATACTGATTTCTTCAAGAACAGCATAGACTTCTTCGCTTCGATTTTCATCAAGCGCATCACTGATTTCTTTAATCTTTGCATCAGCCAAATGCGGAGATGTCTTTTCATCTTCGCTTTCTATCTGATCTTGCAATGCTGTTTCTGCGGCCATGTCAGCCCCTTAGATGATGTGTAAACGATATCTTACGAACAGCAGTATAAGCACCCTTTTTCAAGGATGCTATAGCTGAATTTATGATTTGACTGTTTCGTCGTTTATAAACGCTATTCGAGCGATTATGCAGACTTGATCAAACGGTGTGTGATTGTATCTGTCATAGACTCTTCAAAAATTTGTGAGCCGACAGTGGCAAGTGCCGCCATATTCAACAGGCCGCGCGATGTTGTTGCGGGCGTTACGATATGAACAGGTCTTGCAGAACCCAGAAGGATTGGGCCGATGCTGACACCATCTGAGAATGTTTTTACCATGTTAAATGCAATATTTGCTGATTCAACGTTCGGCATGATGAACAAATTGGCCTGTCCTGTTAGTTGAGAGTTCGGCATAATACGATTTCTGATTGACTCAGAAAGCGCCGTATCAGCTTGCATTTCACCGTCAATTTCCAATTCCGGATCGCGGCGGCGGATATCTGCGTATGCTGCGCGCATTTTTAAGGCAGAATCACACGGCACGTTTCCGAAGTTTGAATTAGAAAGAAGTGCAACTTTCGGACGGATACCGAAGCGGCGAACTTCTTCTGCGGCCAGCAGTGTCATTTCCGAAATTTGTGCAATTGTCGGGTTGGTGTTGATTTGCGTGTCGCAGAAGAAATACGTACCGCGAGAGATCAATAGCGGGCTGAGCGCTGCGGGTGTTTCTACACCGGCTTTCAGGCCGATAATGTCGCGCACATGTTCCAAATGATCATGGAAGTGGCCTTCCGTACCGCAAATCATGCTGTCGGCTTCATCTTTATGCACCATTAACGCGCCAATCACGGTTGTGTTTGTACGTACGAGTGTTTGTGCATCAGCAGGAGTGACACCGTTGCGCTCCATAATGCTGTGGTAGGTTTCCCAATATTCGCGATAACGTGGGTCGTCTTGCGGGTCGACAAGTGTAAAGTCTTCGCCATTTTTCATGCGCAGGCCTAAACGTGAAATGCGTTCCTGAACAACAGCTTCACGACCGACCAGAATAGGCTTTGACAGATTTTCATCAATCGCCGTTTGTGCGGCCAAAAGTACGCGCTCTTCTTCACCTTCACAGAACACAACGCGTTTTGGTTTTTCTTGTGCACGTGAGAAGACGGGGCGCATCACCAGTTGGGAGCGGAAGAAGAATTGTTCGAGACGGTTTGAATAGGCTTCGAAATCTTCAATCGGGCGTGTTGCGACGCCGCTTTCCATGGCTGCTTTTGCAACGGCAATCGGCAGGTCAACAATCAAACGTGGATCAAATGGCTTTGGAATCAGATAGTCGCGACCGAACGTCAGGTTTTCATCGCTGTAGACTGATGCGACTTCTGCGGCTGCTTCTTTACGTGCCAGCTTTGCAATGGCGTCCACACACGCCAGTTTCATTTCTTCGTTGATTGTGGTTGCGCCGACATCGAGTGCGCCGCGGAAGATGAACGGGAAACAAAGAACGTTGTTCACTTGGTTCGGAAAGTCAGAGCGACCTGTACAAACGATTGCATCAGGCTTCGCTTCATAGGCATCTTCGGGCATGATTTCGGGAGTTGGGTTCGCCAAGGCCATGATAAGCGGGGCATCAGCCATGCGTGAGACTTTGTCCTTATCCATCACGCCCGGGCCTGACAGGCCGAGGAACACGTCAGCACCATCAATAGCGTCATCCAATGTCCTTGCATTCGTTTTTGATGCGAATGCGGCCTTTTGTGGGTCCATTCCGCCTTCACGGCCTTCATAGACAACGCCGTTACGATCGCAAACGATGATGTTTTCTTTCTTCAGGCCTGCATGTACCAGCAGGTTTAGACATGCAATCGCTGACGCGCCTGCGCCAGATGCAACAAGGCGGATATCTTCGATATTCCGCCCTGAGTATTCGATCCAGTTTCTGAAAGCCGCTGTTACAATAATTGCCGTTCCGTGTTGATCATCATGGAATACAGGAATGTTCATGCGCTCTTTCAAACGGCGCTCAAGTTCAAAACACTCAGGTGCTTTAAAGTCTTCTAAATTGATACCGCCGAAGGATGGCTCTAAAGATGCGATTGTCTCAACGAGCTTATCAACATCTTCTTCATCAATTTCGATATCGAAGGAGTCGATGTTGGCGAATTTTTTGAACAGAACAGCTTTCCCTTCCATCACAGGCTTTGATGCCAGTGCGCCAAGATTACCAAGGCCAAGGATTGCCGTACCGTTTGAGATAACAGCCACAACGTTTCCGCGTGACGTGTAGTCATATGCCGTTAGCGGGTCTTCTGCGATTTCTTCACATGGTGCAGCCACGCCCGGGGAATAAGCGAGCGCGAGGTCGCGTTGTGTTGCCATATCTTTTGTTGCGCGAATTGCAATTTTACCCGGTGTCGGCTCTGCGTGATAGCGAAGGGCGCTCTCTCTAAACGCAGCTTGCTCTTGTTTCTTATCCATGATGTATCATCCGTGATGTTGTTATATCTGTCTAAAATTCATTCGTTTCTTTTATTTATGTTGCGGTTCGTTGGTGCGGTCGAGAAGACTCGAACTTCCACGGGATTTAACTCCCACAGCGACCTCAACGCTGCGCGTCTACCATTCCGCCACGACCGCATGTACGAGCCGCAACATAAATACTGGCTGAGCAATAACAAATCTCTATGGCTAGGGCAAGCATGTAAAGCGTTGCACTGCAATAAAAATCATGCGAATAAATGGGGCATGGTTGAATGGAAAATCGAAAATAGTTTGCTTGGCTATGATGACGCGGTTTCGGGTATGGAAAAACGCGTGGCAGATATTCGAAATTTGCAAGACAATGAGCTTGTCTGGCTTGTTGAACATCCGCCTTTATATACGGCCGGAACCAGCGCGGATGACGGTGATTTATTAGATGCGCGTTTTCCTGTTTTTAAAACAGGGCGCGGCGGTGAATATACGTATCACGGGCCCGGGCAGCGTGTGGGGTATGTCATGCTGGATTTGAAAAAACGGCAGGCAAAGCCCGATATTAAGCATTATGTTTGGCAGCTGGAGGAATGGATTATTCAAACCTTGGCTGAATTTGGTGTGCAAGGTGAGCGGCGTGATGGACGCGTTGGGATATGGGTGGTTATGCCTGATGGTGGCGAGAGTAAGATCGCGGCAATCGGCGTGCGTATTCGCAGGTGGGTGACGTATCATGGTATTGCGATCAATGTTTCGCCTGATCTGTCGCATTTCAGTGGGATTGTTCCGTGCGGTATTTCTCAGCACGGGGTGACCAGTTTGTATGATTTGGGTATTGAGTGCGATATGTCTGATGTCGATGCTGCGTTACAAAAAACGTGGCATACTGTTTTTACTTAAATGTTTTTATTGAGGGGGAGTTTATCTATGCGTTTTTTCTTCACGTTTATTTTTTGTTTTCTTTTCGTCTTGCCTGTTCAAGCGGCTAAGGTTTCGTATGATTGTTTCTTTCCAAAGATGGCGAGTCCTGAAGGCGTTGAGCGATCGAAAGGGAATACGTTCAATTTCACTGTCGATGAAGATCTGGATTATGTTTATCGGGAAGAGAAATACGACTTTGTCAAAAACGAAAGTCTATCTTCTGATTATAATTACACGTTTATCCAGACGAGCCCGAATGGCATTGTTGTTGTGACGACCGTATTAAAGAAAACGCTTGAAGCGGTTCAGAGTGTTCATGGTCATGAAACGCGCATTGCGGTTGGTAAAAACAGGCTTGCAGTGCAAGATTTACGGCCTAAACAATTTTACGGTCGATGTATGAAAGCAGAATGATTTAATCCGCAGCGATGGGGGCTTTTGATTGCTCGGCGTAGGCGGTGCAGAATTTTATCATTTCGGTGCAGTGCTTTTTCAATTGTTCAAAGCCTTCGGTTTTTTTGCCCGTTTTTTCATTCATATATAGAGCGCGGTTGATTTCGATTTGCAGGCTGTTTTTGCCGCGTGTCGGTTGCGCATATTGTTCGATAAGTTGTACGCCCTTGAACGGGTCATTAACCGTAACGCGATAGCCTAAATCTTTCCAGAAGTTGCGCATGGCTGACATAAAGGCGTGGTCGCACGTGCTGCCGTCGCGGTCGCCGAGTACGATGTCGCTTGGGTGCTGTCTGCCGCCGATGAATGTGATGTTCCGCTTCGGGTACGCGCTTTTTGAAGGCATGGAGTGGCAGTTAATGTGCCAGAATTGCCCGTGATTGTAATATGCGTCCTCTAACGTGGAGCGGAGCGTGTCGTGGTATGGGTCATAATAGTTTTTGACGCGGGTCATAATCTCTTGCGGTGAGAGTTTATGGTCATAAATCGGCTTTCCGGGGCGGATCAGGCGGTTGATCAGGCCGATGCCCGCATGCGAGCGCGAGGTGGGTCGGATCGGGTCATGACCTGTAGGCCATGGCGCGTCAATCAGTAGATCGTCAATATCATCGCGGGCGCGGTTCACGTCAATATAGCTACGGGGGAAGAGAGCGCAGAGTAATGTTGCGTTATAATGCGGCGCATCGGCGAAGAGTTCGTCAACATACGCGTCTTTTATCGTTTCAAGGTCAGCACGCGTACAGGCATGTTTGAAATCATCGGGATAGTTATCACCGCTATGGGGGGAGTCTAAAATGATGGGCGCGGCGTTTTGCGCAGGTTTATGTAGGGCGTACACGCCTTTTTTCTCGATTTTGTTGATGGTAGTCTTTTCCTGCGTCATCTTAAGGCTTGTGTTTTGTGCGCTCAATTCTTAAGTATTGATAACTGTAGCATTTAAACCTTATTCGAAAGTAAATCATGTTTGATATAAAAGCCATACGAAATAATCCTGAACAGTTTGATGCGGGCTGGGCGCGGCGCGGTTTGTCGGCGCAAACACCTGCGATTTTGAAGATGGATGAAGATTTGCGCTCAGTTCAAACGCAGTTGCAGGAATTGCAGGCGGCGCGCAATGATGCGTCAAAGAAAATCGGTCAGATCAAGCGCGAGGGCGGTGATGCACAAGCGCAGATGGATGAGGTTGCGCGGATTAAGGACGAGATGGCCGCGCTGGAAGATAAAGAGCGCGAACAGGCCGAGGCGTTGCGTACGCTCCTGTCAGGTTTGCCGAATATTATGGACGAAGATGTTCCCGATGGTGAGGATGAGGATGATAATGTTGAGGTTCACAGATGGGGCACGATTAAGCATCAAAGCGGGCCTGATCATGTGGAGATTGGGGAGGCGCTGGGCTTAATCGATTTTGAAACGGCGGCGAAAATGTCTGGTGCGCGCTTTACGTTGCTCAGTGGGGCAATGGCGCGGATGGAGCGGGCGTTGGCGCAGTTTTTCCTTGATACGCATACATCTGAACATGGTTTGACGGAAGTGTCTCCGCCGTTGCTTGTGCGGGATAATGCGCTGTACGGGACAGGACAGTTGCCGAAGTTTGCGGAGGACCAGTTTAGTACTCGGGAGACAGATCATTATCTTATTCCAACATCCGAAGTGCCGTTGACGAATATCGTTGCGGATATGATTGTGGAGGAGGAGTACCTGCCGCGGCGTTATACGGCCTTTACGCCGTGTTTCCGATCAGAGGCGGGAAGTGCGGGCAAAGATACCCGCGGCATGTTGCGCCAACACCAATTTTACAAGGTCGAGATGGTGAGCGTGACCGTTCCTGAGAAGAGTGAGGAAGAGCAGGAGCGCATGTTGGGCTGCGCGGAGGCGGTTTTGAAGAAATTAGAAATTCCGTTCCGCACGGTTGTTTTGTGTTCAGGTGATACGGGTTTTGGCGCGCGCAAAACCTATGACATTGAGGCATGGCTTCCCGGGCAGGAGACGTATCGCGAGATTTCATCGGTTTCAAATTGCGGAGATTTTCAGGCGCGGCGTATGAATGCGCGGACACGTCCTAAGGGTGAGAAGAAGACGCGGTTTGTGCATACACTCAACGGGTCCGGTGTTGCGGTTGGGCGTGCCTTGATTGCCGTGATTGAAAATTATTACGACCCGTCTGATGGTGGCGTGTTTGTGCCTGAGGTTCTTAAACCCTATATGGGCGGTATCGAAAAAATTGTGAAAGAGAGCTGATGTGAGGCTGGTTCAACGCCTTTTGCCGTTTGATGCGCTGTATGACACATGCAGGCGGTTTCCGCTGCCTGTGGTCTGCGCGGTGATTTTATATGCGTTGATTGTTTTTGATGATTTGCGTTTTAGCCGCATTTTTAATGAGAGCTTCGTTGTGATGCTGACGACGGCGTTTTTCTGGCTGGGCGGTGTGCGGCTGATGGCCGAGCAGATGAAGTGGTCGATCTTGCGGCAAGCCAGTGTCGCGTGTGCGGGGTTAGCGTGTTTATATCTCTCATTCTTCGTGGTTGGTTATTATGAGAAGAATTACTTTATTGTAATTTGCGCGCTGTTGCTGTTTTTGATGTTCGCGCCCTACATCAGCGGTGGGGATGATACATCCTTCTGGTTTTATAATCGCACATTATGGTTTGGCGTGATTGTTTCCTATTTAGCTTTGATTTTGTTTGCAGGTAGCGTGAGCCTTGCGTTTTATGCGATTGATGAGCTGTTTAATATCCATATTTCAGGCAGGCTTTACGGCTATGTCTGGAGTTTTGCGGCGGTGGTTCTAGGCCCTGTTTATGCTCTGTCATGGGTGCCGAAAACATTTCAATTTACGAAGGAAGATTGCGCCGACCCGCCCGGGTTAAAGTTCTTAATTGACTGGATCGTTGTGCCGGTCGGGTTTTTCTACCTTGCGATTTTGTATGTGTATTTCGGTAAGATTTTGATTACGCAGGATGTGCCGAAAAACCAGCTGGTATGGTTGATTACGGGCTTTATCAGTTCGGGCATTGTGACCTATTTGATTGCGTGGCCGATGCGGGATGAGGGCAGTTTTCAGGTTCGTACATTTTTTAAGATTTTCTTTCCTGCGATGCTGATCCCGATCGGGTTTTTGGCCTACGCGATTTGGGTACGGATTGATGATTACGGCCTGACCGAGCAACGCTATTTGGTTGTGATGGCTGTGCTGTGGTTTGCGCTTTTGGCGATTTCAAACAGTTTTGCGCGTGCGCCGATTAAGGTTTTGCCGATGACGTTGGTGCCGTTGTTGCTGTTCGTTTCTGTCGGGCCTTGGAGTTATTACACTTTGCCGACGCAAAGCCAATATAACCGTTTGGTTATGTTGTTGGAGGATAACGGGTTGTTGGTGGATGGTGAGATCGTGAAAGCAGAGTCGCCGACTGATGTTCCTTTAAGTGCAAAGCGTGATATCACAGGTGCTCTCGATTACCTCAGACGTAATCACCGTAAAGATGTGCTGGTAGACTTGTTTACGAAAGATGGCCGGAATGCCTATAAGGAATTGGGGTTTGAAAGGATAAATAGAGGTTCTTTTAATCGTGTTGAAAATGGGGAGTTTGAAGAGAAATTCTTTACATCAATCAAGAAGCGCTCAAGTTATGTTGATGTGAGTGGATATGATGGCTTTTTTTCTTCGGCTCGTGCTCAATTTTATCAGAATCAACCAGATCGTCTGAGCGAACATAAAGATTGGGTTCTCAATAATTCTATCTCATTTCAGTTTCACCTTGATCAAAATAATATCTTATCGATTTATGAGAATAGAATTCTTTTGGATCAGGTCGATATGAATGATCTTGCGAAGACAGGCTACGAAACAAGGCGGTTAGAAAAGCCTTTTGTTTATATTAGTGGCAAACATCGTTTTTCTTATAAAATTATCGTTCGTGGATTTAATGGTGTTGTTTCCCAAGGACGCGTCGTTTTGAGGCATGTGACGTTTGATTTCCTTTTTTCACATCCTGATTTGAAAGATATCGCGGCGGAGGATGTGGATGAATAATCAATCGATGAATAAGCGCATTCGTCTGGTGATGGATTTGCGGAATAAAGGGATTGTCGATACGGGCGTTCTCGGCGCGTTGGAGCGTGTGCCGCGCGATGCGTTTGTGCCTGATGCGTTACGTGATCAGGCGTGGGAGGATATGGCGCTGCCGATCGGATTGGGGCAGACGATCAGTCAGCCTTATGTGGTGGCGCTCATGACGCAGGCTTTGAGCCTTTCTGATCGGGATAAGGTTTTGGAAATCGGCACGGGGTGCGGTTATCAGGCGGCGGTGCTATCGAAACTGGCGCGGCGGGTGTATACGATTGAACGGCATAAGGATTTGCTGCGCGGTGCGGAGGCGCGATTTGAGAGCCTTAAAATTCGGAATATCACGGCGATTGCGGCGGATGGCATGAAGGGGTGGCCGACGATTAACGGCATTGACCAAGCGCCGTTTGATCATATTATCGTGACCGCCGCCGCGCGGGAGAAGCCGCCGCAGGCTTTGCTCGACCAGCTTAAGGTTAACGGGAAAATGGTTGTTCCCGTCGGGGAGCCGGGGGGGCAGTCATTAAGGCTCTACACCAAAGAAAGCGAAGAGGCGTATAGTGTACGTGTTTTATGCGCAGTCCGCTTTGTGCCGTTATTGCCTGACGTAACGGACGATAAAAACGACATTCTCTCCTCAGTCGGTTAGAGAAAATATCCGCTTAAGAATTCCAGATGACATTTTATTGCGATCGTGTATCATATGAAAAGTGAAAGTACTTTCTATGCGACAGTTCGTGGCACTTTTTCTTACTGTATTTCTTTTGACTTCCTGTTTCGGCGGCGGAGGCCCTGCGCCTGTGATTTATCACGGGCAGAGTAGTGGTGCGGGCAGTGCTGGCGTGCATCCTGTTGTTGCGGGGGACACGTTGTATAGTGTTTCGAGGCGTTATCGTTTGCCGATGCGCGATATTGCGATGCTGAATAATTTGCGAGCGCCGTTTATTTTAAGAGAAGGGCAGCGGTTGCGTTTGCCACCGCCGCAAGATTACGTTGTTCAATATGGCGATACGTTGTACGGGATATCACGTACCTTTGATGTGAATTTATCGGAGTTGGCGCGGACAAATAACATCAATGCGCCTTACACCGTGAGAACAGGGCAGAGATTGCGGTTGCCGTCTGCTTTCCGTCCGAGTAAGCCGAAGCCTGTTGAGGGTGTGAAGGTTGCGTCCGCTCGAGTTGCGCCTGTGCAGAGCGATGTTTTGCCGCGTTCGAAGTCTACGCCTGCTGTTGCTCAAAGTGCGACAATCACGAATAAAGGCGTGCCCGTGCCGCAGAACAAGCCGAGCTACACGCGCCCAACATCCGTTAAGGTTTCCAAAGTCTCGACCCGTGCGCCGAAGCGGGCATCTTCTAAATTTTTGAGGCCTGTTTCGGGGCGTATTGTCTCTTCTTATGGTGCGAAGAAAAACGGCCTTCATAATGATGGCATTAACATTGCCGCCGCTCGTGGCACGCGTGTTAAGGCGGCCGAGAACGGGGTCGTGGTCTATTCAGGAAATGCGCTGAAAGGGTCGGGCAATCTGGTGTTGATACGCCATGATGACCAATGGATGAGCGCTTATGCGCATCTTGACAGCATTGATGTGCGTAAAGGCCAAACCGTCAAGCGTGGCGCGGCGATTGGTAAGGTCGGTTCAACTGGCTCGGTGGCAACACCGCAGCTGCATTTCGAGTTGCGCCGCGGTACATCGGCGAAAAACCCAACACGATATTTGGAATAGAGAATGTTTGAGCTGTTTGAGTTATGGAATGATTTAACATTTATTTTATTGGCTTTGGGCTTTTTGCTTTTTGGCGCGCTGATTTTATTTATCGCCTATCATGACCGTTTTAAATGCAAGCCTTATAAAGTTCGTGTCGTTGAGGTTCTTGCTCATCGTCAGCTTCGTGACAGTTCTACTGATTTGGCACGTGATGATAAGGGCACATCGAAAAATGGCGGGCGCTTCTTTTTCGTTTTTATGGGGTTGTTTGCCAGCATATTTTTGGGGGTCGGTCTTTATCAAGGCTATACTTATTGGGATTTAAAGCAAAATGGTGTAAAGGCAGAGGCGATCGTCGTTGATAATAAGCGAAGCGTTGATAGTGAGGGGAGTGTTTCTTACAAGGCCGTTGTCCGTTTTTTGGATCAAAACGGTAATGTGCAGCGCCTGACGGACACGATTAGCTATGGTAGCACCCCATCTTATAAGGTCGATACGCGTTTGGTGGTTTTTTATGACCCGAATAAGCCTAAGCGCTTTGTCATTGATGATTTCTGGCATCATATGACGTTATCTTTCATCTTTGTTGCTATTGGTCTTTTTGTTGTTTTGATATGCGTTTTCTTAGGGTATCGATCATTCGGCAATGCTGATGTTTTAGGGCATGGCGCTGATCAAGGCTCTAAAAAGCTCGACTACAAGCCCTATGTTTTCAGCGCGGTTGTTGAGTATCAAGATGATCGTGGAGAGCGCGTTGTTGAGCCTACTGCGTGGTCATCACACTCTGTGCTGGATATGATGCCGGGACGCCGAAAAACATTATATAAATCTTCTGATGCTAAAGATTCCTTGCGCCCGAAAAACTTGGTTTTATTCATTATCGGTCTTATCATTTTTTGCCCGGGCTTGTTTTTTGCCTATACGGTTTTTAAGGACGGTTTGAATATTCTTACAATACTGGTTTTGCTTGGGGCTATTGGCTTTTTTTCTTTCAAGATTTGGCGTTTTCTTTCAAAAATCCCACAAGATGAATGGGATAAAGGGTGGGCTGATTTTCGGAAGAACGGTGTAAGTGTTACGTCTAAGAAGCTTTTAGATCGATCGGATGATAAACACACTCTGACTGCTCAGCAGGTTCGGGCGTTCGCAATACAGCATTTGAAAACAGCCCGTTTTCTCATGGTTTTGTTTGGGGCTGTCGGTATAGGTTTGGGCTACGGTGCTTATTATAAAGCGCAAGATACGCGTCATTTTCTTGAAAACAGCATGCAGGTTGAGGGCGAGGTTGTGAATCTGAATAGCCGTCGTTCAAGTGATTCCTACACTTATTATGCGGAAGTTGAGTTCAGAGATAATCTCGGCGAGCGCATCCGCTTTTCGGATAGTGTCGGGTCTTCAAGCCCGATGTATAAACGGGGTGATCGTGTTACGGTACTGTATGACCCTGAGAACGTTTATGATGCGATTATAGATCGGGGTATATTTAATTGGCTCTTTACTATGATTTTGGCAGGGTGCTCATTTTTATCTTTTCTTATTGCGTGGTCGCGGTGGAAATTAATCGGCCGCGTTCGAGTTAGTGGTCACTCGGGGCGTGTGTAGCACTGAAAATTTGTTGAGCATGTGTAAAAGCCGTGAAAGCTATGATCGGGGCTTGCCTTTGTTGTGATTCCCTTTATATTCCTATAACTGCACGATTATGGATATAAGAAGGAATAAATAATGTTTATTAAACAAGCTCTTGCTGCTGCCGAAGCATCTGATGCTGCGATTGATTTGGCCGGTGCGCCTACACCAATGGAAGCATTTTTGTACAATATGGGCCTTGTTGTTGTTCTGGTCTTCTTGTTTTACGTTCTTCTCATCATGCCGCAGCAGCGCCGTTTTAAAGCGCACAGCGAAATGCTGTCTGATTTGAAAAAAGGTGATCGTGTTGTGACGGGTGGCGGCTTAGTTGGCAAGATTGAAAAAGTTCTTGATGATCAGGAAGTGCTTATCGATCTGGGCAATAATGTGAAGGTCACGGCTTTGCGCTCAACAATTACAGGCAAGACCGAGCTTAAGCCGAAAGCTGCGGCGAATGATACGTCTAAGCCTGATGATAAGAAAAAGGCTGATAAGGAAAAAAGCGCGAAGTAATTTTCCTTTTTTTGAGCATCTTCAAACGTTCAAGGTATTATTTTAATGGTTCAAATTTCTAAGTGGAAAATCTTTCTGATTTTATGCGTTTGTTTGTACGGTTTTGTTTATGCGTCGCCGAACTTTGTTTCTGCGTTATCGCAACAAGGAGAAGGTGCGTGGTTGCCACATAAGACGGTCAACCTTGGCCTTGACCTGCGTGGCGGTGCGCATTTGCTGTATGAAGTTGACATGGACGGCGTTTTTGAACAGCGCGTTGATGGTATGCAGAATGAATATGCCGAAATGATGAAGGGGCTTAAGGTCGAATATGTCGTTCCTATACAAACGACGGATCGTGGCGTTGATATCATTTTGAAAAATGCAGCGGATGCCGACAAGATCAAGGCGCTTATTCGTAAGAATGACCCGCGCCTTTATGTTTCAAGTGGTGATACGCCTGAACGTATCTTAGTGCAAATGACTGATGCTTATGTTCAGGACGTTCAGGATCAGACGATTTCTCAAGTCATTGAAGTTGTGCGTCGTCGTATTGATGAGATGGGTACAACTGAGCCTGCAATTCAACGTCAGGGTGATCGCCGCGTTGTTATTCAGGTGCCTGGCGTTGATTCAAATCAAATTCGTCAACTTGTCGGTAAGACAGCGCAGCTCGGTTTTCATTTGGTAAGCCCTAACCAACAAAGACGTAAATTTAACGAGCTTTCTTTGCCGTATGCGGATAATCCGGGGCAGCAACTTAATGTTAAGCGTGCGCCTTTGATTACGGGTGAAATGTTGGATAACGCGCAACCTACTTTTAATGAGGCAGGGCCTGTTGTTAGTTTCCGCCTTAACTCAGTCGGTGCGCGCAAATTCTGCGATGTCACGCGTAAGAATGTCGGTAAGCCGTTTGCGATTGTTCTTGATAAAGAAGTGATTAGTGCGCCGCGCATTAATGAACCAATTTGTGGTGGTAGCGGCCAAATTTCGGGTGGTTTTGATGTTGAAGAAGCCAACAATCTTGCGCTTTTACTTCGTGCGGGTGCTTTGCCGGCCGACCTGAAAGTTGTTGAGGAACGAACCGTTGGGCCGTCTTTGGGTGCTGACTCGGTTGAAGCAGGTAAGATTGCGAGCATTATTGGTTTGGCGCTTGTTTTGGTCTTTATGTTTATCAGCTATGGTTTGTTCGGTTTGATGGCGAATGTCGCGCTTGCGGTTAATATCGCTCTTATACTGGCGCTGCTTTCCAGCCTGCAAGCGACGCTGACTTTGCCGGGTATTGCAGGGATTGTTTTGACCGTTGGTATGGCGGTTGATGCGAATGTTTTGATTTTTGAACGTATTCGCGAGGAGGTCGCGGCGGGACGTTCTGCAATTTCAGCGATTGATGCGGGGTATTCGCGCGCGATGGCGACGATTGTTGACTCGAATTTGACCACGTTGATTGCTGCAATTATCTTATTTGCCCTTGGGACGGGGCCGATTAAAGGCTTTGCCGTTACGCTTGGCATCGGGATTATGACATCGTTCTTCTCGGCCATCATGGTCACGCGTCTTCTGGTTGTTTTATGGCTTAAGAAAACCAAGCCGAAAACTTTGCCGATTTAAATTTGGATTTAACAGGACTTTTGAACTATGCGCGGATTGCGATTTGTACCTCAGAACAGCAACTTTAACTTCATCGGATTGAAGCCCTTTGCTTTCGTACTGTCCTTGCTGATTATGGCTGCGTCTATTGGCTTGGTTGCGACGAAGGGGCTTAATCTTGGTATTGATTTTACAGGCGGTACGGTTATTGAGATCAGAACACCTGATACACCTAATCTTGAGGCGTTGCGCACATCTTTGAATGGTTTGGGGCTCGGCTCTATTTCTATTCAAGAGTTCGGGCAGCCGGATGATCTGCTTATTCGCATGTCAGAGCAGAAGATCCCTGAGGGCTGGAATGAAGAGACGGATCCAGATCCGAATGCCGCGGCGATTGAACTGGTTCGGGAGGCTTTAGCCGAAGCGTTTGAAGGTGAGGTTGATTATCGCCGTATTGAATTTGTTGGCCCGCAGGTTGGGGAGGAGTTAAAGCTAAAAGGGCTTTATGCTATTCTTTTCTCTTTGTTTGGGATTTTAACATATGTGTGGTTCCGTTTTGAGTGGCAGTTTGGGGTTGCATCAATTGTGGCTCTCGCGCACGATGCGGTTGCGACAATTGGCTTGTTTGCACTGACACAACTTGAGTTCAACCTTTCAACGGTTGCGGCGATTTTGATGATTGCGGGTTACTCAATTAACGATACTGTGGTTGTTTTTGACCGTATCAGAGAGAATTTGCGTAAATATAAAAAGAAACCGTTGCCTGAATTGTTTAATTTCTCGGTCAACCAGACATTGTCCAGAACGTTGATGACATCTCTTACAACTCTACTTGCTCTAATTGCGCTTTATGTTTTCGGTGGTGAGGTTATTCGCGGGTTTGTCTATGCGCTGATTTTCGGTATCGGGATAGGCACATATTCGTCAATCTTTGTTGCATCACCTGTGCTGTTGTTCATGAATATAAAGCGCGGTGCACCAGCCGGTGTTGATAAGATAGAAAATCCGAGTACTGCTGAGGGGGCATAGGCCCGATGGATGTTACACCACTTGTTCGCCAAGGGCAGAAGATTATTCAATCGTATTCGCGTGGATCTTTTAAGGTGAACGGTGAGCGTTTCGAACACGCCTTGATTGTTCAGCCGGATGATTGTTTTGAATGGGATGCCCAAGACAATGCGTTTGATTCGCTGACGATTTCTGATTTCCAGTATTTTACCGACCATGCAAAAGAGTATGATGTTTTCCTAATTGGCTGCGGCGATGAGATGGCGTTTTTGCAGCCTTCCGTAAAGAAAGAATTGCGCACGCAAGGTGTTAATATTGATGTGATGACCACAGGCGCGGCGTGCCGGACCTATAATGTTTTGATGGCAGAAGGGCGGCGTGTCGTTTGTGCTTTGCTGCCTGTTTCGAAAGCGTGAAAATTATTTCTTTGAATTTTTTGTTCTGTTCGGCGTATTATAAAAGAAAACAGGGTGAACATTATGGGTGATGAAAATCCAAATACAGATCCACTAACCGATCAGGTTTTACGCGATATTATTGAAGAGGCGCTTAAAGGCGTACGTGAGAACCTGACGGGTGAGGTGAGCAGCAATTTTGATTCTGATGAAGAAGTGAGCGCTTATGCACAGATTATCGCCGATGCTATTCGTGAGCGTTTAACGCCTGAGCGCGTTGGCAGTGCCTTTGATGAGCATGTAGCGCAGGACGATGTGCAAGGCCGTATCCGTGATGGCGGTATTACACAGGATGAAATTTCAACGCAAAGACAAGCTGCCATTGATTTGATTGGCGGGATGTTAAACGGCAGTCTTTCTTCTTCTGTTTTAGAAGATACGATTAAGTCACACGTGCAGGCGGGACTGGCAGAAGTCCCGGGGCTTGTCGATGAGGCGATTAATCGTCACGTTGAGGCGAGTATTGATCGCGCGGCGGAAGCGCGCCAGCGCATGTTTAATACGATGGCTAACCAGCCTTCGTTACCTGATGAGCAGCAACTGAACGAGATTGAGCGTAATATGATGGATGACGCTGCGCGTAAGTTCGCGGTACAGTTTGCAGGAATTAGAGAGGCAGATCCCGAACAGTATCAGCTTTATAAGGATGCTTTCGCAAATAGCGAAATTCATCAGCGTGCGTTTGAGATGGTTGAGAGTGGCATGTTCGATAATAATACCGAAGACGCTGTGCCTGCACTGGAAGGGAACAGACCTTAAGCTGGTTGTTTAAGGTGAGATTAAAAAAGGAGCTTATAAAGCTCCTTTTTCTTTTGTTTTTGCGTGCTGTGTTTATGCCGCAATCTTGATCGGGCCGTTGTCATAAAGTTCTGCAACATATTCCCAATTGATCAGGTTATCAACGAATGCTTCCAAGTATTTCGGGCGGGCGTTACGGTAATCAATGTAGTAGCTGTGTTCCCAGACGTCGCAGCCTAAGATGGCTGTTTGACCGTTAATTAGCGGGTTTTCGCCGTTTGGTGTTTTTGCCACTTCCAGTTTGCCGTTTTCGCCGATGACGAGCCAGCACCAGCCTGAGCCGAATTGTGTTTTTCCGGCTGTGATGAATTCATCACGGAAGGCTTCAAAGCTGCCGAAACTGTCATTGATTGCGCTGTCGAGTTCGCCGGGGCGCGCGCCGCCGCCATTTGGCTTCATCCAGTTCCAGAAATGTTTATGATTCCAGTGTTGGCCGACATTGTTGAATAACCCTTGTTTGCCTTGCTTGTGCGCGTTTACAACGATTTCTTCCAGTGTCGCACCCATGTCAGGTAAATCTTTTAGCAACGCATTGCCTGTTTCGACATATGCGTTGTGGTGTTTGTCGTGGTGATATTCTAATGTTTCTGCCGACATATAAGGATCTAGCGCATCATATGCGTAGGGTAGTTCGGGCAATTCTAAAGTCATTAAGTATCTCCTGCTTTTCAATATTCCTAAAATCTGATAACTGCTAGCGTAGTGGTTTTGTTCCAAGGGTTAAAGGTTTTTTTTATGAAGAATAGGTCATCTGATGCAGCGTTATCATATTGCGGCACGTTGATTAAGGATGTTGATTTTGATCGTTTTTTGCTGTCGCTTTTTCTTGATGCCAAAGTGCGTGAGGATGTGTGGGCGGTGCTTGCCTATAATCATGAAATATCAAAGACGCGGGAAGTGGTCAGCGAGAGCACGCTTGGGTTAATTCGCCTGCAATGGTGGCGTGATGCGATAAAGGGCATATACGAAGAGGGGCAGGTTTTAGAGCATGAGGTTGTTAAGCCCTTGGCGGATGCAATCAAAAGGCACGATTTGCCGCGCGAGGCTTTTGATAAGCTGGCCTATGCTCGTGAGTTTGATTTAGAAGACGTGATGCCTGCGAATTTGGAAGGTCTCATGAATTATGCTGATTTTACGACTAGCCCTCTCATAGAATTGATTTTGAAAATATCAGGTGAGGAGCCTGATGCGCACATTGTGCAGCCCGTTGCGATTAATTATGCTTTGGCTGGAATTATTCGAGCCATGCCGCATTTCATCAAAAATCACCGTTTTCTTATGCCTGAGGATTTGTTCAATAAACACGGACTTGATCGTGACGTGATTTTTGAGGAAGAGGGACGAAAGGGGCTGGCTCTGCTTGTCAAAGATATTTGTGAGCAGCGCTTGCCTCTAACGAAACCATCTCATGTCTTTTTAAAGGGTAGTGAGGTTTTGAGCGAGATTTATTTTAAACAAATCAAATCGCTCAATTTCGATGTTTTCGATCCTAAACTGCAAAACGCACCACCGTTTAAGGTGATGCGTTTGTATTTCAAAACGAAGTTCCTGTAGTCATTTTATGTTATGGTAATTTTAACCGATGCATTCTATATTGAGTGTGTGAGGTTGAGAGGATTATACATATGGTAAGTGTTTCAGGGCCATCGAGCCAGAATCAAATTTTGCAAACATTAAGCCGCGTTGACCGTAAAGAGGCGAGTGCGCAAGAGGTTGTATCACCGCAGCAAGGCGATGACACGGTTTCCATTTCGCAAGAAGCACAAGAGATTTCACGCGCGCAAAATGCGGCATCTCAAATTAGTGCTGAGCTGCAGCAAAATGAGAGTTTGAGCCTTCTCCCTGATGATTTGGGCTTAAATGATTTTATCTAATTATCGTTCAGATAAAACGTAATGGTTGTGACGACGCGCACGTCTTTTTCTATTTTGCGTGAGTCGCCATATTCTTCACCTGCATCCCTGATAAAGAAACTCCCCTGATTGGCGCTTCTGATGCCGCCGACTTTTGTTCCTGCATTTGATGCGAATTCGTTTGCGGCGATGCGTGCATTTTTCGTGGCCTCGCGCAGCATATCCGGTTTGATGTCATTGAGTTTTGTGAACAGATATCTCGGCTCGCGATTTTGGATTGGAATGCCTTCTGCAATTAGCGTGTTTATTTTTGCGCGCACGGTTGTAATCAGGTCGACCTTTTCAGTCTCTACAGTTACTTTCGTGCTAAGTGTGTGCCTGCGGTCAGAGACTTTGCCGTAATTATCGCGATATTCGTTGTAATTGTAATCGATGATCCCGCGCTGTATTTCTGTATCATCAAGGCCTTCTTCTTTTAAAATAGCGATGATTTTATTTTGGTGGGCTTCGACTTCTTTGTAGAGTTTGGGGATTCCTGCTTTCTCGCCGATGCTTAAAGAAAGGCCGATATCCCAATGCGCGCGATCAGATTTTACGCGGCGCTCTGCCAGTCCCTTTGCTTGTGCCGTATTCAGGGCGACCTTGGCATTATACATGGTTTGGCCGACGAAATATCCGGCTGCGGCCATGCCTGCGCAGATAAAAAGCCCTAAGAAGAAAAGGCCTAAAGTATTCTTGCTTGAACCGCCCATGTGTTGATTTCCTTATTTGTATTTTACATCCAAAATTTCGTAGTCACGCTCGCCTTTTGGCGTTCTTACGGATACGGAATCACCTTCGGCTTTACCTATAAGCGCGCGTGCGACAGGTGCGCTCATAGATAATTTACCGTTTTCCATGTCCGATTCATAATCGCCTACGATTTGGTATGTTTCTTCCTCGTCTGTCTCTTCATCAACGATTGTGACTGTTGCGCCGAACTTTACCGTATCACCACTCAGTGTTGTCGGGTCGATGACTTGTGCGCGGCCTGTAACGGCCTCTAATTCCTGAATGCGGCCTTCGATGAAGCTTTGTTGTTCGCGTGCGGCATGGTATTCGGCATTTTCGGATAGGTCGCCGTGCTCGCGTGCCTCGGCAATGGCTTGTATCACCTCGGGGCGGGCGACTTTTTTCAGGTGTTCCAATTCCTTGCTCAAGCGTTCAAAACCATCTTTTGTTACGGGGATCTGATCCATTGTTCTTCCTTTTACTTCAAATAAAGACCCGCCGTAAAAGGCGGGGCTGTGATTTAGAGATTAACGCAAAAATATTACGAGGGTCAAGCGGCTTTGCTTTTGCCTTTTTCATCGAAATAGCTTTGCAGGCTGGCGACATCAAGGTCGCGGTCTTTCATGGCGTGGATCGCCTTTGTTGCGGCTATTGCGGCGGTCATCAGAGTGTAGTACGGGATTTTGTTCATCAAGGCCATGCGGCGGATTGATGATGAGTCCGATACGGCTTGCGCGCTTTTGGTGGTGGTGTTGATGACCAGATCGATATTGCCGTTTATGATGGAGTCTACAATGTGCGGCTGACCTTCCAGAACCTTATTCACACGTTCTGTTTCAACGCCGTGTTCGTTCAGGTAGTCACATGTTCCACCTGTTGCAACGATTTTAAAGCCTAGGCCGTGTAGCTCTTTAGCAATTTTTAAGGCATCAGGCTTGTCTTCGTTTTTCACGGATAAGAAGACTGTGCCTGACGTTGGCAGGTCGATGCCTGCGCCGAGCTGAGATTTTGCAATCGCGTGCGCAAGATCGTGGTCAAGGCCGATGACTTCACCCGTTGATTTCATCTCAGGGCCGAGGAGCGGGTCAACGCCCGGGAAGCGGTTGAACGGGAAGACGGGTGCTTTAACCGCGTAGTGTTTGTTGCTCATACCGACCAGCATGTCAGAGAAGTTGCTTAAAGGCTCACCCGCCATAACGCGTGCGGCGATTTTCGCGACTGGAATGCCTGTCGCTTTCGCCACGAAAGGCACGGTACGTGATGCGCGCGGGTTGACTTCGATGATGAAGATTTCTTCTTCGGATGTTTCGTCGTTTTTGCGGATGGCAAATTGTACGTTCATCAGGCCTTTAACGTTCAGGGCTTTGGCAAGTTTGATGGTTTGCTCGTTCAATTCCTGCACTGTTTTGTCCGATAGGGAATGTGGCGGTAGAACGCATGCGCTGTCGCCGGAGTGAATACCGGCTTCTTCGATATGTTCCATGATGCCTGAGACATACACATTTTCACCATCGCACACGGCGTCCACGTCCAGTTCGATTGCGCTTTTCAGGTAGCGGTCGAGTAGAACAGGTGTGTCGCCTGAGACTTTCACGGCTGTATTAATGTAGCGCTCAAGCTCGGACAGGCTGTGCACGATTTCCATGGCTTGGCCGCCCAGAACGTAGGATGGACGAATAACCAGTGGGAAGCCGATTTCTCCTGCGATTTCTAAGGCTTCTTCTTTTGAACGGGCAAGACCGTTTGGCGGTTGTTTAAGATCCAGATCAATGAGCAGTTGCTTGAAACGCTCACGGTCTTCGGCCAAGTCAATGGCATCAGGATCTGTTCCCAAAATCGGGATGTTTTCTTCCTGTAGCACTTGCGCCAGTTTAAGCGGTGTTTGTCCGCCGAGCTGAACGATGACGCCTTTTAGTGTGCCGTTTTGTTGTTCCGCTTGGATCAATTCGATGACATCTTCTTCCGTCAATGGTTCGAAGAAGAGGCGGTCGGATGTGTCGTAATCGGTGGAGACTGTTTCAGGGTTACAGTTGACCATGATTGTTTCGTAGCCTGCTTCTTTCAAAGCGTAAGCGGCGTGAACGCAGCAATAATCAAATTCGATTCCCTGGCCGATACGGTTTGGGCCGCCGCCAAGAATGACTATTTTTTCGCGGTCTGTCGGGTTTAATTCATTTTCAGCGGGTGTCAGGCCGTTGCCTTCGTATGTTGAATACATATATGGCGTTTCGGACGGGATTTCGCCTGCACAGCTGTCGACGCGCTTGTAGACGGGGTGGATGTTGTGCGTTGTACGTGCCTTTCGAACATTTTGTTCTGATACCCCGACAAGGTCAGCGAGTTGCGCATCCGAGAAACCAAGACGTTTCACCGCCATCCAGCCCTGCGGATCAACAGGCAAGCCGTTTTCGATGATGCTTTTTTCAGTGTTGATGATGTTTTCGATGCGCTCCAAGAACCAGCGATCATATTTCGATATCTTCTGAATTTCGTCCAATGTCATGCCGTGACGGAAGCCTTGGGCGATAAACAAAATGCGCTGCGGGGTTGGTTTTGCGATTGCCGCCATAAGGGCATCGCGCATCGTGTCAGGATTTTCGCTGTTTGCGCCGCCAACATAAATCGGGGATAGTCCTGTGAGGCCTTTTTCGAGAGAGCGCATCGCTTTTTGAAGAGATTCTTCGAAACAGCGGCCAATCGACATGGCTTCACCGACGGACTTCATGGCTGTTGTCAGGTTTGATTCGCTGCCCTTGAATTTTTCGAAGGCGAAGCGCGGCACTTTTGTGACAATGTAATCAATAGTCGGTTCAAAGCTCGCGGGAGTTTTTCCGTCTGTTATGTCATTGCCGAGTTCATCAAGTGTGTAGCCGACAGCGAGTTTTGCGGCGACCTTTGCAATCGGGAAGCCTGTTGCCTTTGAGGCCAGAGCGGATGAGCGCGAAACGCGTGGGTTCATTTCAATCACGATCATGCGCCCGTCTTTCGGATTAACGGCGAACTGTACGTTTGATCCGCCTGTCTCAACGCCAATTCCGCGCAGAATAGCGAGGGAAGCATTGCGCATAATTTGATATTCTTTATCGGTTAATGTTAGGGCAGGGGCAACCGTGATTGAGTCGCCTGTATGCACGCCCATTGGGTCAACATTTTCGATGGAGCAAATGATGATACAGTTGTCGGCCTTATCGCGGACAACTTCCATTTCGTATTCTTTCCAGCCAAGGAGCGATTCTTCGACCAGTACTTCTGTGGTAGGGGAGGCTTCGAGACCGTCGCGGACGATTTTTTCGTAATCATCGCGGTTATAGGCGATGCCGCCTCCTGTGCCGCCCATTGTAAAGGACGGGCGCATGATTGCGGGCAGGCCTATTTTTTCCAGAGCAATGCGTGCTTCTTCCATATTATGGACGGTCATGGAGCGCGCTGATTCGAGGCCGAGTTCATCCATGCAGACTTTAAACTTGTCGCGGTCTTCGGCTTTATCAATGACTTCTGCACGTGCGCCGATCAATTCTACGCCGAGGCGTTCGAGTGTGCCGTCTTCATCCAACGCGAGAGCTGTGTTCAATGCTGTTTGTCCGCCCATTGTCGGGAGCAGGGCATCGGGACGTTCTTTTTCCAAGATTTTGGCAACGATTGCAGGGGTGATCGGCTCAACATATGTTGCGTCGGCCATATCGGGGTCTGTCATGATTGTTGCGGGGTTTGAGTTGACCAAAACGATTCGGTAGCCTTCTTCTTTTAAGGCTTTGCAGGCTTGTGTTCCTGAGTAATCAAATTCACACGCTTGGCCGATAATAATTGGTCCGGCACCGATGATGCAGATTGATTTAAGGTCTTCTCTTTTTGGCATGTCTCGATATCTCTTTATTTGTGCGTTTTTATGTCTATCGAGAATGATGTAGTAGCGCATTGGCGGGATATATGCAATAAGAAACATCATAAAAAACCGCTTATAATTTAAGGATATTACATGCTTGATCTGGCAATAAAAAACTTGCTCTCTCCGGTTATCCTTTTCTTTATTCTCGGGTTTGTTGCGCGATTAGGAAAATCTGATCTGGCGATCCCGGGAAATGTCAGTAAGTTTATTGCGATTTATTTGATGATGGCGATTGGCTATAAGGGCGGTTTTGCGCTTAGTCAGTATCCGATTGACAGTCTTATTTTACTAACGATGTTGGGCGGGCTTTTGTTCAGCTTTTTTATTCCTTTCTTGGGGTATTCATTGATCGGTATTCTTGACCCCTCTGTTCGCCCTATGGATCGTGCCGCGATTGTTGCGCATTACGGTTCGGTGAGTGTTGTTACATTTGTAACGGCGACCGAGTTTTTGAAATCACAGACTGTTGCTTATGATAGTTGGATGGTGGCTGTGATGGCTTTGATGGAGACGCCTGCGATTTTTGCGGCGTTGATTTTGCTGAATTTGAAAGCGCGAAATGATAAAAACAAAGTCGAAATGAGCAGCGATATTTGGCGTGAGATTTTCCTTAACGGCTCCGTTGTTATTCTTGTCGGTTCTTTCTTTATCGGGTTTTTAGCAGGTGAAGACGGTATGTTGGCCGTTCAGCCGTTCTTTGTTGATATCTTCAAGGGTGTATTGTGTTTGTTCATGATTGATATTGGCATGGTTGCGGCGAGTAAGATTGCCGATAAAACACAATCGAGTGGATTGAATATGCGGCTGGTTGCTTATGGTATTACTATGCCCGTTATAAGCGCGATTTTGGGCGCGATATTCGCTCAAATCATTGGTCTTTCAGATGGAAGCGCGATGTTGTTTGCGGTGTTGTGTGCCAGTTGTTCTTACATAGCCGTGCCTGCGGCTTTGCGCATTGCTATACCGCATGCCAATTTGCCGTTGGCGATTACGCTTTCATTGGCGATTACATTCCCGTTCAACATTATTGTTGGACTACCGCTCTATATGTGGATTGTGGATGTTGTCGGTAAAGTGATTTAGACATGAATAAAGGCCGCTGATTTGCGGCCTTTTAAAATTTCGCTCTACACTTATTCTTTAAGCCGCTTTCGCTTTTTTGATGTTATCGACGAAGCGATGAAAGAGATAGTGGCTGTCTTGTGGGCCTGGTGAGGCCTCGGGGTGATATTGAACAGAGAAGACAGGCTTTCCGTCCATTTCAATCCCTTCGTTCGAGCCGTCAAACAAGCTGACGTGCGATTGGATAACACCATCAGGCAGGCTGTCCGTGATCACTTCGAAACCGTGATTTTGCGATGTGATTTCCACTTTTCCAGTTTTGATATCTTGTACGGGCTGGTTTGCGCCGCGGTGACCGAGATGCATTTTTTGTGTTTTGCAGCCCAAAGCGAGCGCGAGGAGTTGGTGGCCGAGGCAGATGCCGAAGATTGGTATATCTTTTTCGATTAGTTCTTTGATGACAGGTACAGCGTATTCGCCCGTGGCATCGGGGTCGCCCGGCCCGTTAGATAAGAAGACACCATCAGGATTGTGCGAAAGAATTTCTTCAGCCGTTGTTTGTGCGGGCACAACGACGACCTCACAGCCCGCATCGGCGAGGCAGCGCAGAATATTTCGTTTTGCGCCGAAATCCATGGCTACAACTTTATATTGCGGGTTTTCCTGTTTCGCGTAACCGTCTTTGACAGACCAGAGGGCTTCATCCCAGAAGTATGTTTGTGTGCAGGATACTTCCTTTGCCAGATCAGCGCCGAGCAGACCGCTCCAGTTTTTCGCTTCCTGATAGAGTGCGTCCAGATCAAATTCACCTTTTTGATTGTGCGCGATGACTCCGTTCGGTGCGCCGTTATCGCGGATGTGGCGTGTCAGGGCGCGCGTGTCGATTCCTGCTATACCGACTAGGTCATTACTTTTCAGCCAGTCATTGAAATGCGATATTGCGCGCCAGTTTGATGGGGTTGTGATGTCTTCGCGAATGATCAAACCGCGTGCAGCCGGGTTTGTTGTTTCAATGTCTTCTGCGTTTGTGCCGACATTTCCGATATGGGGGAAAGTGAAGGTAATAATTTGCCCTGCGTAGCTGGGGTCGGTAAGAACTTCCTGATATCCTGTAATGGATGTATTAAAACATATCTCACCAACGCTATGCTTTTCGGCACCCAGGCCATGCCCCCAGAAGACTTTACCGTCGGATAAAACGATCACTGCGGTTGCATTGGAAGGGGGTTTTATATTAGAAAAATCGGACATGAGATTTTTTGCTCCAGCGTTAAAATTAAAATTTACCTGCTAGAGACATATTTCCTAATGTGTTTTAGGGTAAAAGAAAAGGAAAAAAATGGATAAGCGAAAAGAATTTAACGACGCCCTTAAAGAAGCGATGAAAAATGGCGATAAAGTAGGCGTCTCTACGATACGTTTGATTTTAGCGGCCTTGAAAGATCGTGACATCACTGCGCGTGATAAAGGGCAGGCTGACGGTGTTGATGAGGCAGACATTATGAACATGTTGCAGTCTATGATTAAGCAGCGTCAGGAATCTGCGTCGACCTATAGTGATGCCGGGCGATGTGACCTAGCGGAGCGTGAAGAAGTTGAAATTGAGGTTATCCGTCAATTTATGCCCAAACAGCTTAATGATGAAGAGGTGCGCGTGCTTATCGGTGAGACGATAGAAAAGACCGGTGCGGAAAGCATCAGGGATATGGGCAAGGTCATGGCTGTTTTGAAAACTGAGTATGCCGGACAGTTGGATATGGGGAAGGCCGGCCGCGTTGCGAAAGATCTTTTGGGCTAAATTTAAAAAAATTGTAAATGCGAAAGAGCCCGAACATATCGTTCGAGCTCTCTTACGCAGTGATTATACATAGTTTGGTACACAGTTATTGGGACTGTCCCGAAATCTTACACACACTCACTTTTATGCTTTTGCTTACTTTTTAAACAATGCTGAGACTTTTAATTTAATTTTGTCCCAGAGTGGAAAAGAACTGCAATTCTCTCCATATTCGATGATGTCTATTTTTTGTTCCTTCGAAAATATATCTGGCATTTTCCCGCTTTCTTTATCGCTTTTGCGCTTTGAAAAAACTATGTCTGGTTATAAAAACTGCATAGTTATGTATATAACTTATAACCCTAATATACATAGATGCTTTTTTTTGTGCAAATTTCAGGCGATGTTTTTTTCGCTTTTCTGAATTTTTTTCGCTGTAGCAATTATATGCGGCGTTTGGTAAAAGATATTTATGTCTATTCCTCCGCGTTTTTTTGATGAGATTAGAAGCCGATTGACGCTGTCTGAGGTTATCGGGCGGCGTGTGAAGGTGACGCGTGCGGGACGTGAATTTAAAGCCTGTTGCCCGTTCCATCATGAGAAGACACCATCCTTTACGATTAATGATGACAAGCAATTTTATCATTGCTTTGGCTGTGGTGCGCATGGCGATGTGATTAAGTTTGTGATGGAGCATGACAATCTTGCATTCATGGATGCGATTGAGATGTTGGCAAGTGAGGCGGGCTTAACCGTTCCTAAGCCTTCACCGCAAGCGGCAGCTGAGGCGAAAAAGGCCAAAGACCTTTATGATTTGTTGGAAGATGCCACGCAGTTTTTTCAGGATCATTTGAATAGCCCGAAAAACGAAGATGCGCGGCGATATTTGCGTGAGCGCGGTATTTCTGACGAAATGCTTGAGCTGTTTCGGGTTGGTTTTTCACCTGATGACGGGCAGGCTTTGCGCAATTTTCTGAAAAGCAAGGATTATACTGATAAGGATATGATCACCGCGGGGGTTTTACGCCCATCAACAAAAGGCGGTGAGCCTTATGCGTTTTTTCGTGATCGTGTGATGTTTCCTGTGCCTGATCGTCGGGGACGTATTGTTGCCTTTGGCGGGCGTATTTTGCCTGATCATTACAGGCCGCCACAGCGTAGCGATTTCACGCCGCCGAAATATATCAATTCAAGTGAGACGCCGTTATTTCAAAAAGGCACGATGCTTTATGGTGAGCCGACGGCTCGGCGTGCGGCGGCGGATGGGCAGCCTTTGCTGCTGGTTGAGGGGTATCTGGATGTGATTGCGTGCGTGCAGGCGGGTGTGAGAGGCGCGCTTGCGCCGATGGGTACGGCTGTGACAGAAGAGCAGATTTCGGCAATGTGGGGGATGATCCCTGATTTTACAAAAATTCCTGTTCTTTGCTTCGATGGTGATAATGCGGGGCGAAAGGCCGCGCGGCGCGTTTGTGATCGTGTTCTGCCGATGTTAGAGCCAGGCAGAAGTGTTGATTTTGCGTTTATGCCTGACGGTGAAGACCCTGACAGTCTTATCAATAATGCAGGTGTTGAAGGCTTTAAGAAGGTTCTTCGTCATGCTGTTCCGTTGTTTGATTTCATTTGGAACGCGTATATTTCAGGGCGTAGTTTCAAAACGCCTGAGCGACGTGCCGGTGTGATCAAGCAATTAGAAGCGGAAGTTGCCAAGGTCGGGCACCAAGATGTTCAGGTGCATTACAAATCCTTGTTACGTAAGAAGGTGTCTGAGACGTTTTTTGCGCGTTCTGAAAATAGGGGGCAGGGCTTTAAAAGTCAGGGTGCTCCTTGGGGCGCGAAGAAAGGCAATGTTGCCAATTCGATGACGCCGACACGGCCGAAGGTGCATGGGCAGAATTTGTTTCCTAAGGTTTTGTTGGCCACGTTGATAAACCATCCCTTCATTTTTGAAGGTGTGGATGATGTTTTGTCGCGCTTGTCTTTTACAAATCCGCGTTTGGAGGCGATGCGGCAAAGCATTGTGATTTTGTTGAGTGATGAGCCCGACATTTCATCAGAAAAACTTAATGTAGCATTGAAAAATAAAGGTTTTTTGCAAGAATTGGGTGACATTTGCAGCGAATCGGTATACGTTCACGCGTCTTTCAGTTCTCCAAGAGCGCGGAAAGAGGATGTGCAGTCGCGTTGGTTGCGATACTGGAAAGATGTGCATGATGCTGATTTGAAGCAGGAACTGCGCGATGGTTGGCGTCGCGTTTCTAATCAGGAGGATGAAGAACGCCTCAAGGCCTTGCTAGAGATGAAAACATCTTCTTAATGTGGTGAAGGGCGACACGGATCTGAATGGTTTAGAGTTCGTGTATAAAATGTAGGCAAATGGTATAGGGCTTTGAAACTTATCTCATTTATGATTATGGTTATCAATAGAATTTAGGTGCTGTTTAATATGGCTGGAAATGTAGCTGTGAGTGATAAAAAAACAAAAAGTAAAGCGAAAGCAAACAAGAAGGACGCTGCGGATGTTTCAATTGAGTCCGTCGTTAAAGGTCTGATCAAAGATGGTAAGTCAGATGGATACGTGACTTACGATGTTTTCAACAAGGCGTTGCCTGCGAAGGACTTCTCTCCGGAACAAATCGAAGATGCGATGTCCGACCTGTCGGATGCGGGTATCACGCTTGTTGACAACGAAGATGATGCCGATGATAAGAAAGGCAAAAGCAAGTCTAAATCTTCAGGTAAAGATAAATCTTCCGGCAAATCTAAAGATGATGATGAAGACAGTGATTATGAGTCAGGCGGTAATATAGCCGACGATGACACGGGTCGTACTGATGACCCTGTTCGTATGTATCTGCGCGAAATGGGTGCGGTTGAGTTGTTATCGCGTGAAGGTGAAATCGCGATTGCAAAGCGCATAGAAGCTGGTCGAGAAATGATGATTGGTGGTATGTGCGAGAGTCCGCTTGCTATCGAATCCCTTATCGCTTGGTATAAAGCTTTGCAAGAAGGTGACATTTTGTTGCGCGAAGTTATTGACCTTGATGCGACATACAAGGGGCCAGAGATTGATCACACTGCGGTTTCTGATGATGACGAAGATGAGGAAGAAGAAGAGGCTGAGGAAGACAGCGCCGACGATGATGACGGGGATGATGATTCTGAAGACGATAGCGAAGATGATGTGAATGTTTCCTTGTCTGTTATGGAAGAGGAACTGGCGCCTAAGGTCTACGAAGTTTTCGGTAAGATTGAGAAAACGTATAAGAAAATGCAGAAGGTTCAGCAGGAGCGTTTAGATGCGCTTCAAAAAGGTGATGAACCTGATAAGGCCACGAATAAAAAGTATAATAAACTTAAAGATGACATGGTTGAGTTGATGAACGAGGTTCATCTTAACAATGCCCGTATCGAACAATTGATTGACAGGCTTTACGGCATTAACCGCGAACTGGTCACTATTGAAGGTAAAATGATGCGCATGGCAGTTGACTGCAAAGTTAAGCGCGAAGATTTCCTAAAAGAGTATTTTGGATCAGAGCTTGATCCCGGTTGGTTGGATCATGTGTCTAAGCTGAAAGGTAAGGGCTGGGCCAAATTCGTTGAGAAGCATGGTGATCAGGTTCAGAAGATGCGTGATCAAATTGCGATGATTTCCGAAGAATCAATGCTGCCTATTAAAGAATGGCGCCGTATCGTTGGTACTGTCCAAAAAGGTGAAAAAGAGGCCGCGCGCGCAAAGAAAGAAATGGTGGAAGCCAACCTTCGTCTTGTGATCTCGATTGCGAAAAAATATACAAACCGTGGTTTGCAGTTCCTTGACCTTATTCAGGAGGGCAATATCGGCCTGATGAAGGCGGTTGATAAGTTTGAATATCGCCGTGGTTATAAGTTCTCGACCTATGCGACGTGGTGGATCCGTCAGGCAATTACGCGCTCTATTGCTGATCAGGCGCGTACGATTCGTATCCCTGTTCACATGATTGAAACGATCAATAAATTGGTGCGTACATCGCGTCAGATGATGCATGAAATTGGTCGCGAGCCAACGCCTGAAGAATTGGCAGAACGTTTGCACATGCCGCTGGATAAGGTGCGCAAAGTTTTGAAAATCGCAAAAGAGCCTGTTTCGTTGGAGACACCGATTGGTGATGAAGAGGATTCATCACTGGGTGACTTTATTGAAGATAAGAATGCGATTTTGCCGGTTGAGAGTGCAATCCACTCAAACCTTCGTGAGACAACAACGCGTGTTTTGGCTTCTCTTACACCAAGAGAAGAACGCGTTTTGCGTATGCGCTTTGGTATCGGCATGAATACCGATCACACCTTGGAAGAGGTCGGGCAGCAGTTTAATGTTACCCGTGAGCGTATCAGGCAGATTGAGGCGAAGGCGTTGCGTAAGTTGAAACACCCCAGCCGATCACGTAAATTGCGTAGTTTCTTAGACACTTAAAAATTCTTGTATGGAGGCTTCTATGCGTTTCTTTGTCTGCCTATCTTTTCTTTTGATTTTAGGTTTTGCTTTTCCGCGTGTTTCACTTGCCGGCTATGACGGCCCGTTGACGAAGCGGGAGGTTGATCATTTTCTTGAGGTTGGATATCCGCTCGGCAATATAGCGAGCGAAATGGAAAAAGAGGGCAAGCGGTCTTTTTTAGTGCCGCGCTCTGATAATATTGCGACCTACGTTATGAATATGGAAGATGAGAATATTGCTGAATTAAAGGCTAATCATCCTGAATATTATGCGAAGGCTTCAAAAGTTGTTAAAAATTTCACAGTTTTGGACGGTGATATAGAAGGAAGCGCATACCGACCGTTTAACAGTCTTGAGGAGTGGGCGCAAACGGCAGACCGTGTGTTGATTGCTTATTTTGCCATCAATCGTGGTAATGACGGAGAAAGCGCTGAGACAATAGATAAAAAGAAAGAGCTTGCCGAAAAGATGAAGTTGCTGCCGCCCGGTTTCATGGACATGTTGCCTGAAGAGGGGCGCAAGAAGCTTGAGGATGCTGTCGGGGCGGAGGATCGTTTAAATGAAGTTTCTTCCGAAGATATTCTTGTGGTTAAAGATTCTAAAGAGAGAATCGGCATGTTCCTGTTCGAGCATATAAACAGAAGAAGCCTGAAATAAGGCCTGTTCTAATTTTGAATTGTTTGCGTTTCGTGCGGCGTTTCTGTATTTTCGTTGTAATCAATATTAATAATGTTACGGGGTTTATATGGGAACTATTGTTACAGAGGCGAATCACGGTGGTGGTTTGCATGGTAGGATAGCAATAGAGCTGAAGCAGGCTTTCTTTGAAAAGGTGAAGGATTCGCTCAACGAGCTAGGGCGACCTGAGCTTGCACAAGACCTTCAGTATCATCAATTGTTTACGCTTTCCGCAGGAACGTCTTTCGGGGGCTTGTCTACTGTGGGCTTAAGCCCGATAGGGGGGCGTGATCCTTATTTTTCATCACCCGGTGAGATTGGTGGTTTGATTGATGCGGAAGCGGGCAATATTTTTCCGCATCGCAGTAGCTTTTTGGGTAAACTGTTTAATAATCCGCGCCAGATTCCAGGCGGGCTTTTCGGCACAACTCAATATAGCAACAAACGCCTGAAAGAAATTGTTCAGGATGTTACGGGCACAACCGCGCGGATGTCAGATGTTGAGAATGACATCATGATCACAATGACAAAGCTGCATCCCGAGGTGGACGCTTTGTTCGCGAAAAGTCATGTCGCTAGGGGAGAGCGTACTTTGCTTGATGACGGGACGGAGGCTGATCGTAAGAATTGGTTGTTGTGGGAGGCTACGCTGGGTGGAGCGTCACCGACGACTTATTTTCAGGGGGTGCCGTTAACCAATCCTGCACGTGATGACAATGTTGTCGTTGTTGATGGCGGGCAGTCAGGATGGAATGATCCGTCAGGTCCTGCTTTTATTGAATCAGTCTTTTTATATGGTAAGGAAAGTAATGACCTTTCAGTCTGTGAGGTTATCGACCATCGCAGCCAAAAAGGCCTTATGATGCCGCATAATCGCATTCATATACACTGGGGGACAGGTGATTTTAACCCCGGTGTTGACCGTGATGATGCGATTAAGAATACGTTGGCCTCGGTCGGTGGGGCGATTGTTTCGTCTTCCATGCAGTCAGTGCACCGTTTCAGCATGATGGTCGGACAGGCGGGAATTATCGGCACAGGACATTATTATAGTTTTGATCAAATGATTGATACTGTGCCGAGTGCGATTCGTCCTAATGGTGATTTTACACTTTCTACGCCTGATCAACTTGCGCGTTTGCGTGATACGGGGCAGCTGGCTGCGGATCGTTTGAGCGGACAAATTGAAGAAGTCGCCAAGCTGGTTGCTGAGGCCTATATTGAACGCAAAGACTTTGAAGCCAATAATCCAGGGCAGAGTTATAAGGATCATTTGCGCCCTGATACGCTTTCGGTATAGCTCTTTTATTGACCCCATGCTTTTTATGCATATCTGCTTTGATTTTTTTAATTTTCTACCTTTTTAGTGCTTAATCCTGCTCAAAAAGTTTGATTTTCTGCGGGTTGCGTGTAATTGTGCAATGCATAGCATTTATTAAAAAAGTGGAGAATATAATGTCTAAGTTTACATTGGCTGAATATATCTGGATTGATGGCGCTATCCCAACGCGTCAATTACGATCCAAAGCACGCGTTGTTGATGTCGGCAGCGCGCCAACTATTGAAGACTTTCCTGAGTGGAGTTTCGACGGATCATCAACATTACAAGCAAGCGGCGATGACTCCGATTGTATTTTAAAGCCTGTAAGCTTCGTTACAGACCCAATTCGTGGTGAAGGTAATTACCTTGTTATGACTGAGGTTTACACGCCGGATGGTCAGCCACACGAATCAAATTCACGTGCACAGCTGCGTGCTGTTCTTGATGCAGGTGCTGCTGAGCAGGACCCTTGGGCAGGATTTGAGCAAGAGTACACATTCTTTAAAGATGGTCGTCCGTTGGGTTGGCCTGAAAAAGGTTACCCAGCACCACAGGGCCCGTATTATTGTGGCGTTGGTGCGGATGAGGTTTTCGGACGTGAAATTGTTGAAGAGCATGCACAAGCGTGTTTGGATATTGATCTTCTTTTCTACGGCATTAATGCAGAAGTTATGCCCGGCCAGTGGGAATTCCAGATCGGTTACCGCGGTGATGCAAAAGAATCTGCCGATGTTCTAACGGCTTCTGATCACGTTTGGTATGCACGCTGGTTGCTTTACCGTATCTCAGAAGATTACGGTATCAATGCATCAATTACGAATAAGCCGATGCATGGCGACTGGAATGGTGCGGGTATGCATGTGAACTTTTCAACTAGAGACACACGCGACAAGGCAAAAGGTAAAGAGGCGATCGATGCCGCTGTTGATGCCTTATCGAAAAAACACAAAGAGCATATTGTTCTTTATGGTGCGCAACTTGATGAGCGTTTGACAGGTGATCACGAGACATGTGACATCAACACTTTTAAGGCCGGTACTGCGGATCGCGGATGTTCAATCCGTATTCCACAGCTTGTCGCGCAAAAAGGGTATGGCTATTTTGAAGATCGTCGCCCGGGTGCGAATTCTGACCCTTATCTTGTGTCTGCGCGTATTTCAGCGACAGTGTGCGGTATTGACGAATCGGTTATGCAGTTCAAATCATGGCCGCGTGAAGAAACAGAATTGTCTGTTGCAGCAGAGTAATCTGTAAGCAGCTAAGGCTATAGAATTTGAGGCGTGCGAAGGGTTTCGCACGTCTTTTTTGTGTAAAAGCGTGAATTTATAACAAATTTTAACGATTTACTGCTAAAACAGATACATGAGGCGCGGTTTCGTGCTTCGCTTTCCTGTGTTATCTCTAATATGTGTATGTTTAAACAAAAGGTGCAATTCGTTTGCTATGGAAGATATAGAGCTCAATATAAAACCTGATAACGATCTGGATGGTGAAACGGCGAAAACGCCCGACCCCAAGCCCGCAAATCCTGCTCAGGATATGTCGGATATAGAGTTTTTTGTTGATGAAACGATGCAAGACGATGTGGTCTCCACTCAGAAGCCTGCAACACATTTTGACGATATTGAGCATAATGTGGAAACCTCAGCAACGAGTGAAGCTGAGCATGCTGGGGCAGAGGTTTACGATATTAATCCACTTGATGTTTCACCAGTGAAGGAGCCCGTTCAAGATAATTTGGGTGATATTGATAACTTTATCGTTGAGAATGTGGAGGAGCAGCCCCAACAGAGCACAGGTACCGACCTGCAAGTTTTAAGCAAAGATTTGCAAACAACTGATGATGGCGGTGGGCAGGATGACGCAGACAGCGGTGTGAAGAAGGGCCGTATGGGTGATCGTATGGTCGACATGGGACTTATCACTGAAGACCAATTAAACGTTGCCTTACAAGAGAAGAAAATATCAGGCAAGATGCTTGGTGAGATCTTGGTTGACCTTGGTTTTATCGAGGAAGACACGCTTACTCTTTTCCTTGCTGAATCGTCCGGTTTCGGTGTGTTTGACCCGCGCTCTACAATTGTGGATGGTGAAGCGCTACAGCTTTTAGAAAAGCATGTGGCCGCTCAGCATAAGATTCTGCCTATCTCATTGGAGGGGGATGCGATTCACGTTGCGATGGCTGACCCTTATGATGTTGTTGCGCTTGATACGTTGCGCAGGTATTTGCCGTCAAAGAAGATGCAAATTAAGCCGATGGTGACAACAGAAGCCATCTTAGGGGATGCGATTGACGCATCTTACGGATACTCAAGTTCTATTAAGGATATTCTGGATGAGCTTGAGGAGGGGAGCGAGCAAAAAGATGTTGCCAGCCTGAATGAGGAAGATGCGTTCACACACCCGATTGTTCGTCTTGTTAACGCGCTTGTTTTTGATGCGGTTAAGATTGGTGCATCTGACTTGCACTTTGAGCCTGAGGAAAACTTCGTGCGCCTCCGTTATCGTTTGGATGGTGTTTTGTTTACAGCGCAAACGTTGCACAAGCAGCATTGGAATGGTATTTCCCAGCGCATTAAAATTATGTCTGAGATGAATATCGCAGACAAGCTTGCGCCGCAGGATGGTCGTTTCGGCCTGAATGTCGGTGGGCGTGAGGCTGATTTCCGTGTGTCGTCTTTGCCGACAGTCCACGGTGAGAATATTGTTCTTCGTGTTCTTGATAAAAGTTCGAGTATTTTGCCGATGGAGGCGCTTGGGTTTAGTGAGGAAAACCTCGAAAAGCTGCGTATCGCTACAGGTAAGCCTGAGGGGATTATCATTGTTACCGGCCCAACAGGGAGTGGTAAGAGTACGTCGCTATATTCTATTTTGAATGAGATTAACGATGTTGAGGTAAACATCCAAACGCTGGAAGATCCGGTTGAGTATTCTCTGCCGATGATCAGGCAAACGCATGTTCGTGAAGGGGTTTTGGAATTTGCGGACGGTATTAAAGCCTTGCTTCGACAAGACCCCGACATCATCTTTATCGGTGAGATTCGTGACCATGTTACGGCTGAAATGGCACTAAAGGCGGCTATGACCGGTCACCAGGTTTTTACTTCGTTGCACACGAACGACTCATTCGGCGCGATACCGCGTTTGCTTGATTTAGGGATGAAGCCCGGGATGTTGGCCGGGGCAATCATTGCGGTGTTTGCGCAGCGTTTGGCGCGTCGCCTTTGTAAGTCTTGTAAAGTTGGACATACCCCCACGGCGCAAGAGTGTGAAATTTTGGAAATTGATGCAGCAAATCCGCCGCAAATTTATCAAGCAAAAGAGGGCGGTTGTGATAGCTGTAACGGTACGGGGTATAAGGGGCGTGTGGCTTTGGTTGAAATTCTGCTGTTTGACGAAGACTTAGACGAGGTTGTCGCGAGAAACGAATCTAAAGCTGAATTAAAGAATGTTGCGGTTAAAAAAGGCTTCAAAAATATGAAGCAAGATGGCATTTTGAAAGTGTTGGAGGGGATAACCGACATAAATGCTATCGGAAAGGTTGTTGATCTGTCCAAGTAGCTTTATTCTTATCTTTGTAACGTTTTTCTGCGTAAGTCTTTTTTAATGTTATTTGTCTATAACATGTAATCGTGTATTTTTTTGACAGAGAGTAAGAGTCATAGAACGCTATAAGTACAGAGCGATAAACATGAAAGGGCGCCAAGTGCGCGGTACTCTTTCTGCTTTGAATGAAATTGATTTGTATAATCAATTGCAGACTGCTGATCTTGAGCTGGTTCAGTGCGCTTCTCTTAATAAGAAAAAAGGGTTTCTTTCCGGGCTTAACCGCACGAAGGTTAAGTTGCGTGACCTCATTCAGTTTTTTATCCATATGGAACAGATGCAAAGCGCGGGTGTGCCTTTGCTGGATGCGCTTTCAGATATCCGTGACGGCGCTGAGAACGACCAGATGCGCGATATTATGAGCGAGGTTCACAGAGATGTGAGCGATGGCGCTGCGTTATCCGAAGCGATGGATAAACACCCCAAGATTTTTCGTCCGCTTTTTGTTTCTTTGATTAAGGCAGGTGAAGATACAGGTGACCTGACCTCATCGTACAAGCAGTTAGAACGTTACTTGAAGTGGCTGGACGGGTTGCAGGCTAAAATCAGGAAGGCAACGCGCTATCCGATCATCGTGTCGATCGTGGTTGTTTTTGTTATTGTTTTTATGATGAGTATCGTTGTTCCGCAAATTGTCGGGTTTTTGAAATTCCTTGAAATTGAGTTGCCATGGTTCTCCGTTGCGTTGATCAATACGTCTAATTTTTTCATTGAGCCACAGTTTGAGTTGTTTGGTTTGCCGGTCTATGGCGCGATTATTGTGCTGGTTACGCCTGTCATTTTGGTCGTCTCGTTTATCTTGATCAGGCGATCTTCGGACACTATTGCCTATAAGCTTGATTCGTTTTATCTGGTGATGCCTGTTGCGGGTGATATTATCAGAAAGATCACGATTGCACGTTATGCACAGACTTTTAGTGCGCTTTTTGCCAGTGGTATTGATGTTGTTAATGCCCTTAAAGCCTCTCGAAATACCGTGAATAACAGGGTTTTGGTCGATGCTATGGAGACTGTTGAGATATACGTCCAATCCGGTAGCCCTTTATCCGATGCCTTGAATTCTTCGGGAGAATTTCCGAGTATGGTTATTCGAATGGTTAAGATTGGTGAGGAATCTGGTAATCTCTCTCCTGTTCTTGATCAAGTTTCTGATTTTTATACGCGGGATGTTGATGAGGCGATTGAAGCCCTGATTGAGCTTATTCAGCCGGTTTTGACCCTTATTCTTGCCGCTGTGATTGTCTGGATCGCCGCCGGATCTTTGGGGCCGATCTACATTAATCTGGGTAATATGGTTGATTTCTAATGCACGTTATAGATTTGAAGATTTTTTAATATGTCACTAAGTTTGCTCACTCCATCCAGAACCGTTCTGATGATCACGGACGACTCGCTTTATATCTACTCCAGTAGCGGTAAAGGTGTTGAGCTTGTTAATGCTGTCCCTTGGGATATCGATAACTTTCTGCAAGATGTATCTACTATTTTAGCGAAAGATTGTTCCGGTAAGCCGGTTCTGATTATCAATGATATGGTGGAACAGCACTATAAGAAAATCAGGGTCCCTAAGGTCGGCGTTTTAGACCAGCAGAATGTTTTAAAGCGAAAGCTACAAGTTGAATTTGCAAGCTATCCCGTTCGTGCAGCGCTCGCACTAAAACAGAAGACAGCCAAGTCAGACAAGTCCCTTGGTGGTCGTTTGTATGTTTTTGCTGCCGTTCCTGCGAGCGATGCCTTTTCGAAAACGATGGAGTCTACTGAGAAGTCTCTAGCGAACATTGCAGGTTTCTGCCTTCTTCCGATTGAATCATCAGATATGATTAAAAAATTATCGGAGAAGATGCATGATAAAGGGGCGACGCTTCCGAAATGGACTGTGTTTATCGGTCAGCATCAAAGTGGTGGGCTAAGGCAAGTTGTTGTTAGGGACGGTGAATTGGCGCTTACGCGCATGACTGCGGTTGGTTCACATGATGAAAACCCAATGAATTGGGCGCGTGAAGTGCAGCAGGAATTTAAGTCTACGATGAGCTACCTCTCGCGTTTTGGCTATACGCCTGATGATGGTCTAAGCGTGATTGTCATTGCTCCGCAAGCGACCGGTGATATTATAAATGAACTTATTGATGTTCCTTGTGACTTTAAGTCCTATAGCGTTGATGAGGCGGCGAGCGTTCTGAATTTAAAGCTTGGCGATCATGAGCATGAGCATTTTGCAGATATTTTGCATGTTGCCTGGATTGGCCGGAAAAGCAAATTCATTTTGCCGATGAAGGCAAAGCAGATTGACAATGTTTCCAAACCGCGGCAAATCGCTCTTGCCGCCTCTTTGCTTTTGTTTTTAGGGGGCGCGTTTCAAGCTTATCTTTTGGTGGATGGATATCAGAAGCTGTTGGAAACAAAAGACGACCTGACCAGTCGTAAAAACCAGAAAGCTCAGCTGGAACTGCGACTTGAAAAAGAGATAAAGCGTAAGAAAGACATGGGCTTTGATATTCAACTCATCCAAAGTTCTTTAAGTGTTTATGATCGTTTAGAAGAGCAGCAAATCAGACCGTTTGATCTTTATTACAAGCTCGCGATTGCTCTGGGGCCCAGCCTGCGTATTGATGCTATAGATATTTCAAGGCAAGCACTTGCAAAGGTCGCTAATTCAAATAGGTGGAGTGAGCCTGAAAAAGTTCCTAAATTTATTTCTACGGTTCAGCTTACATTTCCTAGTGATACAAATGCAGAAAGAGGCAACCAAGAGGTTCGTGATTTGCGCGATAAGTTGCAAAGGCTTCTCCCTGACCACGTTGTGACAGCAGTTAAGATGTTAGAAGATTATGAGTATAGCGAAGAGATTGTTATCGAATCAGGGGAATCAAATAACAGGGCTGCTGCGCAGGACTACGTAGCGGAACTCAGAATCGAAGGGCCAGCATATAAATGATACAGATTATCGGCATTCGAAGAATAATTATCCTGCTTGTTTTGATCGTTTTTAATGCAGGCATCGCAGCTGCTTTCTATATGTATGTGCAGCCTGAGCAAGAGGATATTGATATAGAATTACGGCGTGTTCAAAGTACGGTTTCAAGTGTGCAAGGTGATTTGCAGAAGATGGAAATTGAGTTCGAGCAGCTTGCGGAGCAACAAGGTCGTTATGATGCTTTGAAGGATGATGGTTTCTTTTCGAATCAAGTTCGTAGTGAAGCAAAGACTTTGTTGACCAACATACAGCAGAAATCCCGTGTTGTTTCGGCTACGGCAAGTGTGCGACCGGGGGTTGTTCTCGACGATGAAGAGGCTCAGAAATCGATGCACCGCATCTTGGCGAGCCCGATTGAAATCAAGATTGAAGCTTTTAATGATACGAATGTTTATAACTATCTTGAGATGGTAGAAGATAATTTTCCCGGACATGTGCAGGTCAATAAAATTGTAATGAAACGCAAAAGAGAGGTTACACCTGTCATTTTACGCGCGATTGGTGATGGTGCAAACGTTGCGCTTGTCGCGGCCGAGATCCAGTTAACGTGGAGAACATTTATTCCGGAAGATCAAATTATTGAGGAGGATAAATAATGTTGCATTCTTCTCGTATTTTTATCCCTAAGGTCTTGATTGCAGTTCTTGTGTCTATGGTTTTTGTTTCTTCGTATGCTTTTGCGCAGAACGTATCTTCCGAAGATCAGGAGGCTGCGGCCGTATCCGAGGCAAAGGGAAAATCTGACAAAAAGATTTCTTACAAACAAATTCCTTCTCTGTTTTTTACGGCGCGGCAGAATGAAGCGATTGTCGATGCCATGAATCGCCGTGGCGTTGCTCGCCCCGTTAGTGCCGAAGAGTTGAAGGCGTTGGAAGCAGGAGAGAAAGTTGAGCCTGATATCGGCATTCGTGAACTAAGTCTTGCAGGTATCGTTTATCGTGGAGAGAAGGATTGGGTGATTTGGCTAAACGATACACGCGTTACGCCTGATGCTGTTCCGAAGGAAGTTATGGATTTAGAAGTTTTTAAAGAATATATACAGGTTAAGTGGTTTGATCAGCACACAAACAGTATCTATCCCGTACGCCTGCGCCCGCATCAGCGTTTTAATCTCGATATGCGTATCTATCTCACGGGTGAGTCGGGGAATTGAGTAAATTAAGAGCCTTAAAATATGTCTGATAAAGTTTCTCAAGATGTTCTAACGCTTACCAACCTTGGTGTGGATTATGTCGGCAAGCCTGCAATTGATGGTATCAATTTAGGTGTAAAGGCCGGAGAGATATTCGGCTTAATGGGGGTTAACGGTGCAGGCAAAACGACCATGATCAAGTCTATTCTTGGTTTGCGCGACCCTGACCGTGGCGAAATATCGATTATGGGGCGTGACCGTTTGAGCTTTGAAAGTAAGGCGCGCCTGTCCTATCTTCCTGAGAAATTTGATCCCCCTTGGTTTTTGTCTGGTATGGAGTTTTTGAAGTTTTCGGCTCAGCTTTATAAAAGTGATTTTGACCCAGCGAAAATGGAGGCCGCGGCCGAGAGCCTGGCTTTGGATCCAGCAGCTTTAAAGAGGCGTGTGCAAACCTATTCGAAAGGGATGCGTCAGAAGTTAGGGTTGATAGGAACAATCTTGACGGGCGCGTCGTTCTTTATTCTTGACGAGCCTATGAGTGGCCTTGATCCGCGTGCGCGTGCGCTTGTTAAAAAGCTTATTCTTGAAATGCACGGTAAGGATAGTACGTTCTTCCTCAGTTCCCATATTTTGGCTGATATGGATGAGATTTGCGACCGTGTTGCTTTACTGCACGATCAGACAATACAGTTTATTGGAACCCCTGCCGAGTTGAGAGCAGTCAATAATAGTCCGTCTTTGGAGCATGCATTTTTAGAGTATATTGAGAAAAAGAAAATAGCGTGATAGACTACACTGGTGATTCGGTTCTCGGGTCGCTCTTCTCACCATCTTGAACGCGTCAGCGATTCATTTTTAAATAATTATTCAAGGTATATAAAATGCGGTTCGTTTTTGTTTCGTTATTCTCTTTCATGCTTTTGCACGTTTCTTACGTTTCTGCGCAAGAGCCTATTCCGTCAATTCAAGATGCGGATGAGAATAGTGTCGCTGAGCCTGATGTTAATGATTTGGTTGATGCGGGGGATGAGCCTGATGTCGTTACACCGGATGGTACACGTGGTATATCTGCGCCGTCTGCAATTTTGCCGGGAGATGGGGACGATGTTTTCTTTGATGCGAATGATCTTGTTCCGCAGGGGGAGATGTCTCGGGAGGGGCCGAATAAGGTCAGTCCCATTACGCAGCCAGCTTCGAAGTTGGTGATTGTTAAGAAAAACTTTGAATCTGATACGCAAGAGGCGCAAATCGTTTCTGCGGAGCGGGCGATGGCTTTGGGGCGTTATGAGTCTGCGCTTGTGTTGTTTGATGCTTTGTATAGAAATAACAAATCCGATGCCCGTATATTGATGGGGCGTGCTGTCACCTTGCAAAAGCTAAACCGTTTTGACGAGGCCATGCAAGTGTATGAGGCTTTATCTAAGATAGAGCCTGATAACTTGGATGTGAAAATTAATATGTTGGGGCTTTTGGGAACGCGTTATCCTGCTGTCGCTCTCCGACGTTTAAAAGCTCTGGCTGAGGATAATCCCGGGCATCCAGCCTTGGCTGCGCAACTTGCTTTTGCTTATGCGCAAAATGCGGATGCTACTTCGGCTTTACGCTTTTTAGGTGTTGCCGCTAGCTTGGAGCCTACAAATGCTAATCATGTTTTTAATCAGGCCGTAATTGCTGATCGTATCGGTGAGCGCGCGCTGGCTGTCCAGTATTATGAGAAGGCTCTGGAAATTGATACGATTCATGGGGCAGGGCGTACTATTCCGCGAGACGTTGTTTATGCGCGGTTGAGTGAAATTAGGTAGGTGTCTCTTTATCCTCCGTTTAGCGTTTGGCTGTTGATGTGAATACGCTTTTTATATTTGAACTTGGTGTCTTCATTGTTTTGGGTTTGTTGTTTGGTAGCTTTTCAACGGCGCTGATTTATAGAGTTCCGCGCAAGATTGATTGGGGTGTAAAACGCTCATCTTGTACAACATGCCAAAGAAATCTCTCCTTTGTAGATTTGGTCCCTGTTTTTTCTTGGGTTATTTTCCGAGGTAAATGCCGCGGCTGTAAAAAACCTATATCGGTTTTGTACCCTCTGGTGGAGCTTTGTTCGGCTGTTCTTTCTGTTTTGATTTATCTGAATTACGGGGCAACATATGAAGCGGCGTTTCTTATTCTGGCGCTTCCTTTTTTGCTGTCTCTTTTCGTGATCGACGTGAAGCATATGATTTTACCGAATGTTTTGGTTTTTATCCTTCTCATCATCGGAATCGCCCGTTTGTTTTATTTTTCAACAGTTGATGTATTTGTCAGCGTTGAATATTTCCTGATCACTTATGTCTTGGGCGCAGGTGTTTTTGCATTTGTGTCTTGGTTTTTAGGATTTGTTTTTACGAAGATTTTGAAAAAAGATGCGCTTGGTTTTGGCGATGTAAAGTTTTTCTTGGTGGCTGGTGTTTGGCTTGGCCTGCACAGTTTACCAGAATTTATGATTGCTTCGGGTGTTATCGCTATTGTGTTTGCGCTAATATGGCGCATTGCCTTTAAAACTGAGGTTTTTCCGTTTGGCCCCGCTTTGATCATATCTTTTGTGGGCATTTTATTCTGGCAGGGTTCTTTTGTTGTATAAATTAGTTTTATTTATAAGAATATATTTACGTTCTATTCATCTTATTTTTGTACAAAGGTATGGGGCATATCAGAATTTATAGGAGCACACCTTGGATTTAACTCAACTTCTCGCATTTACGATGCAAAATGATGCGTCAGACCTTCACTTAAGTGCAGGTAATCCGCCGATTATTCGTGTTTCGGGTAAAATGAAACGTGTTAAGGCAGAGCCTTTAGGCAGCGATGATATCAGAACGATGCTTTATTCCGTGATGACGGAAGAGCAGCGTGCGATTTATGAAAAGGATATGGAGCTCGACTTTGCGATTGCGTTGGGTGAAAAAGCGCGTTTTCGTGTGAATGGGTTTACAACGCGTCTTGGCGCGGCGGCCGTGTTTCGTACTATTCCGACTGAAATTCCAACAATGGAGCAGCTTGACCTGCCGCCGGTTATCAGGCGCTTTGCTGAGCTGGAGAAGGGGATTGTTCTTGTGACAGGCCCGACCGGTAGTGGTAAATCGACAACGTTGGCGTCCATGATTAATCATATTAACCTTAACCATTCCAAACACGTTTTGACGATTGAAGATCCGGTGGAATTTTTCCATTCCTCTAAAAAATCTCTGATTAACCACCGAGAGGTTGGGCAGGATACGAGGGGTTTCTCGAATGCTTTGAAAAGTGCGCTCCGTGAAGACCCTGATGTTATTCTGGTTGGTGAGATGCGTGACCATGAAACGATCTCGCTTGCGTTGACGGCGGCTGAAACAGGTCACTTGGTGTTCGGAACACTTCACTCTAATTCAGCGTCTAAAACGATTGACCGTATTATTGACGTGTTTCCATCCGGTGATAAAGAGATGGTGCGGGCGATGATTTCCAGTTCGTTGCAAGGCGTTGTCGCGCAGAGCCTTTTGGCGCGTGTCGGTGGTGGTCGTGTCGGTGCGTTTGAAGTTCTGGTCGGAACAAACGCTGTGCGAAACCTTATTCGTGAAAACCAAATTCCGCAAATGTATTCGACAATGCAAACAGGTTCACGCTATGGTATGGTGACCATGGAAGATGCGGTTCAAAATTTGCTTGAGAACGGTATCATTGATGCGGATGAAGCCCATCGCGCTTTATTGAAAAGCACTGATGAGACGACGGATGATAGCGAGTATGCATCAGCGTCGCTTGGTGGTGGTAAAAAGAATAAAGACGAAGGCGGTGGGAAGGCTTATTCCGCAACAGGAAAGAGTGAAGAAAGTTCAGATGACGGGGTATATTCGTTTTGACGTCTCCAATAATATTTAATTATCTAAATTCCATGACCGAGACTCAGGCGAGTGATATGTACCTGACTGTTGGTTTCCCTCCTACTTTGCGAGGCGATGACGGCTTGATTAAAATTGAGGATCAGCCGCTGACGGGAGACTCTTTGAACGAAATTTTGGACTCAATGCTGACGCCGCGTCAACGTCGTGATTTCGATTCTCATAGAGAGCTTAATACAGCTTTAGACATGGGGGCGCATGGTCGTTTTCGTATTAATGTTATGCAACAGCGTCAGTTTCCTGCCGTTGTTATCCGGCGTATTGTTTCTGAAATTCCGAGTTTTGAAAAGCTGAAGCTGCCCGAGATTTTAGGCAATCTGGCGATGGAAAAGCGCGGGCTTATTCTTGTTACCGGTATGACGGGATCGGGTAAATCGACAACGCTTGCGGCGATGATTGATAAGCGCAACGTGAATAGCTCAGGGCATATTATTACGATTGAAGACCCGATCGAATTTTTCCACGACCATAAAGGGTGCGTTGTTACGCAGCGTGAGGTTGGCGTTGATACTGAATCTTTTGCTACGGCGATGAAGAATTCCTTGCGTCAACGCCCTGATGTTATTTTGGTTGGTGAGATCCGTGATCGTGAGGTTATGGAGCAAGCCCTATCTATTGCGGAAACCGGGCATTTGTGTCTGGCGACCATTCATACAAATAACTCCTATCAGGCGATTGAACGTATTGTGAACTTGTTCCCTGAAGATTTTCACAATCAGATCAGGCTAAACCTCTCTATGAATTTGAAGGGCATTATTTCGCAGCGATTATTGCCGAGCGTTGGTGGTGGCTTGGCTCCGGCGATTGAGGTTATGCTTAACCAGGGGTTAGTTCGTGATTTGATCTTAAAGGGTGAGATTGGCAAGATTCATGATGTGATGGAACAGAATAATTC
>CAZPMH010000007.1:0-102112 GCA_964587815.1 uncultured Micavibrio sp.
ACGTTTATTTATGTTAATCGTTGGTGCAGTTTGCATTTAGGGCTTTTTTGCGCCGAATCGCTGTGCTAATGTTTAATTTCAACATATAAAAATTACGGATGGAATCGCTATGAAGCTGAGTATTGATCGGGCTGCACTTTTGAGATCTTTGAACCATGTACAAAGTGTTGTGGAGCGTCGCAATACTATTCCGATTCTGTCAAACGTTTTGATGAAGGCGGAAAACGGCGTTTTGTCCTTGTCTTCGACCGATATGGATTTGGAGATTAACGAAGCGGTTGCTGCGAACGTGATGGTCGATGGTGCGACCACAGCGCCCGCACACACGTTTCATGATATTGTCCGTAAACTTCCCGATGGCGCAGATGTTGAGATTGAGCTGAACCCTGATGGGACGCAGATGACGGTGCGTTCGGGGCGTTCACAATTTAAGCTGAGCTGCTTACCGGTTGCGGATTTTCCGGAGATCGCTACGGCTGATTTGCCGCATAGTTTTTCTTTGCCGGCGTCAGATTTGCGTGCGTTGATTGACCGCACGAAATTTGCGATGAGCACAGAAGAAACCCGTTATTACCTCAATGGTATTTACGTGCATGAAGCCGATCAGGATGGTGTGAAGGTTTTGCGCGCTGTCTCCACAGACGGCCACCGTCTGGCGCGTTTTGAAATGCCTTTACCTGAAGAGGCCTCAGGCATGCCCGGTGTTATTGTGCCGCGTAAGGCAGTCGGTGAGCTGCGTAAGTTGATTGAAGATGCGGCTGATACGATTAAAGTGAGTCTTTCGGACGGTAAAATCCGTTTTGAATTTGATCATATCATTATGACATCGAAGTTGATTGACGGAACGTTCCCTGATTATGAGCGCGTTATTCCGAAGGGGAATGATAAAATTGTTGAGGTTGATCCGAAGGTGTTTACCCGTGCGATTGATCGTGTTTCAACGATTTCTGATGGGAAGTCTCGCGCGTTGAAAATTACTTTGCTGGGTAAGAATATGACACTTTCAGCCAGTTCTCCTGAAGCGGGCAGCGCAACAGAAGAGATGGAAGTGAATGGTGATTGCGACATGGATATTGGCTTTAATGCGAAGTATCTGCTTGATATCACATCACAGATCGAGGGCGATGGTTGTCGTTTAACTTTGGCGGATTCCGGTTCGCCGACGATTATTCAGGATAATAGTGATCCGAGCGCGCTTTATGTTTTGATGCCGCTGCGTGTTTAATGTTTCGCGAGGTCGGTCGTTTTCATATTCCAAAAAAAGGGTGCAATTTCCTAAGAGCTTGATTATGTTACTGTTATGAATTTTTTAGGGTCTTTGGTTGTTGCATTTCTGGTTCTTTTTTCGTTCATCTATGGTGTGCGTTATTTTTCGGGTGAGCCAATCAGTAGTGCACCGATTGTGCGTTTCGATGAAAGCAATGTTGCAGAGTTCGTTACGAACAGACAGCCTAAGCCTGATGTAGGGCCTTACATCGTTCGTGCTGAAATTATCGGCGAGTTAAATTATCAATTAGATCTTGAGTTTGATTATGTTGTCGCGCCCGACGACCCCGTCCAATACATTATGAGCGTGAGTGCCGGGGGCGGTGATGATATTAAGATGCGTAAAATTTATCTTGACCCATCAACAAGAAAGTTGCGGGTTTCGCTAGTTTTTGAGCCTGAAACAAAGTTTATGGCACGATTTTCATCATCTTATATTTTTATCGAGATTACTGCGTTTTTGAGCAAGACCGAGCGCGTTGACGTTTATAAAAGGCGTCTTGCATACAGAAAAACGTGGATTAAGAAGCGCGAACCTATCGGGAGTTTTCTAAATCCCAGTACGTTTCAAACACGTGCCATCGAATAAGGTCAAGGCTGCGCTTTATGGTTGCGGGTTATTGTCCGGATCAGGTAGGCGGTAACGATTTCTGCCCATATCGCTATCGGCACCCACTTCTCTTTCGGGTATGTTCGTTTCCATTTTGATAACCTGCTCCCCTTCGTTCATGCCGATTACGGTCAAGTTGTTCATTCCATTGCTGCTCTCTTCTTCGTTTTGAGGCAGATTTGGGATTTCTTCGGAAATATTCGATTCGACCATATTGTCTGGGTTCATTTGGCCAAACTGTATTTGTTGAACCATAAATGCATTTAATCTTTGTAAGTCAGCAGCATCATCCACGGGAAAGGCCATTGAAACGAAGCCCTGTATTTTTTCGTTTACGTCCAAGCCATTAATTTTAATGCTGACCTCATCGACGGCTATTTGAGATAAATCTTCTTGGTTGGCTGTGATCTCTGTTTCCGGGCGCTCAGCTGTTTCCGGCCTTGTCCGGTCAATGCGGCTGCGGCGTTCTCTTGTTCCGCCTTCTTCTTGTTCTCTGGACATGGTTCAACCCCTTCAATGTTCTATTCAATGCAAAATATTACTTTATTTGTGCTTTATATGTCAATTTTTTCAAAGGTTTGGCATAAATGCGCTGTTTTTTGGGGCGGTTTTGGACTAAAACTTTTGTATGAGTGTTTTGAAATCCCTGACCTTCCATCATTTTCGTTCCTACGAACAAGCGGCTTTGAGCGATTTATCCGACAGATTAATTGTGATTTCGGGTGCGAACGGTGCGGGTAAAACCAATATTTTAGAAGCGGTTTCGCTTTTTTCGCCAGGGCGCGGTTTGCGTAGCGCTAAGGTTATGGATATGCAGCGGCAAGGCAGCGAAGAGCCATGGGCCTTGGCGACGCGTTTGTTTTTGGATTATGGGGAAGAGGTTCGGCTCGGCACGGGGCGTGACCCCGCCTCAACGAACGGCGTAGAAAAACGTATTTTGCGCGTGAACGGGAATAGTGCGCGCGGGCAAAGTGTTTTGTCAGAGTATTTGGCCTGCGTCTGGCTTACGCCGCAGATGGATCGCTTGTTTCTGGATTCAGGCAGGGAGCGCAGGAAGTTTTTGGATCGGTTGATTTTTGCTTTTGACTCAGGGCATTCGACGCGGGTTAACCGCTATGAAAATGCGCTGAGCCAGCGTTCTAAATTACTGCGAAACGGGCAGATGGATGATCGCTGGCTTTCGGGGTTAGAGGGGCAGATGGCGGAAACCGCGATTGCGATTGCGGCGGCACGTATTGATTTTGCCGCGCGATTGCAGGTGGCGTGTGAAAATGCCGATCATGATTATTTCCCGCTCGCGCGGTTTTCTGTTTCGGGGCAGGTTGAGGAAGATTTGCAGGGCATGCCTGCCTTGGAGGTTGAAGATCGGTTTAAGGCGATGCTTCGGGAGTCGCGACCGCGCGATGCCTTAACGGGCGGTGCGCAGGTCGGGCCGCATCGATCTGATCTTTTGGTGACATATGATGCGAAGACTATGCCGGCGGATCAATGTTCGACGGGGGAGCAGAAGGCGTTGCTGATCGGGCTTATTTTGGCACATGCACGTTTGATTAAGGCGGAGCGGGGCGCGCCGCCGATCCTATTACTCGACGAAGTGGCTGCGCATTTGGATGAGAGTCGACGCGGGGCGCTGTATGAAATTTTGGATGAGTTGGAAGCACAAGTCTGGCTGACGGGAACGGAGCGGGGGCTGTTTACTGAAGTTCAGGATAAGGCACAGTTTTTTGATGTGCGCGATTCGCAAATCTTTGCGGAATAATCCCGTCTAGCATTTAAACTTATCCAGTAATTCCAGAACGCGTTTGTTTTCTTCGGGCGTGCCGATACTCAGGCGCAGGCAATTTTCTGTGCCTTTTTTGCTCGCGAAATTGCGGATGATCACGTTGTTTTCTGCGCAGAACGCATGGAATTCTTCGGCCTTTTCCATTTCAAACAGGATGAAGTTCGCATCAGATGGATAGACATGCTTGATTTTATCTGAGGCTTTTAGGATTCCATCCATTTTGTCGCGTTCGGCGAGCAGCTTTTGGATATTTTCCAGCGCGATTTCTTTTATCTCGGGCGAGAGGACGTGAAAGGCGGCTTCGATGCTCATGCGCGGTAGGGGGTAAGCGTCGAGCGCCTTGGTTTTTATCAGATTGATAAAGTCGGTGTCCGCGCAGAGAAGGCTGCCCATGCGCATGCCTGCGAAGGCGAAACTTTTGGATAGAGTGCGCAAGATGATCAGGTTGGCCGTGCTTTCCAGATCGTCGGTCATGCTGCCTTGTTTGGAAAATTCCGCATAGGTTTCATCGAGCACGACAACCGCGTGGCCTTCAACGGCGTCGCAAATATCGGCGATTGTATCATGCGGGAAGCTGTTTCCCGTGGGATTGTTGGGCGAGCAGAGATAAATGATTTTTATGTTCTGATCTTTATCTGTTGCGCGTTTTATAATTTCTTCGTGATCAAGTCTGAATGTTCCGTTTTCTTTTATTAGAGGCATGTCGACCACGCCCGAGGGCATCATATGCGCGTTGACCGCATACATGCCGAATGTCGGGGCGTTGATTAAGATTTGATCTTTATGCGGTTCGCAAAAAACATGCGTGAGCAATGAGAGGGCCTCGTCTGCGCCGCGGGTCATGACGATCTGATCATTTTCAACGCCGTAATTTTGGGCGTATGCCTCAAGTAAAGCTGGCGGTTGCGGTTCGGGGTAGCGGTTTAAGCCTTCTAAACCCGGTAAGCTGTATGGGTTTTCATTGGCGTTTAGATAGATTTTTGTTTCGTCCTTACCTGCTTCCATGCCTGCGGAGCTGTAGCCCTGCATGGTGAGGAAATGTTCACGGATTAAAGGTTCGATTGCTTTGTTCATTTTTGGTTTATCGCAGAAAGCGGCGATGAAATCTAATGGTTTTTGCTGTTGCCTGCTTTAGAAAAAAATTTACCAAACAAACGGGATGAGTTTTTTGCGGGTATTTGCTTTGTATGCCGCGTAAAACGGGTCGTTGCTCATGACCTCTTCTTCTGATCGGATGCAAAGCACATGTACGCCGATCATGAGAGCAAAGAGCGTGGCGATAAGCGGTGTGGGGTTTTGCAACACTGCCAGAAAGCAGGCAAGTGCGTAACCGAAATAAAGCGGATGGCGCACAAGGCCGTAAATGAAACGCGTTTTTAGCGGACGGCGTGCAGGTACAACGCCATAGCTGGAACCGAGATTGATTAAGGTGATCATCAAAAACAGGATGCTGAAGATTTGCCACACGATGAGTATAGGATTTTCAACGGGCATTTCATATTCTCCTGCGTTGATCGCAGCCACATCGTTTATTTGCGATATTGATAATATTAAAATCGGGAGCCATGTTCCCGTAATTCCGTAAATCCATTCGAGCGGGTCTTTTGACGGTTGTTCAGGGACGCGGCGTAACAATGTCACGAAACCATGTATGAGCAATAACAGGATCAGCATGAAGATCGTGAAGCGTGGGTTTTCGTTGTACAGGCGCACGAAAAAGAAGGCTGTGCACATGAAAACCGAGCCTAATATAATATTGTTCCAAATCGTGTTGACTTGGGCGTATTTTTCGAGATCTTCGACTGTTTCGACCGTTTCGTTTTGGTCTTCTGATTCGGTGGTGTTTTCTGTTAAATCTAGCGAATCGGCGGCGATTTCTTCAGAGTTATTTTCGGTCATATTTGATATTCTTTTACGGTGTTTTTCTGATTCAAATTAAGCCAGAAATTTTTATTTTATCTCAATAGCTTACCTTGTTGAAAACAGGGGTTAAAAAACGGGTTTTCCCCTGTTTTCGCGGGGCGTGCTGTGCTATATATCAATATTGCATAAAATATTGCGTTTAACAAATATATTGGATGATTGAATGAGTGATGAAAATGTAGCCCGCGTTGGGGATAACGATGAATATGGCGCGGATAGTATTAAGGTTTTGCGCGGGCTGGAAGCGGTTCGCAAGCGTCCGGGGATGTATATCGGGGATACCGATGACGGGACGGGCCTGCATCACATGGTGTATGAGGTTGTCGATAACGCGATTGACGAAAGTCTGGCGGGGTATTGTGATCGCATTGACGTGATTTTGAATGCTGATGGCTCTGTGACTGTTAGGGATAACGGGCGCGGTATTCCTGTCGGTGAGCATTCGGAAGAAAAGGTTTCCGCGGCGCAAGTTATTATGACGCAGCTGCATGCCGGTGGTAAGTTTGATGATAATAGCTACAAAGTCTCTGGTGGTTTGCACGGCGTTGGTGTGTCGGTGGTGAATGCGCTGTCGGATTACCTTGATTTGCACATTAAGCGCGAAGGTAAAGAGTGGACGATGCGTTTCCGCGGTGGTGAAGCGGAAAACGGCAAAGACTTATACCCGATTCGTGACTTGGAAGAGGGTGAGCGCACGGGTTCTCAGGTAACGTTCTTGCCATCGCCCGAAACGTTTGCGATGACGGATTTCGATTTTAAAACGCTGGAAAATCGTTTGCGCGAATTGGCGTTTTTGAATTCAGGCGTGAATATCTATCTGTCTGACCAGCGTGCGGAGGATGAAGAAGAGTGGCTGGTTTCGCATTTGCATTTTGAGGGCGGGATTGAAAGTTTTGTTGAGTATCTGGATCGTACGAAAAAGTCGTTGATTGACAAGCCAGTCAGCCTTTCGGGTACGGATGAAGAAAGCGGCGTGACGGTTGAGGCTGCGTTGGAATGGACGGATGCGTATCATGAAACCATGTTGTGTTTCACCAATAATATTCCGCAACGCGATGGTGGAACGCATTTGGCGGGTTTCCGCGGTGCGTTGACGCGGGTTTTAGGCAAGTATGCCGATGAAAAAGGATATCTTAAAAAAGAAAAGGTGAAGTTGACGGGCGATGACATGCGTGAGGGTATGACGTGTGTTCTTTCAGTGAAAGTGCCTGATCCGAAATTCTCGTCTCAGACGAAAGATAAGCTGGTATCTTCGGAAGTGCGTCCTGTGGTTGAGTCTGCGATTAGCGAGTATTTGGGCACGTGGTTGGAAGAAAATCCGGGCGATGCCAAGAAGATTATTACAAAAATTATTGAAGCAGCCAGTGCGCGCGAGGCGGCGCGACGGGCGCGGGAATTAACGCGACGTAAGGGCGTTATGGATGTGTCGAGCCTGCCAGGGAAGCTGGCAGACTGTCAGTCGAAAGACCCTTCGATTTCAGAGATTTTCATCGTTGAGGGGGACTCGGCGGGTGGTTCGGCGAAGCAGGCACGAGATCGTCATAATCAGGCGATTTTGCCCTTGCGGGGTAAGATTTTGAATGTGGAGCGCGCGCGTTTTGACCGCATGCTCGGTTCTGATCAAGTTGGGACGTTGATTACAGCATTGGGCACGTCAATCGGGCCTGATGAATTTGATATTGAAAAGGCGCGATATCATAAGATTGTCATTATGACGGACGCGGACGTTGACGGTGCGCATATTCGCACATTGCTTTTGACGTTCTTTTTTCGTTACATGCCAGAGGTGATTGAGCGCGGCTATCTTTACATTGCGCAGCCCCCATTGTTTAAGGTGAAAAAGGGTAAGTCGAGTGAGATTTATTTGAAAGATGAGCGCGCGCTTGAAGATCATTTGATTGACCTCGCTATTAGCGACATTGTCGTCGTTGACAGTAATGGTGAGACGCGTAGTGGGAATGATTTGAAGGAATTACTTCTCAAGTCACGCTCTTTACGTAATTCGATCAATGCCTTAACTCAACGTGCAGGGAACCGGCGTGTGGTTGAACAGGCGGCGATTGGTGGCGCGTTTGATGAGCAGGTTTTGCGTGATGAAGATTTCGGGCAGGAGGTCGCGGGCAAGGTTGCGGCAAGGCTTGATGCGATTGAAACGGAGCGCGAGCGCGGTTGGGGCGGGTCTTACAGGCTTGATAAAGGCTTTACATTCTCGCGTACGCTTCGTGGTGTGACGGAAAGTGTGATTATCAAGCCAGATCGTATTCGTTCGCCTGATGCGGTGCGTTTGAATGGTGCGAAGGGATGGTTGCAAGACATTTTCGGCGGGCCTGTTGAGATTTCGACGGACGGGAAAATTCTGGCCAAGGTCAATGGCCCTGCGGCGTTTTATGACCGCGTGCTAGAGGCGGGGCGCAAGGGCTTGCAAGTCTCGCGCTATAAGGGTTTGGGTGAGATGAACCCCGAGCAGCTCTGGGAAACCACGCTTGACCCGAATGCGCGCACCCTGTTGCAGGTGAAGGTGGCCGATGCGATTAAGGCGGATGAGATTTTCTCCACCTTAATGGGTGATGTGGTTGAGCCGCGGCGTGAATTTATTCAGGATAACGCGCTGAAGGCTGAAGTGGACGTTTAATTTTGCGTTTTTAATCGTTATTCCATCTGGTTTTCTGTATCCCTTATTTCGCATTTTGCGTAACGTTCGGCTTTGTCCGCATATTTTGAGGTTGCATCAGCGAAATCCTGAGCTTTTCTGGCATAGCTTTTTAGTGATCTGATGTAGCGATCAGTTTCATCTTTATATTTCTTGAGTTCCCATTCTTTGCATTCGCGGTTTAATGATTCCAGGCAAAATGGCGGCTCAGGTTTTTCGTAAGCATCAGGAGCGGCGGGTGGTTCATCATCAAATCGGGGTTTTGTGCAGTATGCTTGTGAAATTTTGGGGCATAAGATGGCCGCACCGCAGATTGTTAGAAATACTATTTTCAAAATTTGCCCCTTTTTTCGTCACTTTTGCGATAAAGCGTCGCTTTATTTATGAAATTTAGAGTGTTTCACGGAACATAAAAAGGGCTTTCTATGTTTATAGTTAGAAGGCTTTATTTATCCACAGTGTGGTGATAGATTATTTGGAGATTATGCTGTTTTATCGGGAGGTTTATAAATGGCGAAGGCAAAAAAAATAAAAAAGGGTGAGGGGTCGCAGGCATCTTTGGCGGCGGCATCGGAAAGCGTAGTTGATTTTTCCGGTCATGGTGCATCTTTGGGCGCGGCGGGCTATCGCGTTGCGAGTGACCACCCGGATAATTGTGAATTTCTTGGTGAGCCCGGTGACAGTGTTGCGATTTCCCCCGGTAAAGAGGGATTTGAATCCATGTTGGTCGGGGTCGCATGGGATAATATCAAGGTTGAAAAATCAGGCCTGTTTGGGCGGTGGTTTAAAAAGGTTGCGAAAATCGGTGTCGATTTGGACATCGGTTGTTTATACGAGATGAAGGACGGTACGCGCGGCTCTATTCAGGCGTTTGGCGAGAAGTTCGGTGATTTTAATAAGGCGCCCTATATTTCTTTATCAGGGGATGAGCGTACGGGTGATTCAGAAGGGCATGATGAATACCTGCTCGTGAATGGTGCGCACTGGAAAGACATTAAGCGCATGTTGGTTTACATCTATATTTACAAAGGTGCGCCGACATGGTCGGAAATTAAGCCGCAAGTGGTTATTGATGTGCCCGGTGAAAATGACCTTTATGTTACTTTGAGTGCGCATGAAGATCAGCTATGCTTGTGCGCGGTGGGTGAGATTGAGAATATCCGTGACGGAATGCGATTGACGAACCGTACAGAATATTTTCCGGGGCATGAGGAAATGGATCGTGCGTTCGGGTATGGTTTGGAATGGGCGGATGGGGCGAAAAACCCGCTTTAACCCACTATATAGGGTAATTATTCGCGTCAAATTGAGAAACCGGAAAGTCTGAGATGACCTCTCTAACATATTACGACACTACGATCCTCTCCCTTGGGGCACTTTTTCTTGGCATCGTGATGTTGATTAAAGGCGGCGGATGGTCTGTTGATGCAGCTGTTTATGTGGCGCGGCGCTTTGATATATCGCCGATGGTTGTAGGTTTTACGATTATTGCTTTCGGTACTTCACTTCCTGAATTGATTGTTTCTGTCTTTGCAAACCTGCAAGGCTCGCCCGGCATAGCGCTCGGTAATGTCTTGGGATCTAACATTGCGAATATCCTTTTGGTTTTGGGGGTTACGGCGTTGTTTACGCCGCTGGTTGCCGCTTTTTCGAAAGCTTTACTTCGAGATCTTATTATGATGTTTTTTGCAACCGTTCTTTTGACCGGATTGCTTTATTACGGCGAAATTTCACGATTGTTTGCCTTTGTTATGCTTTTGATTCTGGCGGGTTATGTTTTGTTGCAATATATGACGAGCAGTGAAGATGAATTTGACGAAGAAGAGCTTGAAGGCGGGGCGTTTGCTTCGGATAAGTTGGCTTATTGCACATTGCTTCTCGGGCTTTTGGCGATTGCAATCGGAGCGGAATTTCTGGTTCGCGGGGCGAAGATCAGTGCAGGTTTAATCGGTGTGCCTGAGTCTGTTATCGCCCTGAGTCTTATCGCTTTCGGTACCTCTTTGCCCGAATTATCGACCAGTATTATTGCCGCGCGCAAAGGGCAGACGGGTATGGTGATCGGTAATATTATCGGCTCTAACGTATTCAATATCTTGATGATTATCGGTGTTGCGGCGCTTATCCTTCCGATTGAGCAGGGTGGTTTTGAAAGGCAACTCGCAACATTTGACGTTTGGGTGACGCTTGCGGTATCTGTTGTTCTTATGGGTGTGTTGTTTAAATTCGCAAAAATTGACAAGGTCGTGGGCGGCTTGTTCTTCTTGTCTTATGTTTTGTATAATATTTATATTTACGCAACGAATATGTGATAGCGTGTTTTTTAGCGTTTATGAGCCACGTATAGATGATTTCGTGAGGAGCGAATAGAGTATGTCTGATATTTTTGACCCGGTCTATGATGTTGAAGTCGAGGTTTCCGACAATAAAATCAACAAGGGTGATAACATTAACTTGTTGTCGAAAGACCCGACGTTAAACAATCTTATTGTCGGTGTTGGTTGGCAGTTGAACGCGTTTGATGCTGACACACTGGATCTTGATATTAGTTGTTTTTTGCTCAACAAAGACGGCAAGACGCGCGTTGATGACGATTTTGTATTTTATAATAACTTGGAAGCCTGTGATGGCGCGATCGTTCATAACGGTGATAATCTAACCGGGGCAGGTGACGGTGACGATGAAACGATCTCTGTTGATCTGAACGGTATTCCCTATGATGTGATTAAGGTGATGTTTGTTTTTTCAATCTATCGCGGTGATGAAAAAGAGCAAACCATGTCAAAAGTGCGTAGTCCTTATATTCGTTTGATGAATGCGTCCAACGGGCAGGAATTGTTGCGTTATGACGTGAGTGAGGATGTCGTTGATGTTCAGGAAACGGGTATGATGGTTGCATCGCTAAATCGTGAAGGTCCGAAGTGGCATTTTGAAGCGTTGGGTGAGCCCGTTGAAGGTGGGCTAGCCAAAATTGCAACAGAGTACGATATTATCGTTCACACAGGTTAAGGGCAGGATAAAACGGGATTAGTTTTTCATTCCCATTGAGATTCCTTTTTGCTCAACCTTGAAGCCTTTTTTACCGACGCGTCCGCGTCTTCCGCGTCCACCACGTTTTTTGTCGGTTAAGTCTTGTTCAATCAGTTCGTCAATATTGGGGAGCTCGCCCATTTGAAGCGCGCCGATGCAGGAGCAGAAAAACTCACACCCACGCTCGCCCCAGCTGTGAATTTTATTTTTATAATCTTCGTTTTTAACGTTCATCAGTGTTGATGACCAGATTTCATCTTTTGACGGGAGAAAGCGCATGAGCAAAATTTGTTCGGGGCCGCTGTCCATCATGCCGCCGCCATCTTCGTCTTCATCGCTTTCTGTGTCTTCATCGTAGAGGAATTGGATTTCGGCTTCGACGTCTGCTGCACCGGGTCCGACCCTGACTTCTGCGCTGCATGTTATGCCTTGTTCCGTGTCATGTAAAAACCACGGCCGCGTTTCGTAGGGTGATAAAATGTGACCTACGCCCAGTTTTTCCATGAGTTCTTGATATTCAACACGCATTGTAAGATAATACACTCTATTCGTCTTCCATGAATATAAAAAATTATATTTTATATAAATTTTAATTCTCTCGTGTGATCTTAGATGTTGTAGCGCTTGTCTTTGCGTTTTTCGTGTGTTGTTGAGAGCAAAAGCAGATTTATGGTTTTGAGATTCAAATTCTTCTTTGTGTTTATGATGCTTGCGCTGTTCATATTGGCGAGGCCGTACGCCTCTTTGGCTGAGGATCTCGCTGAAACGGGTGTTAATGTTCCTTTCGATGTTAGTGTCGTGGACGAGGCTACGATGCAGGCGGATGACGTGACTTTATCACTTTGGGGTATTGAAAAAATCTCGAATAAAACGATGTTGCTCAACCTAAAAGCGCGTAAGGCGTTAGACGCGGTTATCGGCGGTGCGCCGGTTCTTTGTGATGTTACGGGCGGTGATGATAGCAGCCTGACCGTGCAGTGTACGAACAGCCAGAATAAAGATTTGAGCCTGTTTTTGCTTCAACAGGGGTTTGTTCACGTCAATCGTGCCGCTGTTAAAGGTACAATTTATGAAAAGCCTTATGTTGAGGCTGAAAACGTTGCCTATACCAATAAGCGCGGCGTTTGGGAGAAGGATGTTCAGGAGTTGTTGCAGGATAATCAGCAAAAAGAAAGATACTTTGCTATCCTGACATTTGTTGTGATTACCCTTTTCACGCTTGTTTTATGTATCATTGCGTTGTTGGTTGCCCGTCGTTTTGCAGGGGTTATTGATGTTCAGAACAAAACGATCGATTTTGCTGAGCGTGAGCGCGAGCTTAAAATTCGTGAGAAAAGCGTTTTGGCGTCGATGATTTTCTCAGAAATACGTGAGAATAAAGATAAAATCGATGCCTATATATTAATTTATGAGGATGGGCTGGCATCATTGCAGGATGAGACAAAGACGCCTGATTATAAGATTATGGGTGGTGATACCTTCCAGAAGCAACCTTCCTTAAGCCGCAGTGTATTCGATGGAAATACGCATAAGCTCGATTTGCTTGGCTCGCAATTTGCGAGTGATTTGATTCATTATTACGCCCGTATAAAGACCAGCCCCGATTACAAGGAAATTAGCGCGGATGAGGACATCGAAAAAGTGCGTGCTTTGTTCAAAACGTCCATAGATAATGCGATAAAAATGCGTGAAATGTCTATTGCGCTTTCTGCTTCGTTCGTTGAGCAGGGCCTTATCCGCGAAATACATTCTTAAGATTCGCGCGTTTTAAAACAGATTGCCTTGGGTTTCTGTTTTGACTGGGCTGCTTTTTTTCTTTTCCGATGTTACGGCGGTTGCCGGTTTTTCTTTTGCTTGTGCCTTTTTGTCCGTTATACGTGCCCCCAGTTTTTGATTGTCCTTAAATTGAAGAATAACATTTTGGTTTTCATTCAGCGCATCAGGCTTTGCGATGGGGGTGCCTTGTTCATTGCGGATCACCACGAAGCCGCGTTGCAGGACGTTTTCGAAAGAGAGTAGCTCCAGTTTTTCAGTATGCCTTTGCAGTTTTGAATGCTGATCTTTCAAGACTTGCGTGATTGCTCTATTGAGCTTTTCACCGGTTTGCTTTGTGTCGCGTTGTGCGTTTTTGAGCGCGTTTGACGGAGCCTTTAAGTTGCTGGCTTGAACGAGCAGGCGGTTTTTTCGCGCCGTCATAATATTGTTAAACGCTGTATCACATTTGTTGGCGATTAGGTTCAGTTTCTGTTCTTTTGCTGTGATGTTTTGGCGTGGATGGGAGAGTTTTGCACCGATTTTTGTAAAGCTTTCACGCTTATTTATAATCAGGCTTTTGAGTGCGCTATCCACCCTTTCACTTGCGCGGTCGAGGTTTTGTACCTTTAGTTCGAGCAGGCGTTCGGGAGAGCCTAACCGCGCTGCTGCGTTTTCGATTCGTTGGCGGTTGTCACGTATCATGCGGGTTGTCGCGCTAAAAAGGCGCTGCCCGTCATCAGCGACCTGTGCCATTAAGTTGAGGCGTACGGGTACGGCTATTTCTGCGGCGCCTGTCGGGGTTGGGGCGCGTGCATCGGCGGCGTAATCGATTAAGGTCGTATCGGTTTCGTGACCGACAGCCGAGATGAGTGGAATTTTAGAATTTGCAGTGGCGCGCACCACGTTTTCTTCATTAAACGCCATGAGGTCTTCGAGTGAGCCACCGCCGCGCGCGACGATTATAATATCAGGGCGATGCGTTTCAGGTAATTGATTGAAGCCGTCGATCGCTTTGGTTATTTCTTCGGCCGCGCCCTCGCCTTGCACTTTTACAGGCCAAAGCAAGACATGGCGCGGAAAACGATCATCCAAACGGTGGAGGATGTCGCGGATAACGGCACCTGTGGGAGATGTTACAACGCCGATGCGTTCAGGTAAAAACGGGAGCGGTTGTTTTCTTTCGGGATCAAAAATGCCCTCTGCGGCCAGTTTTTTCTTGCGTGCTTCAAGCATTTTTAAGAGTGCACCTTCTCCTGCGAGTTCCATCGACTCGATCACGAGCTGGTATTTTGAGCTGCCCGGGTAGGTCGTCATTTTGCCTGTGCAAATCACTTCCAGACCTTCTTCTGGCCTTATTGACAGGCGAGAAAGCATGCCTTTCCAGCACACGGCATCAATTACTGATTTATCGTCTTTTAGTGAAGAATACATATGCCCGGATTTCGGGATGGAGACGCGAGAGAGCTCGCCGCGGACACGTACACGCCCGAAGGTCTCTTCCACCGTGCGTTTGACGGAGAAGGCCAATTCGGAAACGCTGAATTCCGGAATATTGGTTAGGCTGGTTTGTTCACTCATGTTGCGTATATTAGGTGTAAAAAACGCGAAATGCCAGCATGATTGTGATATAATCTGCGCATGATATATCCCTTTTCGAAGTTTCTTTATACCCATGAAAACGATGTGATATCGGACATTCTTCGTGATCTTGATTGGCCTGATGATTTGGCGCGTCGTGTCGAACAAGATGCTGTTGATCTTGTGACAAAATGCCGAAATGCAAAAGGACGCGGCGGCCAGTTGGAGGCGTTTTTGCAGGAGTTCTCACTGAATACGGATGAGGGGCTGGCGATGATGTGTTTGGCTGAGGCGCTGCTCCGTATCCCTGACGGAGAGACGGCAAATGCGCTTATTCGTGACAAGGTGGTGGCGGCCAACTGGCTGCAAAAGCAAGGTGAGGGTTCTAAAGATTGGATGGCGAAAGCCGCAGGCTTTGGCATGGCGATTACGCGTAAAACACTGGACAGTTCGCTTTCCCGATTGGGCGAGCCTGTTATTCGCGAGGCGATGATTAAGGCGATGCAGTTGATGGGGCGCCAGTTTGTTTTAGGCACTGATATTCAGGATGCGCTTTCACACGCTCGGCAGTGGGAGCGGCAGGGCTATCGCATGTCATACGATATGTTGGGGGAAGGGGCGCGTGATGCGTCAACTGCGGCCGACTATTTTGAGATGTACGCCTCTGCTATTGATGCTGTTGCGGCCAAAAATGGTCAATCAGAGGGCGTCGGCGCGGGAGTTTCCGTTAAGTTGAGCGCTTTGCATCCGCGTTATGAATATGCACAAAAAGAACGGTGCGTTCCTGCTTTGGTGGATGCGCTTGAGGCATTGGCGGTTCAGGCGGCGTCACATAATATGCCTTTAACAATGGATGCAGAGGAAGTTAATCGGCTTGATCTTTCGATTGAGATCTTCGAACAAGTTCTGTCTTCGGAAAAGTTGGATGGTTGGGACGGTTTTGGTCTGGCGGTGCAGGCTTATCAAAAACGTGCGGTGCCCTTAATCTCTTACGTGGCAGAGTTGGCCAGAGAAAAAAAGAAGCGCATTCAGATCCGGCTGGTTAAGGGGGCGTATTGGGATACTGAAATCAAGCACGCGCAAGTTCACGGCTATCCTGATTACCCTGTTTATACGCGTAAAGAGAATACGGATGTTTGTTATTTGCGTTGTGTGCAAGAGATGTTGGGAGCGGATGATGTCGTCTACCCGATGTTTGCAACACATAACGCCCATAGTATTGCTGCTGTACGTGCGATGGCGCAAGGTAAGCCATACGAGTTTCAACGGTTGCACGGAATGGGAGAATCGCTTTACGCGCAAATCATAGATGAAGAGGATGTGAGGTGCAGTGTATATGCCCCTGTCGGGCCGCATCGCGATTTGCTGCCTTATCTTGTGCGGCGGTTGTTGGAGAACGGAGCGAATTCTTCCTTTGTTAACCAGATGTTGGATTCCTCCCTATCGGCTGAGGAGCTTGTAAAAGACCCTGTGCGCTTGGTGCAATCAAATGATGACCATCAGCACCCCAAGATTCCGTTGCCCGCGGATATATTTGCGCCGCGCCGCGTTAATTCGAGGGGGCTTGATCTCGACGCGCCTTTTTATAGTCATAAAGTCATTGATTATATTAAAGAAAACGCTTCTGATATGTCGGCCTTTTCATTGGTTGAGGGTAAACGTTTTGATGAGATTGATGAGCGCTTTATCGATCGTAGTTTTAAGGCGGGTGCGGCTGAATTCAAGCGTTGGAATGCGGCTGATGTGTCAGAGCGGGCAACCAAAATAGAGGCTTTTGCCGATCTGTTAGAAGATCAGCGCGATATGTTGATGTCTGTTCTTGTGTATGAGGCAGGAAAAACAATTCCCGATGCTGTCGATGAGTTGCGTGAGGCTGTTGATTTTTGTCGCTATTACGCGATGCAAGCACGGACAATTTTTGATGAAGACGGCATTCTGATGCCTGGTTATACAGGGGAGGAAAATCGCCTGACGATGGAGGGGCGCGGGGTTTTTGTTTGTATTTCACCCTGGAACTTCCCGCTGGCGATCTTTACTGGTCAGATTGTTGCTGCTCTTCTGGCGGGTAACTGCGTAATTGCAAAGCCGGCCACTCAAACACGCGCAATTGCGACACGTACGGTTGAGCTTATGCATAAAGCAGGTGTACCAGAAAAGGCTGTTCAGTTGTTGTTAGGTGATGGCGCGTATGGCGGGAAAATTGTCTCTCATGAGGCTGTAGCAGGGGTGGCGTTTACAGGGTCGACGCAGACGGCCAAACGTATTCAAAAGGCCTTGGCGGAATCCAACCCCTCGATTGTTCCGTTTATTGCAGAGACAGGTGGGCAGAACGCGATGATTGTTGATAGTTCTGCCTTGCCAGAGCAGGTGGTTGACGATGTGATTCTTAGTGCATTCGGCTCCGCGGGGCAGCGCTGTTCTGCGCTCAGAGTGCTCTGTGTGCAAGATGATGTGGCTGATCGTGTATTAAGCCTTTTAAGTGGGGCGATGGATGAAATTGTTGTTGCTGAGTCACATAATTTATCGGCCGATATCGGCCGCATCATTGATGATGGTGCTAAAGACAGCCTTGTTTCGCATGTCGAATACCTTGATAAGAACGCGAGGTTGCTGAAGCGCTGCGCTATTGATGATGGTTTACCCAATGATAGCCGATACTTTGCCCCTGCCGCTTATGAAATTGAAAGTTTGCAGCTTCTGAAAGGGGAGGTGTTCGGGCCTATTCTTCATATCTTGCGTTACAAGGCGCGTGAGTTGGATGCGCTTATTGAGCAAATTAATGCGCAAGGCTTTGGTCTGACGTTTGGTGTCCATAGCCGTATTGAGAATAAGCAAAAGACGCTCGCGCGGAAAATTCGCGCGGGTAATGTTTATGTCAATCGTTCAATTATCGGCGCTGTTGTCGGCGTTCAGCCATTTGGTGGGATGGGGCTCTCCGGAACTGGGCCTAAGGCCGGGGGGCCTCATTATTTGCACGCGTTTGCAACGGAAAAGCATGTCAGCATAGACACGACCGCATCGGGTGGTAACGCCAGCCTTGTTTCCCTGTAACTTTTATAATTGCGAGCTTTTAATGGCATCGCCCCTTGTTTTTTTGTTCTAAAATGCCATTATGCAAATGAATTACAGCATAGAGGTTTTTTATGAAGATTTTATTGATCGGTTCGGGTGGGCGTGAGCATGCGTTGGCTTGGAAGTTGGCGCAGTCAGATGTGTGTGAGGTTTTGTATTGTGCGCCCGGAAACGCGGGAATTGCCGATCATGCGGACTGTGTTGATATCGATGTTGGGCAGATTGATGACTTGGTGGGTTTTGCAAAAGATAATGCCATTGATCTTGTTGTCGTCGGGCCTGAGGGGCCGTTGGTTGACGGCCTTGCCGATCGCATGCGCGATGAGGGAATTGATGTTTTCGGCCCGAGTGCAAAAGCTGCTGCACTTGAGGGGTCTAAGGGCTTTATGAAGGATCTGTGCGCTAAACACGGCATATCCACGGCCAAATATGGCCGATTTACGGATGTTGAGAAAGCTTTAGAGTTTATTCAAAAGACTGGTGCGCCGATCGTTGTGAAGGCTGACGGTCTGGCGGCCGGTAAAGGCGTTATTATTTGTGAAAATACGGCGCAGGCAGAAGAGGCGGTGCGCGATATGCTTTCAGGTAATGCGTTCGGTGCGGCCGGGCATGAAGTTGTGATCGAAGAATTTCTTGAAGGAGAAGAGGTAAGCTTTTTTGCGCTTGCTGATGGAAAAACTGTTTTGCCTTTGACATCTGCGCAAGACCATAAGCGCGTTGGTGATGGCGATGTCGGCCTTAACACTGGTGGTATGGGCGCGTACAGCCCCGCGCATTTTATGACAGATGATTTAGAGCGTCAGATTATTGATGATGTGATCAAGCCAACAATCGCCGGTATGGCCTCAGAAGGTTGCTCGTTTACAGGTGTGTTGTTTGCGGGGCTTATGGTTAAAGATGGCAAGGCGACGTTGCTGGAGCATAATGTTCGGTTTGGTGACCCCGAATGTCAAACACTCATGATGCGTTTAGATGCTGATTTGGCCGTCATTTTGAAGGCCGCAGCGCAAGGGCGTTTGGATGAGGTTGCCGATACGGTCAAGTGGAAAGATGAGGTTGCTTTGTGTGTTGTTATGGCGGCGAACGGCTACCCTGAAAGTTATAAAAAGGGCACGGTTATTGAGGGTGTCGACAATGCTAATGCTCAAGATAACGCCGTTGTTTTTCATGCAGGAACAGCACGTAATGAAGCCGGCGAGCTTGTGAATGTCGGAGGCCGAGTTCTTGGTGTGACGGCAACGGGGGCGGATGTTAAATCTGCTCAGGCACATGCTTATCGTGCCGTTGATCAGATTGACTGGCCAGACGGATTTTGCCGTCGCGATATCGGGTGGCGGGCGGTTTGACCTGATTTATGAAAGGTTATAGCGATGAATCCTAAGAAAAGTTCAAATTTTTTATTTATAGCCTTTAGTGTTGTTTTTCTTTTGGTGGTGATCGGCTTCTTATCGAACCGTACGCCTGTCATAGAAGGTGGAAATGGTGACAGCGCGCAGGATTCTTCTGCGGTTCAGCAGCGCATTATCAATAATGATTCGCTTCAAAATTCAGAGCTCGAGACTTTTTTTGAAGATGTTATCAAAGAAAGCCGCGCGCAAAGAGGGAAGCAGTTTTTAGATAACACGATGCAGCGCATGAAAAATGAACAATATAAGAGAGAGTTGGCGGCGGGCGCCTATCTTGGTTATGAGGTGCGTAATACATTGGGAATAAAAGATTTTTGTGGTCGTTACGGTGTGGATGTCACACCCTTTTCAGTTGCTGTTTTGAGGGTTCATAAAGATTTGGTTTTGCGTGTTGATGCTTTGAATATTACCGATGAAACACGCGCAGAAGCCTACACAAAATTACGGGCACAAATGCTACCTGCAATACAAGATGAGATGATTTTATTAGGAGAATTTCTCAGGGAGAATACGCGAGCAGCTTGTGTTTTTCTGCGCGACAGGCCCGAACAGATGTTGAAGATGGGCAGTTTTGAAAAGCTTTATCCGATGCAATATGAGATTTTGATGTCTGAATAATGTTAATCTTTGACCTGTAAGCGCTTTAATTTGAAAAATTCTTTTAACATTATTGATGAATCTTGGGCCATCAAACCTACTTCTGTTGTTGGTTTGTGATGACAGGTTGGCTGATCATAAAATTTTGCGCCGTTGAAAACTCCGCCGCCTTTTTTGTCTGTGGCTGCTACGACAAGTCTTTCTATACGTGCAAAAGAGATTGCCGCGGCGCACATGGTGCAGGGTTCTAGTGTTACGTATAACGTTGTTTCAGGAATTCTTTGTGCGCCTGCCTTTTCGCAGGCTTCTCGCACACATAAAATTTCAGCATGTGCGGTCGGGTCGTTTAACTCACGCGTGCGGTTGCCGTTTTGTGCCAGGATTTCTCCGCTCCTATCAACCAGAATTGCGCCGATAGGGACTTCATCGCGATCTTGTGCTTTTTTCGCCTCTTCCAATGCGAGGCGCATAAAGGTATGGTCTTGTTCTGAAAAGGATATTGTCATGAGCAAAGATAAACATAAGGGTGAAAGAATTGCAAAGGTTATGGCGCGTGCGGGTCTATGTTCGCGCCGTGATGCGGAGCGGTGGATTGCGCAAGGCCGTGTGGCTGTGAACGGGCAAGTTATTGATTCACCAGCGCTAAATGTTGAGGAATCGGACAAAATTGTCGTAGACGGGAATGTTATTGGTGAGAAAGAGCCAGCGCGTTTGTTTCTGTATCATAAGCCGCCGGGACTGGTCACAACGCACAAAGATGAGCGCGGTCGATCGACTGTATTTGAGAATTTGCCGGATTATATGCCGCGTGTGGTGAGTGTCGGGCGATTGGATTTGAATACAGAGGGGTTGTTGCTTTTAACCAATGATGGCGGTTTGGCAAGGTTTCTGGAATTGCCTGAAACGGGGTGGGCGCGGCGTTATCGTGTACGTGTGCATGGCAAGGTGAATGAAAAGCGTTTGGAGTCTTTGAAAAACGGTATCACAGTTGATGGTGTGCGGTATAAGTCAATCAAGGCTGTTTTGGAAAGTCCTCCTGAAGGGGAAGTCAAGAAGGGTGCGAATTCCTGGATTTCGATGAGTTTGCGTGAGGGTAAGAACAGAGAAATCCGTCGTGTTATGGAGGCGCTCGGTTTGAAGGTGACGCGTCTTATTCGAACTGATTACGGGCCGTTTTCATTGGGGAAAATGCAGCGAGGGGCTGTTGTGGAGGTTAAGACGGGTGTCTTAAAACAACAGGTTTCCAAGTATTTTAAGGGTCAAAAAAATTGAGGATCGTCGGCGGTATATATGGCGGGCGGCGTTTAAATGTTCCGAAAAATCGAGATATCCGCCCGACCAGTGACAAAGTGCGCGGTGCGGTGTTTAACATGTTGGAGTCGCGCGGCGCTGTTGATGGGGCGCACGTGTTGGACGGATTTTGCGGGAGTGGTGCGCTTGGGCTGGAGGCTTTATCGCGTGGAGCCACGCATTGCACGTTTTTTGATAAAGCCAGAGCCTCGCTTTCATTGGCAAAAGAGAATGCAAAAATGTTGGGTGCAGATGAGGGGTGTACGTTTCAAATGCAAGATTGTTTGCGCGTTGGTGAGCGCGGAAATCAAGACACGTACACTCTGGTTTTTTTAGACCCTCCTTATAGGGCTGGTTTGGTTGATAGGGCGCTGTCGGTTTTGGCTCAAGGAGGATGGTTTGCAGGTGATGCCTTGATTGTTTGTGAGACAGAGAAGGCGGCCGAGATTAAAATTGAGACGCCTTTTTCTTTGGACGCAGAGAAGATTTATGGTGATATCAAGGTTAAAATTTTACGCTATCGCGCCGGTATATAGCATGATGAGGAGTGCGCCTCCGAGGATTATGCGGTAGATCGCGAAGACCGTGAAGGTGGATTTTTCCAGAAATTTCATCATGAGGTGAATGGCGATGATGCCTGAAATAAAGGCGAATATCGCGGCGATAAGGGCGTTCAGTCCGAGTTCTAAATTCCCGTCCTTAATTAAACTGAGGCTGATCAGAGCGCCTGCACCGCTGATAGCGACCATGGCCAGAAACATCGAATAACGCGCTGATTCTGTTCGGTCGTATCCTAGCATGCGTGAGGCGGTCATGGTTATGCCTGAGCGGCTCGTGCCGGGAATGAGGGCGAGCATTTGCGCGAGGCCGATGAAAAATGCGTCTTTCACCGTCATTTGATCAATTGTTTTTCCCGTTGCGGTTTTTTTATCCGCCCACCAGAGAACAATACCGAAAATCAATGTTGCCCACGCAATGACGTGTAAGGTTTTCAACCAGTCCGGCTCGAGTTGGTGTAAAATGAGGCCAGCCAAAATGACAGGGATTGAGCTGAGCAGGACAAAGAGCAGGAGTTTTGATTCGCTCGTTTTGGGTTTGCCTGTGCCGATATCTTTGGCGCCGATCAGCATGCGCATCACATCGCGCCAGAAGTAGAGCAGAACAGATAATAGCGTGCCAACGTGGACGGCGATATCGAGGGTAAGGTTTTCCGCATCCCATTGATCGCATTGGTCGGTAAAGCAATGGAAAAGCCCCAAATGCCCGCTGGAACTGACGGGGAGGAATTCCGTTAGTCCTTGAATAATTGCTAATAAAATGATGTGATACAAAATCATAGTGATTTTTATGTACGCGGTGTAGAAGGAAAAAACAATGATTTATGTGGCTGGTGTGATCGGTTTTATGGGTGGCTTTGCTCTGGGTATTATGCTTTTGTCTTTTATGCTTCGAAATGTGAGCCAGGAAGATTTGCTGAATGACCGTTATCTGCGCTGGAAATACGGGATTTTAAACTGGCTGATTGCTATTTTAGGCGCGTATAGCGGCGTTCATATGTATGAGCGCTATTTTCTTTAATATTCGCGTGCCAATTTTAAGTTTTCGATTTTTTTCTATTTCGGCTTTGCTTATTTTTCTGTGTGGGATAGAGTGAAATTTATGCGAACATTATATCATTTTTGGTTACATCCTTTTTCCCGCAAAGTGCGCATGGCTCTGGTGGAAAAGAATGTTGATTTTGAGCTGAAAATCGAAAAAATCTGGGAGCGTCGGACAGAATTTTTGGCGATGAACCCTGCGGGTGATTTGCCTGTTTTTGTTGAAGAAGACGGGACGACCCTCTCTAACTCTCAGGTCATTTGTGAATATTTGGAAGATGTTTATCCTGATGTTAATTTAATCGGCACTGACCCTGTTCAGCGCGCGGAAACGCGGCGGCTTGTGAATTGGTTTGATCGTAAGTTCAATCAGGAAGTGACCGATAATATTGTTGGTGAAAAGCTGACGAAGGTGATTTTGAAATTGGGTGAACCGCATGGGCCGTCTGTTCGTGCAGGTCGTGCGAATATTCATTATCATCTTGATTATATCGGGTTTTTGAAGGAGAGACGTGAGTGGCTGGCCGGTGACTCGTTTTCATTGGCTGATATTGCGGCGGCGTCGCATTTGTCGGCGGTTGATTATTTGGGCGATGTGCCGTGGGAACAGCACGAAGCGGCGTTTAAATGGTATGATAAGGTGCGGGAGCGCAAAAGCTTTCAGGCGTTTAAAGATGAGAGCGTTCCTGATTTTAAGGCAACGGCAACGTATCAAAAAGTAGGATAAGTCACGAGGCTATCCTGATAAAAATAAAGTAAAAAACTGTAACTTTGGGGTTTTATCATTTTGGAAAAAAGCGGTAAGCATCTTTTTTGTTTCGGATACGGGTATAGCTGCGCGTTTTTAGGGCAGTCACTTGCTGATGATGGGTGGGATTTGTCGGGCACGACGCGCGATAAGGCGAAGAAAGAACAGCTTAAGTCTGCAGGTATTCAAAGCTATATTTTTGATCGTGATGTGCCGCTGGCTGACCCGCTTTACTATTTACGTGATGTGACCCATATCTTGATTTCTACCCCACCTTGTGATGAAGGCGACCCGACATTTAATATCCATGCGGATGATTTGGTGCGTTTGCCCAAGTTGGAGTGGATCGGGTATTTATCGACGACAGGGCCGTATGGTGATCGAGATGGTGAGTGGGTTGATGAGACCACGCCGCCGCGACCGACAACACAACGCGGAACGCGTCGCTTAAAAGCAGAAGATCAATGGCTTGGCTTGTTAAAAAGCCATAATTTGCCTGTTCATATTTTTCGTTTGGCAGGTATTTACGGGCCAGAGCGGAGTGCGATTGAGTCGGTTCGTTCAGGCATAGCGCGCCGTATCAACAAACCGGGGCAAGCGTTCAGCCGTATTCATGTGCATGATATTGTGCAAGTTTTGCGTGCGTCTATTGCCGCACCAGCACCTGGGCAGATTTATAATCTGTGTGATGATTTTCCTGCGCCAAGTCATGAGGTTATTGCCTTTGCGTGTAGCCTGATTGGTGTTGAGCCGCCGCCTTTATTGAATTATAAGGATGCGGATTTGGCGCCGATTACGATGAGTTTTTATAAGGACAATAAGCGCGTGCGAAATGATAAGATTAAGAATGATCTGGGCGTGACCTTGTATTATAAAAGCTACAAAGAGGGCTTGCAGCAATGTTTAGAGGCCGCAGAAAACGGTTTTCCTGAAGATTTCGTCGCTTAGTCTTTCGGTGGTATTACTTGTAAGGCAGGCGCACGAATGCCGTTGTACCGACATTTACCTCTGATTCAATTGACAGACTGCCGCCGTGCAGTTCAATCAATTCCTTCGTAATGGATAGCCCCAGCCCTGTGCCCTCATGGTCGCGCGTATATTCTGATGACACCTGTTCGAACGGTTTTAAGACAGAGGCTAATTTGTTTGGCGGAATGCCGATGCCTGTATCGCAGACCTTAATTGTGACATGTTCATCATGCGGATGGATTTCTATCCAGACTTTACCGTTTTCAGGCGTGAATTTGATGGCATTAGACAGCAGGTTCAGCATGATTTGCGTTAAAGCACGCCGATCGCCGATCAAGGTCAGGTCACTGTTATCAATGTCTGTGATGCGCAGGTCGATATTCTGATCTTGTGCGCGCGCCTGAACCATGTTGTTGGCACGGCTGATGATGTCGTTCAGGCTTATTTCTTCAGGATCGAGTGTGTGCTTGCCTGCTTCGATTTTTGACATATCGAGGATATCGCTGATCAAATCGAGCAGGTGATGGCCGCTTTCGCGGATGCTGGTGGCGTATTCGGTGTATTTGTCATTGAAAATGGGGCCGAGCATTTCGTGTTCGATCATTTCGGAAAAGCCGATAATTGCGTTTAACGGTGTGCGTAATTCGTGGCTCATGTTGGCAAGGAATCGCGTTTTTGCGGCGTAGGCTTGCTCTGCAGCGTCTTTGGCCTGTTTTAGCTCACGTTCATACAGCATGCGTTCGGTCATATCCTGCATGATGCCATAGAGCGCGATGACATCGCCGTCTTCATCTTTTTCGCAGCGGCCTTCACAGAGGATGTAGCGCGTTTCGCCATCGGGCAGCTGGATGCGGAAATCCATGTCGTAGTTTTTTTCTTCTATTAAGGCGCGTTGGAAAATCTGGATGACGCGGCCAACATCACGACGGTGGATGCGCTCGGTTAAATTGTTGATTGTCGGGGTGAAGTCGCTTTTATCGACGGCGAAGATACGGAATATTTCATCTGACCATGCGACATCATCACTGCCGACGACCCATCGCCAATGGCCCATGCGCGCGATGGCTTCGGCTTCGCTGAGTTGTTTTTGGCGTTGGTTTAGATCGCTTTCCTGGTTTTTTATATCTGTAATGTCACGACCGGAGACGTAGATTTTATTGTCTTTGATTTTCTGGCGCCATCTGATGATGTGCGTTTTATCTTCAAGCGTTGTCAGCTTGGTTTCGAAAATAACCGCATCTCCGTCATGATTTTGGATATGCTGCATGACTTTTTCGCGTTCTTCCTCTTCGAATATTTCAAAGAAGGACAGGGTTGATAACACGCCGTCGGTATAGCCGAATTTGTTTTTAAATGTGCTGTTTGCGCTTAAGATTTCGCCGTCGATTGTGCTGATCAGCATGACATCGTGCGTCATGGTGACGAAGGTTTCGAGATCTTCGTATTCAGGTTTTTCCAGAAGAGGAGCGGTTGCTTCAATTTCGGTGCGCTCTTGCGTGATCGGGCGAGCGAGAACCGCGCTGAGCTTGTCGGTTTCAAATTCCTGATCGAGTGCGGAGGCGATAAGGACGCGGCGGTTGTCGGCCGTGTTGACCCAGTCAAAGCGGAATTCGGTAATGACAGGGTTGCCCTTTACATGAACATTGTGTTCGCCTGTATTTAGGTTGGAGAGTTCTTCATCAATATCGTCTTCGGAAAAGGCGAAAATATCAAAAATATTTGTTTTTTGGGTGTTGTCCTGATCAATGAGATCGAGAAACGCACTGTTTGCATGCAGCAGTGTGCCGTCTTCTTCGATTATGCATCTGGCGAGGTCAGTTTCATCAATGGCAAGCGGGAGGGCGCTTAGATTGGCTGTTGTCGAGTTCATAGTGGTGTACGCGTCTGTGGTCAGTGTGCCGTTATCAGAACGATTTAGGCGGAGGGATGTAGAAAACTACGATTAATAGATTAGCGTAAAGTGTGTGATTCGAATAGGGTGTTTTTCATATTTCTGTTTTTTCGTCGTGTGTGTTTCGTAAAAAAGGCCGGATAACATGTATCCGACCTTTGTTTGTCACTTAAGATGTTTGATTTAGTATTTTACAGAGCAGCCATATGGCACTGTGTTTGCGACTTCGACATCACGGCCTGCGTTCAAATCATCCAATGCCGCCAATACGAAGTTTTTTGCACCTTCGACTGTTGCAGGATTCGGGCTTGGCGTGTCATCAATTGCGCCTGCATATGCCAGTTTTCCTTCTTTATCAATTACATACATATGCGGTGTTGTTTTGGCATTGTACAATGTGCCAATCTCGCCAGTCGGATCTAAGACTTTCGTCGTGGCATTGACGCCCTTTTCTTCATTCATTTTAATCGCTTCTTCTGCACTGATATTGCCTTGCTTTCCGGGGGCGGAAGAAACAATTGAAATCCATACTGCGCCGTCATCTGTTGCGGTTTTCTGGACTTTTTGCATGTTGCCTGTTTTGTAGTGTTTAACAACGAACGGGCATTGGTGATTTGTCCATTCCAGAACAACGTTTTTGCCCTTTAAATCTGATAGTTTGATTGTTTCACCGTTCACGTCAGTTGCGGAGAAATCCGGGGCCATTTTGCCGACTTCCGCTTTATCGACGTCAATCGATGCCTGTACGCTTGGGGTTGTGATCCAGCCGGATGCGAGGGGGATTAGCCCGACAGCCAGCGCGAAATATGCGAGTTTTTTGAACATAGTTTTTTCTCCTTTGTGTAAACTATTCGTGTCTCAAGCGTATTGGTTACATTTTTTATGATACGCAGTTTATCCTTTATTCAATGTTTTTTGAAGTGTACCGATTGTTAATATTTGCGGCAGAACCTCAGGCGGCGGCCTGCGCATTGTTTCAGCATCGGGCTTTGCGTAATAGACGTACAGGGGCACGCCGTTTCTTTTAAAGGATGCCAGATATTCGGTGATTTCCTCGTTTTTATTCGTCCAGTCGCCTTGCAGGAAAATGATGTTTTTATCCTCGATAATTGTTTTGGTCGATTCAATATTAATCGCGACAGAATGATTGAATTTACAGGTGATGCACCAATCCGCGGTGAGTTCGACAAAGACGGGTTGGTTTGTTTGAAGGGCAGCGGCTAATTTTTCCTGTGTGAATATTTCGTAGAATAAATCTTTTGATGCGGTTTTATTCTCAGCTTCGGGTTTGGTGTGGAACATTGTCACTGTTGCAAGCGGGATGACAAGAGCGAAGATTATGACCATTATTTTGAGAACGATATTTTTGCTGTTGTTTTTGCTGTGATGAGTAAGCCACACAGCAAAAGTAATGGATAGCAGGCCGAGCAGGAAGGTGATCAAGGCGGTCGGGCCGGCCTGATTGTTCAGAACCCAGATCAGCCAGATGCTGGATGCGAACATCGGGAAGGCCAGAAATTGTTTGAACACCTCCATCCAAGGGCCGGGCTTTGGCAGGGCGCGGCGGAAGGCGGGGATGAATGACAGAAGCAAATATGGTGCGGCCATTCCAAAGCCGAGCAACGCGAACACGCTGAGGCTGACGGTAGCGGACTGCGTGATGGCAAAGCCCATGGCGGCGCCCATAAATGGCGCGGTGCACGGGGTTGCGACGATGGTTGCCAGAACGCCTGTGAAAAAGCTGCCGTTTACAGAGTTTGAGTTTGCAAAGCGCCCGCCGATGTTTGATATACGCGTGCCGAGTTCAAAAAAACCGATGAGATTAAGACCGATTGCGAATAGAAGATAGGCGAGGACGGCGATGACCATCGGGTTTTGGAGTTGGAAGCCCCAGCCGATTGCGTTGCCCGCGTTGCGTAACAGGACGAGCAGGCCGCCGATCGCGATGAAGCTGAGTATTACGCCTGCTGCGTAGGCCACCCCTTGAATGCGCGCTTGTTTTTGTTTGGTTGCGTCAAGTTTGATCAGGCTCAATGCTTTTATTGAGAGAACGGGAAAAACACACGGCATGAGATTTAAAAGTATGCCGCCGAAAAAGGCCAAATAAAGTGCGCTGATCCATGTGACATCGGGTTCGATGCTGGTGTCTTTCATGGTTTCGGTGCCTGAGTTCTGTTCAGTCGGCGCTGTATTTTCATCAGGTGATGTTTGGCTTTCATCAATGTTATTTTTTATCTTTACCTGATAGCCGATATTGCTGCCTTTAATCTTGCTCTTTATCACAAGCAGCCCCTGTATCATTTCAGGCAAAGGTTGATCGCCGCGCTTATGTTCAATGATGATTTGGTCATCTTCTGATTTTACGCTGGGCTCGGATATGTGACTTATAATCCCCAGATTTTCAGGAAAGAATTCCACGTTTGAAAGCTGTTCTGTGATGTCAGCGGGAAGATCTTGCTTTCTGAGTTGCAGGCGCAGGGTTTTTTCGCCGTTTATTTCTACTTCCGTAAACGTGAACGCATTGTTTAAGTCACCGTCAATTTGTGTCGGTAATTTTTCTTTGGCTTCATTAATGCGAGCATCGCTTGTGATATAGGTAGGCGAATCTGCATTAAGCGTGAGGGTGATATTACTGCTTTCGGGGATGCAAATGTCATTACACACAAGCATGTCAATCGTCGCGTCGAGCCTTACTTCACCGCCTGCGAAGTTTTCGGGCACTTCCAATGTTTGCAGTAAGGTCACCTCGTTGTAATATCCGTAATTGGCCAATATTTCGTAGGATATCTTGTCTGGTGTTGGCCACATTATGTCACTGAATTCAAAGCCTTCGGGCTTTTTCCAGTTTATAATTACGGGCAAGCCTGAATCGCCAGGGTTTAGCCAATAGACATGCCAATCCGGCTCTAAATAAATTGTGGTCGCGACGGTTATTGTCTCGCCTGCGGTTACTTGTTCTTTTTCCGCTTTGATTTCGACGCGGGTGTAGCGCTCAGGCTCCAGTTGTGCTTGGGCTGATGATAGAGGCCATGACATGCACAGCATAAGTGTAAGGAACGCTGTAATTATTTTACGCGGGCGTCGTTTTTTTGATGCCATGGTATTTTGGTTATCGGCTTGGTCTTGCTTCACTAATTTTACGCCCTTTGATCGTTCTTTAAAACGTATTTGATTCTGAATATTATTCGCGCGTTCTTGCAATTCGTTACAAAAATGCACACACTCAAAATCCTGTTTTTATTTATTTTATTTGTGGATATGGAATTTTAACAATGAAACTTTGGTCACCTTCTAAAGATGCTGTTCAAGATACTCGATTATACAGCTTTATGCGTTTTGTGAAAGAGCGGACAGGGCGCGATTTTGGTGATTACGATGCGCTGTGGCGCTGGAGTGTCGAGGATGCGCCGATATTCTGGGATTTGGTCTGGGATTTTTGTGAGATTGTCGGCGAAAAGGGTGATGTTTTGTTCGACGAGAATGACGGGCGGATGATGGGGGCACAGTTTTTCTCAAATGCGCGTTTAAATTATGCGGAGAACGTTTTGCGCCATCGCGGAGCGGAGGATGCGCTGGTTTTTCGAGATGAGAAAGGCGAGGAGCGCTCTCTCTCTTACGACGCGCTGTATGATCAGGTTTCACGCTGGGCGCAGGCGTTGCGGGCGGCGGGCGTGGAGGAGGGCGATCGCGTTGCGGGATATATGCCGAACATGCCGGAGACGATTATTGCGGCACTGGCGGCGATTTCGATTGGGGCGGTGTGGTCTTCGGCCTCGCCTGATTTCGGGGTTCAGGGCGTTGTTGATCGGTTCGGGCAGATTGAGCCGAAAATTTTGGTGACTGTGGACGGGTATTATTATAACGCGAAAACCATTGATGTTCTGGCCAAGGTGAAAGACGTACAGCCGCAGATTAATGGTTTGGAAAAAACGATTGTTATACCGTTTGCCGGATCTGATCTCGCGCTCGAGGACTTGGAGAATGCTCAGCTCTCCGATGATTTTATCGCGCCTTACGAGGCAGGGGAGATTGATTTTAATCGTGTGAGTTTTAATCACCCGCTGTTTATCATGTTTTCATCGGGAACGACTGGGGTGCCGAAATGTATTGTGCATGGGCATGGCGGTACGCTGATTCAGCATTTGAAAGAGCATCAGTTGCAAAGTGATATTCGCGCAGACGATAAAGTGTTTTATTTCACGACCTGCGGGTGGATGATGTGGAATTGGCTTGTGACGGGCTTGGCATCGAAGGCGACGTTGCTGTTGTATGATGGCTCGCCTTTTTATCCTGACGGCTCGGTTTTGTGGGATTATACCTCTGCGCATGGGTGTACGTTCTTCGGCACGTCAGCCAAATATATTGAGGCGATGAAGGCCGAAGGGATGCGTGTGTGTGACAGCCATGATCTTTCTGCGCTGCGCACGATTGCGTCAACAGGGTCACCTTTGGTTCATGCGTCCTTTGATTATGTGTATGAAACCATTAAGAAAGACGTTCATTTGGCTTCGATTTCAGGGGGAACGGATATTGTGTCCTGTTTTATGCTTGGCAATCCGATATCCCCTGTTTATCGGGGCGAAATACAGGGCGCGGGTTTGGGCATGGCGATTGATGTTTATGATGATGAACAAAATCCCGTGTCCGTCGGTTCGGGCGAATTGGTGTGTACGTATGCTTTTCCGTCTATGCCCGTTTCTTTTTGGAATGATGAGGATGGTGCGCGTTATAAGGGCGCGTATTTCGATGTTTTTGATAATATCTGGGTGCATGGCGATTGGGTGGAGAAGACCGAAAATGGCGGCTTTATAATTCATGGGCGAAGTGATGCGACGCTCAATCCCGGGGGGGTACGTATCGGGACAGCGGAGATTTATCGCCAAGTGGAAAAGATTAAGGCGGTGCGTGATAGTGTTGCGATCGGGCAGGATTGGGATGGTGATGTTCGCGTTATTTTGTTCGTGATTATGTGCGATGGGCAGGCTTTAGATGAGAATATGACCAAGACCATCAAAACGCAGATCAGGCAAGGGGCGTCGCCGCGGCATGTTCCTGCGAAAGTGATTGCGGTTGATGATATTCCCAAAACAATTAGCGGAAAGATTTCGGAAATTGCGGTGCGTGATGTTGTTATGGGACGCAAAATTAAAAATGTCGAAGCGCTCGCCAATCCCGAAAGTCTTGATCTTTATAAGGATATTCCTGCGTTGCAGGAGTAAGATTAAGAAAAATATTGCCTAAACGGTTTTTTTTATGGTTTTATAAATTTATGAAAAGTTTAACGCATGAAAACAGAGCAATTTTGTTTGTAGCGGCTGCAGCAGCGGCGGCGAATGCGGCGGGCTTGCCCGCATAAAGAGCCACATGCGCCGAATGGCGGCGCGCCCTAAAAAATTACCAAAACAGATTTATGATTTACATAGACCATCATTCAAGGATAATGATGTTTAAAAAACAAGTGAGAACGATATGAGTTTACAAATTTCACGTGAAGATATTGAAGCGGTTTCCCTGACATTGGAGCAGGACAGGGATGAGGATTTAAAGTTTCGTCCGGTTTTGCATGCGCTGACGGCGAACCCGGGTGCGGAGATGATTGAATATGCCCGCACAAAGAAGGGGATCATCACACTCGGACAGGGGGAAGGTGATTCGCCGACGCCTGATTTCATTTGCGAGGCAACGATGCAGGCGATGCGTGAAGGGAAGACCTATTACGGGCCTGTTTTGGGTAATCCTGAGCTGAGAGAGACATTGTCGCAATATTATGCGCGTATTTATGGTTTGGATATCCCGCAATCGCGGATTTTTGTGAGTGCGTCAGGCTCTACTGCGATGCATTTGTCGCTTGCGGCTCTTGTTGACAAAGGGGATGAGGTGGTTGCGCTTACGCCGATTTGGAAGAATTTGATCGGCGCGATTGAGTTGACGCAGGCCAAAACAAAACAAGTCTCGCTTGATTATATTGATGATCGTTGGCAGCTCGATTTGGATAAGTTGTTTGCAGCGGTGACGGACAGAACCAAGGTGATGTTGATTGTTACGCCATCTAACCCGACAGGCTGGACGGCGCGCGAGGATGAATTGCGCGCGATTTTGGATTTCGCGCGAGAGCGCGGCATTTGGGTTCTGGCGGATGAGGTCTACGGGCGACTGGTCTATGAGGGTGTACGTGCGCCGAGTTTTCTGGACGTTGCCAAGCCTGATGATTTGCTCCTCGTAGTCAATAGCTTTTCCAAAAGCTGGGCGATGACAGGCTGGCGATTGGGCTGGATTGTCGGGCCGCATGAGGCGGAGGCGAAGATTCAGGATGTTGCACTTTATAATAAGCTCTGCCCGCCGTCTTTTACGCAATATGGTGCGATTGCCGCGTTGGAAGAGGGGGAGGATTTCCTTAAACATCAGCTTGATTTGTGGCGATCCAACCGTGATTTGGTGGTGGAGCGGTTTAAAGCGATGGGCAATGTGCATATGTCTTACCCTGAGAGTACGTTTTACGCGTTTTTCAAGGTGGATGGCGAAGAAGATTGCATCGGCCTGACCAAGCGTTTAATTGATGAGGCGGGGGTTTTGCTCTCACCAGGTTCGGCGTTTGGTACGTCTGCGAAGGGGTATATACGCCTGTGCTTTGCGGTGTCAGAAGCGCGCTTGACCGAGGCGTTGGATCGTATTGAAAAAGTGATTTGCCGATGAAGCGTGTCGGGATTATTGGTGGCCTCAGCCCTGAATCAACGATGCTGTATTATAAGGGCATTAATGCAGGGGTGAGGGCGCGGCTCGGCGGGCGTTGAGCAGGCTTTTTGATGCGGTTTTGGACTTTATATTTGAGGGAGAGGAATGAGAGGGTATTTCGGTATTGGTGTTGAGGGAATCAGCAAGGAGCAGAATGTCGGCACGATTATTCGCTCTGCGCATTCTTTTGGGGCGCAGTTTTTCTTTGCGATTAATCCGATTGTTGATATTGAAAAATATCGCACGAGCGACACGTCCGATGCGTTTGATCATTTGCCTTATTATCAATATCCTTCGCCTGAACAATTGATGTTGCCGGAAAAGTGCACTTTGGTAGGGATTGAATTGACGGACAATTCGATTGAGATGCCGAGCTTTCGACATCCGACGCGCGCGGCCTATATTTTCGGGCCTGAGATGGGGAGTTTATCAGATGCGGTGGTTGAGCAGTGTCATCACGTTGTTAAGATCCCGATGCATTTTTGTGTCAATGTCGGGGTGGCTGCGGCGATTACGATGTATGATCGTATGATTTGCCTAGGGCGCTTTGCGGAGCGCCCTGTTAAAGTTGGCGGGCCGCTGCCTGAAGATGTGATTAAAGCGACAACGCGTAGTACGTCACTTCGCCGTAAGGTGCGGCGAAAAAAGGATTAGCGGGCTTTTTTGCGCATGGTGACGAATTCTTCCGCGACGGTCGGGTGAATGCCGATTGTGCGGTCAAAATCCGCTTTTGTTGCTCCTGCGATCATGGCTGTTGCAAAGCCCTGGACGATTTCACCTGCCTCTGCGCCGATCATCTTTACGCCGAGTACTTTATCGGTGGAGCGCCGCACGATAATTTTCATCATTGAACGCGTATCATCTTCGGCCAGAATCATTTTCATGGACCGAAATGAGGATGTAAAAATGTCGATATCATCTTTGCCATATTTGTCGCACGCCTCTGATTCGGTGAGGCCGACATAGGCTAGATTGGGGTTTGAAAAAACGGCGGTCGGTACGTTTTCGTAGCTGATGTAGCGATCCGGCATGTTGCCGAATAATCTGTCGGCGAGGGCGTGTCCTTCGCCGAGCGCGACGGGGGTTAAGGTGATGCGGTCTATCACATCGCCGACCGCGTAGATGGATGGGATGTTTGTTTGGTTGTCTTTATTGACAATAATTTCGCCGCCTTTGCCCAGTTCTATACCGACTGTCTCTGCGCCGATATTGTCTGTGTTGGGTTTTCGGCCTGTCGCAAACAGGACTTGATTTGCCTGTATGACGTTGCCGTTGGTGAGTGTGACGTTATAGTTTTCGCCTTCTTTTTCAACTTTTGTGATGTTTGTTTCGGGGTGCAACCTGACGCCTTTTCGGGTCATTTGGTCATCGAGAAAACAGCGCAGATCATCATCAAATTCGGGATAAAGAATTTCTTTTCTGCGGAAGATCACGTCGACTTCCGTTCCGAGTGTGTTGAAAATGCTGGCAAATTCAAGGGCGATATATCCCGCGCCAAGAATGACCATTTTTTTCGGCTGTTTTTTCAAATAAAACACATCGTCTGATGTGATGCCGTATTGCTCGGCGTTTTCTATTGATGCAGGTATGTGCACGCGCCCGCCTGTTGCAATCAGAATGTTTCTTGCCGTGAATGTTTTACCTTCGATTTCTACGCAATGCGGATCTGTGATTTTTGCATGGCCCCAGTGCTTGGTTACACCTGTGTTATCCATCAGGCCCTCGTAAATACTGTTCAGGCGTTGGATTTCAGCATCTTTTCGTTGAATAAATGTTTGCCAGTTCAGTGATGTTTCGCCGACGTTCCAGCCATAGCCTTTTGCGTGTTCAAAATTTTCGGCGAAGCCTGCGAGGTAGGTCATGAGTTTTTTCGGCACGCAGCCGACATTGACGCATGTGCCGCCGTAATATTGCTTTTCGGCGATGGCGACTTTTGCGCCGTGGCTTGCCGCGATTCTGGCGCATCTTACCCCGCCCGAGCCTGCGCCGATTACGAAGAGGTCATAGTCATAGTTTGACATAGTTACGTTACTCTTTTTTTTTAAGTTAAGCTGCCGTCCAGCCGCCATCAATGGCGATGTCCGTGCCTGTTATATTTTCCGCCGCATCGGAGCAGAGGAACAAGGCGAGGCCTGCGATTTGTTCGACAGTGACGAATTTTTTCGTCCATTGTGCCTTGAGCATGACTTCGTTTTTAACGTCTTCTTCGCTCATATTGCGGGCTTTGGCCGTGTCGGCGATTTGGTTTTCGACAAGCGGTGTGTAGACGTAGCCCGGGCAGATTGCGTTGCAGGTAATGTTGTCTTGCGCGGCCTCTAATGCGATGGTTTTGGTGAAGCCCAAAATACCGTGTTTGGCGGCAACGTACGCGCTTTTGTAGGGGGAGGCGACGAGGCCATGTGCGGAGGCCATGTTGATGACGCGACCCCATCCTTTTTCGCGCATGCCCGTAATGGCGTGACGCGTTGTGTGGAAAGCGGATGAGAGATTGATCGCTATGATCGCATCCCATTTTTCGGGGGGGAAGTCTTCAACGGGCGAAACGCATTGAATGCCTGCGTTATTGACCAGAATATCAACGCCGCCCAGCTCTTCTTTTGCTTCGTTAATCAGGGCTTCGATCTGGTCGGGCTTTGTCATATCCGCGCCGTTATAAATGGCTTTGACGCCCATATTTTCAATAGCTTTGCGTTCCAGCTCTATTTCATCTTTGTCGCCAAAACCGTTCATGACAATATTGATGCCTTCAGCCGCTAATCCTTTTGCGATACCAAGGCCGATGCCGCTGGTTGAGCCTGTGATCAGTGCGGTTTTGTTTTTTAAAGACATTTAAATACTCCTCAACGTTATTTGATACGATAAAATTGGCAAAATTTTCAGGTCGTTTGTAGTTAATCATAAACACATTCGCAGATACATATGTTTTGGTACAAAAGTTTGTGCAGTGCGCAACATATATGTCTGAATTATCCTTTTAGACCCCTAGACCCGCTTCGGTTTTAGGCATAGTATGGCGACAATAATTTTATGAAACATACAAATAAAAAAATAGCGTAATTCCAGATGAAAAAATCCAAAATTAAGCCCGAAGCCCTTCTTAAGCAGGCGCGTGATACACTCCCTACATCATCGAACAAACATCTTGATGATATATTTGACCATATAACCGGGCAAATTATTGACGAGGATTTGGAATTCTTTGATGTTCCCTTGTTGGCGCGGATGGCAGAGTCCCATTATGAAATGGCACAGAAAAGAGAAGTCGGCCACCCGGAGTTGCGTATTTATACGTTACCGATCAAGGATGGTAAGGTGCGCAAAACCGTTATTGATATCGTCAGCGATGATTTAGCGTTTTTGGTCGATTCCGTTGCAGCCTACATCAACAAGCGTAATTTACTAATCGGAATTTTGATCCATCCGATTTTGTATAGCAGCTATGACAGTAAGGGTGACCTTGCAGGGGTGAGTAGCGAGATGGAAGAGGGGCATCACAGGCAGTCCCATATCCATATTCAACTGAACGAGGCGCTTTCAGACAAGAAGATTAAGGATTTAGAGGCCGGGTTATTTACCGTTTTGGATGACGTTTTCCATGCGAATAAAGACTGGATTGCTATGCTTGAAAAGCTGGAAGAGGCCGCAGAAGAGTTGAATACGGCGCGGACGAATCGCCCGGCTGCGGAAATTCAGGAGCATTGTGCGTTCTTGACGTATCTGCACAACAATAATTTTACGCTGCTTGGTTATCGTGAATATGATTTTATCGAAAGCAAGGATGGCGTTAAAAGCAAGACGATTGACGGGTCGGGTCTGGGGCTTTTGAAGCAAGATGTTTCGCCGGCCTATATCAGTGATGCGCATGAAGGGCTGCCGCGTAACTTGCAGGAATTGCGCCGTAGTTTGCCGCCTGTTTCGGTTTCAAAGACCAATCGTTTGGCGACCGTTCACAGAAGCGTTCCGATGGATTGTATCGCAATTAAGCGTTATGACGAAGACGGCGTGGTCGTTGGTGAGAAATTGTTTATCGGCTTGTTCACCTCCGTTACCTATTCACGCAGTGTGACCGATGTTCCGTATTTGCGCGAGAAGGTTGAAGATGTACTGAAGCTGTCGGGTTATATCGACGGCACGCATGATGCGAAAGCCTTGCGCCACATTTTGGAAAAATATCCGCGTGATGAATTGTTTCAGATTGAATCGAAGGCGCTGCTTGATATTTGTAAAAATATTATCCGCCTGCAGGAGCGTCAGCGTATAGCGCTTTTCTTGCGTCAGGATCCGTTCGGGCGCTATATCTCTTGTTTGGTTTATATTCCGCGCGACCGTTTCGGTACGCAATTGCGGATGGATATCCAAAAGATTTTAGAGCGTGAGACGAACGGTGAGTGTTCGAATTTTTACACGACGTTGGATGATTCGGTTTTTGCGCGCGTTATGTTTGTGATTAATGTTGATCAGAAGAACCCGCCCAAAATCAATGTACGTCAATTGGAGCAGAAATTACGCGATGCGGGTCAGACATGGTCTGAAAAATTGGCGCAATCTTTGAGCTTAGCGTTTGATGATGATGAGCGTATTATGCGCCTAACGTCGCGATATGCTACAGCGTTTCCTTTTGGTTACACGACGACCTATGATTCCAATCAGTGTGTGTTCGATATTGAGCATATTGAGAATGCTATTCTTTCAGATCGCATCGTTTTGGACCTTTATCGTCCCAAAGATGTTAAGCCGTCACAGGTTCGGCTGAAGGTATTCAGCCTGGGTGCGCCGATTACGTTGTCGGATGTGATGCCTATTTTGGAGAATATGGGGTTGAAGGCCGTTGCGGAGTTGCCGTTTGAGGTTCGCCCCAAAAATGATGCAACATCCATTTGGATACACGATTTCTTGTTGGAAACGCCTGAGTTTGAAAACTCGGTTGATGTTGCAAGCGTTAAAGAGAATTTTGAAAAAGCGTTTGTGAAAATCTGGTATAATGAGCTTGAGAATGACGGGCTGAATCGCCTTGTTTTGAGCGCAGGTGCGAACTGGCATGAAACGACGATTTTGCGCGCCTATGTGCGTTATATGAAGCAGTTGCGCTTGCCGTACAGCCGTACATATTTTGAGCGTGCGTTGACCGATCATGGTGATATCAGCCGTCTTCTCGTTGATTTGTTTAAGGCGTATCATGACCCCAACCGCAAGGGTGATACCAGCGCTTTGGCGGAAAAGCTTAAGGCGCAGATTGTTGAGAAATTGAAAGATGTTCATTCCAGTGATGAAGATCGTATTTTGCGCGCGGTTACGACATTGATTGATGCGACGTGGAGAACGAATTATTTCCAGCGCCAAGAAGATGGTAGCGCAAAGCCTTATTTGTCGCTTAAATTTAACAGTGGCACTGTTCCGTTTATGCCTGCGCCGAAGCCGTATTGTGAGGTTTTTGTCTATTCTCCGCGCGTGGAGGCCATCCACTTGCGCGGCGATAAGATTGCACGCGGTGGTATTCGCTGGTCTGATCGCCATGAGGATTACCGCACGGAAGTCTTAGGCTTGATGAAAGCGCAGATGGTTAAGAACTCCGTTATTGTTCCGATGGGATCAAAAGGCGGGTTTGTTGTGAAAACCGAAACACATGGGCGTGATGAATTCAAGGCCGAGGGGATTGAGTGTTATAAGACACTCATTCGCGGGCTTTTGGACATCACGGATAATCGTAAAGGCAAAAAAATTGTGCCGCCTGTTGATGTTGTGCGTCGCGATGGTGATGATCCGTATTTGGTGGTTGCTGCCGATAAAGGCACAGCGACGTTCTCGGATATTGCGAACGGCCTGTCTCAGGATTACGGTTTTTGGCTCGATGATGCTTTTGCGTCGGGCGGATCAGCCGGCTATGACCATAAAAAAATGGGTATTACGGCGCGTGGCGCTTGGGAATCTGTTAAGTATCATTTCCGTTTGTTTAATCACGACACGCAAACCCAGCCGTTTGAGGTTACGGGTGTTGGTGATATGGGCGGTGATGTGTTCGGTAACGGGATGTTATTGTCTGAGCATATACGTCTTGTCGGTGCGTTTAACCACTTGCATATTTTCTGCGATCCTGATCCTGACACGGTTGCGTCTTTCAAAGAGCGTAAGCGTTTGTTTGACTCTGTTTCAGGGTGGGATGCTTATAATACGAAGGCTCTTTCGAAAGGTGGCCGCATTTATAATCGAAGCGATAAGATGCTCGACCTTACGCCTGAGATTAAAGCGCGCTTTGATTTGAAAAAGGATCGTGTACCGCCGGCTGAGCTGATTCAAGCGATTTTAAAGGCACGTACGGACCTTCTTTGGTTTGGTGGTATCGGCACGTACATTAAGGCTGCGTATGAGACTGACGAACAGGTTGGCGATAAGGCGAATGATTCCCTTCGCATCAATGCAGAAGATGTGCGCGCGAAAGTAATTGGTGAGGGCGCAAACCTTGGTGTGACGCAGTTGGCGCGTGTTGAATTGGGTAAGAACGGTGTTTCGATTAACACTGACTTTATTGATAATTCGGGCGGCGTTGACTCTTCTGACCATGAGGTGAATATCAAGATTTTATTGCGCGATGTGATGTCACAAAAAGACAATAAAATGGATATTAAGGCGCGGAATAAACTGCTTGAGCAGATGACGGATGAGGTTGCAGAGCATGTTCTTCGTCATAATTATCAGCAAGCGCAGGCGATTTCTCTGATGGAGATGCAAGCGCGCGAGAATTTACAGCTGCATGATGCGTTTATCAGTGATATGGAGCGGGAGCAGGGATTGCGCCGCGATATTGAAGGTTTGCCTGATAAGGAGAGTGTTGAGCGCCGTTTGAGCACGGGTAAGGGCCTGACACGGCCTGAGCTGTGTGTGTTGCTGTCTTATGCGAAGATCAGCCTAACGAAGGATTTGCTGGCTTCTGACATTCCGGATAATCCGAAAATGAATTACTGGGTTTTAGACTACTTCCCCGATGTTTTGGCCGAGCGATATGAGAAGGAGATTTTGCGTCACCGTTTGAAGCGTGAGATTGTCGCGACAATGATGGCGAGTTCGTTGATCAACCGTATGGGGCCGACCTTCCTTAAATCGCGCATGAATAAGACGGGCGCGAATGTTGAAGAGATTACGCAAGCCTATCTCATTGTGCGTGATGCGTTCGGTTTGCGCCATGTTTGGGACGATATTGAGGCGATGGACGGCACGGTTCCCGCTCAGGTTCAATTGAAGGCGATGCGAGAGATTGCAAGGCTTTCCGAGCATGGTATTACATGGTTCCTCACCCGTTTGGGCCGCAAGTTGGATATTGATAAGGACGCAAAAGAATTTAGTGACGGTATTAAGGCGTTGACTAAAAATCTGGATAGTGTGCTGACCAAAGATACGTTGCGTTCGATTAAGGCACGTAGGAATTCGTATATTCAAGATGGTATTCCCGAGAAGCTGGCTGATCAGATTGCGCTGATGCCTGTGCTGTCTTCGGCGTGTGATATTATCCGTATTTCATCGGAGCAAAATACCGACCTGAAAAATACAGCGGCGACGTATTTCAAGCTGGGTGAGCGTTTCCACATTGATTGGTTGCGCAACAAAGTTGAATACCTGCCCAATGATGATTACTGGCATGCGGAGGTGACCAACGGGTTGACTGAGCAGCTTTATTCGTCGCAGGCGGGCATGACGGTGCGCATTTTGCGTGATCTGAACGGGTCGAGCAAGAAGGTGCCTAAGGGCAAGTCCTTGGTTGATCTGTGGGTTGACGATCATGCGCAGAGCTTAAAACAGCTCGATAGTCTGTTTGTTGATCTACGTCGTGCGGGTACGGTTGATCTGACGATGTTGATTGTAGCGGAGCAGCGGCTTCGCGGGCTTTCTGCAGGCGCTTAAATCCCCTTAAATCAGGCAGAGAATCAGGATTATCAAGCCTGTGATTTGGTTTGATTTGAAGGTTTTTAGTGCGCTTTCCTGGCTGGTTTCATCCCATGTTTTTATTTGTCGCGCAAGGTGGTGGCCGGGGGCGCAAAGCAGTGCCAGTTCCGCTGTGAGGCCGTGTTTGAGCAAAAACGCGAAGAATAAAGCACTTATCGTTAGAGTGTATAAAAGGCTGACGATCTTTTTGCTGTTTTCTTTCCAGATGAGCGCTGTTGATTTCACGCCGATGACGGCGTCATCTTCGATGTCCTGATGGGCGTAGATCGTGTCATATCCGATTGTCCAAAGAATGCCCGCACAGTAGAGAAGGATGGCAGGGGTGTTCAACGCTCCTGTCACGGCTGTCCAGCCCATGAGGGCGCCGAAATTAAAGGTTAAGCCTAAAATAAATTGCGGGTAGTTTGTGACACGTTTCATTGCCGGATATATGGCGATTAATGGCAGGGTAAGAATGCCGAGAGTGATCGTTAATACATTGAATTGTAATAGAATAATAAGTCCGATGAGGAGGAGAGCGGCTAAAAACAGGCAAGCTTGTTTTGGTGTAATATCACCCGCGGCTAAAGGGCGCTTTTTTGTACGTTCAACTTTCTTATCAAGGTTGCGATCCCAGAGGTCATTTATCACACAGCCTGCGCCGCGCATAATGATTGCGCCGAGCGTGAAAAGCAGGATTGTTTTTAACGTTAAAATATTAAAATTCTGGATACCGCCACTTGCCAGTGCGATCGACCATAATGACGGTAGAAGCAGGAGCCAGATGCCGATGGGGCGATCAATGCGCATCAGGTAGGCGTAGGGGCGAAAAGATTGTGGCAGAAACTGCTCAATCCAGATAAGCCGCTTGATGTCGGTGTGGTTTTTTTGGTCTACTATGCTCATGTCAGATGCCTACTATAAATATCCGCGGCTTTATCTCAAGTCTTCTTTGCGTAAAGATGCTGAGGTTTCATTGGATGATTCTGCCCTTCATTATTTGCGGAATGTGTTGCGGCGTAAAGAAGGGGATGGTGTACGTGTCTTTAACGGCCAGGATGGGGAGTGGATTGCGTCAATTTTGACCCTTTCTAAGAAAAACGCAATTGTTCGTATTGAATCGGTTCATAAGGAGCAACCTTCTGATAAAAAACACATTTCATTATTTTTTGCGCCGATGAAAAAGACGCGTCTGGCGGTCATGGTTGAGAAGGCCGTAGAAATAGGTGTAAGTGATTTTTATCCTGTTTTGACGGCAAGGACTGAGAACAGAAAGCTCAATTTTGAGCGTATGGAGGCGCAGATTATTGAAGCATCGGAGCAGTGCGAGCGGCTTGATGTTCCTGATTTACACGCAACGCAAACATTGGAGCAGGTCTTGAATTCCGATCGTTCATCACCGCTGTACGTGTGTTTAGAGCGTGATAATGAAAAATTTCCGCTGATTTCTTCTTTTGATTTAGGTAATGAGGCGGCTTTTTTGATCGGCCCTGAGGGCGGGTTCAGTGATGAGGAGGTCGATCTGATTTTAAAGGCTGCTCATGTCCAGCCTATTTCTTTGGGGGAAAATATTTTACGCGCTGAAACAGCGGCGCTCGTGTGTCTGGCGCATGCTTGCCTTTAAATATACGGGATGTTGCGAACGGGTTTTATAAAAGGTACATGAAAAGTTCGTAATATCTGCAAAAAAAGCCCGATATCCCACTATTCTTTCTTGATTTATAAGTGCTATATTCCTATATAAGCGGTAATGAATTTATTCGAGCACGGGTTTTTGAAATTTTTTGTGTTTAAAACGTAAAGATATATCGATGATGCATAACAAAATTTGGGTTTTCTCAGTTTCAGTATTATTAACAGTTTTGGCGGTCGCTTTTCCTGCCGTTGCGGGTGAGCCGGTTGAGTGGGGGTTGAATTTACAACCTGCTGTGACGTCTTCGGCAGAGCGCATTCATGACTTCCACAATATGCTGCTTGTGATTATTACAGGGATTACGCTTTTTGTTCTTGTGTTACTTATATATGTGGTTATTCGTTTCAATAAACGTGCGAACAAAACGCCTTCAAACGTCACGCACAATGTGTTGCTAGAAGTTATATGGACGGTTATCCCCGTCGTCATTCTTATTGTGATTGCCGTTCCGTCATTTAAGTTACTTTATAAGAACGATCGTATCGTTGAACCTGAGATGACATTAAAAGTCAGCGGATATCAGTGGTATTGGGGGTATGAGTACCCCGACCATGACGGCATTTCGTTTAATTCTTACATGATTCCAGCCGATGAGTTGCAGCCCGGTCAGGTGCGGTTGCTCTCAACCGATAATCCTATTGTTTTACCGATTGATACGGATATCGCAATTTTGGTGACGGGTAAGGATGTTATCCATTCGTGGACGATCCCCGCGTTTGGTGTGAAGATTGATGCGATTCCCGGCCGTACAAACGAAACATGGTTCCGCATTGACAAGCCCGGTACTTATTTCGGGCAATGTTCAGAGATTTGCGGTAAAGACCACGCCTTTATGCCGATTGAAGTTAAGGCCGTGCCTAAGGAAGAATTTGAGGCTTGGGTTGAAAAGGCCAAGGAAGAATTTGCGGCGAATGATTATTTCAATCAAAACAAAATCGATGGGGCGGCGCCGATTAAGCTAACGGCGTTGGTTGAGTAAGAAGAGAAAACTGATCAGATAAGATTAGAAAAAGGAAAGAGTTATCATGGCAGATCATAAGCCCGGATTTTTCAAACGTTGGTTCATGTCCACAAACCACAAGGACATCGGAACGCTTTATATTATCTTCTCAATTATTGCCGGTATTGTCGGCGGTGCATTTTCGATGATTATGCGTGCTGAATTGCAAGACCCCGGTGTTCAGTTTTTGGTGGATGAGGCCGGAAACCCCGATGGGCATTTGTGGAATGTGATTATCACCGCGCATGGTTTGATCATGGTGTTTTTTGTGGTGATGCCGGGCCTTATCGGTGGTTTTGGTAACTGGTTTGTGCCGTTGATGATTGGTGCGCCTGATATGGCGTTTCCGCGTTTGAACAATATTTCTTTCTGGTTGATTGTTCCTGCGTTCTTCTTGCTGATTATGTCAGCCTTTGTTGGCGGCGGTGCGGGAACGGGGTGGACGGTTTATCCGCCCTTGTCGAGTGTCGGGTTCGGGCATGACGGGATGGCCGTTGATATGGCGATTTTTGCGCTTCACCTTGCCGGGGCGAGCTCTATCTTAGGTGCGGCGAACTTTATTACGACGATCTTTAACATGCGCGCGCCGGGCATGACGCTTCATAAAATGCCTTTGTTTGTATGGGGTATGTTGGTGACGTCATTCTTGCTTGTTCTGGCCGTGCCTGTTCTTGGTGGTGCGATTACGATGTTGTTGACCGACCGTAATTTCGGCACGTCCTTCTTTGACCCTGCAGGAGGTGGTGATCCTCTCTTGTATCAGCACTTGTTCTGGTTCTTCGGTCACCCTGAAGTGTATATTATGATTTTGCCTGCGTTCGGCATTATCTCTCACATTGTGTCGACCTTCTCACAGCGTCCGATTTTTGGATATTTGGGCATGGCCTACGCGATGGTCGCGATTGGTTTTGTTGGGTTTGTTGTATGGGCACACCATATGTATACGGTGGGTATGAGCGTTGATACGCGCGCTTACTTTACGGCGGCAACCTTGATTATTGCGGTTCCGACGGGGATTAAGATTTTCTCTTGGATTGCGACAATGTGGGGTGGCTCAATCACGTTCAAAACGCCGATGCTTTGGGCGATTGGGTTTATCTTCCTGTTTACTGTTGGCGGTGTCACGGGGGTTGTTTTGGCCAATGCGGGGATGGATGTTTCCTTGCATGATACATATTACGTTGTGGCGCACTTTCATTATGTTCTGTCTTTGGGGGCTGTTTTTGCCTTATTTGCAGGGTTTTATTATTGGATTGGTAAGATGTCGGGCCGTATGTATTGTGAGTGGATGGGGCAGGTTCATTTCTGGCTGACCTTTATCGGCGTGAACGGTATTTTCTTCCCACAGCACTTCCTTGGCCTTCAGGGGATGCCGCGCCGCTATATTGATTACCCTGACGCATTGGCGGGTTGGAATATGGTGTCATCTTATGGTGCGTATCTCACAGGTATCGCAACGCTTTGGTTTATCGTTGTTGTGTTCCACACGTTGTTCTTCGGGCGTAAGGCGACGGATAATTACTGGGATGCGCAGCCGCAGAGCTTCACGCTGGAATGGTCTGTGTCATCACCGCCGCCGTTCCACCAGTTCGATATTCAGCCGAAGGTGAAGTAGGCGGATAAAGCCTTTACGAATAAAATAAGCCCCGATTAATTTCGGGGCTTTTTGTTTGTGTGTTTTGTTTTTGGGGGATTAATTCAGGCTGAAGCCTTCCCAAAAGCCGTCGGCATCTTGCTGGCCTGTTATGGGGCGGCCTGTGTCATTACCGCTGGCGATGTCTTCGACTTTTTGGTCGTATGGGCGCCAGAGTTTTTCAATCTCCTCGGGGCTTCGGGATTTATCAAAATAATCCTGTGCGCGTTGTTCGATAATTGCGACGGCCTCGTTTTCTGTTACATCTTCTTGCCGAAATGCCTCTAACTGCAGGGCTGCGTGGGCGTGAAACGCCATTTCGAGCACGTCGTCAGGTGTGTCCTCTAAGTGCTCCATAAGCAGTGCTTGCGTTGCCTCATCAATCATAATCTCGGCTTGCGCGTATGTCAGTTCTTCATCCGCGTAGTCGGATAATATGGATTGTGTTTGCACTAAAAATTTTGCACCGGATGACATTTTTTACTCCCTTTTTTCTTTTGATCATAACGTGTGCATGTGGGTTTGTGCCAATAGTTTTATTTTTGCGTCTGCTTAAATGCTATATTTTTGTCAAAAATTTCCGAAAAAGCGTGATTTTTTGGCTAAACGTGGTACATAAATGCGTATGAGCAGAAGTTATGTAGAATATAGTTTTAATTCGGTTGATGTTGCGGGTGTTGAGTCGCGCGTCTCGGATTACTTTGCTTTGCTTAAACCACGCGTGATGTCGCTTGTGGTTTTTACGGGATTTGCAGGCGCTTGGGTTGCGCCCGGGTTTGATCAGATGCATCCGTTCATTATGGCGGTGGCCATATTCTGTTTGGCGGTGAATGCAGGCGCGGCGGGTGCGATCAATATGTGGTATGACCGTGATATTGATAAAATTATGAAACGTACGCGCGGGCGTCCGATCCCGATGGGGCGTGTGAATGAGGATGAAGCTCTCGCGTTTGGCGTTGTTCTGTCTGTCTTTTCCGTTTTGGTTATGGCGATGGCGGTTAATTGGGTCGCGGCGGGCGTTTTGGCGTTTGCGAATTTCTTTTATGTTGTGATTTACACAATGTGGCTTAAGCGTTCCACGCCGCAAAACATCGTGATTGGCGGCGCGGCAGGGGCTTTCCCGCCGATGGTTGGCTGGGCTGCGGTGACAGGTGATGTCAGCATTGCGTCGATTGTTTTGTTCGCGATTATCTTTTTATGGACGCCGCCGCATTTTTGGGCGCTTTCGCTATATGCGAATGAGGATTATAAGCGGGCTAAAATTCCGATGATGCCTGTTGCACGCGGTATGCGCTCTACGAAAATTCAGATGGTGATTTACAGTCTGGTTTTATTCCCTGTGACATTGTTGCCGACTGTTTTAGGATTTGCGGGCATGGTTTACGGCGCGTTTGCTGCTTTACTCAGTGGCTTTTTTGTTTGGACGGCCGTGAAGGTTTTATCGTCTGATGATATGAAATATGCGCGGGCGATGTTTGGTTATTCTGTGTTTTACCTTTTTGCTTTATTTTTAGCGGTGATGATTGATGCCTCATAGTGAACTTCATAAGAAAAAGAAGAAAAAGAACTACGTCGTTTTAGGGATTATATTTGCCCTTGTTGCCCTGTTCTGGGCGATAACCATGATTAAGATGAGCTAAATCCGATGTATGATACACCTTATCCGCATGCGCCTAAAATTGTTTTGATTACTGGGGCGACCGGTGATTTCGGCAAGGCGTTTGCAAGGCGGTTCGCGGCTATTGGTTCGAAGCTAATTCTGGTGGCGCGTAATGCGAAAAAGGCCGAGGCGTTGAAGGATGATCTTATTAAAGAGTACGATGCCGATGTTCATCTTTGCGTTTTTGATATTCGCGATCGTGATGCGATGGAGCAGGCGATTGACGGTTTGCCTGAAGATTTTAAAAATATCGACTTACTGATTAATAATGCGGGGCTTGCTTTGGGGCTTGATCCTGCGCAATCTTGCGATCTGGATGATTGGGAGACGATGGTTGCGGTGAATAACACCGCGCTTATTCGTATGACACGTCTCGTATTGCCCGGTATGGCAGAGCGTAAGGCGGGCCATGTGATTAATATCGGCTCTACGGCGGGGAATTATCCTTATCCGGGCGGAAATGTTTATTGTGCGACAAAGGCGTTCGTGAAACAGTTCTCGTTGTCTTTGCGCGCTGATTTGGTGGGCACGAATGTGCGGGTAAGCAATATTGAACCGGGGATGATTGAAACGCAGTTTTCTCAGGTTCGCTTTAAGGGCGATGCGGAGAAGGCGGGTGGCGTTTATGCCAACACGAAGAATATGCGCGCAGAAGATGTGGCCGAGGCGGTGTTTTGGACGGCGTGTTTACCGCCTTATTTCAATGTGAATCGTATGGAGATTATGCCGACCGTGCAGTCTTTTGCAGGTCACCCGATAGAACGCTTTGATTAAATTTAGAATATAGTGTATCGTGCTAAAAGTATTTACTGTTTTGGAGTTCCAAATGAAATTTCTCAATTATTTTACATGGTGTGTTTTTGCCGTAACGTTAGCGGCTGCGCCGACCGTCTTTGCGCAAGATGATATGCAGGCGGAAAAAGAGGAAGACGTTCTGACGCTTGACGAGGCAAAGGCTTTGATTGCAACGCGCCCGGGTGCGAAGGATGCAACCAATGAAGTTGTTAAAGACTTTTCTTTGGAGTTTTATGATATTTACGGTCGACAGCTACAATATCGTGAGAATGCGAAAGAGTTTCGCGCGATGTTAGAAACACGTCGTTATTCCTATCAAAGGCCATATGTCGCCATGCGCGATGCTTATGATGCCGTGCGCTTGAAGGTTTTTGAAGCTGAGCGTGCTGCCTATCAGGCACAGATCGAGGCATATAATAAGTCTATTGCCGCAAGAAATGGTGATGTTGAAGAAGAAGAGGAGCCTGCCGCTGCGCAGCCTGTGTCTTTGCCACAGCCTGATGAACCGATTAATGCGCCTGCCGCAGAGGATGATGATTCTGAGGGTGATAGCCCCGATCTTCGTGAGCAAGATATCCCGAGTGATGAAAGCGCAGACGACAGTGAAGGTGAGACCAAGAAAAAGGTTGTTATGCCCGGGGATGCACCGGACTTCGATCCGTCAAACCTATAAGGGCTTTTCATCCGATTTATTACAATTTCTTAAGTTTAAAAACCGCCTGAATGTGGCGGTTTTTCTTTATTTTGGCGTCTTTTTTTTGTATGTATAGGGCATGAATATAAACCCACATCATAGCGATGCGCTCGCGAAAAAAAATGCTCGTACTGCCCTGATAGTTTTCGGTGTGGTTGTGTTTATGGTCGGGCTGGCGTTTGCATCGGTTCCGCTTTATGACCTGTTTTGTCGGGTCACTGGGTGGGGTGGCACAACGCAGGTGTCAGAGGCGCTTCCGACGCCTGATAAAATTATTGATCGTGTCATTACGGTTCGTTTCGATGCGAATACGTCGCAGGATTTGCCATGGGCGTTTAAGCCTGATGATCTGTCGGTTTCGGTAAAAATCGGGGCGCGTGGTTTTATCAATTATAGTGCTAAAAATATGGCGAGTGAGGCGACCGTAGGCACGGCGCTGTTTAATGTTACGCCGTTAAAAGCCGGTAAATATTTTCACAAGGTTCAGTGTTTTTGTTTTGATGAACAGGTTTTGCAGCCCGGTCAGCGCGTTGATATGCCCGTGATGTTTTATATTGACCCCGCCTTGCATGAGGATCGAAACCTGAACGATGTGACGACGATTACGTTATCCTATACGTTTTTCAAGGCCGAGTCTGATGCGTTGGATGTAGCGATGGAGGCGTTTTATAATCAAGAAGAGGTCACCCAATAAAACGCGTTTACTTTCCTTAATTTGCGGTTTTTGTTTTGTGTTTTACGCTCTGATTATGATTTCAGGCGCGCGGGTTGAAAAATTATTTAGAATGCGCCATATTTCATGTGTACTCTGACTTCCTGCTGGTTTATAAGGTTGGAAAAAATCACAAGAGAAATCTACGAAGAAGTTTTTATATTATGGCTGATCACGTTGAATATACCACCACAGGAAAACCGCACCCTTATCATTTGGTAGAGCCGAGCATTTGGCCGCTTTTCGCTGCGATTGCGGGTGGTTTGTTTGCCACAGGTACGGTTATGTATATGCATGATGTACACCTGTTTGCGAACGAGGCGACAGGATATGAAGGCATTCCTGTTGGTTTGAACGGTATCTATGTCGGCATCGCGGCGATTTTGTTCGTGATGTGGGGCTGGTGGCGTGATGTTATTCGTGAGGCCGTAGTTGAAAAGGCGCATACACCGATTGTGAAGGTCGGCATGCGTTACGGCATGGTGTTGTTTATTGCCTCAGAGGTGATGTTCTTTGTGGCCTTTTTCTGGGCGTATTTTAACGCGGCCTTTTACCCGAATGAGGCGATAGGCTATGTTTGGCCGCCTGCGGATATTCATACGATTGACCCCGTTGACCTTCCGCTGATGATGACGATGATCTTGTTGCTTTCAGGCTGTGCTGTGACGTGGGCGCACCATGCGATTATGGAAGGTAAGAATGAAGATTTCGCCGCCGGGTTGGCGTTCTCTGTTTTGCTAGGCACGATTTTCTTGGGCTTTCAGGTTTATGAATATGTGTATGCGCATTTCGGGTTTACGGACGGTATTTACGCCTCAACGTTCTATATGGCGACAGGGTTTCACGGGTTCCATGTTCTTGTCGGTACAATCTTCCTGTTTGTGTGTTGGTGGCGTGCAAAGTTGAATCACTTTACCGAGGAGAGCCATTTTGGTTTTGAAGCGGCGGCGTGGTATTGGCACTTTGTTGACGTTGTGTGGTTGTTCCTTTTCGTTGCCGTTTATTTCTGGGGTACGTTGTTTGGCATGGATTTAAGCCCTGCTGATGCGGAAGGCGTGAAGGCTGTTGCGGAGAGCGCAGCTGCGGCACATTAAGACATGTTGTTTGATGCGGCGTTATTCAAAAAATCTATGGGGTGTCGTTGCCCGCGCTGTGATGAAGCTGCTCTGTTCAAAGGCAGATTTTCGATCGATTTAAACGATTCTTGCCATCATTGTGGTTTGGATTTTGCCAAAAATGACAGTGCAGACGGGCCTGCTGTTTTCCTCATTTTTGTTTTGGGCTCTTTGCTTGTGCCGTTCGCAATTGCTTTTGAATATGCTTTCTTTCCGCCGCTTTGGGTGCATGGTGTTTTATGGACCTTTGTCGCCCTTGCTTTAACTGTCGGCACGTTGAAGCCGATTAAATCGTATATTATTGCACTGCAGTTCAAGCACAGGCCGCGAGATTGGGAGTAAGAGATGCGTTTGCCGTTTTGGGGCAGTATTTTGACCGTCGTCGGTGTGTGTGTTCTGTGCGGGCTGGGGTTTTGGCAGTTGGAGCGTTTGGCGTGGAAAACAGATTTGCTTGGAAAAATTTCTGCTGAACGATTGATTGACGCAGAGACCGTTTCTTTAAGCCCTGCGTCGTTTGATGATGGCAGCGTTTTAAAGCGCGGTTTTTTATCGGGTCGTTACTTACATGATAAAGCGATTATGGTTGCGCCGCGTACACTTGACGGGGCAGCGGGATTTCATCTGATTACGCCGTTTTTTACGGATGCGGCGCATGGCGGAGAGGTTGTTCTTGTTAACCGCGGATGGGTGCCGGTTTCTTATGAACGGCCCGATAATTACAGTGTTTATGAGCCTGTAGGCACTGGCGTTATTATCGGGGCATTGCGCGCTGTTCCGAGGCCTAATGTGTTTACACCTGATAATGTTCCGGAGAAGGATGTGTGGTATCAGATTTCTGCGCCCGATATAGAGGCTGTGAGCGGGCTGGATCTTCTTGATGGTGTTTTGCTGTATGTTGAGGAGGAGCAGTTTGATGATAAGGCCGGTTCCTATCCGGTTGCGGTTGCGCGTGAAGGGCGGCTTTCCAATAACCATGCGCAATATGCGGTCTTCTGGTTTTCTATGGCGGCTTTGATGATCGGGGTTTATTGTCTCCGCTTTGTTTTTGTCCGCAAAGAAGGTTAGGCGTTCGTGGCGTTATCTCGATTGTGGATGAAACGATTGTAATCGGTTTTTCGGTTTAATTCTGATTCTTCATTGGGTAAGCTCAGATATAGTTTTTGATATCAGATAATTTACGCATTGGGATTTATATAATGACCAGAATATCTTTTTCTTTCTTAGTTGCCGGTTTTGCTCTTCTTTTTTCGATGCCTGCTGAGGCGGCGCCGAAGGAGCTTGGTACATTCGGGGCATGGGTTTCTTACGAGTTGGTAGAGGGAGGAGATAAGGTCTGTTATATGGTGAGCAAGCCTACGAAAGAAGAGGGGAATTATTCTCGTCGTGGTGAGGTGTTTGCCCTTGTGACGCACAGGCCTTCTGAGAAGACACGAGATGTGTTTAGCTATATTACAGGATACACATACAAGGCGGGCAGTGATGCTACGCTGACGATTGACGGCAAACGATACGTTTTGTTTGTGCAAAATGAGACCGCGTGGACGCCTGATGCGGATACTGATCGTAAGGTTGCCTCAGCTATTCAAAAAGGATCCAAGATGGTTGTGCGCGGGACATCAAGCCGCGGTACATTAACGACGGATACGTTCAGCCTTAAAGGATCGGGCGCGGCTTATAAGGCGATTACAAAGGCTTGTGGCTTGTAATTATCGCCTTGAGATGCTTGGATTTTAGGTAATTTTAATTCCCTCTTATCTTTTTTCTTTTATCATTGAATCTTTAATTGATGCCTGTTTGGTTGATTTTTATCGAGAGGCTCTGTAAACAGTGTCGTACATATTTGTGTTACTCGAGTTTATGTTGTGTCTTTCAGGTGTCTTTAATTTCAGAATTTTGGGCTCTTTACTTGGGTAAAACCCCCTGAAAAGCGGCGTAAAACTGTACTTGCTTATAGAATGATTGTATCATGAGCATTGGATTACAGTGTTACGCATTGTATCGAAGTATGAATGAGGTATTGATTTGCGTTTAATCAATATTATGACCGTCGCCTTGTTGCGTGTGAAGTTGTTTGTTTGTCGTGTTTTTAAGATACGGCGCCGAAACGTGCTGACTCGTGATAACCGTTTGCGTTTGCGTTATGTTTGTTTCTCTTTTTTGGCTGTCGGCGCGTTGTTGAGTGTGTCTTTGGGGCAGTCCGGTGTTTCTGTTGCTTATGCTCCGTATGTTTCTGATGATGAAATTGCTTCCGTCGGGGGTGAGTATTACGATGATTTAGAGTATTCCGAGGATTCTGATGTGGTGATTGGGCGTTCAGCAGATGATCCGCGTCAGCAGGTTGTTGTTTTGTTGCCGGAAGATCAGGAGGAGTACGAAGAAGGGTTCAGTGTTGCTGCCCCGTCCGATGGTGTGCCAGATACTGCGCTTCCTGTTGAAGTGGCTCCGTTTGATTTGGAGACGGAAACCGAGATTGATACGGCGCATGCGCGGTTACATAAAGAACCTGTTTCAGAAGCAGAGATGTTGCCGCGCGATGAGATCTTGGAAGTTTCCACGGGCGACACCGTTGCAGGTGTTTTGCAAAATGCCGGCGTAAGCGGTGCAGAGGCTTTCCGCGTGGTTAAGGCGATGGGGAAGAAGTTTGATCCGCGTTCGGTTAAGGCCGGGCAAATTATATCAGTTTCCCTTGATCGCGGAGATGACGGTTTGGCTGTTGATTCCTTCAGCATGAAAATTAGCCCCACCAAAGAGCTGCATATTACGAAGGATGAGTATGCGCGTTTTTCTGCTGATGTTAAAGAAAAGGAAATCGTGAAGCATCTTGAAGCGGCGCAAGTTTCGATTGAGACATCCCTGTACGGATCGGCGGCGCGCGTTGGAATTCCTGCCTCTATGGTTGCGGAGATGATCAGGATCTATTCATACGAGGTCGATTTTCAGCGTGATATCCGTAAAGGCGATACCGTTGAAATCTTGTATGAGGTTTATGAAACGGAGGATGGTGATTTTGCGCGATATGGCAATGTTTTGTTTGCAAACCTGACCGTTAATAAAACACGTATCCCGATTTACAGGTTTGATCGTGGTGAAGGCTTTGTGGAGTATTACCATGAAAATGGCCGCAGTTTACGCCGCACTTTGATGCAGACGCCGATTGATGGGGCTCGCATTTCCTCAGGCTATGGCATGCGACGCCACCCTGTTCTTGGCTATAACAAAATGCATAAGGGAATTGATTTTGCCGCGCCGCGTGGAACGCCGATTTATGCGGCGGGCGATGGTGTAATTAAAAAGGCAGGGCGTCATGGCGGGTATGGTAATTATGTTCGCATCAGTCATATTAATAACCTTGATACGGCCTATGCGCATTTGCATAAATTTGCCAAGGGCATCCGTTCAGGTGTGCGCGTGAAACAGGGGCAGGTTATTGGTTATGTCGGCTCAACGGGGCGATCAACAGGGCCGCATTTGCATTTTGAGGTGTTGAAGAATAACCGCCAGATTAATCCGAAAAGCGTGAAGACCTCCAAGCGTGCGAAGTTGAGCGGTAAGACACTGCAAAATTTCCAATCACAGATGAATGTGATTAAAGACAAATATGTGCGTTTATCCAAGGACTTGAAGTTCGCACGAAACGCAACGTCCCAATAAGTTTTTCCTATTTTAGATAAAGTTTTTTTAATGTTCGTTCTTTTTAAGATTGAGCATTTGAGAACAAGCGTGTATGGTAATTGTCGAATGATATGCATGCGGTTTTGCGCTCGATGAATATTTTAAAGGTTTCGCCGAACTGTAAGCATGAAATTACAAAAAAATTGTGCCTGAGAGCGCAACGCTGTTTTTCAAACTTATTTGAAATCAGCTGTTTTTCTCATGGCTTACGGAGAATATTATGACAAAAAAAATGTTAATTGATGCAACGCATGAAGAAGAAACACGCGTTGCCGTTACTGATGGTAACAAACTGGTTGAGTATGATTATGAGAGCCAGACACGAAAATCACTGAAAGGCAGTATTTATCTTGCGAAAGTAACGCGCGTTGAGCCGTCCCTACAGGCGGCTTTTGTTAATTTCGGAGGCAATCGCCACGGGTTTTTACCCTTCTCAGAAATCCATCCTGATTACTTCCGCATTCCTATCTCTGATCGTGAGGCTTTGATTGCCGAGCAAGAGGCTTTGCTTGCTGAACATGATGAGGAAGAAGAAGCGTTGGATGAGGATGCCCTTGAGGATGAAGAGGGGGCTGATGATGCCGACGATGAGAGTGAAGATGAGGCTTCTGATGATGCGGAAGCGGATGACTCAGATGACGATTCAGATAGTGATTCTGAAGAGGATAGCGATGAAAATGCTTCCGAGGATGATGAGAATGCCAAAGATGATAAATCTGACGGTAAAGGGAAAAATCAGCGCAGAGGCCGTGGCCGCGGTCGCAGAGGGCGCGGCAAGCGATCAAATTATCGCAATAAAAATGTTGAGGTTGTCGGCGGGCACGATGTTGATGATGAACAGAAGTTCCGTTTCAATCTGCGCCGCAAATATAAAATTCAAGAGGTCGTAAAGCGCGGCCAAATTATGTTGGTTCAGGCCAATAAGGAAGAGCGCGGTAATAAAGGCGCGGCGGTGGGAACGTATTTATCCCTACCGGGTCGTTATTGCGTGTTGATGCCGAACAGCCCGCGCGCGGGTGGTGTTAGTCGTAAGATTGCGAACCACAAAGACCGTGCGCGCATGCGTGAGATTGTTAAAGACCTGGAAGTGCCGAAGGGCATGTCGGTTATTGTCAGAACCGCAGGTGTGACACGTACGAAGGCCGAGATTAAGCGTGATTTGGATTATCTGATGCGCCTTTGGAATAATATTCGTGAATTGACGTTGGAATCGAGTGCGCCTGCTTTGGTTTATGAAGAGGCGAATTTGATCAAGCGTTCCGTTCGTGACCTTTACACACGCGATATTGAAGAGATTATTGTTGCGGGTGAAAACGGGCATAAGACGGCAAAAGACTTTATGAAGATGCTTATTCCTTCACATGTGAAGAAGGTTAAGCGGTATGAAGATATTCAACTTCCTTTGTTCAACCGTTATCAGATCGAAAATCAGATTGATGAGATCGGACAAATGGAAGTGCGCTTGAAATCAGGCGGATATTTGGTGATTAACCCAACGGAGGCCTTGGTTTCGGTTGATGTGAACTCAGGTAAGTCAACGAAAGGTCGTCATATTGAAGAGACGGCGTTGAAAACCAATTTGGAGGCTGCGGATGAGGTTGCGCGACAGTTAAAGCTGCGTGATTTGGGCGGCCTGGTTGTGATTGACTTTATCGATATGGAGAACAGGCGCAATAATGGTAAGGTTGAGCGGCGCATGAAAGAGGCGCTTTCGACAGATCGTGCGCGTGTGCAGGTTGGCCGTATCTCATCGTTCGGTTTGATGGAATTATCGCGCCAGCGTCTGAGCCCGAGTTTGACGGAAGCACAATATGAGAAGTGCCCGACCTGTGCAGGGTCTGGTGTTATCCGCACGGCGGATGCAATGTCGATTTTGGTGTTGCGCATGATTGAGGATGAAGGGATTCGTAAGCGTGCGGCCGAGATTATTGTTGAGGTTACTGCGAATGTCGCGATGTATCTGATTAATCATAAACGCGAGAAGATTACTGAGATTGAGGAGCGTTATGGCTTAAAGGTTCTGCTTCGTGTTGATGACGATATCCCTGCCTCGGAATGCCGCATTGAGGTGTCGAAACCTGCGGAGCGTAATCAGGATTCTGACAATGATGAGGCTGAATCAGAGGCTTCAGATAACAATGATCGGAACGAGAAGGGCAATAATGAGCGTCGTCGTGGGCGTCGTGGTGGTCGCGGTCGCGGACGCAATAATAAGAAGCAGGATGACGATCAGAGTCAAGATCAGCAAAAAGATCAGAAGAACGACGATGAGTCCTCTCAGGATGAGAAAGACAAAAAACAAGATAAGTCTGAGAAGAAATCGAGCCGATCAAAGAAAAAAGATGACTCCGATTCTGATGCAAAGAAGGGTCAAGAAGAGGGCGATGACTCGAAAAAGACCTCTTCTTCGGATCAAAAGGATGAGAAAGGATCTTCTGATAAGCCAAAGCGCAAGCGTTCGTCACGGTCGAAATCTAAACCAGATTCTGATGATCAGGCCACGAAGACGACCAATGATAATGTGAAAGATGAGGGGGAAGATAAATCTGACTCTAAGTCTGACAAAGACGATAATAAGAAAGCCAGTCAACCTGCGAAGGCGAAGGCGGATGAGAAAACGTCACCGAAGACACCTGCGAAGTCAAAGGCGAAAACACCTGCCAAAAAGGCTCAGGCCAAGGATAGCGCTAATGATGCCCCTAAGGAATATGAGGTCGTGAACGAGGCACCGAAGGAAAAGAAAAAGGGCTGGTGGAACAGGCTGGTTGAATAATCAGCGTTCCATCATGATACCGACCAGTATTATCTGGCGAGGATTACATGGAATAAGACATATTCTGACGCATTGCTGTTGTTAAAACACGCGGTGCGTAGATTGTCTTCCCAAGCGGGCCCCGGATTATCAGGCAAAGAGACAAAGACATTATCGCCGGCGGGAAAGGTTCCGTCGGCTTTTTCTAAGATTTTACCGCTGCCGTTTGTCAGGTCAGGAATATCCGTCCATTCATGCAACTGACGATTGATGATGCGGCATGTGTCTTCCGCTATCCCCGTTAGAATAAGGGCGAGTTCCTGCTCGGTTTGGCCTACGCCTTCGATATCCATGTAGCGCGTCACTTTCCAGCCGTTACCGTTTAAATCATTTTCCTGCCAGTTTACGCCCGCGCCGTTTTTGTGGAAGATATGACAGGATTGATCGCTTGGCGCGTTTGCGTTTGCGTAGCCCGTGTTTAAGGCATGTTCGAAGCTGAGCTCATTTTCTGAGCAGCCGCTGGATATGAGCTGAGAGACGGCGAATTCAACTGTGTTGGCGTAACGCAGGGCGGCGGCGATTTTAATGCTTTGCTTTTCGTAATCGCCCTTTTGGTTGGTTGATGTGCCGCTACGGCTGATCAGGGCGGTCAGTGCGCCGAGCAGGAAAACGGCGAACAGAATAACCCAGATGATGTTACCGCTTTGTGATGTTCGGGCGTTGTCCATACTTTTAGGATTGCCATTTTTTCAGGCGTTTGCAAGCCTCAACCATGTTTTCTTTTGAATCCGCGTAGCAAATACGGATGGAGGCTGTGCCGCGGCTGAGGTCGAAATCTATGCCAGGCGTGGTTGAGACATGCGCGTGGTCAAGCATGGCGTTGCAGAACTCCATGCTGTTATTGCTCAAATGCGCGATGTTTGCGTACAGATAGAACGCGCCGTCGGGCTGTACGATGTTGGTGAAGCCTGCCTTTGGCAATTCTTCCATCAGCATGTCACGGTTTTCTTTATAGGCGGCGACGTAGGCGTCCAGTTCTTCTGTGTGGTCGAACACCTTATAGGCGACGTGTTGTGATATGGTGGGCGCGGAGACGAACAGACTTTCAGCCAGCATTTTAACGCGCTGCCTTAATTGCGTCGGTACCACGGCCCAGCCCATACGCCAGCCTGTCATGGCGAAATATTTTGAAAATGTATTCAGGATGATGGCTTTATCGGAATAGTTTGCAGCACTGCTCGCTTTTCTTTCATATGTGATGCCGTGATAGGCTTCGTCTGAAATCAGGGTTACATTGTTTTCATCACACCATGCGCAAACATCTTTCAGGTCGTTATCCGCAATCATTGCGCCTGTCGGGTTGGAGGGTGAGTTGATGACCAGCCCGTCAATTTTATCTTTATAGCTTTCCAGAAGGGCACGGGTGGGTTGATATTTATCTTCTGCGCGGCCTTCGATTTCAATCACATTTAAGTCCATCGCCTTCAGCATATTGCGATAGGCGGGGTAGGTGGGTGTGATGAGCGCGATGTTATCGCCTTTATCAAAGGCGGCGATAAAGGCCAGAATAAAGCCGCAGGACGAACCCGCAGTGATGGCGATATTGGCGGGGTCGATCTCGGTTTTGTAATAGTCTTTATAATATTGGGTGATGCGTTCGCGCAGGATCGGCATGCCCATGGCCTCGGTATAGCCTTGGCATGGGTCAAGTTCTAATATTTGTTGTGCGTACTTGATGACAGGATCAGGCACGCCGAAGCAGGGCTGCCCTGCGCCCATGCGCATAATGTTTGTACCATCGGCTTCTCTCTCATTGACTTGGCGGAGAATATCCAGAGCGTGGAAAACGGAAATATCGGAGCGGTTTGAGGGTTTCATTGTTGCCTGTACGGTTCTTTTTACGCGTTCTTTACCGATAGATAAGCCTTATATTGCATTGAAATCAAGCGTAAAGTGATGGGTAAGTATATATAGCATTTTAATAAAATTTTATATGTTTTTTACTTAAGTTTTACTTAAATTTGATCAAAGAAAATGTAATAAAAATTTATTTTTAATTTTATTTACTTTGTCTTTACTTTCTTGGTGGTACACTAAAAATATAAGGAGAACACGTTATGGTTATGGGTTGGACATTATTGGTTTTAGCAGTATCAAGCTGCTGCTGTACGTTGGTTCTTTATTTTGGCAAAGGCCAGTGAACGGGACAAAATCCTTCTGATTAGCAGAAGGTAAATTTATACGGGGCGGTCGAGCAAAATTCCCCTCGTTTTTGGAAAATTAAGAATTTTAGATTTGTTTATGTCATCTTGTATGATCTTTCGATCGTCGTGTGCATGTGCCCCCCACTTTCATGCGAAATCGATAGGGAAGGAAGATCATTCTTTTCACCACCGGCTTTGGCCGGTGGTTTTTTTTGCACTATCTTTATTATCGTTGTACTGTAATATGACTTTAGCTTCTTAACATATATAAGGATTTTTGTTGTGAACCGTATTCTTGTTTTTTGTTTTTGTGTTTTCTTGTCATTCGCGCTTGCGCCGCAGGGTGTTTTTGCGCAAGGGGAGGCCGCAGAAAATGCGCCGAGTGCAGAAGATGTCAAGCGCAGTGAATTGGTTGAGGCACAAGAAGATGCTTTGCGTGAGAAAGTATCTCGTACAATTCGCAAGCTTGATCAGCGCGAGATGACGCATTTCTTGGCGATGTTTACCAATTATAATGTTTTCAGCATCGTGAAGGCGGTTCAGGCTGACATTCAGGATGCGGTTAACCGTTGCGCTGAGAGCAACAAAGATATGGCCACGGATGTGCGCGGTAAATATACGACGTGGAACGATAATGTGGGCACTGTTATGCAAGAAGCGGACGCGAACATCAAAAATATGAGCCTTGCCCAGAATTACATTTCACAGGCAGAATTAAACATCATTTTCGGTCTTGTTGATGAGGTGCGTGCGGTTAATTCATCGCGCTTTGAGTCAACGCCTGTGACAACGCCTGAGGCTTGCGAATTCATGATGAGTAAAATGGATGAAACGCAGGAAAACATGCAGCAGATGCTGAAAGTGTCTTTGCAAAGCTATCCCAATCTTTTGAAGAAGACACAGGAATAATATAAAGTCTTAATATGATTTAGATTTAAGGCGTGTGCTGATGCGGTACGCGCCTTTTATTTTGCCTGTTTTGGCGTCTGCAAATAAAGTTTGAAAAAAAAATCACAGTGTGCAAGAATATGAAGTACTTCTTAAAAGAAATAAATATTAATGAATAAGAAGTTTAAAAGGTGGTTTGAGAGATAAAAATATCTCCAAAAGATATATTTAGGGTGATACATGTCCAGAGAAAATTCAGAAGACGTAACCGTAGAACTTAGCGCGCAAGATATCTTGTTGTTGCGCGACAGGCTTATGCTTATTGCCAGAGCGAGCGGTTTAGATGCGTCGAGTGGCGAATATACGGCAGGTTTAGGGCAGCAGTTTTTAGACAGATTTAACCCCGACGGAAGCGATCAGCCGTCAGCTTTCCCTCTTGCCTTGGGACTTGAAACGTCCATGCGTATGACTGACGTTGCTCAAATTATAAGTCAAACGCCACAAGCAGATTTGCAAGCTGTCGGTTTTGATAATGCGCAGGATATCCTTGATTTTCTTAACGGTTCCGGGTCGGTTGTTAGTACGTTGAACCAAGTTACAAATACTGTCGGTTTTGATACGGTCGAGCAGGCCGCCGCTGCTTCGGGTGGCACAGCGCAACCTTCTGCACCAGAAATTCCGCCGGAGGTGCGTGAACGTGTGATGCGCATTGAGCAGCAGCTTCAGCGCGCGGTTGCGGGATTGGGCGATGATGCGAATATTCCGCAAATGGGTGCGGTTGACGGTGTTTTTGATGCGCAATCTTTTGCCGCTTATGAAGCGATGCTTGCATTTATGGCCGAAAAAGCCGAAGTCGCGGTTCCTGCAGGTGGTTATACGTCTGAGTTTGGAGCCGAATTGCGTGATGAGATGATCAGCAAAATGGACATGGCGATTATGGTTTATGATAATCTGCCGGGTGAGAATAACATTATTCCCGGTTCAGGCGCCATTCGTGACAGAGGTTTGGACACACTTCAGAGACAATTAGGAGTCGATTCTCACGCTGAAGTTGAGGCGATGATCGAATCGTTTCGAGAGTTAAAAGCGGATTTGCCGCAGCTGGTTTCAGATTTAGACTTCCTTCATCAACGTGGTGCATTAAACCCGGTTGAAATTCCGTCAGGGCCTGCGCAGCAAGCCCCGACAGTGGAGACTCCGGTCGGGCCGACAACACCGCAGGTTCAGCCCGAAGATGCGGCGATTATGGCGCGTCATGAGGAAATGATGATTATCGGTCAGTTGATCGGCGTTCAGCCGCCTGCTGATGGTGTTTATACGCCTGAGTTTGGTGAACAGGTTGGTGAGAGGCTAGAACAGATGCAGGCTGAAGCGGCCTCACAGATTCACGGACCTTTCACATTAGAGTATATCGAAGAACAATCTTTAGATGCGGTGGCTGCTGCCATTATTGAGGCGGGCGGTGTTACAGATGAGAACACACAAGTTTTGATCCGTGCCTACATTGAAGATTTTGATCAGAATAAGGCGTCTTTGGATCAGGTTGCTGCGGCTGATCGTTCATTTGCTGAAATCTCTGCTGCGCTGAACGGTGGAGCGTCTTCAACGCCAGCTCCTTCTGATGCTCCGGCATTAACGGCTGAGCAGCAAATTGTTGAAAATCACAACCAAGTTATTTTCTTTGGCGACCTTCTTCAAGTTGAGCGTCCGCCGAATAATGTTTATACGGCCGAGTATGGTGCACAGGTGATGGAGAGAATGTCTCAGCTTGGCGAATCGGCTTACACACAAATGGGCGGTGAGCGTCCGGCCACGCAAGAGGCAATTTATGCAGCCGCGGCGACACAGTTGGCGACTTACATGGCGGCAAATATCAGTGAGCAAGATTTGGTTCAGCTTGGTTTTGCTTCCCCTGATGATGTTTTAACGGCGGTTTCAGGGCTTAATCAAACAGTAGCGGGCTTGGATGCCGTTATTGCAAGCGGCCGCAGTTTTGAAGAGATTTCACAGACAGCACAATCACAGGCGCAAGATGCCCAAACGACGCCGTCAACACAGCCTCAAGGCGGTGCGGAGTTCACAGCAGAGCAGGTTGCGCAAATTGCAGCGGTTCAGCAGGCTTACAACAGGTTGGCTGAAAATGCTGTTGGTACAGACTATGAGTCAGTTTTTACGCCTTTGAGCCGTACGGATGGTGTATGGACGCAAGAGGATTTGACCCAGTTCAATACAGCTATTGAATTGCTTCAAGTCGCAAATGGTTTGCAAGGGCAGTTTTCCGGCATTGGCTATGAAGTCGGCATGGGGGCAGCCGTTGAGGCAAAACTTGCAGAAGATCCGGAGGCTAAAGCTGCGTTAGATGAACTTATGCCGCCGGAAGAGCGTGCGACGTTGTTCCAGAATTTGGATAGTCTGGCGCAAAGTGGCGGTTTAACAGTTGGCGGAGCGGCGGGAACACCCGGGGCGCCATCAACAGGTGCGGATACAGAAGTTTCTGTTCGTACTGCTACGATTGCGGCAGAGCAGGCTTTGATTGAGATTGGGAATGCCCTTGGCGGTGATTTGCCGGGTGTTGCCGGCATGGTTACGCAGTTTATTCCTCAAGATGCTTTGTTTACCCCGCTTACCGAAGCGCAAGCCGGTGACGGTGTCTGGGATAGTGCGTCTCAGGATTTAGCGTCCAGAGTCATTATGGGCTTGAAGTATCTTGATGCACAAGACCAGCCCGATGCGCCGAATAATATTGACGGCACATATAATGCGCAGATTGGCGAGCGTTTGAAAATTTCTATTCTGACCAAGCCGCAATTTGCTGATATTGCCGCAGCGATGGGGCTTGAGCAAGTTGAAGACCCTAACGTGGCGCAGATGATTGTCAATTACGACAGTATGGTTGCGCAAAATGAAGCTGCGATACAACAGGCAATGTCGCAGTATGGCATGACTCAAGCGGAGTTCGATGCGAACCCGCAATTTGCGAGCTTACATCAGGAGCGTCAGCGCCTGCAGCAATTAGAACAGCAGCACGGTCGTTCGATTGAAGCAGCACGTACAAAGCTGAATGCGTTTTTTGATAACCTTACTGTTTTGCAGCAGGAAGGCGTTTACGATAACAATGAGGCCAAAAAGACAACCACCATGAATATGATGCTGGATGCGGCATCACACATGTTGGATGAATTTGCGCCGGGTCTTAAAACATTCTTGCAAGATTTCTTCACCAATAACGAATTTGGCCAGATGATTGCGGGCATTTTGCCGATGTTTGGTATCAATGTCGGTCGCCTGTGGGGTGACACGGATGATGAAGCCGGTCTTGAGCGTGCTCAACCTGCCATCGAAAACAAGTTTACAGATTTTTACGAAGATGCGCGTGAAGAGCTGGGTACGGACGACCATGGCCAGATTATGGCCAGAACACGTGATAACATCATGGAAGAGCTGGACAGCAGCTGGCGCTTTAAGACTGCGATGGATATCATGTTCTCCGATCAGGATGAGGACGTTATCCGCAATGCTGTTGATACAGCGCTTCAGGCTGCGATGCAGGAAGATAATTTTGAAGCATCCAAGCAAGCGTTCACACAGTCATTGATCGCGCAAGGGCAAGAATTTAGAAACGGACGTGAGTTTAACGCTGCAGAAGTTGAGCAATTGCTTAATGAGGCGCAAGATGAGATCGGCGCTGCAGTGGCGGAGCGCCCTGACTTTGCGCCACAGCCTTCAACAGGGGCTGAGGCTGATGATGCTCTTGATAATGGAACAACCCGCAGAATAGCGACGGATGGCGCTAGCGGCGGCGCTGCTGTTATTACTCCTGCCGTTGACGGTGAAATAAGTCGTGCGCCTCAGCATGATGCGTCTCGCCCCGCGATTGATGAAGATGTTACGGAATATGGTGACCAGCGTGTCGGTTTTGTGTACAAGGCCAATACTGAAGACATGATTTTGGGCCCTGAGCGTTACTCGGACGGGCGTGTTGATGATATACAAGACGTTTTGGCGCGTAATGCTGAGGCGCTTGATCTTTATCTTGAAGATGACATGATGCGCAAGCGTAGCGGTGAGCTGACGGACACGCTTACACGTAACACCAATGCTGTTATCGAAGAGACATTGATCCGTGCGCAATTACACCAAATCACGGAAAATGGCGGTGAGATTACTCAAGAGGTTTTGGATGGGCTGGATCGTAAGTTGAGCCTTGATAACCTCGATGTTGTGACGGCTTACATGACTGATAAAGGTGTGTCTGTTGAGGATATTAATCGTTTTGCCGCAAATGTGACAAACCTTGGCGAAGATTATTACTCTACTGTTCCCGGTGATCGTACGGCCGGTCCGCGCCAAGAGCACAGTGTTTTGGAGCAATCGGTGTTTGGCGGCCAGTTTGAGCTGAATATCTCTGACTGGGCACCAAGCCCGGCAGATAATCCTGTTATTGATGAGCCAATTCCGGAGTATGATGGTACGAACGAGCTTGAGCGCCGTTATCTTGAAGGTAACCGCAACTGTAATGTTGAGGGGCCGCTCTTCTACCTTAAAGACGGGAGCGATTCAGTCTTTGCCCTTATTCGTGATAAGAACGGCAATGATGATCCGTCTGACGATACATACAGAGAGTTAGAGTTTGACGACTACCTTGAGACGTTCCGCATTCAGGAAAGTGATGCTGCTGATCTGGGGGCTTTGCTCAGAAACTACAATATTTCTAATCCGACAGAGCTTGGTGTTCGTAGCTTGATTGAGTGTGAGTTGGGGCTTGAGCCGCCGACATCTACACATTACATGCAACCGGCGCCAGAGCCAGAGCCTGAGGCCACGAGAGAGTTGCCCGGCCGTCCGAATTATCCGCATGATGTTCCTGAAACATACACTGACTTGCGTCATGTTACGGATGATCAGCGCGCGCAAATTGTTGAGATGCTTGGTTTAGACGATAACCCTGCGATCATGGAGCGTGCAGAGCGCGATATTCGCCGTCCGCTTGATATTGTTTTTGAAGATATTATGCAGCAGCGCAGAATTCCGACAGGTACGGACTTCACAATTTTAAACCTTAAAGATTTTGGTATTGAGCATCCGCATATTGATGTTTTGGTCGCCGTTCCTAGCCGTGACGGTTTAGATTTGAGATATATCGATTATGACACGGATTATATTAAGCCGTTGGAAGACCAGCGAGCGTCCGGTTCGGCTGACATTAATAATTGGAGAAACGAATCAGGGCCGAGACGTTTAGATGACTTCCTTGATGAGATTCACCGCAGCCCTGGTGGCGGTGTTATTGAAGGTATGCACGGTGGCTATCGTGGTATGACTTCTCTTATGCCGTATGGTGACGGAGGTCTTATCCGTGGTCAGAACTCAATTGATGCGGTTTACGGGCCGGGCACTGCTGATCGAAATGTTTACAACTATATTGAGGCGTGGCAAGCGCGTGCAAATGAGCGCCATACTTACGAATATGAGCAACAGCGCAGCAATTATCTTTACCGTACAGGTCAAGTTGATCCGCGCGGGGCAGGTGCGACAGATCGTAGCGGTTATCCGAGCGGTAGTGACCGTCAGCGCGGCTTTAACAACTATGCCGGTAATGAGACACCGTATGCGGCCAGCCCACGGAATAATAACCCGTTCAGACGTGATCCCGGTGAGAATCCGCACGCATTGTTCCGCATTTTAGGGCGCGTATTTGGTGACGGTGACCGTGAGGAACGCATTCAGCAGCTTCAATCACAAGATTATATTCGTCAGAATATGGGCGATATGGGGATTCAGTTGGAGCGTGCTTATCAAGGCGGTTATGGAGTTGATCCGACGCAGGCTGTTATTCTTGGCATGGGTGGAAGCCGATAAGGTTTTGACCGCCCCTTAAGATTATTTTTAATTTTCGCGTTTATTTTATATATTAGCGGCACGACTTTACGGTCGTGCTGTTTGTTTTTTCTGCGATGAATTTTTCTATTTTTGGGTGATTTTTCCCTATGCTTAAACATTTTATAAACCAGCTTAGAGTGCGTGATGTTCCAAATGCCAACCGTGCTGATGTCGATCTGTCTGATGTTGATGAGGCGTTTGTCCGCGAAGGCGAAGCGTGCCTGAAGAAAATAGAAACGCTCCGCTTAGAAAAGCTGGAAATCTTCAAGTTCAGGAGGCGGATAGGCATTCCTGTTGCCTTTATAATTACTCCTTTTCTTGGTTTTGCGGATTATTGGCTTTTGTTTTTTCAGCGTGGATCAGATGATAGCGCGGCGGGCTTAACATTTTTGTTTTTAGGCGGGTTATATTGGTGGGTAACGCAGCCCAGACGGCAATATGTGAAGCGGTATAAAGAAATCGCCATGCCGCTTATAGCGACTTTGTTGGGTAATTTTACCTATCGCGTTGATGGGAAAATTCCGTCTTCTATTTTGACAGAATCAAAGGTTGCTCCACACTATGATCGCTATAAGGGTGAAGATTATTTTGAGGGGGAATATAAGGGCGTTGATGTTTTGCTGTCTGAAATAAAGTTAGAGCGCAGGCATCGTGACAGTAAGGGGCGGACGCGTTACCGCACGGTTTTTAAAGGGCTTGCGATTGTGATCAGCCTGAAGAATAAGAGATTTTACGGGCATACGATCGTTGACAAAAATAAGGGGCGAATCGGTGAGTTTTTTAAAGAAAAATCATCGTCTATGCGGCGTGCTGATTTGGTTGACCCTGAATTTGAAAAAACGTTCGATGTGTATACGACTGATCAAGTTGAGGCGCGGTATCTGCTGGACCCCGCAATGATTGAGCGTTTTAAGACCTTGCAACTTTATTATAACGGCGATGATATTCGTGCGGCCTTTTTCGATGACGCGCTTTTGATGCTTATTCGTTCGGATTATAATTATTTTGAACCTGAGGGTGTTGATGTGCCTGCTACGGATTTGCGTTCTCTCATCCTTATGAAGCAAGAGGTTGAGGAGGTTCTCTCCCTTGTTGATTGTTTGCGCCTGTATGACCCCGCAAAGGTTCATCGTGAGTCGGAAACGACACGGTCTTTATCGAATGAAAGCGCGTAATTCTTTTGCTCTAACGCATTGACGGCGTGGTATTGCGGCCTTACAAAGAAAGCTACACTTAGCACAATTTAAAGAGTAGGGGCGCGCAATGGCATCTTATCAATATGTTTATGTGATGAACGGATTAACCAAGGCTTACGGAAACGGTAAGAAAGTTTTGGAAGATGTTACGTTGAGCTTTTTCCCCGGAGCGAAGATCGGTGTTCTCGGCCCGAATGGTGCGGGTAAGTCGACATTGCTGAAAATCATGGCGGGGGTCGATAAGGATTTCCTCGGCGAGGCATGGTCAGCGGAAGGCGCGCGCGTGGGGTATTTAGAGCAAGAGCCGCAGTTGGACGAGTCCAAGACCGTTGGTGAGAATGTGATGGAAGCCTTGGCGGATGTGAAGGCGATGGTTGATCGTTTTAACGCTATTGGTATGGAAATGGCGGAAGAGGGTGCGGATTTTGATGCGCTCGGCGCGGAAATGGGCGAGTTGCAAGAGAAGATCGACGCTGTTGACGGGTGGGAGCTGGACCGCACGATTGAAATGGCGATGGATGCCCTGCGTTGTCCGCCATCAGAGTCGGCGGTGACGAACTTATCTGGCGGTGAGCGCAGACGTGTCGCGCTATGTAAGCTGTTGCTCGAAAAGCCTGATTTGTTGTTGCTGGACGAGCCGACTAACCACTTAGATGCGGAAAGCGTGGCATGGTTGCAGCGTTTTCTTGATGAGTATCCCGGCGCGGTTGTGATGGTGACGCACGATCGTTATTTCCTTGATAACGTGACGGGCTGGATTTTAGAGGTCGATCGCGGGCGTGGCATTCCGTATGAGGGGAACTACTCCGCTTACTTGGAGGCGAAAGCCAAGCGTTTGCGTCAGGAAGAGCGCGAAGAGAATGCGCGTCAGAAAACATTGGCGCGTGAGCAGGAGTGGATGGGCAAGAGCCCGTCAGCGCGCCGTGCGAAGTCAAAAGCGCGGATTAATGCATATGAGGAGTTGTTGGCCGAGAGTCAAAAGAGCGATATGCGTGATGCGCAGATTGTGATTCCAACGCCGCCGCGCCTTGGTGACCTTGTGATTGAGGCCGAGAATATTCGTAAGGGCTTTGGTGATCGGTTGTTGATTGAAGACTTATCGTTCCGTTTGCCGCCAGGTGGCATTGTGGGCGTGATCGGGCCGAATGGTGCAGGTAAGTCGACCTTATTCAAGATGATTACAGGCAAAGAACAGCCTGATGAGGGGAGCTTTAAGGTCGGAGATACAGTTCAGCTTGGTTATGTTGATCAGAGCCGCGATGCGCTTGAAGCGAGCAATACCGTTTGGGAAGAGATTTCGGGCGGCACTGATATCATTAAATTAGGCAAAGTGGAGATGCAAAGCAGGGCGTACGTGTCTGCGTTTAACTTCCGCGGGCCGGATCAGCAAAAACGGGTCGGTGACCTGTCAGGCGGGCAGCGAAATCGCGTGCATCTGGCGAAAATGCTGAAAGAAGAGGCGAATGTCATTTTGCTCGATGAGCCGACAAATGACCTTGATACGGAGACTTTGGCAGCCTTGGAAGAGGCATTGGAGCGTTTTCCGGGTTGTGCGGTGGTTATTTCGCACGATCGTTGGTTTTTAGACCGTTTGGCGACGCATATTCTGGCTTTTGAAGGTGATTCGCAAGTCACGTGGTTTGAGGGGAATTATGAAGATTATGAGGCGGATTACCGTAAACGTATGGGGCATGATGCTGACACGCCAAAACGTATTAAATACAGGCCCTTACGTAAGGCCGGATAGAGTTTTTTAACACTTCTCCTGTACTGTATATATAAATATGTCAAAAACATGATATAAAAACTCGCTTTTCTTATGTGAATAGTGTTATTATAGGTCGTAATTGTCTAAAATATGACAGAAGTTTATTTTAGTTTTTAGCGAATTAGGTGAGTTTTATCGTGCAAAATATTAAAGCTAAAGATGCTATATTATACGTTACAATGCCGCGTATAGTTCCGCGTTTTAAAAGTTTCTTTTCTTCCGGTTTTTCCTATTTTGCCTTTTTGATGGCGCAAATTTACCACATGGTAAAGCTGTTGCCGAAAGGGCATCCCTACACGCTGTCTCATAATATTGGTCGTTTTGGTGTTTTGCACGTTATAACCGAAGCGTCACGTGGCCTTTCTTTTTCAGTTAAAAATGTTGATCAGTTAATTGTCTTCTTTGCGCTGCTCGGTGCGATTGTGATGTTGATTGCGCAGTTTTTGATGCTGGTTTATGCGATGATGGTTTCGCCTGCCATGGCATTTTCTTGGTTTGATACGCCACTTGCGACAAATGATATCGCCTTTAATTTGCTCGACCGTGTTTTTGGTGTGCCGAATATTTTCTGTTCAAATGCGGGTCAATGTACCGCGTATGCGTTGAATACGACCACACCAACGCTTGGCGGGCCGCCAATTCCGCTTCCTTTCCACATCGCATTGCACGGATTGTTCCGTTATTATTCAATCGGGCTTTTGCTGATTGCAATGTTGATCTTCCTTTATTTCGTGGTTGTTATTATTGTTGAGACGGCCGTGACAGGTACGCCTTTCGGTCAGCGCTTCCAAAATGTTTGGGTGCCGGTGAGATTGGTCGTTGCGCTTGGTTTATTGGTGCCGCTCAATTTCGGTTTAAATTCGGGTCAGTTTATTGTGTTGTATGTTGCCAAGTACGGGTCAAGTTTCGCGACTAACGGCTGGGCGCAATTCAATGATGGTGTTAGTGATCATGCTTTGTTTAGCGGCTTGTCAGGGCATAAGCCGACGGGTGAACCCTATTCCATGGTTGCGATTCCCGAGGCGCCTGATATTTCGCCACTGCTGAAATCTATGGCGGTTGTGCATGCTTGTGCTTATGCCTATCACCGCTTAAATGGTGGTGCTACGACGGCGGGCTCGCGTGCGTTTCCGGGTGGTGGTAACTATGCAGACTACTATGCAAATTACACAGCGCCTGCGGGTAATTATCAGATTAAGCCTTATTTGGTTAAGAGTACGCCTGCCGGTCTTGGTACAGGTAACTTGGGTACGATTACCTTGGATCCTTCGATAAGGCGAAATCTTACACCGACTGATTTCTCGGCGGCTGCGGCTACGGCTCAGTTTATGGGTTTTTATTATGGTGGAGACATTATTATACGATTTGGTGAGTATCGTGATGACAACTCCTACCAGTCAGAGCTAGGTAATGTTCGTCCGCTTTGTGGTGATATTAGAATTCCTGTTTATGATGTCAGGAACGCAGGTGCGTCAACTACGTATGGTGGTTCGGATGCCATGTTGGCCTATTACATCAGAACCGTCGGCCGTTTGTGGTTTGATGAAGAAAGGATGCGCCAGCATGCTCGTGCATTGGTTGAGTATTACTCTCAGCAGCGTGAAAGCGTTCTTGAAAGAATTTGTGATACCGGAAACAACGAGTCAACGGCACCTTCTGCTTCTTTGTATGGTTCTCCTGCTGAAGGCTTTGCGCCCAGTCAGGCGGAATGTCAAGACGCTCCCTTGCCAATGCGTGTGAAAGAAAACTTGGTTGATGATTATACTATTGACCCTGCGTATGGTGTTTCTGCGGCTGTTGTTAATGCTTGGTCGCTCTATGTCGTCAATACAATTGATAACGGTAATATCGATCCCGCGATTCTTGAGAGAGGGTGGGGCGGTGCCGGTATTTGGTACAACAAGATTGCGGAAATCAACTCACTGTGGATCGACGGTGTGATGGGCGTGCCTTACATGTCGCAGCAGCCGATGGTTGTTGAAGAGATTATGAGTAAGAAGACGCAGACAAACTCGTCCGGATCGGATGATTGTCAATTTACACTGCGTGCGGGATCTTCACAGGAGGCGCCTGACTCAGCTGAGGTCGGGAGCAGTTCGGGTGATGTTGATTCTGTAGGTAAGCCGATCTGTCCTGTTTATGAATATTGGAGAAGCGGTGGTTTGGATCCAACGAGTTTTGACCGTGCTGATGATGGTAATCCGATTACGAATGCGATGCACCTTCTGTTTGGTACGGCCGGTTTGATTAATATTCGTGACGGTAACGTTCACTTGCACCCAATGGCACAGCTTGTCGCGATGGGTAAGGGGTTGGTGAACTCCGCTATTCTCGGGATGGCCGGAAGCACGACTTTCGCTTTCTTGGGCGGTGCTGCTCAGGCGATTAACAAGGACGGCTTGTTCGGTAAGGCTGCATCGGCGGCGAGTAGTATTTTCTTCGGTATTGCCTTTATTGGCCTGACGGTTGGTTTCATTCTGTTTTATGTTTTGCCCTTCTTGCCGTTTATTTACTTCTACTTCGCTGTGGCCTCTTGGATTAAAGCGATTTTCGAAGCGATGGTCGGTGTGCCGCTGTGGGCTTTGGCGCACTTGCGTATTGACGGGGAAGGGCTTCCCGGTGATGCTGCACAGAACGGTTACTTCCTTGTTATGGAGATTTTCATACGTCCGATCCTGACCGTTGCAGGCTTGTTGGCTGCGGTATCGATATTTGCCGCGCAGGTTCGTATTTTGAATATTATTTGGGATGTCGTGACTGCGAACGCGGCCGGTTTTACAAACAGACCTGATATTTTGGGGCAGGCGCATGCGGAAGACTTGCTTATTAAGCGCCCGATCATTGACCAGTTCTTCTTTACCGTGGTTTATGCGATTATCTGTTATATGCTTGCTTTGGCATCCTTTAAGCTCATCGATAAGATTCCTGATAATATTTTAAGATGGGCCGGTGCAGGTGTGTCTTCCTTTGGTGATATTGACCAAGACCAAGTTGAGAGCATTAACCGTTATGCTTCGATGGGTGCTTTGACGGTCGGTAATCAGGCGGCAGGCGCATTCAGAGGTGCTGCGGAAGGTGCCGGTGGTATTCTTGGCCAAAATATCAGAGGTATTAACAGTCCGGCGCAGGGTGGGAATACACCACAGGCAAACCCGCCGTCATAATGAAGCTGTGAATGGTAAGGATCTGCAAGATGTACGGATTAACTTTTAAGGATTAGATAATGGTAGGTAACATGTTTCTAAAAGGTGCTTTTAAATATGCAGTTATGCCGGGAATTATGCCGCGTACGCGTAATTTGCTTGCCGGCGGCCTTGGCTATGTTCCGTTTTTTATTGCTGTTGTTTACCAGATGGTTGGGCTTTTGCCGCGTAATCACCCTTATCTTGCTCAGCACAATATCGGGCGTTACGGCGTACGTCACGTTGTTGCAGAAGCGGCTAGTAATGTTGTTTTCAGCTTTAAGAATATCGACCAGATTATTCTTTTCGCGGCTGTTCTGGCAGGGATGGTTATCTTTCTTGTGCAGATTTTTACCGTGTTTGTTTTGCTCATGTTCCAACCGGTTTACGCGATTCCAACTAACTGGGCAGGATTTTTTACAACGTCTCTTTTCGGCGTTCCTGTTCTTGCGCTTCATGATCTTGCTTATATGATGCTTGATATGGTGTTCGGTGTTCCGAACGCAACGATTTTCGGGATACCTTTGCCGGGCGGCTTCTTTAACTCCTGCGTTGGTTTGCCGGTCAACTGTTTTGATAATAACGGAACCGATATTGCGGATCTTGCCATTCCGGGCGCTTCTCCGATTGCTGGTGAGGCAGGACGAATCTCTGTTTTAGGGACCAATGCCAGTGGCTCATTCCCTTTCCCTTACCATGATGGTTTGCACCGCCTTTTTGGTGTTTATAGCACCGGATTGCTTGTTATTGCGGTCGGTATTCTTTCTTATTTTGTTGCCACAGTTCTGGCTGAAACTGCACAAAGCGGTACGCCGTTTGGTCGTCGTTTTAATAAGACTTGGGCGCCGTTGCGTATCGTTGTTGCATTTGGTTTGTTGATGCCTTTAACCGTCGGGTTAAACTCTGCTCAATACCTTGTTTTGTATGCTGCAAAATACGGGTCTGCATTTGCTTCTAACGGATGGCGTTACTTTAATATTACGTTGACCGTTTCTTACAATAGCGGTCTTGGAGAGAACTTGGTTGCCGTTCCAAATGCGCCTGAATTGCAGTTGTTGCCGGCGTTTATGTTCGTTGCCAAGACTTGTAAGGTTGTCTACGAATCGAAATTATTGGAAAATAAAGGCGAAACCGCTCTAGCTACAAGTGCGACTCCTTTTGTTGATGAGGAGGTTCGGATGTATGTTGTGCATGCCACGACAAAGGCGCGTACCGTTATTACCGATACATATGATTACAATGATTTTGTGACCAACACGGGGGTTGTGGGAGCGGATCCTTCGGGTGGCTCAATGTCTCTTCCTATTATATTCGGGAATGTTACAGAAGAGGGCGTTAACGACCTTGCCGGAATTCACCCGGTTTGCGGTCAGCTGAAATTCACTTTCCAAGATGCGCGCCTGCCTCTTTCTGCAGGTGGTGAAGGGCAAGAAGGGCCTTCGCAAGTTCAAGAGACGTATTTTAATCTTTTGCGCGATCTTTGGCATGAGGATGTGTGGACAGGAGCAGCGCCTTATGATGATGTCGCCGCGCCGACGCCCGCCTACACTGCAACGGCGAACAGGCGCCATGAATATTACGCCGAAAAATATGCCGAGATTGACGTGGACCCTGCGCGGGTACCGCTTTATCTTCGGGGGCCGACAGATTTCGCGGTTGATAATTCGTTCGTTCAGTTTGTAAATGCAACGGTTCGAAAAGAGGTTGAGGATAATATTGCAAGCGCGGTTGCCGATCAAAATGCATCAGGGGCTTGGGATCTGGACTTAACAACGTCAGGTGAGGTCGTGCTTTATTTGCGTGGCTGGGCCGGTGCAGGTATTTGGTATAACCGGATTTCACAATTAAACGGGCAAACGGTTGCTGCGGTTTATGGCGTGCCGAGTATTACGACGTTCCCTCTTGTTATGGAAGATGTTGCGTCTTTAAAAACACAGAATGATAACGGCGTTATCGGCGATGAAGCCTTTAAGCCGGAACTTTCGAATGTTGACAGTATGGTTACGCAACTCGGGACAGACGGGTCTGCTGCTATGGCGAATGCGTTGTATCATGCGCTTACTGACTGGAACAGGAACGCCAATAATTCTTCGGTTCAGGTGCCTTCCGATAACCCCGTGTTGTCTTTCATCTCTCAGATTTTCGGTATTGACGGATTATACTCTATGCGGAAAAACCCATCGACACACCCCTTAGCCATGTTGGCAGGGATTGGTCGAAGCCTTGTTGAGAGCTCTATTCGTGCAACGACCTATGCTCTGGCGCTGACCGGTATAGGTGCGCTTGCTTCGCAGGCCGATGTTCCCGCGGCCTATACCTCTGTGCCGGCGAACTTCCTCGTCATGGTGGCTACATTAGGTTTGACTGTCGGGTTTGTGCTGTTTTACATCGTGCCGTTCCTGCCGTTTATTTACTTCTTCTTCGCCGTTGGTGGTTGGATTAAGGGTATTTTTGAAGCGATGGTCGGTGCGCCGCTTTGGGCATTGGCACATATTCGGATTGATGGTAACGGGTTGCCCGGAAATGCGGCGATGAATGGATATTTCCTCATTTTTGAGGTGTTCTTGAGACCAATCCTTATTTTGTTTGGTATGTTGGCCAGTATTTCGATTTATTCAGCCCTTGTTAGCGTTTTGCATGATGTGTTCCCCTTATTGGCGAATAACGTCGGCGGTTATGACTTGAATTCTGAGATTTCAATTCCGACCGGACAGACAACATTGAACGTTGCGCGCGGTCAAATTGATGAATTTTTCTATACCGTCATTTACGCGATTATTGTTTACATCATGGGTATGGCATCATTTAAGTTGATCGATATGATCCCCAATAACATCTTGCGTTGGATGGGGCAAAGTGTTGCGACGTTCGGTGATCAGCGTGAAGACCCTGCTCAGAACATGGTATCAAAAGCGACAATTGGTTCTCAGCAGGCTGTTTCTCGTCTTGGTGGCGGCTTGAATGCGGTCGTAAATATGAACAAGTAATTTGTGAAGGTATATAAGGATCGATGAGATCAAGCTTTGTTAAATATACGCTGTTTCCCGGAATTGTTCCGCGGTTTGCCGAACTTTTTAAGTCCGGCTTTGCTTTCGTGGCGAGCTTTCTTGCGGTTATTTACGGGAATGTTGGTTTGTTGCCTAAAAACCACCCCTATTTACAGCAAAGAAATTTTGGCCGTTATGGTGTGCGTCACGTTTTTGCGGAGGCGGGGCGAAATATTGTTTTCAAGCGTGAAAATATAGATCATATCATTATTTACTTTGTGACCTTGGCTGCGATCGTTCTTATCGTTTTGCAGATCATACTTCTACTTTTTGCTTTCTTGTATCACCCGGCATTTGCGGCGGGGCCCGATTACAGATTTTTGATCGATGGTACGGGTACACCACGTATTCCGACATTTTATAATTTCTTTGCCTTAACACCGCCCGGACATGGGCCGGAGCAAGATATTGCCTTTGTTGTTTTAGATAAGGTTTTCGGTATTCGTACGATGAGCGGAACCAGCACGTTTGAGAGCTTTTTCGGTTCTTGTGCGGCGACGATACCGCTAGAGACGTGTACGAATATTTACGGTGAACTTCCCCTGCCACTTCCTGCAGGGTTGGCCGGTGGTATTCCGGCGTTTTTACCGTCACTTAATCTTTATCCGACATCTTTCCATTATGCTCTGCATAATCTTTTGTATTTCTATACGATGGGTATCGCTTTTCTTTCTACGATCGTGATTTTCTATTTCATCGCAACGATTGTGGGTGAGACTGTAACATCGGGGACACCGTTTGGGCGTCGATTAAATCGTGCTTGGTTTATACCGCGCCTCATTGTCTTTTTTGCATTAATTGCGCCGATTTCCATATCATCTACTTCACCGTTCTTGCCGGCTATTAGTAACTCCAATGCGGGTATTAACGTTGCACAGCTAATCGTTTTTTCTGCTGCAAAGTTCGGGTCTAATATGGCAACGAATTTGTGGTTGGGTTTTGTTGATACGGCCGTTACAAATGCGAATTCTTTAGGCACAGTTCCGGGGACGCCGGGGCTTAACCCAACAGGGAACAATGCTGTTTCAACGTCTTTGGGTGTGGGGCAGAGCATGATTGCACGACCACAAATCCCTGAGATCGGCGGGCTAACTCACTTTATGTTTCTTGTTCGGGCCTGTATGTATGCGGAAGAAATTATCCATGGTAACCCAATGCGTATTTACGCCGTTCGGCCGCCTTCGGAAAGAACCGGATTAATTACGGGGTTGCAGGGTGTGCCCGTACCATACCAGACTTTGGGCACGACTCTTCAGGCGTTCGATTTAACTGCGACTGCTACGGATGATAGTGTTGATATTACTTTTGCGCCTCTGAATTTGCTGTTTTTCGATTTTTTAGTTTCGTTTGCGAGATTCCGTACGGTTGTTCTACGTTTCGGGCACCGTGATGAGGATATGTACCCCGATGAATGGGGGTATGTTGACCCGACATGTGGGGAGATGCACTTCCAACTTAACAGTCTTGACCCTTATGTTATTAATAACGTGGCGTCTGCATTAGATTTCGGTATTCAAGAGACGTATTTCTATCTTGTTATGCGTATGTTGAAAGAAGATGGCGTTGCTGCTGATGAACTTACATATTGTATGTTAGAAGCGACGTTGCCTTTTCACCATCGTAACCGTTGTGTCTTTGAAAACTATACCGTTGGAGGGATTGCTTACAATGTTCCCGCACCAGCTGCGCCTCCTGTTACGACCAACTGGCTTACGACACAGGCCATTCGTGCGGATATAGAATATTTTAATGATTATGCGCGTGAGCTTCTTATCGGTGATGTGTCTGACTGGAATGTTTATAACAGGCAAACCAACTTTTTTGATGATAACGATGTCATCGGTTACATCACAAACCACCAAAATGATGAGACTGTTTTGGCGACTTTCGGACCTTTTGCCTTGAATGTTCGTTCAACCATGTTGATGCCTGTTGAGATCAGGCAGCGCGGGTGGGCAGGTGCGTCGCTGTGGTATAACAGGATTGCCGAGATTAACGGTATGATTTCCTCAGCTGTTGCGAACAGGCCTGTTATTTTCAAATATCCCCGTGTTATGGAACAGGTTGAGTCTGCGCATAAATCAGAAACCCCGAATATTACATCTGTTGGCCGTTTTAACCCTCGTTTGCCGAATGGTCGGCTTGCTGATCTTAGCCGCCCGGGCGATCAAAACATCGCCGCGACATTGTTTTCGATCCATAGCTTCTGGGGCGGAACCAATGTTCAAGAGACTGTTTACACAAGATCGAGCGGTAATGCGGTGATTGATACGCTGAATACGGTTTTGGGGACGAACGGTATCTATGATGTTTTGAACAATCAGGGTACGCATCCGTTGGCTTTATTGAGTGGTTTGGGTAAAGGGATGGTGGATGCCGCTTTACGCAATATGTTCCTTGGTATTGTCGGAACTGTCGGAAGTTTCGTTGGTGGTGAGGTGATCGGGCCAATTGCGGGTGTTCTCGGTAAGTTTGCTTTCCGCTTTGGTATGATTGCATTATCTATCGGGTTTATTCTTTACTATGTTCTGCCGCTTATGCCGTTTATTTACTTCTTCTTTGCCTTTAGCGGTTGGATCAAAAGTATTTTTGAGGCTGTGGTTGCTATGCCGTTATGGGCGGTTGCGCACATCAGAATTGACGGTGAGGGCTTGCCCGGGCCGTTGGCGACCAACGGGTATTTCCTTTTGCTTGAAATTTTCCTCAGGCCGTCTTTGATTATCGCAGGCTTTATTTTGAGTGTCGGTATCTTTACGGCCTTGGTTAATGTCTTGAACAGTGCTTTCCCGTTGCTTGTCTCTGTTGTGGGTGGTGGTGATGTCACGCTTGCGGCTGATATTAATGCCCCGCTTTCGACGTCGATTATTCCGACAACAGGCCCCAACCTTGAACAACGTCTGGATTATATCAGAAAACCTGTCGATGAATTCTTCTACACGATCATCTATGTGATCATGGTGTACATGTTCGCTTTGTCCAGTTTCAAAACAGTGGATGCTGTTCCGAATAACATTATGCGTTGGATGGGTGTAACAGTGAGTACGTTCCACGAGCAGGCGGGTGACCCCGCAGGTGAGCTTTCCGGTAAGGTTTATCGCGGTACGCAAACGACGAATGCGCAGATCATGCAGTTGATGGACAGAAGCGGCAATGCACTTACGGATGCTCAGTTGGTTACCGGTGGATTAAGTGGCGGTGGTGCTAATCCTAGGTCTTAAACGTTAGGCGGATTATTACCATGAAAAAACGGCTCATTTTGAGCCGTTTGTTGTTTTTAATGTTTGTTTTTTCTTTAGCGCAAATGCTCAAGCAAGGCCTCGACCTTGCCACCGCCGCGTTGGATGACGGAGGAGAAATCTGCGCGCTGTGTCAGGGACATGCTGACGCCTTCAACACTGATATCAACGATTTTCATTACGCCGGTTTTCCCGTTGCGTACACGCCAGGCGACAGATATGTCAGGGCCTGATTTTTGGATGATTTGCGATGAGACAAGGATGTCTCGCTTGCCGACGGGCTCCGTACCAACAATGCGTAGTTCTTGTCCGTCATATTCACCGAAGCGTCTGGAATATACGTTTATGATCATTTCTTCGAAGAGATTCAGATATTCTTCTTGCTGCTCTTTATTGGCATCGCGCCAATATTTACCTAGTGAAAAGCGTCCGATTGTTTTCATATCGAAATTTTCACGCAACAGCTTTTTAAACGCTTCTTCTTTTTCTTCTTTTGTTTGTGAGTCATCTGCCAGAAAATTTACGCCTTTTTTTGCAAGGCTGGAAATAAACTCTTCCGCTTTCGCCTCATCAGCCTTGCTGATGCTGATTGTTTGGACAAGGGTATTTGGCTTGTCATGCTGCGGCACCATGCTTACGGATGCTGTGGCGGGCGCTGTGAGGCTGAATATCAGCATAGCCGACCCGGATAGAAGTGTTGTTTTTAAAAGTGTTGTAGGTTTCACAGCCAATCTTTCTTTAAATTTTAATCTGTTAATCATTGTACCGTTTTCGGCTTTTACATATCAAATGTTATATCAGGCGTTTTGGTTCCTTAATAATCGAGCTCGTAATCAGCGTCGTCGTAATCCGGTATTTCAGGAACGGTGTAACTGTTTGTTTTCTTTTGGTCTTTCACCAAGGAGTCGCGATATTGATAATATGAATTTCTGATTGCGGCGTAATCGTCAATTGCGCTTTTTTGCAGTTCAATTTCAGTGTCCATCAGGAAGTCTCTTAAATTCAGATAATTCACTCCGAAACGAATTGCATTCAGATTGTCTTGATCTGTGTTGTTCCAATAAATTCCGACGGGATCAAGTGCGACGGAATCTACGACAAAGCCTGTATAATCGCGCATTGTTGATGCACCAAAGAACGGCGTTACAAAGTAAGGGCCGTGTGGTACGCCCCATACGGCAAGCGTCTGGCCGAAATCTTCATGTTCGTGTTTGATGCCTTCATAGCCTGCAATATCAACAATACCGCCAAGGCCGAGCAGCGTGTTGATTGAGAAACGTTTTGCGGTTGTTCCTGCGCCGTCAAGATCACCCTGAAGCAGTTGGTTTGCCAAATTTGCGGGTGTTGACAGGTTTTGTAAGAAATTCCGTATTCCGGTTCTTGCAATGGGCGGAAAGACTGTTCGATAGCCGCGTACAGTCGGGTGAATGACGTATTTATCAACCTTTTTATTAAATGCATATGTTATGCGATTGCCCTTTTCAAAAGGGTCGGAAATAACAATATCGCCTTGGTCGACAATCGTTTTGTTCGATGCGCACGAAGATAAAAGTGCAACTGATGCCAGAATAAGAGGCAGGTGCAGTCTTTTTGATTTTTTTACAGAAGGCGCGCGTGTTTGTGTCATTTTCGATTTTCCAAACGTTTTTAAATATTTGCTCAAACTTTTCTTAGCGTTTTATAGCATCTATTTACTATTAACTGATTAAGATTCATAGCATAAATCTTGTTTATGTCCATATTGCCACGATCTGTTCATGTTTAACCGTCTTCGATATTCATCATTACAGACAGGCCAAGCAGGAACGAGATGAGCGCAGGCGCCCATGCTGCCATTAAAACAGGTATTTGCTGGGATGACCCCATGGCCTGCAGAAAGCTGGAGATAAAGAAGATGATAAAGCCGATCATTACGCCTGTGCCGACCATTATAAACGTGCCGCGCGCGCGGGGTGGGCGCATGGATACGCAGGCCGCCAGCAGGATCATCGCGCAGAACATGAGCGGTTGTGACAGCAGGCTTTGGTAATACACTTTCAGGCGTGTTGCATCAAAGCCTGTTTGTTCGAGCGTTTTGATATAGGCGGGCAGTTTCCAGAACGACATGCTTTCAGGGGAGGAGAAGCTTTCTTCGATCTCGCGCTGAGTCAGGCTGGTGGGAACGGTGAAGGTTTTTAAGCGTTCAGGCATTGCCATGCCTGCGTTTTTAATGTTTTTGTGGATTGTCACGTTGTTGAGTTGCCAAAAGCCCGGCTTTAACGTTGCGTTTTGCGCATCAACGCGTTGCAGGAAGTGGTTGCCATCTTGAAAATACATCACGGTCACATTTTGCAAAACCCAGTTTTTTTGTTGGAGTTTTTGCGCATGCAGAATGACGTAGCCTTCGGTAAAGTCTTCCGCGTTGTTTTGTATAAGCTTTTTGCCATTCTGCCCGATATCGTCGATTAAGATATTTTGTTTTAACCACAGGCCTGCTTCAAAAACGGCAATTTCGTTTTTCTTTCGTTTGAGGTGTACGCGTTCCATTTGTTCGTATTTTCCGATGAAAATTGCGCTGACGGGGTTGATGACCGCCATTTGCAGCGCGCCGAACAGAATGCCGACGGCGGTAATTGGCATCAGGAATTGCCAGACGGAAAAGCCTGAGGCGCGCACGACGATGAGTTCGTATTTCCGCGTGAGTTGCCAGAAGGTAAACATGGCTGAAAACAGAACGGCGAAGGGGAAGAGTTTCTGACCGACATCGGGAAGTTTGAGCAAACCCATTTGGATGATCAGACCCATGGGCACTTCTGAATTTTTACTGGCGCGGCGTATGAGTTCGACAACATCAAATAAGTAAATGATTGAGAGGAGTGCGATCAGCAAAATCAAAAGATTGAATACGTATCGTTTTGCAAGGTACAAGCTGAGTGTGGTGGTTATTTTCATGCTGTTGCCCCCACTTGTTCCACTTTTCTGCCTTTGCGTTTTTCGCCAAAGCCGCTGAGGGTGAAGAGCGCGCCGCATAGGGGTGCAATCGTCAAAACATACATCAGCATTATTCCGAGATCGCTGTTTCGAGCGATGTTATATGAGGCGAGAAAGAGGCCCTGAATTAAGATGACGACGAGGATAGCGGCGGCGATTTTTTTGCTTTGGCCGCGCCTGTCTATCGGGCCGACCAGTAATGCGAGCAGGCCGATCAGCGGGAAGGACAGTGCGAGCAAGGGGCTGGTAAAGCGGCGGTGAATTTCGACGTTGAATTCGCGTAAAGCCTCAACATCCCGTGGGTTTTGCATGTCGGGGTTCAGCAATTCCGGCAGGGTGCGTTCATCGGGTTCGGCCCATCTGGCAGTTGTTCGCGTGCTTTCGGGCAGTTCGACGGTGTAGCGGTCAAAGGCGAGGCGTTGCAGGACACGGGTTTGCGGGTTGTAATCCTGCCTTGAACCGTCGAAGACGACTACTTGGCTTTGATTTTCGTTGGCGATTAATACGCCGCGCCGCGCAAGGATGGTTGATGGCGGTGCGGTTTTGTCGCGGCTGTCATGGATCATCAGCCCCGCCATTTCGCCGCGGGCATTTTTTTCGCGGACATAAACGGTAAGGCCTGAGCCGACTTCGTTGAAAATCCCCTCACGGAAGAGGATGTTTGAAAATTCCGCCTTGAGCGAATCCCGAATGGTTTGCATTTTGGCCAGTGACATTGGCGTAATCCAAAGGGTGAGTGACCAGAGTATCATCGCAACCAAAATACTGAGCATGATGGCGGGGCGTGCGAGTGCGATAGATGAATGACCCATGCCGCGCATGGCGGTCAGTTCGGAGTCTAACGTCATTTTATTATACAAAAAGATAGTGGCTGACATTAGTGAAAGCGGCAAGATTACTTCGAAGAAGCGCGGCAGGACAAGGGCGGTTAAAAGCCAGAAGGTTTCACCCGAAGATCCTGATTCCATTATGATTTCCAGAAACTTCAGCGATTGCGTCAAAAATATAATGAACGTCAAAACGGTTGCGACGAAGGCGGTCGCAAGGATTAGGTTTTTAAACAAATAACGATCAAAGATTTTCATGCAAAATTTATATTTTTTGTTCGTATGGCTTGTTGGCTCTGGCTTTTTGTATGTGCAGATTATACTATTGTTTTTTTAATTACGATCAGAATCTGCGGATTTGTTTCAATGTCCGATACATGGTCGCTTTACTTTAGGATTTTATTATGACTGTTTCCATTGCCTTTTCCAAAGCGCCACAAAAAAATTGCGAGGCGGCGGTTTTGTGCTTTTACAGCGATAAGGCACCGAGCGCACCCGTTAATTCATTAAATTATGAGTGTAACGGTTTCGTCGATCATGCGCTGGAAAAAGCAAAACGCTTTAAAGGTAAGTCGGGCCAAGTTGAGGTTATGATGTTGCCTGAAGATGCCCCTTATCCTTACGTGGTTTTGCTTGGCTGTGGTGAGAAAGATGATTTTAATGCTGTTGCTGCAGAAAAAGCAGGCGGTCAATTATTTGCGGCGCTTGATGGTAAAGGCATTGCGGGGGTTGAAGTCTATGCGGATAACGAGCTGGAGCAGAGCGCCGTTATCGCCGCGCATATTGCGACGGGTTTTAAAATGCGCAGCTATAAATTCGATCGATACCAAAGCAAGAAAGATGATGATGACTCTTCGGCTGAGATTGATAGCCTTCACGTGGTCGTTTTTGACGAGGATCATGCGCGTGATGCTTTCAGTGCACAGGACGCGGCCTTAGATGGCGTGTTTTTCGCGCGCGACCTTGTGAATGAGCCACCGAATGTTCTTCACCCTGAAAGTTATGCTCAGCGGATTAAAAAGGTGATGCGCCCCTTAGGCGTTGAGGTTGAAATTCTGGATGAGAAGAAGATGGAAAAGCTGGGCATGAATGCTTTGCTGGCGGTGGGGCAGGGGTCTGATCGCGCGTCTCAGCTTGTGATTATGCGTTGGCACGGGGATAAGGATGACACGGATGCGCCGCTTGCGTTTGTTGGTAAGGGCGTGACGTTTGATACGGGCGGTATCTCGCTAAAGCCCGGGGCGGGCATGGAAGAGATGAAGATGGATATGGGCGGATCGGCGGCCGTGGTCGGCTTGATGATCGCGCTGGCGACGCGCAAGTCCAAATCTAACGTGATTGGCGTTGTCGGTTTGGTTGAGAATATGCCGTCGGCGCGTGCCTATCGCCCCGCTGATATTATTACATCGCATTCGGGCAAAACGATTGAGGTTTTGAACACAGATGCGGAAGGGCGTTTGGTTCTGGTTGATGCGCTGTCTTATGTGCAGCAGCGGTTTAAGCCGAGCCTGATTGTTGATTTGGCAACGTTGACGGGCGCGATGCTGGTGTCTTTGGGGCATGAGTATTGCGGTACATTCGTGACCGATGATGCGTTGTGGGAGCAGATGGATCAGGCGGGCGCGGAAACCTATGAGCGATTATGGCGTATGCCGTTGGATGAGGCGTGGAAGAAGGATATGGAGGGCACAATTACAGACGTGCAGAACATGTCAAAGGCCGGTCGTTGGGCGGGGTCTTGCACAGCGGCGGCGTTTTTGTGGCATTTCATTGAGGACGGCACGCCGTGGGCGCATATGGATATTGCGGGCATGGCGTGGGTCAAGAACGATAAAGATACGGTTCCGAAATACGGAACGGGCTTTGGTGTACGCGTGCTTGATCGTTTTGTTGCCAATAATTACGAGCGGCGATAGAGGGTGGGGCTAAGTTAATATGTCCCGTTCTTCTTCGCGTGTTGCTGATTACTCGCAGGCCGTTGCTGATGGTGACGGGGGTTGTTCTTCCAAACGTGTTAAAAGTGCATCTGAATTGCTGGCGCGTGGTTTTATAACCGCGGATCAGGTGCGCGGCGTGCAAATGGTTTCCAAAAATTATGATATCGGGCTGAGTGCGGACGTGTGTGCGCTGATTTCGAAGAGTGCGGCGGCGATGGGCGTTGCGGCGTCTGATACGCCGATCGGGCGGCAGTATATTCCGCGGCAGGAAGAATTGATCGTTGCGCCCGATGAAGAAAATGACCCGATTGGTGATGATATTTACAGCCCCGTTCGTGGGATTGTTCACAGATATCTTGACCGTGTTTTGCTTAAGGCAACGCCTGTTTGTGCGGTTTATTGTCGCTATTGTTTTCGGCGTGACATGGTTGGGGCGGCGGCCGAGCATTTGAGTGATGAAGATTTGGATCGTGCTCTATCATATATTGAAAACCACCCTGAAATTTGGGAAGTGATTTTAACAGGGGGTGATCCGCTGGTGTTATCGGCGCGTCGTTTGGAACGCATTTTTGAGGCGTTGAATCGGATCAAGCATGTGGATATTATTCGTCTGCATACACGGATTCCCTTGGTTCAGCCCGCCAAAATTGACGATACGATTTTGAGCGTTTTGAAATTATCAGAGACTCCTGTTCATTTGGTTGTGCATGTTAACCACGTATCGGAAATAACCGAAGAGGTAGCAGCGGCTTTCGGGCGTTTGCGGGCGGCAGGATGTTCACTTTATTCACAATCTGTCTTGTTATGCGGGGTCAATGACTCGGTTCAGGATTTGGAGGCGCTGTTTCGAAAATTGGTCACTGTTCATGTTGCGCCGTATTATCTTCATCATCTTGATAAGGCGAAAGGCACGTCACATTTTCGTGTGCCGATTGAAAAAGGTCGTGCGATTATGCGTGATTTGCAGGGGCGCGTTTCGGGATTATGCTTGCCGAAATATATGTTGGATATCCCCGGGGGTCATGGGAAAATTCCTGTTCATGAGGAGTATTTTTCTGACATCGGTGCAGGCCTGTATCGCGTTGAGGATTATCAGGGATGCACGCATTTGTATCAGGATGGCATAGAAAGCGAGGCAGAGTGAGTACAGCGGTTCGGTTTTATCATCTTCAGCGTCAGAGTGAGCAGCAGGTTCTGCCTATGCTGCTCCGTAAGGCGTATGAGCAGGGACATCACATTGTTGTGAAATGCACAAGCGCGGCGCAGGTGGAAGCGGTGAACGAGCATTTATGGACGTTTGATGCCAATAGTTTTCTGCCGCACGGATGTGAGAAGGACGGGCATGCCGAGATGCAGCCGATTTGGATTACGGATGGTGATGAGCGCCCCAATGATGCGGATGTGTTGATTTTAATGCATGGGGCGACGTCAGCGCAGATCGGTGATTATACGCTATGCTGTGAAATGCTGAACGGGCATGATGACCAAGGTGTTCAGCATGCGCGTGCACGTTGGAAAGCCTATAAAGAGCAGGATTTTGAGGTCACGTATTGGCAGCAAAGTGAGCGCGGGGCGTGGGAAAAAAAGGCGTAAGCACTTTCATGCTCCGCCTTTTTTTAAATTCTTTATTTGCAGATACTATTCTTTTTCAGCGTCTTCTTCAGCATCGTTTTCTGCAGGTTCTTCACCGTTTTCGGCTTCGGCTTCGCTATTCTCGCCTTCCGCTGATTTTTCGCCCTCGGCGTTTTCTTCTTCGCTGGCTTCCTCTTCTTCAGGTTCGGGGTTGAAGCGTGCTTCTTCGGCCTGAATGTCCGCTTCGGTTGGCAGGGCGTAGGATTGGCTGCCTTGTTCGCGAAGCCACATGATGAGGGCGGCGCGATCTTTTGGTTTTTTCAAGCCCGCAAAATTCATTTTTGTGCCGGGGATGTATTTTTTCGGCTTCCAGAAGAAGAAGTTGAGCGCGTCATAGTCCCACTTGCCGCCGAATGATGCCAATGCGTCAGAATATTTAAAGCCGCCTTGTATACCTTTATCCGATCCCACAATATTGTGCAGGTTCGGGCCTTGCTTCACCGGGCCGCCTTGGTTGAAAGAGTGGCAGGCCGCGCAGGCTTTTGAAATTTTTGCGCCGCGTTCAATGTCAGCCTCTGCCAGCATGGCCATGACAGGTTCAGGCAGTTCGGGTTTTGCCGGGCCTGCATCGCCAACCGCGACGGGTGCACCGTCAATGGCGACAGCGTCTTTTTTGAGTGGCTTATCATAAAACACCTTATTCGCGATAAAGCTAGTGAGCCAGACCATGATGAGGGCACATAAAAGAGCGGCGAATATTTTGTTATTTTCAAAATCGGACATAAGTTCTTCAAAACCGTATTTTTTTTGTAAATTTTTTCGAGAAACTATAACAGTTTCATGTTGTTTGTCGACAGTGATATACGGAATGCGTATAGTCGATCAACCAAAAAACGAATAGATATTTAAAAATAGTTGCGAAATTGAGGCATTTTTACAGATGATTGATAAAAAATTTATTGAAGGTTACAAAACAATCGCTTTTCAGGGGGCGTTAGGGGCGTATTCCGACATGTCTTGCCGTGAGATGTTCCCAACCCTTGAGACCATTCCGTGTCAGTCATTTGATGAAGCGTTTCAATGTGTGGTCGACGGGCGCGCTGATTTGGCGATGATTCCGGTTGATAATACGATTGCGGGGCGTGTTGCGGATGTGCATACGTTGATGCCGAAGGCTGATCTTTTTATTATTGCCGAGCATTTTCAGCCGATCAATCATATGCTTATGGGCGTTAAGGGCACGAAAATTGAAGATATTAAGCACGTTCACAGCCATGTTCACGCTTTGCCGCAATGTCGGAATTTTTTAAAGACGCTGGATATCAAGAGCCACGTTCATGCCGATACGGCAGGGGCGGCGAAAGAAATTGCGGAGCGCGGCGATAAAGCGCATGCCGCGATTGCTTCGGCCTTGGCGGCGGCGATTTATGATTTGGATATTTTAGCGCGCGATATTGAAGATGACAGCCAGAATGTCACCCGCTTTATCGTGTTATCGCAGGATCCGCATTTCCCTGAGATGGATGCGCCTGACGTTTTGACCAGCCTGTTGTTTGAAATTCGTAACATTCCTGCTTCGCTTTATAAGGCGCTGGGTGGTTTTGCGACAAACGGTTTGAGCATGACGAAGCTGGAATCTTATGTGGATGCAAATTTTCAGGCGGCGCGCTTTTATTGTGATATTGAAGGCCACCCTGAGAGCGATGAATTTAATCGCGCGCTGGAAGAGCTTGGCTTTTTTGCCAAGGATGTGAAATTGCTGGGCGCGTATCATGCCCACCCGTTTCGTGTGGCGCGGCGGGCCGAACCTGAATGATTTGAATTTATTATTGTTTGTTTAACACTTTGTATTTATGGTGTTTTTGGTGACGTATGATTCATACTATACATCTTGTATCAGTATGTTAGTGTATGAAACTTAGAGATTTAAGACAGTTGAAATTTTAAGGAGTATCCCATGCCAACCCACGCAGAGCTTGCTGGAAAGTTATTGAATGATGCGGCGACGTTTTTCCGCACATTGGCAGAGCAAAATGAGTCACTTGAAGAGCAGATGACCGAAAATTCCACGGTGTTTGACCAGATGGCAACCTTGGTGATGGATGATCCCTTTGGTGAGTTGGAGGGAACAGAACATGCGGAATTAGCAGGACGTCTTTTGAAAGATGCTGCAGGATTTTTCCGTACGCTCGCTGAACAAAACGAGCCTATTCGTGACCAGATGTATGAAAATGCCGATGTGTATGAACAAATCGGTGAAATGGTTATTGAAGATCCTGATGGGATTCTCGACTAGTCATTTCTGCTTCATTATTTCGGCTTAATTATTTTAGGGCGCGTTCATGTTTCGCCGAGCGCGCATTTTGTTTCAAGAACAAATAAGGTCAGGGTGTTTTTGGCGTTTTGCCAAAAAGTCTGGCCTTTTTCAATGGCGCCAATGGTCGCGCCGACATAGCGGTTTTCGCTTTTCAAAAAATATCTTTTCTTAATCTCGATTTTTTCGAATGCCGCGTTACGGCTTAGCAGTCTGACGTACAGCATGGCACGTTTCAGGCTTTTTGTGGCCTTGATTCTTTTCCATTGCGGCATACGTCCCGCCTGTTTTGATGTTTGAAAAATATAAATCGCATAGGTGCTCTGCCCGATATGCGTCATTTTTGTATGCGTACTTCCCATTGCGGCCCCCTCGCGTTAAGGAAATTTTAAAATCGTGGCGATAGAATAGCGCGTAAAATGTTAAGAGAGTGTTAAGATTGTCTGTTTTTTCCCTGAATTTCTTATGTTGCGGTGTATATATTTTAACAAAATTCCAAGGGGTTTATTGAGTTTACCCCTATAAAAGGGCTATACTATGGTTTGCGGAGCACCTGTCTTGCGTTCTTACCGCGGTTTCAAAATTTTATATTTATCTGATTTTTAAGAAGAGTATCTGTCATGGCGCGCACGCGTAAAATTAAACGGTCCCGGAAGTCGAAGAAAAAAAATTCCTTTTTGCCTGAAACATTGCAAGCTTTTGTGGCGCGGCGATTGGTTGATTGTGTCGCCTTGTGCTTTTTTGCGGGGGCGGCGTTTATTTTTGCGGCGCTGATTACGTATAACAGTTCAGACCCGTCATGGAACACCGCGCCTGATACGCCGAGTGGCCAGGTTGAGAATTGGGCCGATGTGCCGGGCGCGTGGATGTCGGATATTTTGCTTCAAACGCTGGGGCTGGGGGCTTTTGTGCTGGCGTTTGCGTTTCTGATTTGGGGCTATCGTATTTTTAAACGCCATTCTATTCGCCCGCTGACGCTTCGGCTGGCCTCTATTTTACTGGCCTCTGTTTTGGCATCAGTTGCGCTGGCGCATATTCCGTCGCAGGGGTGGTTTGTGCACCCAACCTTGGGGAGCAGCGCAGGGTCATTGATTCTTAATCGCTCCATTGATGCGCTTGGGACGGTTGGTGTGCCGTATCTTTCCTACATTATTGCAGGGGTGAGCGGTTTTGTTGCGCTTTGCTTTTTCCTTTATGGCGCGGCGTTCAGCGCGTATGAAATTGCGTCCATGTGGTTTCGGGTGAAGCTGGCCTGTTATACGGTTATGGCTTTTGTTGCCTCGATGATTGGCAGTTTTTACAATTGGGTGATGCGTTATAACACGCCTGATTATGAAAGCCCGCCGATGCAGCTTGGCATTATGGAGAAGTTGCGCGCGATGAAAGAAGAGCGCGCAGCGGCGCGTGATGCGCATATGGCGGAGATCGAAGCGGCGCGTGAGGCAAGAGCTGCGCGTGAAGCAATTGAATCCGAAGGGCGGATCAAGCGTAAGCCAAAGGTGGCGAGCGGTGAAGTTGAGAAGGCCGAGACAGCCGAGCAGGTGGTCATGGATGCGCCGGAGGAAAGCCTGTCTTCCATCCCCGTGGTGAAACCGAAAGATGCTGCGCCTAAGCCCGCAAAAAAGAAACATGATTCGTCACAGCAGCGTTTTGCCCTTTCCGATGTGGATGGGGAGTGGGAATTCCCGTCTGTTTCCCTTATTCAGGATGTGCCGCCTGAGGTGAAGGGGGATACGCTGAATGAAGATGCGTTGCGCCGTAATGCAGAATTGCTGAAAACAGTTTTGGAAGATTTCAACATTAAGGGCGATATCGTCAGCATTCACCCCGGCCCTGTGGTGACGCTGTACGAGCTTGAGCCTGCGCCGGGCACGAAGAGTTCTAAGATTATTTCGCTGTCTGATGATATTGCGCGGTCGATGTCGGCGATTTCCGTGCGTTGTGCGGTTGTGCCCGGGCGTAACGTGATCGGTATTGAATTGCCGAACAAAACCCGTAAGACCGTGTTTATGAAGGAGATGTTGCAGTCTCGCCTGTATGATAAAACGTCGGCGAAATTGCCGCTGATCTTGGGTAAAGATATTGGCGGTCAGCCGATTTTGGCAGACTTGGCGAAGATGCCGCACTTGCTGGTAGCGGGTACGACAGGTTCGGGTAAGTCGGTGGCGGTGAACACGATGATTATGTCTTTGCTGTACCGTATGTCGCCTGAGCAATGCCGCTTTATCATGATTGACCCGAAAATGTTGGAGCTCTCGGTTTATGATGATATTCCGCATCTTCTCACCCCTGTTGTGACCGAGCCGGGGAAGGCCGTAGTTGCGCTGAAATGGGCGGTGCATGAGATGGAAGAACGGTATCGGAACATGTCGAAGCTGGGTGTGCGAAATGTGGAAGGGTATAACCAGCGCATGCGTGAGGCGATCAAAAATGAAGAGCAGATCATGCATAAAGTGCAGACGGGTTTTGAGCCTGACACGGGCAAGCCTGTGTTTGAAGATCACCCGATGCAATTGGCGGAACTGCCGTATATCGTTGTGATTGTCGATGAATTTGCCGATTTGATGCTGGTGGCGGGTAAGGATGTTGAGAATGCGATTCAGCGCCTTGCGCAGATGGCGCGTGCGGCGGGTATTCACCTGATTATGGCGACTCAGCGTCCGTCGGTTGATGTTATTACGGGTGTGGTTAAGGCGAACTTCCCGACTCGGATTTCATTTCAAGTCACATCTAAAATTGACTCGCGTACGATTTTGGGCGATGCGGGCGCGGAGCAATTGCTTGGTATGGGTGACATGCTCTATATGGCGCCGGGTGGCCGGATTACGCGGGTTCACGGGCCGTTTGTGTCGGATGAAGATGTTGAGAAGACAACAGATTTCCTTAAATCTCAGGCCAAGCCGGCATACATTCACGATGTGACATCTGAGGAAGCGGAATTTGGCGACAGTGAAGTGATGAATGCGATGTTTGGCGGTTCAGGCAATGGCAGCGGTAGCGACGTCGATGAGCTGTATGATCAGGCGGTGGCCGTGATTACGCGTGAGGGGAAAGTTTCAACCAGCTTCGTTCAGCGTCACTTGCAGATCGGTTATAACCGCGCGGCGCGGATTATTGAGGAGATGGAAAATCAAGGTGTGATTACACCCGCGAACGGTGCGGGTAAACGCCAAATTCTGGTGCATGATCACAGCGGGGCGTAGAGGTTTTAATGCCTAACCGTAATAAATTCGGTTAGGTTTCTTAGGAAGACCATTGCGGCCGTATTTTCTGTGTTAACCCGCTTTGTGGGTTTAGATTGCAAAAGTTGACCTAAAATGGACAGATTTTAATCTTTAATATCTTTAATTTTTTCAAGGGTTTGTGAAATGTTAACCCGCAATGCGGGACAACAGGCGATTTGTGCTTTTTTAAAATTTTGTCCGTTGGTATGATGGGTATATGAATAACAAACGGTGTTTGAATATGAGGTTTTTTAGCGTTTTAGCGATTTTGATTTTGGTTGTTTTGAGCCCTACAGCCGCCTTTGCGAAAGAGGTACGCGATGCGGATGTGGCCTCGATTGAAAAGGCCGAGAGCTATATGCAAGGTCTGAAATCCGCACAGGCGCGATTTGTGCAAACGGCGCATGACGGCACGCAGTCGGTGGGCACGTTTTATCTGCAACGCCCGGGCAAGCTCCGATTCGAATATGACCCGCCGATTGAGAATTTTATCGTGGCGGACGGGGCGTTTATCTATTTCTATGATGCTGATTTAGAGCAGCAAACCAATGCGCCGATCCAAGCCACTTTGGCGAATTTCTTCCTGCGCAAAGATTTTTCGCTGACCGAAGATTTGCTGGTGAAAAATGCGCGCTTTGTCGGCGATGATTTGCAAATTAAAGTTGTGAAAGCCAAAGACCCTGAGGGCGGTTCCATTACGTTTGTGTTCGGGAAAGACCCGTTTGTTTTGAAAAAATGGCGCGTGGTTGATCCCCAAAACCTGATTACGGAAGTGGAGCTGTTCCACCTGAAAAATAACATCAAGCATGATAAAAAGCTGTTCGTCTATATTGATCCGAAATTCACAGATAAAGACCGCAAACCGAGCTTTAACAATTAATCTATTGAGTGTAAGAGAGTTCCCTTTTTGAAATCCTTAAATGACGGGCCACTGGAGAATTTGATACGCCTGCTGGCGGGGTTGCCGGGGTTGGGCAATCGGTCAGCGCGGCGGATTGCGCTGCATTTGCTGTCGAAGCGGGGGAGTTTGATGATGCCGCTGGCGCATGCGCTCTCGGACGCTGCGGAGAATGTGAAGGCCTGCAGCGTGTGCGGTAATTTGGATATGGTTGATCCGTGCGGGATTTGCAAAGACGAAAAACGCGATGAGAAGCAGATTTGCGTGGTTGCGCAGGTGAGTGACGTTTGGGCGATTGAGCGCACGGGCGCATATAAAGGGCGCTATCACGTTCTGGGCGGTTTGCTGTCTGCGCTGGATGGGATTGGCCCGTCGGATTTGCGGATTGACCGTTTGATTGAGCAGGCGAAGAGCGGGGCGTGTGAAGAGGTGATTTTAGCGCTCAGCGTGACCGTGGACGGGCAATCGACCGCGCATTATATCAGTGATCATTTCGCAGGACTGGATATTGACGTGACGCATTTGGCGCATGGCGTGCCTGTTGGTGGGGAGCTCGACTATCTCGACGACGGAACAATCACCACAGCCCTTCGCTCGCGAGCATAGGCTAGTATTGCGTCAAATTTCGCCTCGCATATTTTTAATATGCGTCGTCTTATTTTCCTAATTCTATCCTATGCTCGCTTCGCGGTTCGCTCGCGAGGGTTAGCCTGTGGACATCGTCAAAGTGCGTCTCGCGTATAATTAATACGCGTCGCCTTCTTTTCCTTGTCACATACTAACCCCGCATCGCGCTGTTCGCGGCGTGGTGTTTGCGAGGGTTACTCCTTTTCGGAGATGAAGAGGGTGCCCGCGCTGTCGGCTTGGAGGACGGCGATGTGGGTGTAGTGGCGGGCGTGGTCGCCGCCGATGGAGAGGTCGTAATAGATTCCGGCGGGGAAGAAATGGTCGTCAGTTGTGGCGGTGACGCTCGCATTTCCAAAGGCGATATAAACGGGCGCATCGGCATATAAACCAACAATTTGTGTTGTGTCATCAAATGCGGTGGCGTTGCGCGCCGATGTTGCGCCGATGCTGATTTTATGCGCCTTACCGTTTTTCATGCGTAGCGCGGGGATTGGGTTGTCGTTTGAATCTTGTGGCAATAATGTTGTCATTTTATTTCTCCTGATATTTAAAGATTTCGCGCAAAACAAAAAGCCCTGCTGTTGGGGCAGGGCGTTAATCAAAGCGCATTTCGGGTGTTTATTCTCTCAACCCTATAAATGTTTTTTGTTTAAGTCAAGGAATTTATTCTTAAATCTATTCGCTTTGGTAGAGGACGTAGGTTTGTTTCGGTGTGGTGTGGGATTTGATCCAGAAGACGGAGAAGAGTGCCCAGCCTGAAATCCACAGGGCGGTCATTTCCAATGATGGTTGGGAGAAGACGTAGAGGCTGCTGAGGAGCAGGATCATCACAAGCCCCGCTGTAGCGTGGATGAAGAAGCGGAAACCGCGCGTATAGGCGTAGAGCAGCGTAGTGATGCAGTAGCTGATTAGAATGGTTAGCAGCCATAATTTGCGGCTGTCTTGCATCAGGGCCTCGTTCAGTTGCAGGGAGGCGAAGATTTTATCGGATTGTTCGAACACGCACAGGCAGAAGAGTGCGCATAAGGTCAGGCATAGCGCGGTGGAGGCGCGCCTGCAGGTGGCGTAGCTTTGGCCAATCCAGAAAGCGGCGCCGATGATGAAGGCGCTGGAGATGTTTTGCACCAATGTTACCTTGGAAAAGAGGCTGTCGCCTGTTGTTGTGCTGAAACCGACATAGATGAGGGCGAGGATGAAAAAGCCAAGCGTGCGTTCATGCAGGCAGGCCAGCGCGCGCAAGCCCTGGCGAACGTTCTCGCGGGTGTCCATGCGTTCGATCAAATCATAAGCGAGGGCGGAGCTTTGTTCGTTGGAGTTTTTCGAAATGCCTGAATTTTTGGCGGGGCTGAGATATTCGCTAATCTCATAGAGCGCGAGGATGCGCGTTAGAGCCAAGCCGCCCCATGTGATGGAGAGGATGCCCGTGATTGTGGGTGTGACCTCTACATATAGAAAGCAAAGCACTGTTGCCGTTATGAGGGTGAGGTAGGCCCATAGGCCAGGGTGTTTTGATGTGTAGTATGACATAGCGAATGCTTTTTTTGGTTTGGTTTATTAAAAATTTAAAAATCGAGTGACGCGCAGATGATTATCTGGCTTGGAGAGGGGGGCGGTATTGTGGTGTTTGTGGTGTGGTTGAATTGAGGGTTGAAAGTTTTTTTGCGATTTCGTGGAAGGATTCGTCCTGATCTTGTGCTTGAGGCACGGGAATTGATTTAGGCCGTGATGTTGATGTGTTCGTTGCCGTGGTTAGGCGTGCTTGCGTTGTTGATTCTGTAATGGTTTTGCCGGCGGTTGGCATGATGTTGTTTAATTGTTGGGCCAGCAGCGCATCCGGCTCGACGTTGGTTGCGACGTCGAAATTTGCGGTTTCAGGTGTGCCGTTAATCTCTTCGGAGTACAGAGCCATTTTAACAACAGGCACAGGTTTTTTCTGCCCGTCCTCAGTAATAAGGAAGAAGCCGAATAAAATTTGCAGGCAAGAAAACAGGGCAATAAAGACATATGCCCCGCCCCTCCAGATATGAGGATCGGTGACGTGCATAACGACGATATTTTATGATAAATTTGCGCGGCTTTCTATATCGTATTTTCAGCCGTCATTTTGCCATAGCCGTATTGGGTGTGCTTTTTCAGGTCAATTTGGGTGAGAACCGTTGCTATACGCGGTGTTTCGATTTTCTGAAATTGTGATATCGCATTGTGGATAACTGTGTCTTTTGTGCTGTTCCATTTGGCGGCGAACAGCATGAGGTCGCTATGTTTCTGTAATGCGCGCGCATCGGCCGTGATCATTGCGGCGGGCGAATCAATAATCACACGGTCATATGTCTTTCTGAGGTCGTTGATCAGGGCCGTCATTTTGGGTGATGTGATCATATCGACGGCTGTGCCGGGGACGCTGCGGGCGGTGATGACGTCTATTCCGCCGGTTGTGTCTTCGTCGATGATTTCATCGGTTGTGTTCTGATCGGCGAGATATTCGACGATGGAGCGCGGGTTGCGGCGGCCTAAATATTTATGGACGGACGGTTCGCGCATATCTGCGTCGACCAGAATGGTTTTTTCGCCTGATTTGGCGGCTGCGAAGGCCAGCCAGAGCGCGAGCAGAGTTTTGCCTTCCCCTTCGATGGACGAGGTGACGGTGATGATTTTGTTTTTCTTATTCGTTTTGGTCGCGTGAATCGGGTCATCCAGCTTGATGTTTAGGTACAGGCTTTTGACGGCTTCGGCGCATTGGCCTGCGGGGCGATCCAATATATGCGTTGGCAGAGGTTTGTTTTTCTCAGGCTTTGCCTGCGGGATAAGAGCGAAGCACGGTACATTCGTGATTTGCTCCAGCTGTTTACCGCTCAAAACGGTTCTGCGGCGGCTTTCCGACAGGCACGCAATGATGAAAGCCAGCGCCAATGACAGAATAGCGGCGGCGGGCAAAACGCGAGCGAAATCAGGGTGGTTCGGCGTTTTTGTCGCACGTGGGAATGCTGTGATAATGGCCGTTTTGGCGCGCATTTGTGTGATTTGTTCGTCCAGTGTGGCAATTTGCATTTGTGCTGATTGAATTTCAGGGTGTTTGGGGCCGTATTTGAAATTCAGTGCATTCAGGTTGCGTTTTAGATCGTTCTGCTCGGCTTCTAATTTTTCCAGTATGCTATTTCGCGGCGCAGGGGCTGAATTGACAAGATATTGTGACAGAGCCGTTAGAAATTTTTCAGCAAAGTCCTTGTTCGTGTTGTGATAGCGAAGGTGTAAGTGCGCGCCCTTATTTGATGCGAATAAGGTGCCGGCGGTATCCTTCAACAAAGATTTATCCGATTCTGATAGGGCATTCAGCGGGTCGGACATGTTGTCTATCGCCGGGATGTTTAATGCCTTAAAGTCGCCTTTGGTGCGTGGTAGCGGCGTTACTAATTTGAGCGCGCGTAAGGCTTCATAAACAGAATGCGGGCTGAGGGCTTTGGTTTTTTGCAGGTGTGTGTCACCTGCAGTTTGGCCGACGAATAAAATTGTGGAATTGACATGATAGGCTTTAGGGGTTTTGAGCAATGCCAAAGTTGCCAGACAAATTCCAATCACTGTGATGGCGATGATTTTTGTTTTTTGACGACGCAAAGTGCGCGAGAATAAAGGCGCGGAATGCAGGTGTTTACTTGTATTGCTCGTATTTTTAGCCATATTCTCTATGCTTATGCCTTACTTATATTTTTTAAATTTGCGGGGCTTATTTGTACTTCGACGGTCGTACTAATCGCCCAAAATACGGTTGTTTTTACCATTCACGATGATGACATCGCCTGATTGAATGATTGTGTTTGCCGTATTGTTTTTAATTTTATAATTCGTGCCGTTAATGTGCCTGATAATTTCAAAGTTCTTGGTTTGGGCACGTGATTTGAACCCGCCTGCAATTGCGATTGCCTTCAAAAGGAATGGCGGAGCATTCGGTAAATCGTAACGCCCGGGATTTTCGACTTCGCCCATGATGTAGAATTCTGCTTTGCCTAAATCCTGAGGGAGATATTGGCTAATCGAGACGACAGGGTTTTTGAGGTAACCGTTTTTCAATCGGGTTGTAATGTCATCTTCGATTTGGTGCGCCGATTTGCCACTGATTTGAACCTTGCCGATCCATGGCATTAAAATCATGCCGTTATGGTCGCTGATATAGGGTTTTGAAAGCTCAGCTTCGCCCAGAACTTTTATATTGATGATGTCTTCAGCTTTGAAAAGATAAATCTCTTTCGATACAGCTTGTTTCACATCCTTTTGTGACGCGCTGTTTTGTAAATTTTTATTCTCAGCATGTGCGTTTCCAATTATCGCCAGCAAAAACAGGGCCGATAACATGCATAAAGAAAGCGCGGGAAATATTCTGATTTTATTCAGAAATTTCGTATAAGAATGCGCAAATGTACCCGTGGGCGTACCCAAAAGGAAAACCATAATTGTCCACTCGTTACTCGATTAAATATATACTGAAGTGTTTTCAGTATAGAGCGTTTATGGAGAAGAGCAAGAGCGTTTTTATGAAATTATTTCTTGTTCTTTTATGACAATTATTGTCGGGATTCTCTGTTTTGATACAGGTCGGATCGTATACCGTTAAGCGGGTTTTACGTGCTCTTCCGTGATGGTGTGTTCGATCAATTTTGAGCCGATCGGCAGGTCCATAAGGGTCACTTGAACCTCCGGTTTTAGCCCGTCTGTCTTGAACATATCGGGGTAATTCATGATCGCCTCAGCAAAACGATTGGCCGCGTCATGGGGTTCTGTTTCATATAAAGGACGTTGAAGAAGAAGCGCGTATTCGTAGCTTTCGGTTTGCGCGATGATGTCTGATTGACGGCGCAGATGGACAAGATATTTCGAGAGTTTTGCCGAGAGATAATCGGCCGCGTAGGGGCCTTCGGCCTCGTAGATCGTTTTATAATTGCTGATGCCGATGAAAACGACATAGGTGCGCTCGCCATAACGATCGGCACGGTCAATAGCGGAGAGGAAAAGCTGGTTGAAAGCTGATTTTGCGATAATACCGCTCGCGCTCGGGAAATCTTCGCTGTCATCGCCGATGCGTTTGACCTGCGCGGTCAAATTGCGGGCGTTATCGACACATTGATCAAGCAAATCGGGGTCGATCGGTTTATTGAGTGACATGTTCGCACCTGCCTGAATGGCTTCGACGGATTCTAAATCATTGCCCATTTGCACGATATAGGGATAGCGCATGGTGGCGCGGCGCAGGTTTAAAATAACGGGGCGCGCGCTTGTTAAGGGGGCGGGGTCGATGAAGATCATATCCGCATGTTCTTTATTCAGCATTTCGACCGCGTTGTTTTTCACAGGCTCATGCACGATTTTATGGCCTAGCGGTTCTAAGCGATTCATCATCAGTTGCGCTGTTATTTCTTCTCTATCGATAACCAGAATTTTCATGGCCTCGGCCCCCGTTCGTATCTGTCATTTCGTGATGGTAAAAAGAATAAATATACTGATTGCCAGTATTTCTTTTGCTCAACACCTATGATAATGGCAAAAAAAGGTTTAAAAAAAAACTAATAAATGTGACGAGATGTGATTTACGGCAGTATTTCGTGGTGTTTTTGAGAAAAACCAAAGGATTTAATGGATTATGAGTGTTGTTTTACACCAAAATGATTTGCCCGATGATGTGGATTTGGGCGCGGTTGTTGCGATTGATACGGAGACGATGGGTTTATTACCACATCGGGATCGATTGTGTCTGGTGCAGCTTTCCAATGGCGACGGAACTGCGCATTTGGTGCAAATGACAGACGCGTCTTTTGATGCGCCGAATTTAAAGGCGCTTGTGTCCAGCCCCGATGTGCAGAAATTGTTTCATTTTGCGCGCTTTGATGTTGCGATTTTAACGCATAGTCTGGGGGTGGATTGCCCGAATGTGTATTGTACGAAAATCGCGTCGAAATTGGCGCGAACTTATACCGATAAGCATAGTTTGCGCGCGTTGTGTAAGGAATTGATCGGGGTTGATTTGAATAAGCAGCAGCAATCATCGGATTGGGGCGCGGACGAATTAACGACGGAACAGCTGAATTATGCGGCGAGCGATGTGTATTATTTGCACAGTTTGAAAGCGCAATTGGATATGATGTTAAAGCGTGAGGGGCGCACGGAATTGGCGCAATCCTGCTTTGATTTTTTAGGGACGCGGGCGGCCTTGGATTTGCAGGGGTGGCCGTATGATATTTTTGAACATTAAGTAATATGTTGGGTGTACCGAATATGAGCAGTGCAGAAAAGACAGTTTCCGATGATGTGCAGATGGCGGATGATATTGCCCATGCGCAGCGCGTGTTAAATGCCGAATCAGATGCTTTGAACGTGTTGGCCAGCGGGATTGATGAGTCCTTCCATGCTGCCGTTTCTGCGGTTCACAATATGAAGAATAATCCGTCAGGTTCGGGTCGTTTTATTATCGCAGGTATCGGGAAAAGCGGGCATGTGGCGCGTAAGATTGCCGCGACATTGGCATCAACGGGTACGCCGTCTTATTTCGTTCATCCGGGTGAGGCGAGCCATGGTGATATGGGAATGATTACCCAGAATGATGTTGTGCTGATGCTGTCGAATTCGGGTGAGAATGCGGAATTATCCGACCTGATCCATTATACGCGGCGTTATGACATCACCTTGATTGCGATGACGAGCCAACCGAAATCGACCTTGGCACAGCATGCGGATATTTGCCTGTTTTTGCCGCAAGTGGGCGAGGCTTGCCCGAACAGCTTGGCGCCGACGACATCGACGACGATGATGATTGCCTATGGCGATGCGCTGGCAGTTGCTTTGCTTGAACGGATGGGATTAACGCCCGAGCAGTATAAGGTGTTTCATCCCGGTGGAAAGTTGGGGCAGAAATTGCTGAAAGTGTCCGAAATTATGATTGCGCGTGATGATTTGGCGATTATTTCATCAGACGCGACCATGGATGAGGCGATCTTGGCCTTAACGGAGAAGAATCTCGGCGCGGTTCTGGTGATGGATGATGCGGAAACATTATTGGGCATTGTGACCGACGGTGATTTGAAGCGGCATATGTCGGCTGATCTGTTGCAGAAGCGTGTGCGCGATGTGATGAGTTCGCAGCCGAAGTCGATTTCCTCTTCTGCCTTAGCGGCGGAGGCACTGGATGTTATGACGAAGGTTCCGGGCAGTTACATCACCAGCCTGATTGTTATGGATGGTGCGCAGGTTGCGGGCATGATCCGCCTGCAGGATTGTTTGCAAAACGGCGTTGCCTAGGCTCTTGCGCGCTCGGCCTCTTTAATTTTGAAAAGGCTCTATTTTTTGACTGATGACACACATACAGAAGAGATCTCTCAGGCAGAGTATGATGCGCGCGCACGGATGGAGCGTTTGGGGCAGCGATCAGGCGTGCGGACGCAATCACATGGCTATACGCGATTTGTGAAAATAATGCGCTTTGCGCTGCCTGTTTTTGCGATTGTGTTGATGTTTGTTTTGTATGTGCGCGCGGATATGGATGAAAGAGTGATTGCACCGATGGAGCAAACCGCGGTGGATGTGAAGCCTGAAGAGCTTTCGCGTAATGAGTTGATGAACCCCGTTTTTGAAAGCCGAGATAAAAGTGGGCGGCCTTACAAAATTACGGCGGAGCGCGCGGTACAGGAAGAGGGTAATAAGGACGTGGTTTTATTAACGCGACCTGAAGCACGGCTTGAGATGAGTGATGGTGCTTCGGTTGATATTCAGTCTTCAGAAGGGGCGTATGATCAGGCGCGTGAGGAATTTTTCCTGCGTGGTGATATTACGCTTGTGCATAGTGGCGGTTATACGTTGCTTGGGGAGCAGGCGCATATTGATTTGCGCGAGCAATATGTCTGGTCAAACCTTGATGTTTCAGGGGACGGGCCAGAGGTTGCGATTGTCGCAAAAGGTGTGCGCGCGAATGGCGAGACGGGCGAGATTATTTTTAACGGGCCGGCAACATTAACGTTGAAGCAAGGGTTTGAAGGGGTAGAGTAATGCGGGTTTTAACTTTTGGTTTTTGTAGCTTTTTGATGATGGCTTTTGCTTATCTTGCGCATGCGCAGGTGGGTGAGCAAGTCAGCGGGACGGGGATTCCTGTTGAAATTTCCGCGCAGGAAAGTCTGGAATGGCATCGGAACGATCAGTTTTTCAGGGCGCGCAAAGATGTTGAGGTGAAGCGTGGGGACACGACCTTATATGCGGCATCTATGGTTGCGCGTTACACAGACAGCCCCGCGAAGAGCGTTGATGTTTACCGCATTGAGGCGACGGGTGCGGTTAGAATCGTTTCGCCAGATGGCACGGCTTATGGGGATAAGGCCGTGTATGAGGTGAAAAAAAGCTATGCTGTTTTAACAGGCGATGATTTGCGCGTGGAAGCAGAGGATCAAAGCCTTAAGGCGCAGGATAAAATTCAATATTGGGTTGCGGATGGCCGATTGGAGGCCGTTGGTGCGGCTGAAGCGCAGCGTGAGGGCGATAAAATACAGGCTGATAAAATGATTGCGGTTTTTGAAGATAATGCGCAAGGTAAGCGTGTTTTAAAATCGTTGGAGGCGTTGGGTAACGTTATTATCACAACGCCGAATGAGAGATTAACGGGCAGGCGAGCGGTTTACACGGCCGCAACCAATGTTGCAGAATTAAAAGAAGATGTGAAAATTACGCGCGGGCCGAATGTTTTGGAGGGAGCACGCGCACAGGTGAATTTGAAAACAAATGTGAGTAAGATTTTTGGTGGTGCATCCAGTGAAGGCGGGCGTGTGAGCGGGACGTTTTTCCCGGGATCAGCAGAAGAATAGGGCGATATGCTAAGCGTTACGGACTTATTTTTAATGTGGCTGGTGATGGCGTCGGTTCAGTTGGCGGCGACAATTTCGCCCGGCCCTGCCTTTGTGATTAGTGTGCGCAATGCGATGGTGTATTCGCGGCGTGTGGGTGTGTTTACCGCGCTGGGCTTAGCATTGGGCGTGGGGATGCATGTTATCTTCGTGCTTGTCGGTCTGTCTGTTTTGATTGCGAATTCGGTCTTTTTGTTTACGGCGATTAAATATATTGGCGCGGCGTATTTGATTTATATCGGCATGAAGGCTTTGTTTTCTGCGCCGAAAGATCGCAGCCAGAGTGACACGGTTCAAAATGTGGAAGCGGAAAATCAGGCGCGGGAGATGATTAGCGGTCGTAAAGCGGTGATGGTTGGTTTTCTAACCAATGCGCTTAATCCGAAGGCTGTGGTTTTCTTTACGGCGGTGTTTACGCAGTTTATCAGCCCTGAAACGCCGTTTTTTATGTTGGTGCTTTATGGGCTGACATCGATTATTATTGAGTTTGGCTGGTTTGCCATGATGGCCGTGATTTTGACAAATGCGCATGTAAAGCGTAGATTTATGCGGTTCATGGGCAAAATTGAGCGTGCTTGCGGTGGCTTGATGGTGCTTTTGGGTGTCAGGCTTGCCTTGTAAGTGCAGGATGTTATTGAGTTAAGGAATAGAAAAATATGGATGTGATATCAGGGCAAGGTAAGGCAGGCGGCGCGCAAGGTGGTAGGCGCAGACGAAGAAATCCGCGTCTTAAGTCCGTGCCTAAGGGCTTGGCGGCGTTGCATATTTCAAAATCCTATAAAAAGCGCCCCGTATTGCGTGATGTTTCCTTGCGTGTCGAACGTGGTGAGGCGGTTGCCCTGTTGGGGCCGAACGGTGCAGGTAAGACGACGTTTTTTCATATTATTACCGGTTTGATCAAATCTGACAGCGGCGCGATTATGCTGGACGGGCAGGA
>CAZPMH010000008.1:0-94108 GCA_964587815.1 uncultured Micavibrio sp.
GATGGCGGGCATGTATCACGGCCTTCGCGAAAATAAAATTTCAAGCTATGAAGAGCTTATGGAATATCGTGCGCCGCTTTGTACGGATTTTGACGAGGCGGTTGAAAAATTCCAAGGCTCACAATTAATGCAAAGACTTTTCGGCCCACGCCTTCATGCCGCTGTTCTTGATCATGCAAACGCGCCCGAGCGTCATTGCGAAGAAGCGTGGAGTGTTTCAGAACAGGATGTAGCCTTAGAGGAAGAAGCAAGCGCGCCCCTCTAAATTTTTGTTATTCAACCATCTCATCAATAAAGTATTTATGCATCGGCGATGGGTATTGCATGGTGAGCTCAGGGTGGAAGGTTGTGGCCATAACGTGGCCTTTTTTCACCCATACGGGCGTCCCCTCATGCTCAGCCAGCACATCCAAATCACCCTTCAGGTTTTCAATGACAGGCGCGCGGATGAAGGAGACGGTATAGCCATCAATTTCGGCGTGGTGGCTGTCGAGTTGGCGGCCGTAGCCGTTCCTCTCGACACGGATTGGCAGCATTGCAAAGGCGCGCTGTTCAGGGTTCACAACTTTTTCAGCCAGCAGAATAGATCCTGCGCAGATGCCCCATGTCGGCTTTGACTGGAATGTGCTGAACAAGACTTCCCACAGGCCGAAATTTTCAATGAGTTTGAGCATGGTTGTGCTTTCGCCCCCCGGCAGGATCAGCGCGTCAACCGCCTCAATTTGAGCCGCGGTCTTGACAGGACGATACTCTGCGCCGCACGCCTCAATGTGGCTTTTGTGCGGTTCAACCGCGCCTTGTAGTGCCAACACACCGATAATTTTTTTATCGCTCATATTCTCGTTCTTCTTTATATGTCTCGATACCCAAAAGATATTGCATATTCACCCTTAACAGTCTATGGCTTTATGTATGACTGATACAAAAATTACTACTTTGCACAATGGTTTACGGGTTGTTACAGACCATGTTCCGAGTGTTGAAAGTGTTGCGATCGGCGTTTGGGTCGGTGTTGGAACGCGTAATGAAGACCTGACCTTTAACGGCGCGGCACATATGGTTGAACATATGCTCTTTAAGGGCACAGAAAAACGCGATGCGTTGGCGATTGCGGAAGAAATCGAGAATGTAGGCGGGCATATGAACGCCTACACCAGCCGCGAGATTACGAGTTATTATATTCATCTTTTGAAAGAGGATCTTGCACTGGCTTTGGATGTGTTGGGTGATATCGTGCAGCACTCCACCATGCCTGATGATGAAGTTGAGCGCGAGCGCGGTGTTATTCTGCAAGAAATCGGCATGTGCCACGATACGCCCGATGATATTATTTTTGATAATTATTTTGAAACCGCTTACCCTGATCAGGCCTTTGGCGCGCCGATCTTAGGACGGAACGATATTATCGAGAGTATGAGCCGTGACACGCTTATGGGTTATGTCGCGCAGCATTACACGCCAGAGAATATGGTGATTTGTGTGAGCGGGAATTTTGACGAAAATGCCTTACTCGCGCTGATTGAGTCTAAGTTTAATGCGCTTCCGAATTCGCAGAAGCACGCCATTGATGCCGCTCAGTATAAGGGCGGGGAGCATCGTGAGCAGCGTGATTTGGAACAAACGCATATTATTTTGGGCTTTCAAGGATGCGCGCGGACTAATGATGATTTTTACACGGCGCAATTATTATCGACCCTGATGGGGGGCGGTATGTCGTCACGCCTGTTTCAGGAAATTCGTGAAAAGCGCGGCTTGGTTTATTCGACATACAGCTATCACAGTGCCTATAGCGATGACGGGCAGTTCGGTATTTATGCGGGCACAGGGCCTGATAAGTTGAAAGAGCTAATCCCCGTGGTGTGTGACGAGATTAAGAAAATTGCCTCAACAATTGAAGAGCATGAGTTGGTTCGGGCGAAATCGCAACTGCGTTCTTCTATTTTGATGGCGCGCGAGTCGATGATGCGCCGCGCTGACCAGAATGCGAAATCTGTTCTCATTCACGGAGAAATTCGTGAGCCTGCGGATATTATTCGTGATATTGAAGCGGTTGATATTGCAAGAATATCCCATGTTGCGGATACGATTTTCAATCGCACACCGACATTGGCGGCACTTGGCCCGCTGGATAATCTTGAACATTTTGATGGTATAAAATCGCGATTGGCGGCTTAGGCGGTGCCTGCTTCGGCGGATAGAAGACCGGGGTCAATGCCCATTTTGTTCACGGCTTTTTTCCATTTATCATCCGCACTTCCTTCGAAAATCAACTCAGGGTCAGGTTCCGTGACCAGCCATGCGTTTTGTTGAATTTCTGCCTCTAGCTGACCTGCATCCCAGCCCGCATAACCAAGGATGAAGAGGATGCCTTTTGGCCCTTGCCCCTTTGCAACCTCTTTCAGGGCATCAATTGTGCCCGTCACGCCATAGCTTGTGTTGACGGGCATGGTGTCAGGGCGTTTGAATTCACCTGAATGAAGAAGAAATCCACGCGCGGTTTCGACAGGGCCGCCACACATCACGGGGAAGTTCAGCGCCTCAAAATCGACCATAATGTCGGATTCGATTTTTAGCTGTTTGACAAGATCGTTGAATTCAACGCCCGGAAGTTCATGATTAATCACCAAGCCCATCGCGCCGTTTTCATCATGTTCACAGATAAAAATAACAGCGCGATTAAAGCGCGGATCGCCCATATTGGGCATCGCGATAAGAAGTTTACCCTTTAAATAATGATCGACAATCTTTCTTGCCATGCGTCTTGATCCTGCTATTTTTCTCTACTTCAAAACAATATCATAAACATCGACTGTTTGCCTAACAATGTCGTGAATATTAAATTCTGATATAGCTTTGGCGCGGCTGTTGCGTTCCATCTCTTCTCGAAGCGCTCGATCATGGAGCATTTTCTTTATTGCTTCTGCCGTTGCCGCGGCGTCTTTGACAGGGACAAGCAGGCCGTTTTTGCCGTGATCTACGGCCTCGCGACAGCCGGGGTGGTCTGTGGTGATGATCGCCTTGCCTGATGCACAGGATTCGAGCAAAACGCGCGGGATGCCCTCACCGTAATAAGACGGATAGACAATTAGGGCTGATCGCGCCAAAATCTCGGGCATATTGGATACACGCCCGAGCCATTCCACGCCTGAGCCTTCCAACATGGCACGCATTTCTTGTTCTGTAATGGCACGCGGGTTGTGCGTGGTTGTTCCGCCTGCAATCTGGAATGTCGCCTCTATGTTTTGTGCTTTGAGTATTTTGGCGGCCTCGATAAAAACCGATACGCCCTTTTCTTTGACCAAACGGGTGGGCATTAAAACGATGGGTGTTTGATCAGTGGATTCGTGTGGAACATTAAAACGATCGAGATAGACGCCCGATCCTTTGATCAAAATTGATTTGTCTTGTTTTGCGTAGCCGCCTTCAACCAGTAAATCCAGATCATCCTGATTTTGAAAAATAAGTGTTGTGTTTTTTCTTTTCAAAATCGTTTTAAGCAGAAGGGACAAAGCGCGTCGTAGGTTTTTTGACTTGGCCGACTCATCGCGGAAGATATAGCCGAGCCCCGCGAGTGTAAAAATTTTGGCCTTGTTTTTGAAACCGAAAGCAGCGATTCCGGTCAAAAAACTATATTTCAGCGTGATGGAATGGATGATGTCGGGGTTTTCGTCTTTAATCGCCTTTTTGATGTCTTTAATCATCGATAATGACGACAAAATGCCTATTTTTTTCGTGTTTTTTCCAATTTTGACGGTTTTAAATTCTTTTTCTTCACGATCTGCATTGATGAGGCCTAAAGTTACGTCATAGCCCTGCTCTTTTGCTTTTTCGGCGACCGCGAAACGGCTTTCCCAATCAGATGCGTCGAAAATGTAGAGGATTTTTTTCATGGCGTGCGCACCTCTCTGTACCATTGTTGGAAGAGTAGCACAGCCCAAAGTTTTTGCGCGTGGTTTCCGCGTCCTTTTTTGTGCGCCTCCCATAGTTTTATAATGTGGCGATAGTCGATCAGGTTTTGGCTTTTCAATTCATAGGGGTCGAGCAAATCTTCCGCCCAGTCTTTTAAATCGTTGCGCAGCCATTTCTGTACGGCAGGTATAGGCGCGCTACCCAACGTATTTGTAGCATTTTGCGTCGTGTGTTTTTGCAAAAGTTCGCGCAGAATAATTTTGTTCTTTTTATCTGCGATTTTTAATTCAACGGGGAGTGACCACGCATATTCGTACAGAGCCTTATCATGAAAAGGGCTGTCTCCTATCGCATCAGCGGCATTTTCGTTCAGACCGCTCCAGTGCAGCATGTTCTCTGCGAACGTTAAGCCTTCACATTGATTATCGGGATCGACCATCGGGATTTTGTCTTCGCGACCATCAATGACAAATTTTTTCGGTGTTTGCCATGTGCTGATCATGCCTAGATACAGGTCGGCTTCGGTTTGTTTTTGGATAACATCCGCGAATTTATGCATGTCGGCGCCGTGATTTTGATTGCGGCTGAATATATTCCAGTATTTCGGCGGGATAGCATGGATGATTTGCCCGAACGGTTTTCGCAAATTGGCCGGCATATTGTTGATGCTGTTCCAGTTTTTCAATGCCGCGAGATGAAGTTTATCACCGAACAGCGTTCCCGCTCCTGCCGATGATAATATACGTTCATCTTTAATCCTATTTCTTATAATGTGCTTGGTGAAACCGAACGGATCCGCAACCGGCTGCCCCATATCCTGCGCGTAATCGGTTAAATCGTCGGGTAGCTTCGTACGATCCAGAATAATGTCTGAGTGATCCGTGCCTATTACTTCTGCTATGAATCGGGCGTTTTCCGTTTGCGCACCATCATGTAAAGCCACTGTTTTGAGCGGCGTTTTAGCGTGCTTTTGTACGAGTGCGCAAAGCAATGTATCGGCGATGTTGCCTGATAGAAAGGCCGCGGTTGGGGATGCCTTTTCTAAGTATTCATCCAAATAATTTTCTAAAGTTTTACATGCGTTTTCTTGGTTTTCCAGCTTTTGGCTATGTGCTTTTTCCAGCGCGTTTTTATGACGCCAGTATGGCTCGATCATGGTTTTTAAATCCTGACCGCCACGCACCAGTTCAACATCGATGGATATAAAACAGCCCGGCGGAATCAGGACGGTTTTTTGGAAGATACAAAGCGGCGCGGGCACATGACCGAAGCGCATGTAGGATGTGAGGGCGGCGCGATCAATGTCGGGTGAAAAATCAGGGTGATGATGAAGCGCTTTTAAATCTGTTGCAAAGATGACCTGACTGCCCGCCCATGCGGCGAAAAGCGGCATCTTGCCCATATGGTCGCGAACGAGGTAGAAGCCTTCCTTTTTGTGATCCCAAAGGGCGAGCGCGAATCGACCATCGATCTTGCTGAGTGTTGTTTCCAAACTCCATGTTTCAATCGCGGCGAGGAGTATTTCCACATCAGTTTCAGCGTCTTGATATTGTGGTGCCAGAGCCTTCTTAACCTGATGAATGTTGGTAATTTCACCCGCAAAGTGGAGCGTGAAACGTTTTGACTGCGATTGCAAAGCATCGGCGAATGCAATGGGGTGATTGCGACATATCCAAGCCTCATTTTCAGGACTTTGAGCCATGTTTTTGACATATCGCCTTAAAGCCTCACGATCCGGTCTCGGGTCAAAACTATAAAGGCCGACAACCGCATTTTCTGCCCTTTGGTTGCCTGATTTTTTTGATGCGTTCTTTTTGGACAAGACGTTTATACTCGCCGATATCTTGTTTTCATTGATCAACCATCCTATTCCCTGCTAAATAACAGGGCAATAGTTGGTGATGATAAAGATTGTTTTACTTTAAATGAATATTGAATTGTTTATTTCCAAAAAAGGACTGCCTGTTTTTGCTTGTCATGGCCAGTTTGACAAGGAAATCAGTCAGGTTGTTGTCACGGAAAGAACGGGGCAGTTGTTCATTATTTTCAAGCCTGATTTAGAAGTGCGGTTTATGAATTGTACAATTGAACCGGAACTTTGCAAAAAGTTGAAAAATCAATTATTCTGTTCTTTAGGGTATTTTGAAGGAAAAAAGATGGTCGCGGCGGAATATGCTCGATTTATGGTCAGGCCTGAAAATTAAAAGTTTACCTGCCAAGCAATTTCAAAATTATCAGATTTTAGTGATAAAATAACGCAGTGGAAAAGGAATAAATAATGTCAGATGCAGAACCAGAAGTAGATGTACCAGCGGCAGATTTGCCAGAGAGCGCGGTGACAGCCGTTGTTGAGGCAATTTCAGTGCCTGAAAGTGTGCATGTTGTCAATGATGTCGAAGTCGCGACAGCCGTGGGTTCAGCGCAGAAACTTAGTAGCGATTCGATTTCTGATGCGGGACGCGCGGTCGAGCATATGGTTGCACAGGTGACACGCGAAAATGATGCAGGCACCAGTTACAGCGCAGCAGAAAACGCACAGACTGAGAGCGGGTATCACGCTTTTGTCGGATCAGGCGAACAAAATGAGATTGTTGCGCAAAGTCATAATGTTGAAGCAAGTGCAGCCGCCGCCAGTGCTGAGGCAGCGGGTGCTGCAGCTTCGGCAATGGAGCGCATTGCGACCGTACAGATTGCGGCTCAAGAAATTGCCGAGCGCACTGAATTTGCCGTTCAAGAAGTTGCAGATCGTACAGCCGCAGGTGTTCAGGAAGAGATTAAGGCTGTTCAAGCGGCCGCTGAAGACACAGGCGCACCTGCACAAGATCTGGAGAGCGAGTTGGTTGCTCAAGCCGAAATTGGCGCGCCGGGTCTTAAGGCTTAATTGTCTTAAAACAACACATTTAATTAAAAGAAGTACACGGGGCACTTGCTTCGTGTATTTTTGTTAAGGCTCTGTTCGTTGTCAGGCGTGATATTTGTCTGCTATGTTAATTCTTCATACTAATTTTTGAGATGATTTATGGATATTGATCTTCTGGTTACAGATAGTGGTGAGGCGGGCTTACTCAGCAGTGAGAATCTGGTGAAGAAAGCTGTCGGTATTTTATTTGATACAGACAACGGCACGATGTCATTAGAATTTGCCGATATGGATCATCTTGATTTGAATATCCCCGTAGAGTCAGAGTTCTTTGAAACATTAGATGCTAACGCGCAAATTCATTTAGGTGCCGTGATGGACGGAAAAATCGCGCAAGCCTACCAAGTGCCTTTGATGTTTTTAAACGACCCTTACCGCGCGGAGGCGTTTGAAAATGTTCAGCCGCCTACCCGCCCTTTGGCAGCGTTTTACTATTTCGTAAAAAACTGCCGTTTGGGTCAGCCCGTGCATCGCGCCGATGCGGGTGATGAAGAGACTTCGGGCTGTATTTTAGGTGATAACGCGCCGTCTTCACTGGAATTTGCGAAACATCTGGCACGTCGCCATGGTATGGAAGCCGCGCAACAGAAAGTCTCAACGCCGAATGCGCCGAACCTTGGAATGGGCGGCGGCGGATCATCAGGCGGTGGTGGTAACGTGTCTTCGGGGCGCGGTGGAATTAATAGCGGTTCCAACCATTATCGCGGCACGTATAAGCAGAATAAAAACAAAGATGATGACGAGCGATAAAGCTGGTCTCTTGCCTTATTTAGATTCGTTCTGTTTTCTGATTTTGCGCCATTTTGCGACATTCGAATTATGCTCGGCCAGCGTCTTTCCGAAGGCGTGACCGCCTGTTCCATCAGCAACAAAGTAAATGTAGTCATGCTCTTCAGGGTTCAGGGCGGCGTTGATTGATGCGCGCCCGGGATTTGCGATCGGCCCTGGTGGAAGACCTGGATAGAGATACGTGTTGTAGGGCGAATCGATTTTCAAATCCTTTTTCAAGAGTCTGCGCCCAAGCGGGCCTTTGCCGTCATTTTGATGTTTGCCTTTATTGAGGGCGTAAATCACGGTCGGATCAGTTTGCAAAGGCATGCCCTTACGCAGGCGGTTGATAAAGACGCCCGCGACACGCTTGCGCTCATCAGCAACGGCGGTTTCCTTCTCGATGATGGAGGCGAGGATTAGGGCCTCTCTTTTGGTTTTGATCGGCAGGTTTTCGGCACGGTTTTCCCATTCCGTGTCGAGTGCGTTTTTCATGGCGGCATGCATATAGTCCAAAACATCGGCGTTCGTGTTCGCTGTGGTATAGCTGTATGTTTCGGGCAGATAGCTTCCCTCGGGCAGCATCTCAACTTTTTCTTGTTTTAAATCTTTTGCGCTGAGCAGAATGCGGTCGATTTCAAAATTAGTGCGGCCCTCAGGGATCATGATTTGATATTGAACGATCGTTCCTTTTTCCAGCTTTTCCAGTACATCGATCATTGATATGCGCGGTTCGAATTCGTAATCGCCTGCTTTTATAGCCGCTGCTTTTCCCTTGGCTTGAGTCAGCAGAACGAAGATGCGTTTTGATTCGATGATGTTTTTGTGTTTAAGCAAATCCGCTATCCCGCCCAATGGTGCGCCGCGGGGGATGTTGACGAGGGTTTCTTCCTCTAGTGGCCCCGGTGCGCGTATTTTCTGAACGGCATAAAAGCCCGCCACTGCGGCAAGAACTGCGCCGAGCGTGATCATGATTGCAATCGTGCCCAAAATCCGTTTTGCAAAACCACTCATTGTCTTTCCCCTAAACTCGTTTTGCTTACACTTTGGTGATAATCACGGACGCGTTCGTGCCGCCGAAGCCGAAGGAATTAGAAAGCACAGTGTTAACCTGTTTTTCCTTTGATTCTTTCGGAACAAGGTCGATGCCTGTGCAGTTATCGGACGGGTTTTCCAGGTTCAAGGTTGGTGGCATAACGCCTGTTTGGATGGCTTGGGTTGCGTAAATCGCTTCAACTGCGCCCGCCGCGCCCAACAGGTGACCGATGGCGGATTTTGTTGATGACATGGATACGCTCTCCGCCGCGCCGCCGAAGAGGCGTTTGACGGCGCCGAATTCAATGCCGTCACCTAGTGGTGTGGATGTACCGTGCGCGTTGATATAGTCGATCTCTTCAGGATTAAGTTTTGCGCGTTTTAGTGCGGCTTCCATTGCGCGGTAGCCACCGTTTCCGTCTTCTGCAGGAGACGTGATGTGGTGCGCGTCACCTGAAAGACCATAGCCGATGACTTCGCCGTAGATTTTTGCGCCGCGGGCTTTTGCGTGTTCATATTCTTCCAGAACGACAATTCCTGCGCCTTCACCGATGACGAAACCGTCGCGGTCTTTATCCCATGGGCGAGAGGCATTTTCAGGCGTGTCGTTATAGCTTGTGGAGAGTGCGCGCGCGGCAGCAAAGCCTGCAACACCGAGGCGACAGACTGCGCCCTCTGCGCCGCCTGCGATCATCACGTCGGCGTCATCAAGGGCGATTAAGCGCGCGGCATCGCCGATGGCGTGTGTGCCTGTTGCGCATGCTGTCACAACGGAGTGATTCGGGCCGCGGAAACCGTATTTGATTGAGATATGCCCTGACGGCAGATTTATGAGAGCCGCGGGTACGAAGAATGGTGAGATGCGTCTTGGGCCGCGTTCATTCATAAGCGTCGATGTTTTGTAAATCTCATCCAAACCGCCAATGCCTGAGCCAACCAGAACGCCTGTGCGGTTTTGTTGTTCTTCGCCGTCGGGTGTCCAGCCTGAGTCTTCGATCGCTTCTGCGGCGGCGGCCATTGCGTAGCTGATGAACATATCCACTTTACGCTGCTCTTTCGGCGGCATGATTGTGTTGGGGTTAAATTCGCCGTTTTTCGGCTCTTCATCTTCAGTTCTCGGGATAATCCCTGCGATTTGAGACGGGATATCAGAAACATCGAAATGCTCGATTTTTTTAATGCCTGATTGTGCATTTGTCAGCGCATCCCAGTTATGTTTCACGCCACAGCCCAGCGGCGATACAATACCCATTCCGGTGATAACAACACGTCTCATTTATTTTGTCCCTTACTGCTTTTTTGACTATTTTAGGCCGATCATCGGGCCGATACGTAGACAGCCCGCGAACGGGCTGTGCATAAAGGTTTGGCATGTGCCGCGCCTGATATAGAAATACGCGCGATTTACGCTTCGGCGTTTTCTTCGATGAACTTTACTGCATCGCCAAATGTCTGGATGTCTTTGGCTGCATCATCAGGGATTTCAACGCTGAATTCTTCTTCAAACGCCATGACAAGTTCAACTGTGTCCAGTGAGTCTGCGCCAAGATCGTCGATGAAACTTGCGCCTGTTACAACTTTGTCTTCTTCAACGCCGAGGTTTTCGACGACAATTTTTCTCACACGGTTTTCGATATCGCTCATGCTTATTCCTTACCTTTATTTAAGTGTATTCTTTCTTATATAGAAAGTGCGCGCCTGTGGCTAGCCCCTTCATTTTTTCGATGCACAGAATTAGCATATTGAAATTCAAACATAAAGGAGTTTTTTATGGATAAGGCGCAGGGGCATGAATTACTTGTGGAATAGCGCGCATTCCATGGGAAAACAGAGAATATGCCCTTAAAAATATTACCTTCATGCAGTACGTAAAAATTTGAGCTTACTTTTACTGATTGTTTGGCAAAGCTTTTTGAAAGCTCTTTTATAATATTTGCCAATGCTCTATTTGTATCAAAGGAACTTGTATCAAAGACATAAAGCAAAGCAACAAACATGTGTGGCATAACAGGCCTGTATAGATTGGAGCCGACAGCGGATCGCTTAGGATTGCACAAAACTGTGCAAGCGATGAGTGATTCAATGTTTAGTCGCGGCCCTGATGCAGGTGATGTATGGCAAGATCCTGATGTTCCTTTGGCCTTAGGGCATAGAAGATTATCTATTATTGATCTTTCCCCGATGGGTGCGCAGCCGATGGAATCGCATTCCGGTCGTTATGTCATTGTGTTTAACGGTGAAATTTACAACTTCAAGGATATCCGTCAAAAATTAGAGGCTTCACATGACGTTTCCTTTCGGGGCGGCAGTGATACAGAGGTTTTTTTAAGCGCGATTGAACAGTGGGGGCTTTCAAAAACATTGCACTATATTCAGGGCATGTTTGCGTTTGCCTTATGGGATAGAAAAGAGAAAACCCTATATCTCGCTCGTGATCGATTTGGGAAAAAACCTCTCTACATCGGATGGGCGGGATCAACGCTGGTTTTCGGTTCGGAACTCAAATCTTTGTGCGCACATCCCGATTTTTGCCGTGATGTTGATCGCGCAAGCTTGACATCTTACATGCGTTTTGGCTATGTGCCTGCGCCTTTGTCGATTTATAAACGCGTCAGTCAATTGCCCGCCGGCATGATGATGGCTTTGGATGTACGAACGCTGCGATCGGGTCAGGATTTGAAGCCATCGATGGCGCATTACTGGAACCCTAAGGACACACTTACACGGGCGAACAGAACCCCGATTACGCGTGACGAGAAGGCGGTCATAGAAGAATTTGAACAGTTGCTGCAAAATGCCGTATCTGCGCGTATGGTTTCAGATGTGCCCTTGGGGGCGTTTTTATCCGGTGGTATAGACAGCTCATCCGTTGTTGCGCTTATGCAAAAACACGCACGTGAACATGGCGAGGGAAAGGTTAAAACCTATTCGATCGGTTTTGATGAAACGGGATATAACGAGGCCGAACACGCAAAAACAGTGGCGCAGCATTTAGGAACGGACCATCACGAGAAATATGTTACCGCGCGCGATGCTCTGGATATCATTCCGGCATTGCCGCATATGTTTGACGAACCCTTTGCCGATGCCTCTGCTATTCCGACTTTTTTGGTGTCAAAATTCGCGCGAGAACATGTCACGGTAGCCCTGTCAGGTGATGGTGGAGATGAGATGCTTGGGGGGTATAACCGCCATATAAGCGCGCCCAAGGCGTGGAAAACAGTCAATAAGATTCCGGGAAGCTTGCGTAAACCGCTTTCGCAAATTGTTAAAACAATTCCTGTTTCCGCATGGGACACCATGCGGCCCCATCGCCCGCAATTCGGCGCGCATATGCATAAATTCGCCGACATTCTGACCAAACACTCTGAAGCCGATGTGTATTTATCACTCGTCAGTAAATGGCAAACTCCTGAAGATTTTGTGATTGGAGGTTTTGAAGACAACATTCCACTGACCTCCCCTGATATGCAAGTCGAAGGGCTGAGCTTTGCCGAAAGCATGATGTATTGGGATGTCATATCTTATATGAACGGTGATATCTTAACCAAAGTTGATCGTGCGAGCATGGCCGTTGGCCTTGAGGCACGCTCCCCATTGCTGGATCAACGTATTTATGAGTATGTGTGGCGCTTACCGATTGAGATGAAAATCAGAAAAGGGCAAGGCAAATGGTTGCTGCGTCAGGTTTTAGAAAAGCATGTTCCCGATAGATTGATAAACCGTCCGAAACAGGGCTTTAGCGTCCCTATTGCCGATTGGCTGCGCGGGGATTTACGCGATTGGGCAGAAGACCTGCTTGATGAAAAAATGCTGCATGAACAAGGCTATCTGGATTATAAAGAAATACGAAATATCTGGGCACAACATCTACAGGGTCGTGGCGCGCACGCGGATAAACTTTGGACAGTTTTGATGTTTCAGTCATGGCACAAAGAGTGGATCAAATAATACTGAGAAATAATACCAGGGAAAATCTCTTTGTTTTTTTATTGGTGCACGAACGTGGCGGTTGCCGCTTATCACCATCGTGGCTATAGTACGCCCTATGTGCGGTATTTTCTTTGGTAGTAATCTGAATAAACAAAATGATTTTGAGAATCGAGTAGCATCGGCTCTCGACTCGATGGATCATCGCGGACCGGATGGTCGTGGGCGTTGGGAAAATGCTGATAGCACAATCTATCTGGGGCATTTAAGGCTTTCAATTAATGACCTTAGTGAAAAAGGTAATCAGCCAATGATAAGCCCTTGCGGGCGCTATATCATGATATGTAATGGTGAGATATATAATTATATTGCTCTCAAACAAAAGCTAGAGGAAGCTGGCCATGCATTCACGTCAACAAGTGATAGTGAAGTGATCCTTCATGGCTTCGTTGAGTGGGGCAAGGAGCTTCTTGATAGGCTGCAAGGGATGTTTGCGTTTATTGTTTGGGATAATAAACAAAACACTCTTTTTGCTGCGCGTGATCATGTTGGTATGAAACCACTTTATTTTAGAGAATATAATAAAGACCTCATAATTGCGTCAGAGGTTACGGGGATTTTGCCGTTCGTTGACACTCAAAGCATCAATAAAACAGCTTTATCTTATGTATTGAGCTCTGGCTACGTGCCACAGGAATTGAGTATTTGGGACGGGATTCAAGGCCTAAAACCCGGTCATTTTATGATCTGGGATAGTGAAGAAGGAAAGGTTGAAATTCAACCGTTTTGGGCGCCGCCGTTACCTGAAAAAGATGTCGAAACAAAAATGTTTGACACGGTGCAGTTGGAATTTGAATCTCTTTTTGAAAAAATTGTAGAGGAGCACCTCATATCTGATGTGCCGATTGCTTTATTTTTGTCAGGCGGGCTGGATTCAACGGCGGTTGCGGTTGCTTTGTCAAAAACAGGGGCGGCAAAAAATATTAAAGCTATCACTGTGAATTACGTGGACGCGCCTCGAGAAGAAGTCCGTTATGCGGCGCAAATCGCGAAAGCACTGGGGTTACAGCATCAAATTATTGATATAAAGCATCAAGGTATTAAAGAATTGGCTCAGAAAGCAGCCGCGGCTTATGATCAACCACAAGGCTATAGCGCGCTCATGAGTCTCATGCAGATTAGCGAAATTGCGTCTAAGGAGTATAAGGTTGCATTAACAGGTGATGGTGGGGATGAGGTTTTTGCAGGATATAATTGGTATAAAAAGCCGCCCCACACACTAAATGGCCGCTTATTTTCATCTACTTACGCTCTTATGGGATTAATGCCTTTATCTTTTTTGCGGTTAAAAATACCATCTAAACTTAGTTATATAATTTATGAACGCATATCGGTTCTTCACGGACATTTAATGCGGCTTTTTCCACGATTTTTACCCCATGAAATTGATGATATTGTAAATGGTGCGCAATTTACTGCTCGTAATTCCGCGTTTTATCACAAACAATATAGCAATCGTTTTCTGCCCTATGTGCGGCGGATGCAGGCGGTTGATTTGATGACTTTTTGTGCCGGGCATGCGCTGACCAAAACAGATCGTGCATCCATGCATTACGGGTTAGAGCTACGTGCGCCATTTTTAGATCGCCGTTTAATTGAATGGGCCTATAAAAAACCTCTAGAGATGCAAAAGCACATATCGCAAAAACAGCTTTTGAAAAATTATATTAATAAACATTTGCCGTCAGAGATTACCGCACTTCCGAAGCAAGGGTTTAGTGTACCGCTGGAAGGCAGTTTGACAGAAGCGGAAATGGTTGATTACATCAATGACAGTGAACTCGTAAGAGATGACATTATCAGCTCGAATTGGCAAAAATCTATTGGGGCGCATTATGGTTTCGCAAAACTCTGGACGCTTTATTTCACAGCCCTTTGGTATAATCAGCACAAATGATTGATTGCGACTGTTTTTCATGTAACAACAATTAATCAAAAGAATGGTTTTTATCCATGCTCAAAAAAATTGCCAAAAAATATTATGAGAAAAGAGGAAACAATATAGAGCCGTGGCACTATATTGAACTTCCTGACGAAACAATTGATCGCGTTATAACGCTATCCGGTCTAGATGATAAAGACATTGCCAATTACACTGTGCTTGACTTCGGCTGTGGTAGCGGACGTTACCTCAAAGGGTTTGCACGGATTTTTAAAAAAGAAAATCTACACGGCGTTGATGTTGATACTACTGCAATCCAAGTTCCTGATGAAGAAGGCTTTCAGGTAAAAGCCCTGGATCCGAATAAGGCTGTTTTGCCTTATCCTGACGCGCATTTTGATTTTGTCTTTTCATCCAACGTGATTGAACATATTCCATATGATTTGTATTTGACCTACGTTAAAGAAATATCGCGTGTTTTGAAAACGGGCGGCACGCTTTTTGTTTGCGCACCTAATTATCCATTCAAACGCTTATACGATATGAAAACAGCTTTGTTTGCAAAAGGCGATGAGCGCGCCTATTATTTCTTTGACGATCCAACACATATAAATTGCCAGAATGTCTTAAAAGTAGAGAAAGAATTTAAGGCACATTTTTCGAAGACAGATTTCTTTGCAACACAGCTTTTCTTTGATCGTTATTTGCGTTTTCTAAGGAAGCCGTTTTTCCAGCGCAAAGCGCGTTTTTTCAGTAATAAGTTTATTGGAATTTGTCATAAATATAATAGCTATAAATGAAAAAGGTCTTAATATCGATCAGGGGATGCTCGTGATATTTCGAAATGCTGTGCTGTTTTTACTGCGCCGTACAAAAATCAACGCTTCATAATTGGGTTTTATATGAAAATAGCCGTTATTGCCGCCTTTGACTCAGGTTCGCCTTTTGCGCATGCCATTAACACGGTTAAAATGGCCGAAGGATTTGCCACGTTGGGGCATGATGTCACCATGATTACGAAGGCAGGAACAGTCTGCGATTATGATGCTTTGAAGACCCAATACGGCATCGTTCATGATATGAACTGGTTATATGTTCCGCAGAAAATTTTAGGTTTTTTTCCTACGGGGGTGAATGAGCGTTATTGTTTTCAAGTTAAGCCTATCTTGAAAAACCTCAATCCTGATTTTGTCTATGCCCGCAATTACAGCGTGCCGTCTTATTGCGCAAAAATTGGCATCCCTTGTGCCGCAGAAACGCATGCATTCGTAGGGCATGATGCGCGCGCATTTTTAAAAATGATAAAGGCGAGCGCGGCTTATGATGATTTTAGGGTGATTAGCACAATCTCTGAGACACTCAAAGACTATTACGAAAGCATCGGCGCGGCATCTGATAAAATTCATGTTTTGCCTGATTCTGTTGATTTAAATATGTTTGCGCCGCCTGAAATCATGCCGCCTTCCCCATTTAGTGATCGTTCAAAACCTAATATTATTTATTGCGGCCATTTGTATGACTATAAGGGTATTCCTACAGTTTTAGAGGCTGCAAAACTTTGCCCCGATTACAACTTTCATTTTGTTGGTGGTTTGGACGAAGATATTGAGCGGCATAAGAAAACTGTTCAAGATGATGAATTGAATAATGTGGTATTTCATGGGTTGAAGACCTTGGCCGAAGTGCCACTTTATTTATGGCATAGTGATATTGCACTCTTGCCACCCAGTGCAAATCACCCAAGTGCAAAGTGGACAAGCCCGGTTAAATTGGGCGAGTATTGTGCAAGTAAGACTCCCATTATTGCCAGTGATATTCCTGCGCTACGCCGCTGGCTTGATGATACGCACTGTCGTTTTTTTCAAGCGGATGACGCACTGAGCCTATCACAGGCTATCGCAAAGTCTTTGGATTTGAACCATGAAGAATCTGTAAAGAATAAAGTAGAGAATGCCTTTGAACTCGCGAAAACGTTGACTTATGAAGGGCGTGCACAAAAGATTTTAAGTGCTGCGGGGTTTCGTTAATCTCGACTTTGTGCATTATTACGTTTCGATATTTGTCTCAGAGACCTTTCCATCAATAATTTTGTAAATTACATCGGCTTTTTCAATGACTGAATTGTTGTGTGAGGATAAAATGACAATCATCTCGCGCGATAATTTTTTTAACAGTGTCAGGAATTTTTCTTCTGTGATGTGATCAAGCGCACTTGTTGCCTCATCAAGAAGCAAAATCTGCGGGTTATCAACAATTGCGCGCGCAATCGCAATTCGCTGTTTTTGCCCACCGGATACGAGGCGCCCGTTCTCCCCTGCAGGTGCATGAATACCATTTTCAAGCTTTTCGACAAATTCATATGCTTCCGCTTTTTTAAGCGCTTTGATGACCATGTCATCGGTTACATGCTTGCGCCCTAACTTGATATTTTGGGCAATGCTGTCATTAAACAAAAAGACTTCCTGAGGAACAAAGCCGATCGTTTTACGCCATGCCGGTAGATCAATATCATTCAGGTTTTTGTTGTTTACAGTAACAGATCCTTTTGTCGGTGTATAAAACCCACAAAGAATATCGAGTATCGTCGATTTTCCCGAGCCTGACTTACCCACCAGAACACTTAACTTATTTTTTTGGAATTTAATGGAGACGTCTTTTAAAACATCCCGTGTTTTATCGTAAGCGAAGCATAGCTTATCAAGTTTTATTGTTTCAATTTTTTGAGGAACCGGTGCTGTACCACTCCAATCTTCAGATTGTGCATCGATGTCATCCAACTTTTTTTGAAGTGACAACAGGGCACTTTCTTCGACAACAAAGGATTGATACTGCCCTTGCGCCTTATTTAAACCCATCAACATACGAATAAACAAAACCCCCATGAGAGCCAATTCGCCGGTCGGTAAATCCGCAACAGTTATAATTGCAAACAAACCGGTAATGGCGGCAATCACCATTAGTGGTTCATGCAGAATTTGCATTCCATATACTGCTCTTAATTTTGATTGTTGTGAGCGTTTTAGGTCTTGCGAATACGCATCCAGTAAATGATCGAATTCTTTTTCAAGAGCCATCGCGCGCATTGGCTTTATACCTTGAATAACATCGCTTATGCGGGTCAGAAGCTCTTGGGTTACGTCTGTTGTTTCTTGACCTGCACGACGCGCCATTTTGATCAACAGCCATAAACTTGCGCCAATAAAAAAGCCGACAAGCGCGCCAAATACGGCCACTTTCCACGAAATAATTAACGCCGCAATTAAATAAACAAGGAACTGGATAAAAGAGGAGATAAAACTCGCTAAACTGATAAAAGCGAGGGAGGCGCGGTATGTTTCCATCACAAGCGCGTTTAAATTTGCCCCAAGTGCATGCCCTACAAAATAACGCCACCGCGCATTCAGCAATGATTGCATTAACTTTGACCGTAAATCGTGCGATACAAAAGAAACACACTCACTTATTTTTCTCATCGCTAACCAAAGCAGAAGTGCTTTTGCGGTAATTGCACCAATGATAATCAACGACATTGACTTGAATGTGAGATCAATATTAATAAAACTAAAAAGATCTTTTAAAACACCTTCCGGCATTTTCTCAACCGAACTTTCTCCTTCCAAAACAATTTGTAAAAATGGTAGAAATGCGGTGATTCCAATAATTTCAACAAGGCCGGCAAGCAGCAGTAGTAAAATAGATACTATTGTTTTACTTGGGTAAGCGCGGAAAAAATAAAGAAAAGTCTTTGGTTTATTCATGTCTTATAATTCTTCTGTTTTATAGCGCAAATAAGCTTATTTTTAAGTGATAAGGGAAGGGTGGATAGTATCCCTATTTTTAGACTATAGCCAAGTGCCCTTAATTTTGGTTTGAACCAGGGGCTATGTTTAAGCCGCGCATGCGATGAATCATAAAATTGTCTAAATTTACGCTTTGCTGATATTGATTGATTATTGATGCGGCGTAATAAAATGGGTTTCTCAATCATTTCAATTCGCCCTACTTCGTGCATACGCATCCAAAGTTCCATATCTTGTGACGTTTTGTAACTTGTATCATAACCCTTTAATTTTTCTACTTCATCGCGCCTAAACATAGCCGTTGAATGCGCAAAAGGAGATTTTAGGTGGATGATACCTTTGATTTGAACATTATTGTAATAAGGCCATAGCGTTTTCGTGCCATCAATATGACTGTCATCACAAACGCCACCGAGCAAAACGACATCCGCATTTTGTCTTGCAATCATAAAATTATATTGCTTTTGAAGGCGATCAGGATAAGACACATCATCTGCATCTTGGCGGGCAACAAGTGGCGCCTTGCATTCTTTCAAGCCATTATTCAGGGCGCGCGTCAGTCCTGTATTTTTCTGTGTTATCACTCTGACACGATTATCGTTGCGCGCGTAAGTCGTAAGAATTTGAGGCGTGTGATCGGTTGAACCGTCATCTACAATTATAAATTCAAAATTTTTAAAGCTCTGATTTAAAATACTTTCAATAGCGTCTTTTACATAGTCTTCTTCATTGTAAACTGCCATCAAAACAGATATCTGCGGTGTATTATCCATGGCGCTATTTCTTTGTTGCGACGACATAAGCCCGGTCTTTGCCTGATAAGCGTATAACGTTTTTTTCATAGCCAAAACGATTGCATCCATCATCAACTGCGCGCACAAGTCCTGCAAAGTCATTTTGGTTGTAATCATCAAAAACAATGATATCTCCTGTTATTTGGAGAGACTCAATTGTTTTGAATTCAAATAGAACATGCTCATAGCTATGCGCCCCATCTAAAAAGGCAAAATGAACCCGATCCGGCTTTATGCTTTTAAGATTAATGCGGCTATCGCCTTCAACGAAGATAATATTATTTAACTCATTCGACCATTTCGATAAAAGCTCTGCTCTTGATTTCTTTCCCTCATGATCATCAATGCAATTCCAATAGATTGGGGCATGGTGGGGTAACACATCAAAGGTTAATATTTTCCCCGCTTTCTTTTCATCTTGTAATGCCTTTGCCATGACGATAGCGGAAAAACCACGCGCGGTACCCGTTTCAAAAATTGTCAAATCTTGTGTGTTGCCTTGCGCGCAATATGACCTCAATATTGTATATAAGATACGCCCATGTTGATAACAAAGCGGGGAAGACTTAATGACAATTTGCGTATGAAGCGCAAGGTCATCCATCCAATCTTTATCAAGATGCACCCCATGCTCAGCTTCTAACGCATCAATATCAGAGTACTTATTCTTCTTTTCATTTTCCCATAAGGTTAGATATTGTTCTTTAGAAGCCCGCACGCGATCGCCTAATGGCTTATCTGCCCAATACGAGGTCGCCCAGGGGCTTAGGTGTGTTATCAAACGTCGTGCAAAAATGTCTTTTATTTTTGATAGATTAATCATTGATTATTTCTTTATCAGGGTTTCGTATGATTTTAACTCATGGTTAATAGCAGAATTAAGGCTATAGCTCTCAGCTATGAGCTGTGACGCGGCATGTTTAATAGAGTCAAAATTTCGATTTGAATTCATAGCATGTGAAATAGAATCGCGTAAAGCATCGGTTGTTTTCTCGCAAATTAAACCCGTCTTTTCATGATTTAGCAGGTTTTTGATGCCATCAACATTTGTACCGATACAGAGCATGCCGCATGACATGGCCTCTAATAACGTTTTGGGATTCCCCTCGTAATGTGAGCATAGAATATAGGCACGGTATGCGTTATATATTTGAGGTAATTTATCATTCGCTACTGCGCCCTGAAAAATAATATCCGCTTTTTTGCTCTGTGCGTATTTTTCCAGTTCTTCGCGCATTTCACCACCACCATAAATATCAAGCCCGATATTTTCTGCTGCGCATGCATCAATCAGCATTTTCAAGTTCTTTTGTGGTGATAGCCTACCGACAAATAACAGGCGATCTTTGATGTTACGGCACTCCAAAGGCTTGAAAACAGTTGTATCAATCCAGTTAGGGCGAAGCGTAATCGGCGTTTTAGTAACTTTAAAGTTATGCCTTACTATTTCTTTGTCATAGTTGGTTGCGACAAATATCTGATCGGCGTTTTTATAAGCTATTAGGCTGATAAGTTTGATGAAGTTTTGGCGTAATTTAGATGCCCCTGATTTCACGGTGAAATCATAAAGTTCATAACCACTGCGCAAAATGAGTGGCTTTCGTGTCAGCCATTTGGAAAGCACAGCAACCCATGCACCCCACATTTGGTTGGTTTTTATAATATCTGTGTTTTTAAGCTGTGTGCGTAATTTAAATGGTGCAATCAAGGATATGAGGGCACGAATTGGCTTAAATCTTGAGTAAGGAATGAGCGTGTAGAGCGGGATAAAATTAAATTGCGTGTAGTCTTTGGTCATGCCCAAATCTGAGGCATCTCCCCACGTCACAAAGGTAAAATCTATTCCGCGTTTATGTAACTCTTCGTACAGGCGAAACTCTCGTGCAAACAAGCCTTTATCGTGCCAAATTTTAAGCGATACGTCCCATGTAAAAAATACCGTAACATGGGTTCTTTTGGTTGGGCTATTGGTCGTTTGGGTCATTTTGTGTGCCCTTTAAAACCAGTCCGTGTAGAATTTGCTTTTATGCGGGCTTTTGGCGATTTTATCCATTAGCTCTGTTTCTTTTATCGCAAATTCAGGGTTTTTGTTTCCATGTGTTTCTAATAAAATATAATCAATCTTATTGCTGCGTTCTAAAATTGCATCCGCGATATCATATTCACCGCCCTCAATATCTATTTTAAGAAGACGAATGTGATTATGCGCATCTAAAACTGTGGCAATATCTTCGATGTCCACTTCTAAATAATCATCGCCTACATTTGACTTATCCGCGCAAAGTGATCCTGCCTGCGAAAAGTTCACTTCAGACTCATTATGGCTTTTATGCAAATAGAGCTTTGATTTTCCTGCAAAATTAGAAACTCCTGCCTGGTATAAGTGCGCCCCATTCTTTTTCCCAACACGCTGTTGTAACACAGAAAAAGCATGCTCATTTGGCTCATACCCATGAACGATTGCGCCTTTATTTAAAAAGTATTCCATCACTTCGCCAACGTTGGCGCCTAAATCAATGACGATATCACCCTTACGAATATTAAATTTATTCAAATAACGAAATTTGGGTGTTAAAAACTGTTTTAGAAATACTTTAATTCTACGAGTCATGAAACAGAGCTTTTCTTTAAAGATGTATAAAATGGGATTGTATTTTCAATACCCGTGCGAATATCGGTTTGGGCGCAAAAGTTTAAATCATTTCGTACCTTTTTTGTGTCCGCAATAGAGGTATGAATATCACCTTTTCGTTGTTGTTCATATATGGGCGGCTGATTTGATTTTAAGCAGCCGGAAATTAGCTGTTGCAAGCCTTGTATCGTTATTGATGTGCCTGATGCGCCGTTGTAGGTTTGTGCGCCCTCGCCGTTGATAATAGCCAGCATGTTAAGGCGGATAATATCATCAATATGGCAGAAATCTCTTACCGCTGATCCATCGCCATAAATAATAGCAGGCTGATTATTTAACCCGCGTTCAATCCATTTTGGTATGACGGCCGCATAATCACCGTTTGGGTTTTGCCGTGCGCCGTAAATGTTAAAGTAACGCAGACCAATAAGCGGGAGGCTGTGTGTATCAAACATCTCTGTTGCATGGAGTTCATTATCAATCTTTGATTGCGCATAAGGAGATAGCGGGTTTAATGGCTGATTTTCAATGTTTTTAGGCACATCGTTATCGCCATAAACGGCGCTTGAACTTGCGTAAACTATTTTCTGAGCGCCGCGTTTTAGCGAAGCCTCGGCAATATTGCAAAACCCCTTAACATTTACGTCATGTGTTGTTTCAGGATCATCAAATGATGCCTTTACCGACCCGATTGCGGCGTGATGTAAGACGTAATCAACACCATCCTCGATCGCTTTAGCACAAGCATCATGGTTTCGTATATCTTCTTTATGAAAGGTAAAATTTTCAAGGGCGCCAGCGGGTAAAGAATTTGAGAGATAGTCTAAATTCATTCGACCACACGATGACAAATTATCTATGCCTGTCACGTGTTGATTGTGGGAAAGCAAAAACGCTGTTAAATGCGAGCCAATAAATCCTGCACATCCGGTCACAAGCCATTGATGCGGCTTGGATAGCAGCTCATCTATTGTTTGATCGACTGACAATATTTATCCTAAAGGCTAGATTTGTAAAATCTATTCTTGTTAGCATGCCTAAAGGCTGCTTGTTAAGGGTAAATGATTATCGAAAGATATTGAGGTTTGGGATAAAATGATAGATTGTTTTTGGCTGTTGTTAAGAAAATAAGATGAAGCGCATGAAATCTATTGTTTTTGAAAGAAGAAAAGGCGTCTATCTTCCCGAAATAAACGCTTACATTCATTATGTTAATAATTTCATGGATGGTTTTAAGGCCTATGATTCTGCTGAAATCGTTGACTACAATCCAAATGATTATGATGTCGTATGGAAGTTTTTAGGGATTGACGGCTTCTGGACCGAGCCAATCAACCCAGATGCTATGCTTGTTCATGAATATAACTCACTCTCAACCGGGAATTTTGCGCATTTTAAAAATAATTTGAAGCGATTGATTAACCGCAAGCCCGATATGCGTGTGTTTCTTACCGAAGCTGTGAAGCGTGACTTTTCTTTTACAGATGATACGCCTGCATTCCTGCGTGACATGGGGGTTGGCGCTCATTTTTTTAATAAACGTAGTAAAACGCAAAAATATGATTTCGTGTATGTCGGCAGTATTGCGGGTCGTGAAGCTATCATAAAACAAACGCTTGATCATTTTAAAGATACCCTAAAGGACGCAAGCCTTTTAGTGATCGGCAATATCCCTGAAAATATCCAAAATCATTATAAAGAATGCAATAACATAATTTTTACCGGGCGTATTGAACATGATGAAATACCAAAATATCTTCAAAGTGCGCGGTTTGGCTTGAACCTGATGCCCGATATTTATCCGCTTAATGCACAAACGGCGACAAAGGTTATTGAATATTGCGCGCTTGGAATGCCGATTATCAGTACTGATTATAAATGGATCAAACAATTTTGTCTTGAACGCGATGCCAACATCTTCTTGCTCAATAAAGATTTTCAAAATTTTACAATGCACGATATTAATGCGTTTCAATTTAAAACGCCGGATGTCTCAGATCTGGAATGGAATAAGTTGATCGCTGATACGAAAGTTTTTGAAGCTCTGGCCGATATTTTAAAATAAGCAGTTAGCCTAGCTTAAACTCTTATTGTTGCTCGCATAAAAATTAAACTTTTCGATAGAGCGCTTTGCATACATATTTAATGTGATTAAGGTATCAGGCGATATCTCGAACTGATTTTTTCTTTTGATCAAAGTGGCTATGAGCGTTAAGTGTTGCACATGAAAAATTTATACATCATTGCTTTTTACGTTTGCCTTTCCTTGATCGTTTTTGCGCCGTCTTCGTCGTTTGCGGCGGAAGGTAAGCCCGCGCTTGTTTTGACGCAAAAGGATGGGGCGGATATGTTTATGACATGCATGCGCGGGGGACAGAAACGCCTGTATGATAAAGCAAAAGCGGCAGACTGTGCGCGGTTGTGTAATTTTTTCAGGCGCGCAATGCATAGTGATATGCCGCATACTGAAATCGAAGAGGCTTCTAAACAATGTCGCGCCGCTTACAAAGACACGACAGGCGAAGATGTTCAGCCAAGCGTGCCCAGCACGTATAAGCCGCCCAAAGGCTCAGCTCGCGGGATGTGATTAAAGATCAAATCTGGCTTGGCGCGGCTGCGGGTTTTCTGTCTCGACACCATCCATTAAGTCGACTGAGATGTCGGGCAGTGGCGGCCCTGAACCGAGAACATCCGAAAGCTCAGCAATTTGTACCGGGCGCGGTGCCAAAGGAGCATTTGCGAATTCTCGTATGTCATTCGCTCTGTCGTACATGCCCGCCCCTATAAACGTTGCTTGAATACGGTCATAAGGATTTGATTCAGGGTTTTCCTGCATGTCTTGCTGAACGTTATTTTGAAGGCTGTCTGTTACCAATGGCAGAACCATGCCCATACCCGTGTAGGCATTCATCCCTACGTGGCGTTGCGTGCTCAAAGCAGTCTCTGAGTCGGGGCTGCTCTCCCCTTCTGTATACGCAGCGTATAGCCTGCCCGCCGTTAATGGTGACATCGGATCAAGCCCTGTTTGTTCTGCTGTGGCCAAAAGCGAAGCTCTCATAGCCGAGGCTTCAGCAAAAGGCAGGTCACTTAACAATCTGAAACGTGCCGTGTGATCTTGCTCGGATGTTACGCCATCGTTTTCAACCAATCTGCTTACTCTGGTTGAGTTGGGATCATCGTGATAGCGCCTGAAATTGTTTTCATTTTCAAAAAACGCAATTTTTTCCGGATCGGTGAACATGTCCTCAGGCACTTCCAAGCCTGCGAAATATTCATCAGCCTCGGCGCTGTCCAGTGGCACGTCAATCGCCATGCCTGTTTCTTGCGCCATGTAGTTTCTCAACGCGACGCTGTAGGCACGAACATCGGCCGCCTCGTATCTAATGTCGCTGTTTTCAAAAAACTCATCAACATTTTCATAAATTTCAGGGCCATGACGCAGAAGCGCAGTGGCAAATTGCGTGTCGCTCATGCCCCAGTTGCTGTCACCGTCGGATAAGCGGTTCGGATTGCCTTTGTCCGAATTCATATCCCAGATCCCCAACATGGTTTGGCGATTAATGCCGTTTTGCTGATCCAGAAAGAGCAACGATGCCGCACGATTTGATGTCATCGTAAAATCGTCGAATACGGTGTTTTCTACGTTTTGTATTTGTGTAAATTCTTCGCGCAGGCGGCTTTCGCATTCCATTCTCTGAATTCCACCGATTTGCTGCATGGTCAGGCCGGGGAAAACTTCAGGATCAATATTTCCCGCGGGCGCAAAATTACGTTGCGGCGGCAGAACGTGCAGGTGTAGCGGGTGTTCATCTTCGCTAAGACTGTCTAACAACTCATACAACCTTTCAGATGTTTCATCATCGGTTGCGATGCACCCTTCTGAGCCTGGTACATTCCCGTCGGTGTGAATACCAAAGTAACCCTTAGATGCGCCGCCTAATAACGAGCCGCCGCGCTCTGTCATATCACGTGGGCTCATCAGCCTTAGCCAAGACCCTTTTCCGTCATCGCCTATAAAAGGACCTCCTATATTTTGCTCTACGGTCAGGCTCGGCCAATCAATGTCGTAATATACAAGATCACAGCTATCGCGGTTTAACCCCGGCAACCAAGATTCTTCGTGCTCGCGGCTGTACCCGCCTGATAAAAATTCAAATTTATGTTCGGTTCCATCTGGCTCTCGAAGCGTGAGTACGCCTTCAGGCATCGGTAAATCTGACCTTTCATCAGAAAAACCTGTCATCTGGACTTCCATCGTCCATCGTTTGTCGTCGTCATCGCTCGGATTTACCGGATCGTTCGGCGCGTAAGTGCTCTCACCCATTGTTATCTCCCTGATTTTTTTTATTTTTTTTGATTTTATCAGATTTTTATCGATTGAGGCAAATTGCAAATTCGCGGAAATTTCAGGCCTCTTTCTATCGATAAGAAGATCATGCTATGGTTCTTTGCATAATTTGTGCATATTTGTATTGAGGGGGATTATTATGCCGACGCGTTTGTTTTTTAAATTTAATTTTATTGTGGGTTTGCTTTTAATTCTGGCATCGCCTGTTTATGCAGGGAACGTCGAAGACGTTATCCAAAAAGGGGAAGAATGCAAACAATGGATGGATTCAGGGCAATTGCAGATGGGCGATGTTCACCGTTGCGTTGTCGCTTGCAAACGATATGGCACGGCTGTTAAGACTCATCCGTCTATGTTAAATGATGCCGGTATTCAAAACTGTTATAAAAATTACGCAACGGCGAAGGCAAAATTAAAAGATGCAAGCGCAGCGCCTAAGCCGCCCGTAGCGCAAAAAGTACCGATGTCTACCGAGGCAGTTTTAAGTGATTTGGAGGCTACTGCGCAATATTGGGCATCACAGATAAGTGGTCACGATGCCAATTCAGATTCCTTCAGGCGCATACAGCACTGCCAAGAAACCTGTGATCAGGGCATCAGGCAAATTAAGGCCAGAGGGACACTCAGCAATAAATATTTGCGCCGATATTGGAATAACTGCACACAATGTGTGGCCACAGATGCAAGCGGTAATGAATTAAAGCCTAATTTATAGAAACCTGGAGGGGATAGTATCATGAAATATAAAACTTTATTTATTGTTCTCGCGTTTTTATGTGTCGGTTTTGCGTCGAAATCGTTCGCGGAAGACAATCCGTTCGGTTTCATTTCTGATTACGTGAAAAACGTACGCGCCAACACCCCACCAAAAGACTTTTCCGCGTATTGGTATGAGCGCGCGCGGAAAAATTTGCATAATACGCCTGACAGGCTCGAAAGAGAGTACACGCTGGCGGTTGCGATTCATGATGTTCTGGCAAAAGATGGTGAGCTTGATGCAGAGCCTGAGATTAATGATTGGGGCGATGCGGCAAACACGATGAGCTACACGTTTGATTTAAATACGCCCATTCCCAATACGCAAATGCCTGAGCCGATTTCTGCGCTGGCATCGGATGATACCGTTTGGACGCAATATCAGATCAGTATTGAAAAGGAAAATGGACGTTGGGTAGTTTCAGGCGAAACGTTCGTCGGCGCGCCGAAATAATTTCTTGTTATTGTTTTCTTTTTTCGTGCCAATTTTTCCAGACTTCGAAACTTAGCCTTTCTTGTCCGTCAGCCGTTAAGAGGCCGTTGCTGTTCCATTGGCTGAGCATAGGGTCTGCACCTGATGCTTTCATTTTTTCCCACAAGGCGTCCAAATCGCGCGGAACCCACCAATTAACGAAAACAGCGTCTAGCTTTTCTGCTTCTTGCAGTAGCGTGCGCATGTATTGCGCCTGAGATTTTTCCGTTCCCGATATCCAAATGAGTTTTGAGAGAACGCGCCATGTTTTCGCGTTAAACCCTGTTTCGGCAATGGCGAAGGGCTTATCGCCGATATAGTCGCGCATCTGGGAGAAAAGGTTTTTGGGAATTTTATTCGCATCGCCTGCGATACCATCGAAAAGATAAGGATAAACGCTGACGGCATAAATGTCGGTAAAGGGTAGCAGCTCTTTGATCATTTGGCGTTTTTGTTTCATGTCCTGCTCCGGGAGCAGGACGAATGTCAGAACAAGCGGCAGGTTTGGGAATTCTTTTTTCAGCTGGCTGTATACTTTGCTCAAGAAGGCTTTCAGGTTCAGAAATTCCTCGCTTCTTACGTCCGTGTTTATCGAGTCGATTTCCATGCCATAGACGAAAATATCGGGGTCAAAGGCCGCGATCATTCGCTTGCAATATTCTATGTAGGCTTTGGCGACCTCCTCGTCTTTCAGGGATTTTTGTGCCCAGTTTTCAGGCAAGAACATGCTGTCTTGCTCCGCCCAGTATGCGGCGAGAGAGGCGCGGTCTTTTCCCAAAAAGTTCACGCCGATAAATGTTTTTTTGTTGTTTTTCGCCTGTTTGGCTTTGGCAGAGATGTCCGCCTCGACATTGTCATGGAAAGGCTTTTCTTGCAAAGCTTCGGGCCACGGCACACCGTCATCGAAATAGAAAAAAGTTGCATCGGCGTTGTTTCGAATAAAAGCATGTGTATCTGCAAATGCCTGATCCGACCAATCGTAGGGCTGGTAGGTCATCGACATGTAAAATGGTCGCTCATTCTCTTGGTTCGCATGTGCAAAGGACATGGCGTACAATAGCAAGGTTAGCGCAGAGAAAAAAATGTAAAATTTGGTGCTAACTACTTTCAGATTTATCATATTTTTCTTATCTCACCTTACCGTTGACGTAGAACCAGCGTGATTGGATGCGCTGAAATTGAGAGGTTTCGTGCATGATTTCGGTCTTGCCAGTGTCTGGGTTTCGATACCATGCTTTGAATTCCACCACGCCTTTATCACCGTTTTGTGAGGATGACAGAATTTCCAAACGTTGCCAGTCGTGCGTTTTTTCTGACAGATCGGCGGCGGTTAGACTGTTCGTATTTGCAGGCAGCCACGTTGAGAGCAGATACTCACCGTAACCGCCAAGGGCATATGCGCAATAGCGCGAGCGCATCAGTTGTTCGGGCGTTTTTGCATGGTTATCGCCCGATAAAAAGCGGCCGCAACAGGCCGTGAATTGCTTGGATTTGCCGCATATGCATGTTTTCATTGTTTATGATCCGGTCGGATGAGGTGTTCGAACAGGCCGTAATCCCAGTTGCGCATCGCCAAAACGAGTGTCACGCCCTTGCGACCGTCCAAGGGAAGAGTTGAATTTTCACGGACAATTTCCCGAAACTCCGTGGTCAGCCTTACTAATCTGCGTTGGAATTCAGCGGCGCTGGACGGTGAGAGCATGCCGTTTAAAACATGCAGGCGTCCGTATTCGCCCTGAAAATCGCTGTTAAAATATTCCTGCCCGATATGTTCGCGGAAGAAGCGTTCGAACGGGCCGTCTTCGATCCATGAGAAATTTGAGCTGATCAGCAGTTTCACCCTGTTATGCGGGAGCAGTTGGATGATACCGATTTTGTCGAGTTTGAGCAGTTTTCCGAGGCATTCTTCGTAACTTAGCGTGAAGAATTGCGTGATATCGTCAATCGTCCACTGGTTAAAGATGCAGACTGTGACCAACGTTAAGGCCGTATCCTGAATGATCTCTGTTTCCTGAGCGTGTGTGAGCTTTTCTACCTTGGCCTGCGCGGCGTCCATCTGGTTTACAAGATCGCTGATTTGCATGCCTAACATTTGGCAGACTTTATCCAAACGCTTTAGAGAAAATTGTTGATCTGAAAACATGCGTTTCACACTTGCCTCTGACAGTTTTAGTGTATCTGCCACGTCCGCATATGTTTTGTTTTGCGCTTTCAAACATCGTTTTAATGTTTGGATTAAGAGTGCTGTTTGCATTGAAACCCCAGATAAGTATCAAAATATAATACTAAAATACTATTATTTCTAAACTTATGTCAATTAAGTATCTTATATAGAGTCCTCATTATACGATACAGCATGTTCAACATATGAGGAGTAAAACAATGAACCTATTTACAAGACTTTCGGCGACACTGACAGGAAAGCTGGATGATGTCGTCTCACAGATCGAAAACCACGACGCGGTTGTTGCGGTTGCTTTAAAAGACACGCGCGCGGCGGTGGCCAAAGCAAAAGTGCGGTTGGATCGCGTCCGTAAGGATGGTGAGACAATGCGCAGCCGTTTGGCTGAAGCCGAGCGCATGGCTAAGCTTTGGGAAGATCGCGCCAAGGATACGGCTGCCAAGGATGAGCAAAAGGCTCTGGCGTGTATCGCACGGCGCAATCAATGCCGCGAACAGGTAACGCAGACGCAAACCGCTCTGGCACGGCATGAAGAGCTGGAGGCCAAGGTCAGCGAGAATGTTCAGCGGATGGAACAACGTTTGCGGGATATTACGCAGCAGCAAAATCTGATGCGTTCACGCCAGTCCACGGCGGATGCGATGCGGATCATCAATAAGATTGAAGGCAGTACCAGCAACGGTATCGAGGATACGTTTGATCGGTGGGAGACTTTGATTACCGAAACGGAGTATTCAACGGGTCACATATCAGAGACCGATACGCTCGATATGTCTTTCGTGAAGGAAGAAAACACGATGCAATTGCAGGCGGAGCTTGACGCGCTGCTTCAACCTGAGAAAGGAGAATAATCATGACGACACAAATTTCACATCAAAATGACGCTGAATGGCAAGAGCTTGGCTCTTGCCCCCAGGCGGAGGATTCAACTGTTTTCGGCCTAATACGCAAGATGACCAATTTTGCCTCCCTGATGCGGATTAGCGGGGCGCTCGTTATGCTCGTCGCGATGTCTTCATACTTGCTGCAAGGTTGGGATGAGGGCAATGACATCAGCCGTTATTACATGCTGCTGTCACAAACTTTTCTTCTGGCCGCAAGCGGTTTTGGCCTGAGTTATATTCTTAAAGAAAATAAGGGCGCGCGTATCTTTTTCGGGCTCGGCCTTATTTCGATTACCGTCAATATGACTACGCTTGGCGCGCTTATCTTTTCTACAATGCAGTGGGGCAGTTCGCTTGTTGAGTATCCGAGTTATGCCGAATGGGTTGCGCCTGAGTTTAGCGAGATTATTCTGGCTCTCTTAGGAACGCTTGTGATTAGCGCCCCTGTGGCTTGGGTCGGCCATAAGGTTCTTGCGCGCCGTTCTGCGGGCAGGTTATCTGCGCTGTTTCTTTTTACCAACCTGCTTTTGCTTGTTCCGGTTAGGGAATCGCTGTTCGTTGGTATTGCAGCCTTGGTGGCGATTATTATTCCCATTGCGCTGTTCAGCAAGCGCATGGCGCATGATCACACCTTGCGTACGCCTGAAGGGTTTTTCGGGATGGCGACGGTTCTGGTGCCCGCGGGTATCATTATCTGCCGCAGCATTTGGTTCTATCCTGTCGATGAAATCCTTGAAATCATTCTGGCAGGTACGGCGTTTGTTTCTTTGCGTTTTTGTGCGCATCAAACGGATGAGGGCTCTTATGCGCGCACATTGACGCACTGGTTGTCTTTAGGTGCGGCGATTGCGGTTGCGTTTCCCGCAGCTGAACTGGCCCATCGCTACCTTTCGGACACATTGGCGATGAATGTCTTCGGCCTTATTCTTGCGGGATTGTTGGTGGATATATCGACGCGCTGCAAAACGCCTTTTGCGACGTTGCGCTTAGCGGCAGTTGTTCTGGCGATCAGCCATATTCCGCCGCTTTTCCTGACTGATGATCTTGTTCATACGGCGCTGTGTCTGGTTGCGGGATTGGCAACGATTGCAGTCGGGTATAAGCACGGGCTTCGATCTCTGATTGGATTCGGCCTGTTGATGGCGGCGTTCGCTGTTGGTCGACCTGTGATGGATTTTGTCCAGTGGCTGGATTTCTCTAACTGGATTACCCTGTCACTGGTGGGTGGTACAGCCATCGTCACGGCCTCGATTATCGAACGTCACGGCGCTTTTCTGAAAATGAAATGGGACCGCGTGGCAGAACCGGCGGAGTAGTAGGCCTTATCAAAAACTTATCTGCCCGACATAACTTTCGGGCAGATAGACCCTAAGATACGGATAAAGACGATGGCTCAGGCCGCGTCTTTATTTTTCTTTTTGCGCGGTTTAAAGGGGTAGAGGAATTGCTTGATGTAGGTTCTCGGCAGCCTGATTGTTGTTCCATAATGTGCGGGCCAGTGTTTTGACGGCATGTGATATGTGCCGAAAACCATATCGAAAATCGGCATATGCACCGCGTAGTTTGTATCAATTGCCGGGGCTTCGGAGCTGTGATGCCAGTGGTGATATTGCGGGGTGCATATGATGTATTTCAATGGCCCGAACGGGATGCCCAAATTAGCATGAACCAGGACGGCTTGCAGCCCTGCGAAAACGACGTAAATATCAAGTGCCGCTTTGTCAGGGCCCAGAAGGTAGAGCGGAATCATCGCGATAGAGCGGTCAACGATTGTTTGCATGATGTGGTTTCTTGACCCTGCCAGCCAATCCATATGCTCCACGGAATGGTGTACGGCGTGTATTCTCCAAAGCCTTGGGTTTTCGTGGAACATGCGGTGCGACCAATAGAGCACGAAATCTGCGCATAGAACCAGAATTATAACTTGCGCCGCGAGTGGCAGGCTTTGGATAAATTCCTGAACGTCGGCACTGGCCGCCCAGCCAAATACCGTGCTTGTAAAATAGTTTCCGATTAACAACAGAATCGCGAATATCAGATGGTTGACGGAAAAATAGAGCAGGTCAAGCTGCCATTCAGGGCGCAGGATTGCTTGCTCTTTATATTTGGGGAATATCTTCTCAAGGAACGTGAACAGGATAACGGAGGCGAGAAGTGTGAGAACCAACCAGTCCAATCCCAGAGAAAGCTGGTTTTGACCGACCTTCCCCGCCTCGACAGTATACCCGCCCAGCGCAAAGGCCGCAGCCGTGAACAATACGCCGATTGCACCCAGTTTCCTTTGCTTTCCCACCACAAAGGTCAGAATACCGAATATCAAGGACGCCCACATACTAACCATAAGAACGTGGCGCAGCATTTCATGATCGTATCCCGCGCGCAGTTCTGTGACCGTCAGGTATGCCGGAAATTTGTAACAAAGAACGGCGAGAAAGCTCAGGACACCGAGAAAGCACGCGACAGAACCGCTTATTTTACCCTCACCGATGCGGAACGCCCTGTCTTCCATATTCTCGATTTGGCGTTCTTTATATTCGTACGGCTCTTTCTTCTGCATCTTTATGCTCTTTGATTTGAGTTTTTATCTGATGGAAATATACGGAATAAATATTAAGAATTCCAGTTGGTTTAAGGTTACTTGAATGCACCTAATCGTTTTCATTTAAGGAAGAGGCGGCGTTTGGAACAGTGTGATGCGCAAGCCCCCATGTTGAACGGGCGGGCTTGTTGGCATGAACTTTAAGCCCGTTGCATGTGCCAAGGATGTGTCTGTTGTGATGATGCCCACGCGCCAGCCTGAGAAATTCTGACGCAGGGCTGTGCCGATTGATTGATAGAGCGGCGTGAGTTTCTTAACTTCGCTTATGCGCGTGCCATAGGGCGGGTTCAGGATGACCAAGCCGGATGTTTTCGTAGGCGGTTTGATGTCGCTTATCGATTGTTGTTTGAACTTTGTGCGATGCCCTACCCCTGCGCGTGCGGCGTTTTCTGCGCTCATTTTTACTGCGCCTTTGTCTCTGTCGCTGCCGTAACAATTTACTTCAGAGTTTGCTTGTCTTTCAACGCTTTTCATTTTTTCCCAAGCAGCGGAATCAAATGTTTTGAGTTTTTCAAATGCGAAGCTGCGCGCGCGCCCGGGGTTGAGGCGCGTCGCTATTTCAGCGGCTTCGATTACGAACGTACCCGAGCCGCACATCGGATCAAACACAGGCTCGTCGCCCTTGTAACCGCATTGCTGCAGGAAAAGAGCAGCCATATTCTCGCGCATCGGTGCTTTATTTATGTGCTGTTTAAAGCCGCGCTTATGAAGAAGGTCGCCTGACGTATCGACGCTGATTGTGCATATATCGCGTTCTATTCGGGCCATGATGGTGACTTCTGCGTTTGACGCATGGTCTGCGTTCATCGTTTTACTGATTGCGTGTATGATCCGCTCAGCGACGGCATCAGAATGGTAGATACGCGATTTTGAACAGCTTACCTTGACGTTAAACGGTTGGTCAGGCTTTAAGATGTCTCGCCACGGAATCTCGCAGGCGCGTGAATCCAGTTGTGCAAGATGTGTTACATGGAATGACGCAATCCGCGCAAGAATACGTGATGCGCCCCTCACCCATAGATTTGCGCGCCATACCTCGGGCCAGCCGCCCTCAATTGTAACGCCGCCTTTTGTGGCTTTGGCTTTTTTAAAGCCTTTGCCGCGGACTTCGTCGTGCAGTGCATGCTCCAAACCCGGAGCGGTAGCCAGAAAAATTTCAAAACTCATATATTTGCTCGCTGTGCCTTACTCTTTGTTTGTACGGCTGGATTATTTCGTATTTATTTAAGAGCGCAACAGTTTTATCGGTGCCATGATAACCAAAATCAGGCCCATAATCATTAGCGGTAGGCTTAAAAACCAGGATTCAATGTGCCAATTTTGTTCAAACATGAACCAATAGGTGATGGATGCCGTGACGGGCATCGCCCATATTGTTAGCTGATTGAGAAAAGAGGGTGCGGTTTCAAACGTCTTCATAACTGAGCCTGCGCGTTCATCCTGTTTTTTTCTGGCATAGTGAAGCGGCAGGTAAAACAGGCCAACCGCGACAGGGAGGATTAAAGCCATCACAGAAACTTGAAGGAACATGAGTATAAAAAGGCAGAGAGATGTTATCGCGAAGATTGAAAAGTCTAAACGAGTGGGCAGAAATGATTTCCCTGCTCCCACAGAGATCAGAATATTGCCGATAAACAAAATCGCGGTGGTCACAAACAAAAATGCCGAGAACTCAGCGATGGGCATGAATGTCAGGATTTCACCCGTCGCATCTGAGGGGAACCCAATCGGCCATGTTGACCACACGCCCCAAACAACGCCCAGAACAGAATATATTATGGCATTGATCAATGCGCTTTTTTCCCTAAGCCAAACTTGCAATATCCATAAACCTAGAACCACATCAATGATCGGGTGCCAGGATAGAGCCGTCCAAACAAGGGAGATCGGGAACTCGATATAGACCACGGGTACGATAAGCCCTTCGATAAAATACCCGATGATCGCGCCGACAAGAAACACTCCAAATACACAAGAGACACGCGTGTAATACAAAATCAAAATGCCGGGCGATACGGCCAAAAGGTAGAATATGCTTAATTCAAGCAGCGCCGACATAAGCAGGCTCGGCGAGCGTATTGCGGCGTGAATTTGCTCTGTGACGCTTTCATTAAAGAAGAAAAATTCAGAAAAGAATAAGACAATTAAAGAACAGCCTAGCAGAAACGCAAGCCTTTCGGTAAACGACTTTACAAAATTCTGTCGGTAGTTTCTCACGGATGATGTCACTGGTTACAATCTTAGAGCTAGAGACCTTAAGTTTCTATAGTAAAATAACCTTAACACATTTGATAAGCAAAACCGTTTATTTCAGTTAAAGAATCTATCATGTGCCGTGCATAAGGGTGATATCCCCGAACATAAAGAATATAATATCCCACAGGGTTTCATCGACCGCCAGGCCAACGATGGCTGCGAAACCACCAAGCTCCCACGGAATGCGAAAACTGCTCTTTATTATAAAGGCCATATAAACATAACCGACCAACGTCATGAAAACCGCGTAAGGCTCTATCGCGCTTAGGTCCAGGCCGGAAAAAATGAAGAAAAGAACGGGAGAAACCAAAATGATATCAAAAAGGCTGATCCAGTTTGCGATGACTAAAAACCTGCAAAAATGTTCCTGACGATTGAGCTGCTTGGTTAAAAAGTACAAAATATAAAGGTTGACGCAGACTCCTACAGCAATTCTGACAAAGTGCACTGAAATGATAAACGGAATAGAATAGCCATCTGCTGATGTCTTTACTAAAACCGCAAAAACCAAAGGCAGAAAAAGCACAGGGATAATAAATGATTTTATCGCGTCTTTCTTGGAAACATTTTGAAAGCGCTCAACCCCTCGGCGCATGAATAGAATTATTTCAAAACTACCGTGTAAATTTTCTTTAATTTCCTGCCGTGTAAACATAAGTCCCTTAAATCGTTTTTAAATCTGCCTATTCTCAATTTATCATCAGCGGGCTTAAAACATGTCAAAATGCTGTATGGAGTATGTAAAAAATTTGTAAAAAGCCATATCAAATAAGGCTTAGGGCACAAATCGATACCCCACGCCATGCACTGTTGTGATGATCTGAGGTGATTTGGGATCCAGTTCAATCCTCTTTCTTAAATTGGCGATATGCTGATCAACGGTTCGGCTATCAGGCATGATATGCGCGCCCCAGCAATGATCGAGTAGCGCATCTCTGTCCACGACTTCATTTGAACGATCATAGAGCAAGCGCAATATTTTAGCTTCGCGCAGGCTTAGCTCTATGTCCTCTTGCCCTTCTCTCTGCGCTTTTAGGCTTGATGGGAAAACCTGTACGTCCTTCATAACAAATGACTCCGTCGCCTCCCCTTTGTCTTGGCCCTGCATATAGCGCCTCGTCACAGAGCGTATACGTGCGACAACCTCGCGGGCACCGAATGGCTTGATGATGTAATCATCTGCGCCTAATTCCAAGCCGACGACGCGATCGATCTCTTCTGTTTTTGCGCTCAAGAAAATAATAGGTATCCGCGGATCATCTTGACGAATTTTTTTACACACGTCATAGCCGTTCACTTCAGGAATCATAATATCAAGGCATACAAAGTCAGGACGTTCTGACTCATATAAATCGATTGCGGTTTTTCCGTCATGTGCCGTGACAACAACAAAGCCTTCCGTCTCAAAAATCTGACACAGGGCGTTCAGGATGTTGTGGTCATCTTCTGCGAGTAGAATTTTCAAAACTTCACCTCAAAACATGTTCCCTTATCTGATTCCAACAATTTTAAGTGCCCGCCATGCGCCTGCATTAAATTGGCACTTAATGTTAAGCCGATTCCAATTCCTGATACACCCTCCACCAAGCGGTCATCACCGCGGGCAAAAGGGGAAAATACTTTTTCACGAAGGTCCGGCGCAATTCCGGGGCCGTCATCACAAACATGAATAAAGACAGTGTCATCCTTATTAAAAGCTTTAATGGTTAATGTCGTGCCTGTTGATGCGTATTTCTGCGCATTGCTGATCAAATTCGCTAAGACTTGTTCTATCACGGTTTTATCAAATTTGGCCTGCCCTGCCTGACAATCCATAACAACGCTAAGCCCGGCTTGCCGCAGTAAGGGGCGAAAGCTCTCCGTAATTTCCTCTATTAAGGTCTCTATATTTTCATCTTTTTTTACAAGCCTTACATCTTCGCCGTAAGAAAAAGTTAAAATATTACGAACCAGTCGCTCAAGACGTTTGCTTTCTTGTTCCAGAATATCAAGCTGATCGCACGCTTTTGCGTCTCCGTCCAGCCTGTCCTTTAACAAATCTATGTAAAGCATCATATTTGTTAGCGGGGTTTTCAATTCATGCGAAACCTGATTGACGAAAGACACTTTTTGTTGAGTAGAGCCGAGAACGCGCAAATACGAAATCAGGAAGTAACCACCAACAAAAATGAAATAGAACGTAAAAATTCGGATCAGATACATGTATTCATAGCAAGAACTGTTCTGCTCTATGCAATTTTGCAAGCTGTATCCCACACCATGCAAGGCAAAAACAGGTACAATGACGATAAAAACCAGAATAAAAACAAGATGCTTATTCATAAAATAACCTATGGAGAGTGTGAACACTCAATGAAAATTGGTCAAGAAAATCAGAGGTAAAGAGGCAAAAACGAGCACGATTTTACATGTTTTTTACATTATGCATACACAGTTTTGACAACCACGCGGCCGCGTCATGTCAATATACATAATCACATCGGTTTAGAGAAAGGGAAACAATGAGGATCAAAGATACAGTTATTAGATTAATTGACTACTTAATTATTACCATGTTTGGTTTAAGCCAGTTGTTATTACTTATACTTGCTGCGAGTTATTTCACAGAGTATCTAGGTTGGAACAATAGAGTCGTGGGCGAAATATCAGGAGCAGTTTTCTTTTTAGGCTGCAATCTTCTTCTACTGTTCCTCACAAAAACCAATTTGCTACTTGATAAAAAATAAATCAGTTCCTCCTTAGTGAAGCCCGTTGCGGAGAGTGTGTATGCCCCGACACACTCTCCCGCTTTTCAGGCAAAAATTTACGCGACACTAAACCGCCGCAATCTCGCAGCCATTCTTGCTTTTAGAGGAGTTGAAGGGGGTAAATGGTGAAATGGTGGACGTCAAAATTAAAGGTTCCAACCGTGTTTTAGATATCATGTTAAACTGGCTAAGAGTAGGTTTGCGTTAATCTAAAGTATCCCAGCTTAATTAAATCAATTAACTGAAAAATTTAATATAGATAATATTTGCAAGCATGAGTAACATGTTAGCTTGATTATTCTAACTTTTTAAAGGAACAGTTGCTCTTATGGCAAAGGATGAACGCAGCTTAGCGATATGGTATGAAAAAAATACGGATACAGATGGTGTTGAGCCTAATGCTGAGTTGCATTTCAACTTTTGGCGTTTCCGTAAAGAAAAAATAAAACACAGCTTCCTAGACATAGGAATTATGCTGGAAAATCATGAAAAAATTGAAAATGTACTGATATTTGTTCCCTCCTCAAAAGATCAAATTATAATTGAAGACCTCGGTCATAAGTTTAGTGATTCTAACGTAGCAACTGGAGTGTTTAATGAAACACTTACAGTTCAAGATACTGCCGAAAACTCTTATGTTGATTTAGATCTAAATGGCAATAGCTTTGCTCGTGTTTTTAAATTTACCCAAAAAGAAGCGGGTGAGTTTGATAAAGAAGAGTTCTCTTACGAAGCTGGCTACCAAGGTGCGGTTATTAAAATCAAGAAAGGGGCTATCACACGCGCAGAAGCGTTAGGAAAAAGGCTTTATTTTAGAATACGTATTACTTTCAAAAAACATATTCCATTTAAATATGATATAAAATCACCAGATCACATTCTTAGGAGTAGCTACGAAAAAGTTGAGTATATTGACTTCCGCCTCAATCAAGCACGAAGCTTACCAGAAGATCTGAGCCGGAAAATTAAAAGCTGCAATAATTTAGAAATTAAAAGAATTGATTTTTTATTAGTTTCAGATATTTCAGTTGAAATAAAAGATGAGCAACAGACACCGCACAAAAAAAGAGTTCTTGAATCAGGTTTATGGTCAAAGTACACAAAAAATCCTATCAAGTCAGATATGATGATTTACCATTGGAAAGCAGTACCTAAAGCCGAAGAAAGCATACACGATTTCAATACCTTCACTAAAATGGTTATTAAACGAAGCACAAAAACAACCATTTTTTGGTTTGTAGTTGCGATGACTCTTATTAATTTATTCTCCAATTCCCTATTTTCTTTTTTGAGTACTCTTGACATGAAATCGTATTTAATACAGAGCATTTCTGCTGAAAATATTGACAAATTAGAAAAAAATGCAATTAGTACTGGTAAAGATCAAAAAAATTAGTCAGAATCAAAGCGTAAACTCTTTGTGCATTTAACTTATCAAAATCTTAAATTGTATCCTTCATTATAGAAACCATGACCATGTTTAGAATTTCTAATTTAGACCATCAATCAAATAAGCAGTTTGATTTCAAGAATTTTGAATACGATCAAGATTTAATCAACTTCATAAGACCTATTCAGGATGATTATCCTTGCGTATTAGATTGGTACTTAAATAATGTGCAAACAGAGCGTTATGAGAATACTAGAAAAATTATCACCTATATGAGCAACGACAAGATAATTGCTCTAGGTATTGCAAAAAAAGACATGCTCGAAAGAAAAATCTGTACACTCCGCGTTGATCAAAACTATTGGGGTAGAGGCTTAGGTTCTAAACTTATTGAAGACCTTACAGATTGGCTCGGCGAAAGCACGCCACTTATTACTGTAAGTGAACAGAAGTACCATTGCTTTGAAACGCTGTTTAAGAAGTTTGATTTCAAGACAACCAGCATAAAAGAAGGGCTTTATAAGCCTGGAGTGCATGAGATTATTTTAAATGAAAAACAGTCAAGTCTTGATTAACATTTAATATCACTAAAAATCTCTGGTGTTTGGTCTATATCGTAAATTGCAAATTTAACGCCTATTTCTTTTGCTATAAATTTTGCATGATCTGCCGCCATATTTTGAGTATAGCCTATTGCCTCTAATGATTGCATAGCACGCGTTCTCTTGAGATCGATCAAACGTTGCTTATAAATTCTTTGAGGGTCAGCGGAGACAAAAATAATATTATTTACACCTATGTCTCTAAAAATTGATGGGGGAATTTTTATGATTTCTTTATCCGTGTTAATAACACTATGCCCGTCAAAAATAATATCGTGCTCTTTATTCTTTTTTAGAAATTTCAAAAATTCATCTACTATAATTTTTTGGTTATCTAATATTTTTCCTTTATTTTGAAGTCTCAATTCATCATGCTCAACTTTTGACAATCTATTACGAAGCAAAGAACTTGCCTGTACATGTAAAAATTCTGGGTTATTTATAATGAATTGACTAATTAAAGTGGTTTTACCCACACCAGACAAGCCTAATATTGCTATAGTTTTCATATACTCAAACCTTACGTAACGGTAGCTTCGACTCTTCGATATAGCAGTATGATTGAGGTGGGGTAATGCCTATTTTTCTAAGTGTTTCTAAGGATATATTGTTCTCAAATTTTTTAACATGCTCTAAAAATATTGCATATCCAGAATCCCTATCTTTAAAGTATTCTAGAAAATGGCTTCGATTAACGCAAAAATCTGAAGCATGTTTTATCCATAAACTTTCAATATCCATTTTCTGCACATTACTAATATACGCTTCTCCGACGAGGGATTTAACAGGAGAAGTGCTGTATATGAGCATTTTTTTATTAACCAGAGAACTTATAGAGCACTGTTTTCTAAGCTCTATAGTTTTATCTCCCGATAGGATTTTATCTACATATTTAGGATGAATGCTAAAAAGAGCGCTTGTTTTTCGTAATGTCATTTGCCTAACTTACCTTATTAGTCAACTGTACAAGTAATAAACCTGAGTTCATATATTTTTTTAAATATTATTAGCCAGAGGGATGCAACGGGAGAGCGCAGCGTCTCCCTTGCCAAGATGTGTCGACGAAAAACCGAAGGTTTGTAGTACGACACACATCTTGCGGAACGTCTGTACTCATCAACTTATAGAAAAATCAGCTCTCAATCTCAGAAGATAATCTACCCAGAATATCCATTCTATGGGCATAGATCGCTTCTAAAATAATTACGTCATTAGTCACACGGAAATAGATTGAGTGAGGAAAATCTTTGACGCGCCATTTCCTGAACTCATGCCCACCAATTTGCGTATAGACTGCGCACGCTTGTGGGTTTTTGGCTATAAATTTGATGCCTTGGCTCAGGCTATCAATGAATGCATTAGCAACGTCCGCCCCTGCACGTTTTTTGTAATTCAGCACAAAATTGGCAGTATGCTGCTTGAACAGGCGACTTTTTTGGATTTGATACATGCCGCTATTCTTTTGTCAGATCGCGTAAATCTTGAACATCCTGATCGCTCCACGCGGAATAATCATTCTCGGCAAGAGATTGCATGAGCAGAGCCTCTACATCGCGTTGCTCGCGCTCTTGTGTTTTCTCCATATGACGGCGCACCAAATCACGGATAAACTCGCTTGGCGTTTCATATTCGCCGCCCTTACCCGTGATGGCACCGACATATAGCGCCAACGGATCGGGAAGCGTTGCATTCAAGCGTTTTACCAACTTAACATCATCTGGAGTATGCATTTCATAACCTTTCTTGAACTTTTATAATTGTACCGATATGCGCAAATAATGTCAATTCAGCGCGCATTTACTAACATTAACAATGGTGTTTAAGGTGATTAATCGGGAATCCATTCACTTTGATAATGACCAATACCAAGCCTTAAGCAATCATCTAATCCCGCGGGTACATCTCCTGCGTAGATAGATTGAACAATCAAAGTTTTATCATAGACACCTTGAAAAGATATTTCGAAACCGTGACCATTCCAGATTGAACCTATTTGTCTTGCCATAGAAACCTTATGCCCTACAAATATTTCAAATGGTGGGTATTTACAAATAACTCTCGTTTCGTCGCTTTCTTCTTCTGGCCACTCTTCAATTTTATAAATGCCAATGTACTCACTACCAGCCTGACCATGGATACAAAATTTTTGCGTCTTTGTTTTCAGATAAACTACATTAAATTCTGGTATCGCCACGTTAATTAACAAGCTTTCAAGTACTTCACCTTGCAGCTCTGTCAAAAGTTCTTCGTTTCTAATTAAACAATCCTGATACTTCTTTTCCATGGCTCTAGTGTAACTAATAGCGTGTCTGTTTTACACATCAAAATTGCAGTTTCTATTGAACGCAAGCTGTGTGTTGTACTACAAATCTTCGATTTTTCGTCAACACGCTTGGAAAGGGAGATGCTGCGCTCTCCCGTTTCATCCCTCTTGCTAATGGGCTATCGCCCAATCACATGTGCACCAACTGGTAAATTTAACTTGTCACCATAACCGACAAGGAGAAGCCACCATGAGACCAGACTACGACAAATACATTCCGATGCTCGATGAATACGACATGACGCATCAGCAAAAAATTGAATTTATCGATGCGCTATGGAATGTCATGCAGAGCTTTGTAGATCGTGCCTTTGGAGTTCATCCCACCCAACAGGTCATGAAGCAAAAGGCACAACGTAATTTACAAAGCGCAGAGCAAATCTTACACTCCTCAAACACCACAGAGAATGCATAAGGATTTGCCATGAAAAATGCCAAGCTCAAAGCCGTTATTTATTGCCGTGTTTCCAGCCAGAAACAGGTTAAAAAAGGCGATGGGCTAGGCTCACAAGAAACACGCTGCCGCGACTATGCCAAACATAAAGGCTATGAGGTTGTCAGCGTGTTTCGTGATGAGGGCGTATCAGGCTCTATGATTAACCGCCCCAGCATGCAAGACATGCTTTCTTTCCTCAAACGCCATAAACGCAAAGAAGAGCATGTTGTCATCATTGATGATATCAGCCGCCTTGCCCGTGATCTGGAAGCGCATATACAGCTTCGTACAGCCATTAGCGGTGCTGGCGGTAAGCTGGAAAGCCCTTCTATTGAGTTTGGCGAGGATTCCGATAGCAGGCTTGTTGAAAACCTTTTGGCTAGCGTCTCACAGCACCACAGACAAAAGAACGCTGAGCAGGTCACCAATCGTATGCAAGCACGCGTCATGAATGGATATTGGGTGTTTTCTCCGCCTACGGGTTATAGATTTGAGCGTATCAAAAGCCACGGCAAGATGCTTGTGCGTGATGAACCCATTGCCTCCATCGTTCAAGAAGCTCTAGAAGGTTACGCACACGGACGATTTGAAACACCAAGCGAGGTAATGCGATTTTTGGAGAGCTTCCCAGAATTCCCGAGAGATCGTGAAGGAAACGTGCCGTTCCAGCTTGCACAAAACATGCTGAGACGCTCCCTATATGCTGGCTATATCGATGTGAAGAAATGGGACATATCGCTACACCCTGCCAAGCATGAGCCACTCATTAGCTTTAAAACATGGCAGCGTATCCAAAACCGCCTGAATGAAAAACCACAAGCACCGACACGCAAAGATTTAAACGAAGACTTCCCACTCAGAGGGTTTATAACTTGCGGATGTTGCGCGACGCCTTTAACGGCCAACTGGTCAAAAGGCAGAAGCGCAAGCTACGCCTATTATCTTTGCCGCAATAAAGCCTGCACAGAGTACAAGAAATCAATTCGCAAGGAAGATATAGAAGCAGAGTTTGAATCTCTTCTCTTAGAGCTTAAACCCACACCAGACTTATTCTACATGGCTAAGGGGATGTTCCAAAAGCTTTGGGAAGAGCGCGGAAAGCTCTCGATTGAACAGGCACATACTTTAAGACTAGAGCTTGGCAAGATTGATAAAAAGGTTGAACAGTTCCTAGAACGTATTATTGAGGCAGATAGCCACACAGTGATTAAAGCCTATGAAAATCAGGTCAAAAAGCTGGAAGAAGAAAAAATCACGATCTCTGAAAACATCGCGCAATGTGGTCGTCCTTTACCTGATTTTGACGACACATTTCGAACCGCTCTCGACTTCCTTGCGAACCCTTATAAACTGTGGTGTTCAGACAGGTACGAAGACAAGAGAATTGTGCTAAAACTTACATTTGCTGATCAACTCTCTTACGTGAAAAACGAAGGATTTCGAACCGCCGCTATCTCGCAGCCATTCTTGCTTTTAGAGGAGTTGAAGGGGGTAAATAGTGAAATGGTGGACCCTAGCGGGATCGAACCGCTGACCTCATCGCTGCCAGCGATGCGCTCTCCCAGCTGAGCTAAGGGCCCTTTTTGATAATTACCAATGATAGATACGCTGTTCAGGCGCAGTTTTCAAGAGAAAAAGCGGCCAATATTGTGCCGCTTTTTTCGTTTTCCTGTATTCGTCCTGATTTACGCCGCGATGCTTTGCGTTTGCTCGTCATCGCTTTTGATGATGTGCAAGTCGCGCTGCGGATAAGGGATGGAGATGCCTTCCTTATCGAATGTTGTTTTCACTTTTTCTGTTAGGTCAAACTTCACAGGCCAGTAATCCGCGCTGTTCACCCACGGGCGGACGACCAGATTGACCGAGCTGTCTGCGAGTTCAGAGACGGCGATTACAGGCGCGGGGTCTTTCAAAATGCGGTCTTCAGAGGCGATGATTTTTTCCAAAACCTCTTTGACCTGCGCCAGATTGTCATCATATCCGACACCGACAACCATATCCACGCGGCGGGTTGGTTTTTTGGAATAGTTTGTGATGCTGCCGCCTGTAATTTGGCCGTTGGGCACGATGACCACCTTGTTGTCCGGTGTTTTTAACTGGGTTGTGAAGATGGAGATTTCTTCAACTGTTCCGGCGACGCCAGCGGCTTCGATGTAGTGGCCGACCGTGAAGGGGCGGAACAGGATGATCAAAACGCCTGAGGCGAAGTTTGACAGCGAGCCCTGCAATGCCAAACCGATGGCGAGACCTGCGGCGGCGATGACAGCGGCGAGTGATGTTGTTTCTACGCCAAGTTTGCTGAGTGCGGCGATGACAACAAAGGCCATACCGAGCGCATATAATATGTTGCCTGCGAAGCCGACCAACGCATCATCAATTTTTGTTTTGGTCATGATTTTCTTGGCAATATTTACAGCCTTTGAAATGATAAATTTCCCAATGAAGAATATGACAATCGCGAAGATGAAATTGGTTATGTATGGCAGAGCCAGTGCAACCATTTCTTCGGCTGAGATGTTTTCAAAATTCATTTTGATGTTCCTTTCGTTTCGTTGTGCGTTGATGTGATAAAAAAGGCGCCTTAGAGAAGCGCCTTTTGAATGTTTACTTGCTTAGCGGGTTATTTCTGCAGCGCGTCGCGGATTTCACGCAAAAGTGCGATGTCTTCCGGTGTTTTTGGTGCCTCTGCTGCCTTTTCTTCTTCTTCCTTTTCCGCCGCGTCTTTGATTTTGTTCACTGCTTTAACCAGCATGAAGACGACGAATGAGATGATCAGGAAGTTGATGACTGCGTTAATGAACACACCGTATGTCACGACAGGCGCGCCTGCATCCTGAGCCACTTTCAACGTGTCATACGCCTGACCGTCCAGAGCGATGAACTGATCGTTAAAGTCGATGCCGCTTGTGATGACACCGATGATCGGCATGATCAAATCGCCCACCATTGAATTTACGATTGCAGTGAAGGCCGCACCCATAATGATACCAACGGCCATATCCATCACGTTTCCACGTGCAATAAAGTCTTTGAATTCCTTAAACATGTTAAGTTCTCTCCCATTTCAATAATGTATTTTAATGCAGGCGAGAATATCAATATTTTTATGAGAGTCAATAGCTTATGACGCATCATTAAAAAAGCCCCGCTGTGGTTGCGGGGCTTTCGTAAACCTTAAACTTTGTCGCGTTTAACGCTCGCTCATCAAAGCCAGGATGCTTTGGAACATCGCAACGAAGCTGATGTACAAGCTTAGTGCGGCTGACCATGCTAAGCGGCTGTTGATCTCTGCGCCGTTGCCTGCGTGGTACATACGCTTTACGTTTTGCGTTTCATATGCTGTTACACCAGCGAAGATGAACACGGTCGCAACGTTAATGATGATTTGCATCGTTCCTGAGAACGGAACGAAGATGCCGATCACGCTTGTTAAAACCAAGCCGATCACAGCCATGAACAGGAACTGTGCCATACCGCTTAGATCTTTCTTGGTTGTATAACCAAAGATACTCAAAGCAGCGAACATTGCTGATGTGATAAAGAATGCGCGCGCAATTTCTGCTCCTGCAAAAGCAAGTGCGATTACAGAAAAGCTGATACCGTACAGCACGCTGATTCCGACAAAAGCGCCCATCAATTTTTTTGACGACATGGATGCGGGGTTAAAGCCGAACCATACGATGGCTAATGGCGCAAAAATCACCAAGTATCTTTGTGGACCACCGAGAAATAATTCCATAAGCATCGGTGAAGAACTTACCAACCATGCGACGATGGCGGTGATCAACACGCCCATTGTCATGCGGTTGTAAACACTTACCATGTGGTTTCGCAAGCCTGCATCAAAAACCTGAGTGCGATTTTGCGTGGTTGAATAACGATTTGTTTGCATTTTATGTTTTCTCCAAACTGTTTTTAGCAATCATCCATTGTTATAGCTATATTATACTAAATATAAAAGGATTTTGCATCTTTTCGCGATTAATTATTCGTAACCGATTTATTCAAAGTTACACTGAATAGAGGCTTAAGACGCGCGATTTTCATAGAAACGCATATATAGTCCAAAACAATTTACTGTCTACGGCCTCGGGTCAGCCAGGGGTTGTTACGGCGTGATCCGCGATCTTCGCGCGAGCCGAAACGGTCTTCGGTGGAGGCAGGCGGCAGGCTGGGCAGGTCGGGGATGGGCGTTCTTGTGACCTCTGATATGGCCTTTATCCGTTTGTCGATCGGCGGGTGCGTGGCGAACATGCCCATGAACGGCACGTGGTTTTCAATGCACATCATGGCGATGTCGTCGGTGGTTTCGGGAATGCGGTCACGCCCTGATATGCGCATCAGCGCGCGCATCATGGCTTCGGGGTTTTTGGTCATGCGGATTGCGCCCGCATCGGCCATATATTCGCGGCGGCGGGAAACGGCAAAGCGCATAACGAGGCTTGCCATGTAGCCGAGCCATAAAATCACGGCGATGACCAGCATAGCAATAACCGCTCCACCGCCATTCTGGCTGCGACTTCGGCGGGAGGAATAGAAAATGCTGTAGCGGATATTGCTCCAGATCAGCTGCGCGAGAAAGCCGAACAGTCCGGTAAAAATAACCGTGATGATCAGCAGGCGTACATCTCGGTTTTGGATATGGGTTAATTCATGTGCGATCACGCCTTCCAGCTCGTCTTTTGACAAGGAATTCATCAGCCCGCGCGTCACGGTGACGGTAAAGGAACTGTCAGATATGCCGCTGGCAAAGGCGTTTCGGGCGTGGGTTTCGATGATTTCGAGTTTCGGGATTGTCATGCCCTCTGCAATGCACAGATTTTCGAGCAGATTGTATAATTCAGGCTCATCTTGGCGCGTGACGGGGTGCGAGTGTGATAGCTTTCTGATCATACGTGTATGAAAAAACCATGCGATTAGGAACCATATGGCGACGCCTGCGATAATCATCGGGGCGAAGTCGATGAGGATTGTGTTTGCGAAGCCGATTGAATATTCAGTGTTCATCGCAGGCGGGGCGGGGTCGATATAGGCGCTGTTTACGGGGTCACTGTAGACATTATAGACATTGGTCAAGCTCTGGCGTTGCATCGACATACCCAGCGCCCACGCGATCAGCCAGACGATGGCCAATATCAACAACGGATACAGCGTCAAAAGCAAGATGCTCTTGAGGTTATTGTTCCATATATGGGTACTCAACCCTGTGGTTTGGGTGGCCATGTGCGTTTATGTCCGGATTAGAATTTCACTTCCGGTGACACAAGAACCGCATCGGCTTCGATTTCGTCGAGTTCGAAGAAGTCTTCTTTCTCGAATTTGAATCGATTGGCGATCAGGTTGGACGGAAACTGTTCAATCGCCGTGTTGTATTCCGCGGTGGCGCTGTTGAAGAAACGGCGGGCGGCGGCGATTTTATTTTCAATGTCGGACAATTCCGCCATGAGTTTTTGGAAATTACCATCGGCTTTTAATTGCGGGTAGTTTTCAGCGACGGCAAACAAGCCCATCAGTGCGCCACCAAGCACGTTTTCAGCCTTCGCGCGCTGACCATCCGCTCCGCCGCTGGCGCTACCGACTTTGGCGCGGGCTTCGGTGACGTTTTCAAAAACTTCTTTTTCGTGCTTCGCGTAGCCTTTTGTGACCTCCACAAGTTGAGGCACAAGGTTGTAGCGCTGTTTCAGTTGGATATCGATATCGGAAAAGGCGTTTTCGCGACGCTGGCGCAAGGCGACCAATCGGTTGTAGATAAATATACCAATAATTGCCGCAACGGCGATGACGCCTAAAATTATCCACGTTTCCATATATTTAGCCCTTTCGCTTTTGATAATTGCTGACATACTGTAATAGGTGGAATAGACTTTGTCTTTAGTTTTTTGCGGTATGCTCTCCTTAACCCGCAACCTGAATAACGCTTGAAAGGGGCTTTATGTCCGTTTTTACATCGACAGATTTTGCCAGCGCCTGTGCGGCAGGTACGGACTGGCGCGATACATCTAAGACGGTTTTGGAAAAGTTAGATGCGATCCGCACGGAAGACGACCACTTCAATTTCGGGTTTTTGTATATTTCTGATCGCTTGGCCGATGATGCGGTGAGTATTCTTAATTTGTTTAAATCCGTTTTGAAGATTGACCATTGGGTCGGATCGGTCGGTATGGGTGTAATCGGATGTGATCAGTCATTGGTTGATGAGCCTGCGATTTCTGCGATGATCGGGCGGTTTTCCGACAATGATTTTTGTATTTTCCCTGATGTGGATGATGAAGATGCCGAGTTTTCCTGCAAAAAAGCTTTGGCTTGGCTGGAAGAGCATAGCTCAATGCTGAGTATTGTGCATTGTGACGGCACATCACAGACGGATCCGCGCGAGAATTTGATGGCCTTGGAGCAGGACACGGGCGGCTTTCTTGTGGGCGGGCTGACTTCTTCGCGCGGGCAGAACCTGCAAATCGCGGATCGGGTTTTGGAACATGATCTAAGCGGTGTTCTGTTTGCCGACAGTATCCCCGTTTCAACCACTCTAACGCAAGGGTGTGAGCCGATTGGCGAACAGCACACGATTACAAAATGCGATGCGGAGACGATCTTTACAATTAACGACGCGCCTGCGCTTGATGTTTTACAACAAGATTTGAAGGCGCGCATGGCACGCAAAACAGGCCGTGATGAGGCTGTTTATGATATGGATTTTGCGCATATTGAAAATAGCGATACAGTTCCTGAAGAGTTTAAAACATTGTTCCACGGCGAAGTTCACGTTGCCCTGCCCCTGGCAAATTCCGATCAAGTTGATTATTTGGTGCGGCACATCACGGGCATTGATGTGGATGAGAAATCTTTGACCATTTCCGAGCATGTCGGCACGGGTGATCATTTGTTTTTTGTTGAGCGCAGTGCGGAGAGTGTCGCGTCTGATTTGTCGCGCACGCTGGTGCAGTTTCGCAAACGCATTCAAAATGAGCGCGATGCGTTTGAGCCGAAAGGTGCGCTTTATATCTCCTGCGTTGCACGGGCGGCGGGGGAAGCGGACAGCCCGCACGAAAAGGAAATTGAGCTGATCCGTAAGATTATCGGGGATGTCCCCCTTACCGGTTTTTATGCCGGCGGTGAGATTAATAATTCACAGATTTACGGCTATACGGGCGTGCTTACCGTGTTCTTATAAGCGCAGTGTATTCCAACTTTTTTTGTTGTCTCGCTCAGTTCAGAGAAAATATTTGTAGGATTGCGCCTGAGCGTTTATGGTAGGGCTTCTAATATATGGATATTAACGTTAACAAAGATGGATTGTCTTAACATGCGCTTTGCAAAAATTTTATCGCTCTCTGCTGCGGGTTGTGCCCTGGCTTTATTGTCTGCTTCTTTCGCTCCTGTGTATTCACAAGACGAAAGCATGGTTTTGCCGAAATTGCCCGACCCCTTGCAAAATCTGGCTAATGAAGGCGCGCAAGTTCGCTTTTTGGGTAAAGATTTCGGCCTTGACGGCTGGGTTGCGATTAAGAACGGACAAGAACAGTATTTCTATGTTCTGCCCGATGGACGCGGGTTCTTATCCGGCATTTTGTTTGACGAAAAGGGCAAGGCGGTTACGGTTCAACAGGTGAGCCGATTACGCGGACAGGATAGCGGGTTGCTTGACTCCTTGACGGCGGATCCCGCAATGGAGAATGCGAGCGCCGCATCATCTGAGACACAATATGAATTTAAAAGCCCGTCGGAACAGTTATTCTGGGATATCGAAAACAGCAACTGGGTTCCCGTGGGTCAAGCAGGCACGCCTGTTTTCTACAGCTTTATCGACCCGGCATGTCCGCATTGTCATTCGATGATGAAAGAGATGCAGCCTTTGATTAAGGCGGGCAAGGTGCAGGTTCGCTTGATTCCAATCGGTTTTAAGGAATCAACACGAGCACAGGCCGCTTATCTTCTCGCGACACCAAATCCTGAAGCTGCATGGTGGCGTCATATGGAAGGTGATGCGAATGCCCTGCCCGCGCGTCAAGAGATCAACCAACAAGGCGTTCAGCGCAATTTATCAATCATGCAATCATGGAAACTTTCCGTGACGCCTTTGGTTGTTTATCGCGGGAAAGACGGCAAAGTTAAGATCGTGCGCGGTAAGCCACAGGATAAAGATGCGCTGGTTAACGATATCGGCGCAAGAACTTAAGAGAATATAAAGGTTGCCCTTATACCTTAACGGGCGCACAAAAAATTTTCGTGCGTTTAGTGGCGACCTTCTTTATTGTCTGATGCTTCGGGCGCCTATCGGACTTTTAGGTGCCCAAGTATAAAAGAATTTAAAGGGTGACGTTTTTTAAATGACACGAGCGCAGTTGCTATCGCTGATTATGTTCGATATCGGGTTGCCGATTATCGACGCGATTACAAAGGTCGTGCCTTTGGAAGATCAAGAGCGTGCAAATGCCTCGGTCGCCGCTCTTTTAGATAAGACGATTTTCAACAGTGATGAAATTCAAGATACGCTTGATATCAGCGAAGATGATATGGCCAATGTTTACGTGCGTATCAGCATGGCCTCCATTGCGGCGCGTATTATCGCCCTGCAGTACGAGCGCACGGGGAAATCACCGACGGCCAAAGACATAAAACGATACGTTTCGTCTCTTGATACACTACAAACCTTTTCTGACCGCTACATTCTGGGTGAATCATTAAGTAAACTATACGCACTGGAATCCCCTGAGGCTACACGCGCGCTGCGGAATATGACCAAGCTGAGTTATTTGGAAAGTTTTGCGCCGATGATCGATGTGGTTGTGAATTTCTCGTTTGGTGTTGCCACACAGAAAATGATTCAAGACGTATCGGAAAAGCTGCGCGGCTTTGCTGAGCAATCGCGTGTCGATATTCTTGGCACGGGATACACGAACAATCAAGTCAGGGCCAGTGAGCTTGCCATCCTTAAGGTTATGGTCGATTTGTACTGCACATGCCACACGCGCCAGACAAAGCTCATTATGGAGATGGATGAAGAGGCGCGCGGTGAAGAGAGCATGTCTAAACATATTGAGGATATCTGGGCATCGTTCGAAAACAGGCTGACCATGCTCACGGTTTTAAGCGGCAGTATTATGCCTGACGAACCCGACGAAGAATTGCCCGAGTTGATGAAGCGCATCGAAACGGGCTTGCCGATTGGCGATGACATGTCCGGCTCCCTCGGGATCAAAGATGATGGTGTAGGTTTCGGTAATCTTGAAAAGGATGACAAAGACGATAAGAAAGACGACAGCGATAAGGGCGATAAAGACAAGGACGATAAAGATGGCGGCGGCGGTAAGAAAATGCCGATGATTTTTAGCATGTCTGAAGATGATGACAATGATCAGGCGGATGCCGAGCGCAAAGAAAAAGAAGAAGACAAGGCTGTTGATGATCAGGCTGAAAAAGATGAGGACGGCGATAAAGAAGAAGATGTTGAGTTCCCGCGTGCGGTCAGACCTTCAGCTGCAGCTTCACCGATTGCGCAAATTCTAAACCCGGATGCACCAGTCGCCTCACGCGCCGCGAATGTAGAAGAGAAAAAGCCTGAAACGCAAGAGGCCGCCAAAAATCAAGACGATAATAAAGACGATGATGATAAGGGCGATAGCGGTAGTGGTGACAGCGCGCCGAAAAAAGGCGTAAGCCCGATGTCTTTCTATGTTGAGAAATCTGAATCCGCTTAATTTATTCAGCTTTGTTAACATTCTCGTGCTATATTCAATCATAACTCAAATATTTACGGAGTGTTCGCGCATTGGCTGCCACGAAAATACTTGCCGCATGTATTATGCTTGCCTCGCAGACTTATGAAGTGCCGCCGGCTGTTTTGGTCGGTATCTATCAGGCTGAGGGCGGTAAGATCGGGCAAGAGGTCCGCAATACAAATGGCAGTTATGATTTAGGCCCTATGCAAATTAATACAATATGGTTGGGCGACCTTTCGAAGCGGTGGGGCGTTAGCAAAGAACAGGCGCGCATTAAAGTGCGTGATGACCCCTGTGCGAACGTTGATGTGGCGGCTTGGATCTTACGAGGGCACCTCAATGAGACAAAAAATTTAGGGCAAGCTCTGTCGCATTATCACTCAAGAACGCCTCGACATGGGAAAAAATACAAAAAACGTGTTCTTGATTTGATGGAAAAAAACGGTCTTCTGAAAAATAATCCCTGAGCATGAAATTCAGGCTCAGTCTTATTTTTCATGGCATTTAAATAACAAAACAGGTCGTATATAATTTAATTTTGTAAAAAAAACGGGCATTTATCTATAATTTTGTGTATTGTTGTTCTTGATTTAAGTAAAGATTTTGTCTAATATTTTTTATGGACAAGATGTCTTTCGTTTTAGGGTTTTAATTTATTATGTTTCGTAACCATTTCGCTTTACCTCTCATCGCTGGTCTTCTTTTAACATCGGGGTGTGCTCAGACACATTCTGCAAAATTTAGTGGCGGCAGTCCTCAGATCGTCGCTTCGCCTGATAGTGTATCGGCAATGCTGGCTGAATCCGCAGCGCGCGCATCAACAGCACTTGAAACATTGGCGGCTGTAGAGAGCGCCAGAACGCCAACCGCAGCAATGTCACCGATTAGTGATGTTCCAACAGAATTACGCCGTGCGATCTCAGTCAACTGGGTCGGGCCGATTGAACCAATTGCAAAAACTTTGGCTGATCGCGCAGGTTACGGATTCCTTGTTTTGGGTAATCAGCCGGCCGTTCCGGTGGTTGTTTCCGTTGACGCTGAAAATACGCGCGTTGTAGATGTTTTGAGAGATGTCGGATTACAACTTGGCATGCGCGGCGACGTAAAGGTTGATGCGAATGCCCGTATGGTTGAAATCTACTATGCTCCAAACTCCGGTGTTGGCGGTTAATCAGACTTTAAGGACCTCTTCTATTATGCGTATTTTGCTGACAACAGGTTTTTGTGCACTACTTGCGGGTTCCGCACTGGTCGGTTTTTCATTACCCTCTCAAGCTAATTTGCCCGTTGACAACGAAGAGCCGATAACTGAGGCCGATGAAGAGCCTGTGGAATTGCAGGATCTTTTAAAATATAAGCCAAAAACCAAACAAGAGAAAAAAGACGAGTTGCCGCTTGATATCCGCAAAGAAGCGATTATTGAGGCTGCAATTTCTTTTGGTGCGCGTGGCGGATTGGCAAAGCGCACATATGAAATACGTCAAGAACTGGACGTGCGTGCGCGTTTGCTTGATAAAGTTTTCAATTTCTCCAATCTTTTGATCGCTGCTCCATCGGGCCTTTTGATTGAGCCGCCGATTATTTCTGAAAACTTTAATTCCATGATTATTGACGTCAACGGCCAGACCGCAGCTGTTTCTGACCGTATGCTCAATATCATTAGAAATGCGCGCATTGTGTCTACTTCACGTGACTGGCGCGTGTATTTAGAACGCGAGTGGGGTGAAGTTTTGCCTCCGCCAGATATTCTCCTTCCCCAGAACCACGAAGAACGAGTCGTTTGGTACGAAAATGTTCAAAAAGGCTGGGATTACGGCATCAAGCAGGCTGATGAGATCTTTAAAGATGACCTTGCTCGTCTAGAATCTGATTTCCAAGGCATGATCAGATACCGTATGCTGCTTGCTCAAGGCATGGTTTCACCTCCCTATGCTCTTCAAATCGACCGCGGTATTACCGGTGGTGGTGACGAAATGCGCATCGGAGATCGCGCCGTCCAAATTACAGGTGTTCCTGAACTTATGACCGGAGCGGAGACATGGAAGCCCGCAAGCCGGTAAGCCTTGTAAAGGCAGAAGATAGCCATGCGGAAACGTGGCCTGACGAACCCCAGCGATTCTCAGAAGAAGATGTCGATGACTTTCTTTTGTGGTGCGTAAAGCAGAACTCTTCAGATATTAGTATTCAAAGTGAGCGCCCCGTTTATAACGAAATTAACGGTGAACTTTATCCGGGAACATTCCGTGCGATTGATGCTGCGGATATGTCGGTCTTCTTACAAAAACTTTACGGGCCTGAGGCACAAGCGCGATTGGCTTCTGCAAAAGACCTCGATGTGTCTTACGAGATCAGGCCCGATCGATATACGCGCATTCGCTTTCGTGTGAATATTACGGCGATTCTTACAAAAGGGCGTGACGGCGCGCAGATTACGATGCGTAGTTTGCCGAGTGAGCCGCCAACCATGAAAGACCTGAATATTGAGCAGGAGATTATGGATAACTGGGCTCCGCGTCAGGGCTTAGTGATTATCACAGGGCCGACCGGTTCGGGTAAAAGTACGTTGCTTGCTGCAGGAAACCGCATGTTGCTGGAGCGTCCGCGTGGTTGCGGTAAAATGCTGACTTATGAGGCGCCGATTGAATATGTATATGACAATATTCAAAGTCCGCGCTCTCTTGTCTCGCAAACAGAAATTCCACGCCACCTGCCCGATTTTGCGCACGGGATTCGTAATGCCTTGCGCCGTAAACCTGAAGTTATTCTGGTTGGTGAGGCGCGTGACAGAGAGACGATTAACGCTTCTATCGAGGCGGCCCAGACGGGTCACGCGGTTTATACAACAACCCACACACTTGGCGTTGCGAATACGGTTCAGCGTATGTTGTCATCCTATGAAATGGATGAACGTGAAGAACGCGCGGTTGCACTGGTCGAGACATTGCGTCTTATCGTAACGCAAGCCTTGGTTCCGCGTGTCGGCGGTGGGCGTTGCGGTGTAAGGGAATGGATGATCTTCCCTGATGAAGTGCGCGAAAAGTTAATGGACATGCATTTTACAAAGTGGCCGAACGAGATTCAGCGTAGTGTTGCGCAGTACGGACAAACCATGCAGACATCCGCGGCGATGGCCTTTGAAGAGGGCCAGATTAATCGCCGAAGCTATTTGATGCTGTCATCAAGCACGGGCGCATAATTTTATTTCATTTCAATTTTTGTCTTTAACCAAAGATTTAATTTTGGATGATATCCTTGTTTTTTGAGTGGAAAATATATTAGACTATTCTCATGGTAAAAGAGTTAGAGAACATTGAAGCAAAGATGAATTGGCATTGGCGCGATACTATGCGCACAATACGATTCATGAGCTTTGACGCACGCTGTGCTTTTCTTATTCCTGTTTGGCTTTTATATCTGAGATGGTCGACCATCATTTTGTCTTTTGTCGTTTTCTACACCTTTAAATTCCTTGAAAATAAGGGCTTAACTTTTCCTGCCGCTCTTCGTGCGTTGCGATGCTGGTTATTGGGGAACGAGCGGCCGGGAGTTATCGGCGAACAGCACAAGTTCCTCGATTACGGATGATCCTTTATACGCCGCTTTGTGCGTAAAGATACACGAATTTCGCGCCCCTACTTAATGCTTGAATTTTTATTCAGTCCGCTATACCCTATGTGATGTTTACGTAAGAACATGTTGTTCTTAAAACACAATTTCTCTGAGGGATATAGAAAACATGTCATCAAAATACAATCGGACTCTTCTTACAACTTGCGCTTCCGTTTTGGCTCTCGGCCTCGTTTCAGCGCCGTCATCTTATGCCGGATTTGAATGGACGCCGCCCGAGAAAAAAGAAGTACCCGCGCCGATTGTTCGTGATGTCCCGCCTGCCGTTGTTCCTGCCCCTGTTATCAGAGCGCCGTTGGAAACCGAAGAGCCCGCCCCTGAGGTGCGCGTTGAGGACATCGAGCCTGTCATCAAAGAACAGCCCATGCCTGTTGTTGTTTCTGAAGATGCGCCTGAAAAGGCTGTTGAGGCAATTGCAGACGCGCCTGAGCCGATGTCTAAACCTGTTGTTCAAGTTGAGACCCCGCAGATCGCTATTCCCGCAGAGCCTGTAGATGATATGCCTGAGCAAGTCGTGGAAGAGGTTGCCGCGCCTGTCGTTGAAACAGCCCCCGCCCCTGTGATGCCGGAAATGCCTGCTGAAATTGAAGATGAGGCTGACACTGTTGCCGATACTGTGCCTGTTGTCATTGACGATGTGCAGGAAGAGGCAGCACAGCAAACTACGGATTTGGAGGAGGCGCTCGACTCTCTTCCTGATGAAAGTGTACCGTCAGTGGTTCGTGATGTTGAGCCGGATGTTCCTGATGAAGAGATGATTGAGGAAGCGGTGGAGCAGGCAATCGAGGAGGTTCCTGCGCCCGAGGATATCATTGATGCAACGCCGCCCACACAGGATAATACGCTTGCAATAAAGCCTTTCCCCGAGACGGATGAAAGCATGGCAAGTGGTGAAGCTGTTGTTTTGCCCGCTGATGAAGATGTCGATATAAAAGATCTACAGCCCGAAGATGTTGTCGTTAAAGATGATCTGCGTGTGCAGGATCCTTCACCGAAAGAAGATATTTCATGGGAAATTCCTGAAGACTTCTACACGATTGAAGGGTTCGGTTCCGATCTTCCGCTGGCACTTGCTTTACGCCAGATTGTGCCTGCGCATTACGCGTTTTCATTCGGATCAGGCGTGAACCCCGGTGAATCCGTTTCTTGGGATGGTGGTAAACCTTGGAATGAAGTTTTGGCTGATACGCTGGATACAATTGATGTTCAGTACAAAATTGACGATAAAAAGGTGATTTTAAAGAAGAAGATCATGCCTTCTCCCCCTGCGATTATGGAAGATAAGCAAGGTGCGTTGGATGTACAAGGCAATGAAGCAAACGATGAGGCTGTAAAAATTGCCAGCCTTGTGACATCGCAGAGCAAGCCAGTCATTGAGAAAAACGTTAAGCAGGCAGATGAAGCTGTCGCGTACGCTGATGTTGCATCGGTTGTACCGAAAATCCAATCATTGGAAGAGAAAGCAGATTCTGAATCACCACTGGACAATATTTACGGCAAAAAAACGGACGACCCGTATGATGGTATAAAAACCAGCGCTGTCGTGCCGGAGCCCAAGCCGAACACAGAACCGAAAACAGCGAACGCCGAAGCATTGTCAGGCGCAAAAAAAAAATAATTCAAGCGTAGAGCAATCCGTAGCAAAAATTGAGCCGAGTGAAAGCTCGTTCCCTGACGCGGAAAATTTAGACTTTGTTGATGCTGATGCCGATTCTTCCGAAAGTGCGAAGGATGAAGGTCTTCCTGTTTTTGAAGCCGACCCTGATGAAGAGGATCAAGCTACAGCTGAAAAGGAAGAGAAAAAGGGTTTTGGTAAACGCGTTTTAGGGTTTTTCGGTTTCGGGAAGAAGGACGCTGAAGAGCAAGCTGGGACTGCGAATGAAAGCGTTATGGATTTGCAGCCAGCGCCTGCACTCACCGCAGATGATGCACCCGACGATGTTACTGATGAAGAGCAATCAGCTGTTCTTGACTCCGGCACGCCGAACAGCCCTTCCGAGCAAATTATTTGGGACAGCGGCATTGCGGAACAAGCCGAGGATACGACGCCTGATAACGCGCCGATAAGCTTGGTTTCCCACCAAGGCATGGGGCAAGTTGGCGTTTTTACATCCGCTGAAGATGCCGCAATTTTAAGCCGTGTCAAATCTCCTGAACGATTACAGGTTGTTAAAAAAGACAGTGCCCTCGGTCAGGCAATAAACATGAGCGCGAAGACTGCCGTAGAAGAGACGCCCGAACCTATTGAGCAGGTGGCTGAGGTGGTAGAGGACATAGCTCCTGCTGAGGACGAGGCCGTTGCTGAAGTTGCTGCTGATGCACCGGTTGAAGTCCCTGACGTCGCAACTCCTCAAGAAGAGATGATTAGTGTTGCTGAAGCGACGCCTAATCCTATTTCTGAGCTTGATGATATCGTTGAGGAGACCGCCACAGTTGCCGTTACAACTGAGATCAACGCACCTGATGATTTAAATGTACGCGTTTGGCAAGCCAAGGACGGCAGAGATTTGAAACGTGTTCTAACGCGTTGGAGCGTGGTTGAAAATATCAAACTGGATTGGGATGCCGAGAAAAACTACACGCTTGATAAAGATGTGTTTGTAAAAGGCACGTTTAAAAATGCGCTTGAAACGCTTTTCGGGCGCGGCATGGATGATGCGCCGGATTATGAATTGAGCAACTCACCTGATTATGTTCTGCGCGTTAGCGATAGGTAAGCACATCATCATTCTTTGATATTGTAATATGAGCCGAAAGCGGCAATGGAGCGGGCGACATATTCGGCTGCTCCTTTTTTGAACAGCAAATGGTCAGCTTTATCTAAGGATATAAAGCTTTTCGGATGTTTCGCACTCTCATAAAGCTCTGCGGCGTGGTCTATCGCAACCGTTTCATCGACGGGGCTGTGCAGAATCAGGAGTGCTTTTTTCAGTGATGAGAGCGTATTGGTTATGTTTTGCTGTCGCGCATCGTCCAAAAATTGCTTTTTTATTTTGAACGGGCGGCCGGCAAGCATCACATCAGCCTCGCCTTCTTGTTCTATCTTCTCCACGTCGGCCTCGAATTGCTTAATAACGTTCGTTGCGTTTGACGGGCTGCCGATAACGGCGACGCTTTTGCATTCAGGCACTTTTGAGGCGGCGATTAAGGTTGCCGTGCCGCCCAAGGAATGCCCGATCATCAGGGCGGGGCTTTGCAAATTTTCCTTCATATATTCTGCGGCACATACTAAATCCTGAACGTTTGAAGAAAAATTAGTGTTTTGGAAGTCACCGCTGCTGTTACCCAGACCTGTAAAATCAAAACGGAAAACGGCGATGCCATATTTGTTGAGGGTTTTTACAATATCATTCGCGGGCTTTATGGCCTTTGTACAGGTAAAGCAATGGGCAAAAAGCGCGTAGTAGCGCGGTTCACTGCTCGGAACATCCAGTTTTGCCGCCAGAATATCGCCTTGCGCGCCTTTAAATTCAATTTTTGCCATAACCCTGCCTTACATCCGTTGACATGCAGAATCATGATATCGGTTTATATGAAATTCACAAGGCTCAGCCTTTGCGTCAGCGCCGTTACGCTATAGGACGCTTCGAGCTGAGTTTGCAGCGTTGTCAAACGCACCGCGACCTCGTTCGTGTCGACATCTTCAACCGTGCTGATCGTATTTAGAAGCAATTGCTGTTCGTTCACGTGGCTTTCCTGTGTTTCGTTCATTTGCACGCGCACCGTTTCAAGGCGAAAGCGGGTTTTATCCAGATCATCAATCGCGGTTGAGACGCGGCGCGTGATTGCGTCGAACAGTTGGTAAAAGTTACCCTGTTGTTCGGATGCGTCTGCGCCGGGTGCACCTTTCACATCGGGGGTTGCGGGGAAGTTTCCGTCCTCGTACACATCAACAACCGGTGGTAAATTCTCATTTTGTAACACCGCCAGCGTTACCAGAACATCACGCAGCGCCGTTTCATTGGCGCGTGTTGTGTATTTAAATTCTGCATTATCATCGGCGCGGACAAAGACATCGCCTGATGTACCGCCACTTAGCGATGTCGAATATCCGATTGCCGCGTCGGTGATGGCGTCAGGGTTTCCTGCCGTTGCTTCCCCGTCGAAAATATCATCAATCAGCTCCTCTGTCGTGATCGCGCCGTTTTTCCAGTCCGTTATTAATGTTGAGATTGTTGCATCGAGCGTACCCGTATCCGTGTAGGGCCGCGTTGAGGCGTCAGCTCCTGCGAACAGGTAGCGCTCCCCTTCCTGTGTGTTTAGCAGGTCGCCGAGGAATGAATAGAGGTTGGTGGCGTGGTCAATGACGGCGGCGAAATCCGTATCAATTTCTGCCGATGTATTACCGACAACGGTTGTCTCAACCTCGCTGGTTGCAGGGTCATCGTAACGGACAAGATCGCCGAGCTGGTGGTCACCCTGACGGGAGAAATTGATCACTGTGTTTGAGAATTCCGCGCTTTGTTCCTGAAATTCCTCAAGCGCGACCAAGGTGAGAGACAGCGTGTTATCGGCGCGGGTGATATTGTTGATGTAAACTTCGACCGAGCTGAGGGATGTGCGCGAGCGAACGGAGGTTAACGCATCCGTGCCTAAGCCTGAATAAGTTTGTGATCTTTTTCCCGTTGCCAGTTGCGTTGATAACTGGCCAAATTGTTCTTGCTGACGCCCTAAATTTTCAATCTGACGTAAGGCTTGCCCTAAAGTTGAGATATTTGTCATGTTTTTTCTGTCCTTATTTAAAGCGTTTTTTAAAGTACGTTGAGCAGTTCATCGAATAATTCTTCAACCGCGTTAATCACGCGCGCGGAGGCCGAATATGCGGTTTGCACCACAATCAAAAGGCCGAGTTCTTCGTCCAAATTCACGCCTGATTCGTCCGTGATTTGTTGATTGAGGAGCGTTGCCAGTGTGTCTTCGTCCTCCTCTCGGCCTTGAAGGAGTGAGAGCTCTTGGGACACTTCATTCACGATTTTCTGGCTGTAGTCGCTTAGAGACAGAGAGAGGTCAATGCCTGTTTCAATATGCGCCAGAGGGCCAAGATTATTGATTCTAAATGCGGAAAACTCCCCGCTGCCCACTTCGGACTCAGAGCCGTAGAGTGTATCGCTGATGGGTGAGCGCTCTTCAATGATTCCGCCACCTAAATTCTCGTATGTTCCGAACAGTGACTGCGCAATATTCACGCCGTCATCAATGGATGTTCGGCCCAAGGCGGTTCCTGCTAATGTTGCGCCTTCCGTTGTGAACGGCCCGCCGACAATGCGTATATCCCCGCCGAAATCAGGGTTGGTGAAACTGTTACCCGGGCGTAGAGATAAGAAACCGTCCGCATCGATTTGCACCGCTAAATCAGGCACAGCCTCCAGTTTCGCGATCAGTTCAGCTTCCGTATCTGCGGGTGCAATTGTGATTCGAATCGGTTCGTTATTGCCGACGGAGATGTCAAAATACGGATCTTGTGCCTGTACCAGTTGCTCGCCTAAACCGACAAAAGCAAAGCCTTGGTCAGAAATCGGGTCTGTCGGGCTGTTTAAAACCTCAATATTGCTGCGGCTGTTCAGGGTTAATCTTCCATCGGCGTTTACGCCAGCCGTTGCGCCGAAGTCAGCGACGATGTTTGCCCAATCAGGATCGGCCGTGATCGCATCAACCAGATCTTGCGCTGCATTCACGCCACCTGCGGGGATTGCGCTTAGGTCTATCTCCACGTCATATGGGCCTGTGCCGATGTCGGGATCGTCAAAGCGGATGATAAAGTTGTCCGTTTCGTTTGGCGCGGTTCCGAACACATCGGGCCCACCGGCAGCAACGATATTCGCTACACTTGCGTAATTCGTCAGGCTGACACCGCTTTGTAGTGTTGCGTTACTTCTAAGGCCCAACCATTCTTGCAACGTTGTGCCGCCTGTCGCTGCCGCGCGTAAATCAACAGATGTTGCAGGATCTGCATTGGTTGCCGTTTGGAAATTCACTTCGCCAAAAGTGTATTCGATCACGCGGCGGATAATGTCGTTGGCATCAATTGACTGGCCTGTTTGGCCAAACGTCCCTGTTCTTACGAGATCAGGATTGTCCAGCACGACGCTGTTCACCTCTATGAGCGAGGAAAAGCCGACATATTCAACGGGTGTTACGGGGTCTGTCGTCAGATCGGGCGGTGTGTCAGGCGGTATTGTGCCCGACTGGTCGGTGAACAGCCGCAGACCTTGTGCCTCAAAACGGATGGCGAGCTTATGCGCCAGCTCATCCAGCTGCGCGGTTTGTTTGGGGAATGTTTCGTCGCGCAATGTGATCAAACCTTCCAGCCGTCCGCCAAGGCCCCGCTCCGTAATGTCCACGGCGGCGGGCGTTTCGCGAGGGTCGCCGACGAAAATTCCTGCGGCTGTATCAGGATAGGCGTTGTTCGGTGATAACGGTGTCGGGCGGAAAAACAGCTCTGCCGCGCGATCGGAAGCCAGCTCCACGCCCTCTCTGGTTTGTATGACAATCACGCCGTCGCCGCGCGTAAATGTGCTGATGTCAATCAGATCCGCGAGCGCAATAATTGAATTGTCCCGTGCATCTTGTGTTTCAGCAACAGAGGCTTCTGAAATATTGCCGAACCTGATTTGTGTATTAAACTCGGCAATTTGTTCCAGCAGATCGTTGATTTGCGTCACCACGCCTGCGGCTTCGTTTTGCGCGTCGTTGCGCAGTGTTGTATAGAAATCGGCAAGATCATTGATTTTACGAGATGTGTCCTGCGCCTGATCCAAGACATCGGAGAGCAGAAACTGGTCGTTTGGTGCGTTCGCCAAAGCCGCAAAGCTGTTTTGGAGCTCTGATATTTCGGACGCAACGGAAAGGTTGGCGTCGGGCGCGCCATGGAATTGGTCGACACGGCTTAGGTAGGAGGCTTGCACGTTGTAAAAGCCGACTTGGCTGACCTGTGTCCATAAATCACGCTGCAGGCGGGTATCGACATTGCGGATTACTGTTTCGCCGATGACACCTACAGATCGCCCTTCGACGGCTTGGGAGCTTTGCGGCAAAATTTTCCGCGTGTAGCCTTCCGTGCCGACATTTGAGACATTGGTCGAGATCAAATCAATTTGCTGCTGATTGATCCGAAGACCTGACAATGCCGTTGACAGTGATGATATTCCCATGGGCTTATCCTGCTATATCCTTGTTTTTAAATTATTTTTATACGTCCCAAGTATTCTTTCCTATCGCGGCTCACGTGGTTAGGGCGCCGCGAATTTTGTCTTCAGACGTGTAAAAGCATCTCACATAGTTGTGGACACAAAGATAGCAATGCAAGAGAAGTGCCAACTTGGGTGTTGGCGTGAACATCGTTATTTGTTTTGGGTGTTTTGGTTATTCGTTGACCGGCGGCTGCTGGATCGCTTCGTAGATATCCGCAGATACACGTTCTACAGGGCCTGAATTGAGCGCCTCTTCGACAAGTAACGCTGTCAGCATCTCGCGGCGAAGCATTGATTCATAACGATCGCGTTGATGCATGATGGCGATTGCATCGAGCGACGCGCCGATACGATCAACGTTTGCGGGCTTATCGTACAGGTTGGTGTAGAAGTTCGGGTGTTGATAAAGTTTTTTGGTCAACACTTCCATCTGCGCATAATAACTGGGGCGGTCACCAAGCATATCGTGGATTTGGTCATCCGTGAATGTTCCGAATTCGCGAATTAAGGACTTCATAAAGTTCCAGCCTGCGCCGGCTTCGACAGCCAGGCGTTGTGCATCTGATGTGATTGGTGCGCCTGTTCCATCTGTCTGGCGGGGGGCCGCTGCTGTTTTCATGCCCAGAATGCTTATGAATGAGCTATGGGCAACATTCATTTTTGAGGCAAAGCTTCTTGAGTCATAATGCGGTTCTAACTTCTCTTCGGCTTGCTCTGCGGGGAAGGAAGAAAATACGTTCGGGAAATATAAGTTTCGCGCAAGAGCAAATAAGTCTTCTTCGTCGGGGCTTAAGGTTCCGACATCCTGAACCATGTCAACGTCCAGCGTCAGTTCGCCGCCAAATGTTCTGTGGTAATCAACGTCCTTATTTCTACGTTCCAGATCTTCTGCTGCGCCGCCTGTTGCCGGGCACACACCGAACACTGATTGGCCAACATCGTTCGGGTCACAGTAGCTCTGAATATAATTACGCACCCTTGATGATTCGTCGACCTGCGGGCCGGATGCGGCAGATGAGTTTGATGTTCCGAGGTAGGCGTTCATCAACATGCGGTTAAATGATGCTTTTACAAGCTCACCATGACTTTCCGCTGATGACAAGCCCCTTACGAATGTACCGATACGACACATTTGTTCACTTGGGTGATAGTCTTTATGTGCGCGCGCCATGAGTTCTTGCAGCTTACGCTGTGTATCCAGTTGGATGCTGGCGTCGAAAAAACTTCCGATCATAAAGGTTTGAAGTACCATGACCGCAGATAATTCTTCGGTCATTTGAAACAAGGACCGTGTCCATCGCGACCTGACATCCCCTATGCTTGCTCCACCGCCGCCGCCGAACAGGAACACTTCCATTTTAGGGCCGCCTGTTGCGTCGCTCTCAATACCGAATTTCTGGAAGGCCAGCTCAATGTTCTCGTCGATATCAGGCATTTCGACGCCACCGCCCAGATCTTGGGGCATACGTGCATCAAGCTCGCCTTGGAACAGGCCAGACCAGTCTGCACTTAGTTTTTCAGATTGTTCGCCTTTTTTAATTGTAATATCAGAGAATTCATCAAGGCCGGATACGGCAAATCCCAACTTTTTCTGACCGTCTTTCTTTGTGTTTAGCTGCACAATCATATCAAGTGCATCTTGCGCGCTACCGTTCTGAGTGGTGTCTTGTAGCGGGTTTAGCTTTTGCGATGCCTGTTCGTTGGACAGGCGCATGCTGAATTTTATGTCTTCTTTGTCTTCTGCTTCTTTTGGCAATGGCAAAGTAATTGTATTGTCCGCAGCGACCTTTTCTTCTTTTTCTGCGATAAGCTCGTTACCCGATAAGACGCGGTATTTTACCTTCGTGCCGCTTTGCAAATTGCTGAACTTGATGCCTTGCGCTTCGCTTTTCGCATCCTGCGCCAGCAGATAGAAACCGCCAAGGCCAATTGACGCAGCCATAATCGCGACTGCCGTGATGGCGATCTTTTTGTTTTTTGCTTGTTTTACTATACGTTTCATCATCATTCGTTTACTGCCTGAATATGCCCGAATTAATATCGGTTGCACGAATATTATCTTCAATTTCTCTTTGTAGTTGTTCGACGGCAAGCTCCAACAAGATGGACAGTGATGCTTCCGTTCTTAAATGACTTTTCAAAAGATCAAATTTTTGCATCAAGCCGATTGCCTGCATTGCAACGCCTTTTCTTTCGACGTTCGCGGGGCTTTCATACAAGTTCGTGTAGAAAAGTGAGCTTTGATACGCCGTTTTCGTCAGCAATTCCATTTGCGCATCGTAACTTGGGTTTTCGCCCAAGAATTCTTCGATATAATCGTCGCCAAAGCCTATGTAGTCTCTTATTCCTAATTCTCTGAGATAGGCCTGAATAAATTCAATGGATGCGCCTGTACCTTCGGTTTTCAGGCCAACAATCGCGTTGTAGCTGTTTTCGGCAACTTTTGTTTTTGCCGTGGCCGCACGCACGTTCATAAGGGCCGTTTGCGCACCGCTGATATCGCCGTCGGGTCTGTTGCCCATCTTGTTCGGCGACATACGATCATAAATTTCAAAACCGTATAGGTTATTAGCCAGCGCGAAAATATCCTCATCTGCCGTGTCGTCAATTTCTGTATCTGTCGGGTTATCGTCCGTCAAATCCGTTTGAACGGTTTTCGGGCTCCACAATGTTCTTTCATAGTTAATGTCTGCATTGATACGTGCGCGGTCATTTGCGTTCAATGCGTTTGCCGCAGCCATACTGCCGTAACAGATGACGGCCATGCTGCCGTTGTTGTCATGCGGATTACAGTAGGTTGTTGAGAACTGTCTGAAGCGTGCGACGATATCATCCTCTGATCCGCCTGCTGCTGCGACACCTGTGTTCCCTAAGAAGCGTGCGGTTGAACGCCTTGTCAGAATAAGTGACGCCGCCTCACCTTTTCTTTCGGTTGCAGCCAAGCCCATAACACGTGTACCGAATTCACACATGCCTGTTGTCGGCATATAATCTTTCGTTGCGCGGGCATGTAATTTTTGGAGAACACGTTGTGTCTCAAGCTGCTGTTGTGCGTCCATGAATTGACCGATCATCGTCACCTGCAGCGTGCCGACGGCGGCAAATTGCGTACCCGTTTGCATAAAGAGCGGGAGCATGTGTTGCTGCCAGAATGTCCAGTCGAACCAAGTGATTTGGTGGATTAGGATATTAATGAACAGGTGCAGGTCGATTTCGATCAAGTCCTGAATCCAGTTTGTGATGTCAGTAGATATGACAGAGCTGATACAGGAACAGCAACTACAACACGCGGCCTGTGCCGGTGTTGGATTTACTGTTACCATTGTCACTGTTGTCGTCGAAAAAACGAGCATCAGAGCAATAAATCTGATCAATTTCTTCATTTTTCTCATTTTACAGTCTACTTATCCTATCACATTATATACTTTTCAGTATTTTAAAGCCCTTTAATTGCATCTTCGATTTCTGATTGCAGATTAGAGATCGCAATTTCAAGCAAGATTGACATTGAGGCCTCGTCACGCAAAGAGCTTTTCAAGACATCAAATTTCTGCATCAAATTAATTGCCTGAAGGGCCACGGTTTTTCTTTCGATGTTTGCGGGCTTATCATAAAGGCTTGTATAAAAGTCCGGATTTTGGAACATCTTTTTCGTGATCACTTCCATCTGTGCGTGATAACTGGGATGTTCGCCCAAAATTTGTAGAATTTCATCTTGCGTATCGCCGTCGCCGTTCGAGTCTGTCACGCCTAATTCACGGAGGATGTGCTCCATGTAAATACGTGCGCTTGCAACGTCTGTTACGCCGCCAGGGCCCGGTGTATCAGGTTCGATATAGCCCTGCGATTTCATTGCGGCGATTGCATAAAGGCTGTTCTCGGCAACACTTCTTTTCGCGACAACCGAGCGCATGTCCATATATGCACGCTGCATCAGGCTGAGGCGGTTGTCGTCAAAATTTCTCAAACCGAGAGACGGAGGTCTTGGCATATTATAGTGACCGAACAGATTTGACGCCAAGGCCAGAATGTTTTCCTCGTCTATATTGTCGATTGTTCCGTCTGATATGACCTGATTTGTAAAGTCAATTTTCAGGTTGTTAGCGCCCTCAACCAAAGATACGTAGTCAATATCCTTGTCGATTTTTGCGCGCTGCTCTTCCGTTAAAACGTTTGTTGCCCAATCCAAGTCCGTACAGACAGCGGCGAGAGCGGATGCACGGTCTTGTGAATTACAGAAGTTTTGTCTGAAATGTTCGATTCTGTTGTCTTGGATAATGCCCGCGCCATACTTACCTGATGTTTCAGACTTCCCGAGCTGTCGATCAAGAGACCTTTGCGCCAAAACATTCGAAACGATTTCAGTTTTGAATTCTGTTGCGGCCAAGCTTTTCATAACCGAACCGAATTCACACATTCCGATACTTGGATGATAATCTTTATGTGCTCTTGCTGTGAGTTCCTGCAGCTTTCTTTGTGCTGCCAGTTGGTTTTCAGCGTCGAAGAATGTTCCGACGATCATGGCTTGTTGTATGGCAATGGCCGTGAACTGATCGGCCATGTCGAACATGACAGGCAACACGCTTTGATTCCACAGCTCGTCTAGTAAAAATTCCTGAAGCTCGAAGAACTCTTGCTCAATTCTTTCATCAAAGTTGTCTTCTGATTCCTGCCAGACATTTGGGTCAAGGTCATTAACTTCAGAAGCACAATCCTTACAAAATGCGTGCGCTTGATTGGGAATAAAGAAGAATGCGCATAAAGAAAGACATGCGAAAGCAACATAAAACTTTGCTTTTATGCTTAGATTTCCGTTTGTTATTTTCGCTCTTTCTTTCATATCGTCACTTAAATTCTCAGACCGTTATTGTATCGGTTCAACTTCTAAAAGTTTGCTTATGTTTCTTCTGTCGTTGCTAAGGCGACTGGACAGAAGTACGGACAGAACCATTTCTTGTCTTAGTTCGCTTTCAAATAATGCGCGATCGACCATAAGCTCAATCGCTTTCATGGCCGCGCTCTTTCTTTTGATGTTTGCAGGCTTATCATAAAGGTCAGCATAGAAATCAGGGTTTTGGTAGATTTTCTTGCTGAGATATTCGAGCTGTGCGTAATAACTCGGGTTTGTGCCCATGATTTCATAGATTTCATCAGCGGGTGTTCCTGTCGGCGCTAATTCTTGTATCAAAGACGCCATGAATGTTCCTGTCTGCGCGGTTGCAGGGTCTTCGCTCGCCGTTTTCATCGATACGATTGCATTGAATGTATGCTCGGCGACATTACGTTTTGCAATCGTGCTTCTGATGCTTAACCACCAGTTTTGAATCTTGGGGTTTCCGGCCATTCCGGACAAGTTAAATGTCCGCGTCATAAGCGTATTTCCGTAAAGGTTGTTTGACATGGCAATAATGTCTTCTTCGTTCGCTTCGACGTCTAAATCTGTGAAGTCAACGTTCAAGGTTCTTGCCTGATCAATAAGGCGCGTGTAATCGACATCAAGGTTTACGCGTCGTCTGTCATAGGCACCTGCGCGTGGTGATCCGCCCTGACCGTCATGGTCACACGCAAAATCAAGACCTGTTCCGGCCTGTGTCCAGCCATTGTCACGGATGTCACAATGTGCGGTTACAAACTTATTCCATCTGGCTTCCTGATCTTCGGCGATGCTTATCGCAGACGCTGTTCCGGCCGTACCGAGCTGCCTGCCTAATGATCTTTGCGATAGAGCAAGTGCGTTTAGCCTTGCCTGATTTTCAGATGATGCCAAGCTGCGCGCGCTTGTTCCGAAATAACAAAAACTTTCACTCGGGTGATAATCCCGATGCGCTTCGGCTTGCAGCTCGAAATAGAGGCGCGTTGTTTTTATCTGTTGCCTTGCGTCAAAGAACGCACCGACCATTTCCATTTGGTACATGCCGTAAGCGCCCAAGAATTCTGTTAATTCTGCTAAACCCCGCACCCAGTAATCTTCAAAGAACTCCTCAACAATCCACTCTTCGTGATCTTCGATACGGTCTTCAATGACGCCTTCGATAAGATCGTTGAAAATGAATTCCTGAATAATTTCAGTGATCAAGCCTGTGATGAATGTGTCGATGATAAAACAGCTGATACATGGAATACAAAAACCGAACGCCTCAGCCTCTTTTTGTCGTGCCGTCATGGTGAATATTGACGCAGACACGATTGCAACGCAGAGCCCTGCCAGCAGGAGCTTTCTGTTCATGTTTACTGTATTTTTTGCCAGTTTTCTTAGCATTTTCTCACATTAGTGTTTGTAATATCTGTATTCATTTTTAACTTATCTGGTTGTTCCGCGCCCTTCCGAGATAACAGCACCGCTGTTCGCGCCCCTTTGAGTCGCACGCAATTCTGTCGCCAAGAGCACAGAGACGGACATCTCACGGCGCAGTTGGCTTTCATAAATTTCACGATCCAACATCAACTCAATCGCCTGCATTGCGACCTTTTTACGCGTTACGTTTGCCGGCGTATCATAAAGATGCGCATAAAAATCAGGATTTTGATAGATTCGCTTCGCCATAACCTCAAGCTGCGAATAGTAGCTTGGCGCATAGCCGATCAGGTCAAAAATGTTACCACCGTCTTCGTCGCTTCCGGAAACAGGCGGATCTGCAGGCAAAAGCTCGTTTACGATTGCGGCAAGGTAGCGCTGTGCCTGACGTCCCTCCAAATCTTCATAATCACCGCCGGGATCAGGCTCCAAAAAGCCGCCAATGATATCATTGAAGTGCGTTCTTGATGTTCCCACCGACTTCAAGCCGACGATCGAATTAAAACTTGTTTGTGCAACACTTCGCTTTGCAGCGATAGCCCTGAGTGAAAGATATATTTTCTTACCATCAACCGTGTTCATAGCACCGCGGGCAACGTTACGAGTCAGAACTCGGTTTCCGTAGAGGTTACGCGACATTGCGATCACATCCTCCTCCTCGCCGGGCTGACGATTAACACCAATTCCGACCATCCCGCCGGCAGCGCCCAAAAGCGTGTTAATTTCCGGGTTTTCTGTTCCCAGATAATCATTCGTAAAGTCAACGTCCAAGGTTCTTGGATTGTCGACGAGGCGGGTATAATTGATGTCTCTGTTCATGCGCTTCGGATCACGCGCACCGCCCATGGGGTTTGGCATTTCACCGGGAATGAATCCGGCAATACTTCCGCCGACAAAGGCAAGCAAAGCCTCGTCATGGTCACATGCATAATAAAGGCCTGTTTCAAGCGGAACCACAATTTCCGGCACAGTTGTTCCGGTTGTGAAAACATCTTTACGATAGAAATTGTTATCACGCGGATCACAATATGTTCTGGTGAATTGCGTCCATCTCGACTTGTAATCATCCGCAACCGATATCGCGCCCGGCGTTCCGGTTGCGCCAAGCTGTCTGTTTACAGCTGCGACGGACAAAGCACGGCTGTTGAAGCCCGCCCGACTGTCTGCGCCCGCCATGTTTGTAACGTTTGACCCGAATGCGCAAAAACTATGACTCGGTCTGTAGTCCTTGTGCGCTTCAAGCTGCAATTCACGCAGAAGGCGCTGCGAGTCAAGCTGGGTTTGCGCATCGATGAATGATCCGATTATCTCTGTATACTGCATTGCCACAGCCGCCATCTGGGTGGCCATCGCCGCCGTGGCCTCGACAATTTCGTTGATGTAGATTTCTTCCATCCAACGCTCAAACTCTGCCAAGTCAGCATCAAATTCGTCTTTTGTGTTTTCTCGCAACTCTTCCTGGTACTGATTCACCAAATCTTCAGCTTCGCTACAGTCACTGTCACGGCAACCACAACATGCGAAGGCAGGCTGCTTCACAGCAACGTATGATAGCGTCACACCAAAAGAGGAAAGCGCGACAAAGCACAACGCGGCCCCTCGCACAGCTTTTAAAGCTACATCTTTAATTGGTGTCTCTTCCTTGTTTTTATATCGCATGCGGTACTCTAAAAATAAATTTAAGACCATCAGATTGCTTCATTTAAGGAAAATTATCAATTCTTTTTCAAGAAAATAATGTTCCTCTAATACACAATATTTATAACGTTACCACAAAAGCGTACGCAAACGCACAGAAATATTTACCAAAAATTATCTTATTTTTATTATTACAACGTTGTGTTCAATTTTTTTTTGATACAAAGTGTGATATAAGTTATGCACGAAATAATATCTCAATATTACTTACCTTAGGATCGATTAATTTAATGCTGAAGAAAAAAGAAAAGAAAACACTGCTGTCCACCGGCTCGACTGAGGCGCAACAAAATGCCGCACCAGAAGAAGTGAAAGAAGACGTCTCCGGCCTTGGCGCTGTTGTTATTCGTAACGAGTTTTATCGCGACGGTTATCGCAGCCTTTTGAAAATTACACTTATACAAACCGTTGTGATTTTAGGCCTTGTTGCGGCGATGTACTATATTATTCAGGTCAACCAGCCGAAAAATCTTTATTTTGCTACGACAGAAGACGGACGCCTTGTTCCTATGGTTCCACTCAGCCAACCCAACCTGAGCACACCCGCGCTTATGTCCTGGGTTGCACAAGCGACAACTGAGGTTATGACATTCGGCTTTAACGATTATCGTCGCCGCTTGCAGGAATCGTCTCGAAACTTTACGAAGCGCGGCTGGGAGAGTTTTACACAAGCGCTGCAGCGATCAAGAATTATTGAGGTGGTTGAGGTGAACCAGCAAATCATCACCACCGTGCCGCGAGGCGCACCCATCTTGGAGGATGAAGGCCTTGTCGCCGGGCGATATCAATGGCGAGTCAAGATTCCTTTGGTTCTGACATACAGATCCGGATCAAAGGCCAGCAATACGAATCTGCTCGTTACGGTAGTGGTGGTTCGCGTTCCGCGCCTTGAAAGCCCCAACGGCGTAGGCATTGAACAATGGATTGCCGTATCGAATTAAGCAAGACATGACAAAAATAAGCCAAACCCCCGAATAAAACTCGGGGGTTTTTCTTTGCTTTAGAATATGTCAGCACATAAATATACACTTTATGCGCCCCGCCCTCACGAGCTCGCTTGCGCCAGCGATGATTAAAGCATGTGTCCACTGCCGCCACTTTCTGCAATTCCAAAACGGCGCAAACCGTAACTTAATGCACCTACACAAGCTCGCTGAACCTTACTCAGCAACGGCTTGCAAAAGCACCGCGCCGCGCTTACCCATTGCTTTACAAAAGTTTTTTTACGAAATTGCTTTTAAATGCGTGACTTTTAAAATTATTTAATGTAAATTCACAATTGACTTTAGAGTATCTTTACAAGTGAGATTCATGAATACTAAATTTAGCCATAAAAAGGTGAAAAGATTTGATGTTAAACATCTGCTCTTTGGCGCAGCTTTAGCAGCATTCGCTTTTTGCCCCCCTGCTGCGTTTGCGCAAGACTTCGCAGCAGAAGAGACCGCAGCGGACGACCCGTTTGGTTTTGACGACAGCCTTGATGAGCAGCAATCTGTTCAAGACTTAGAGAACAGCTTTCGTAAAGAAGCTTTCGATAAGGCTTTGGAAACTTTGCTCCCCTTAAAGCCGGAAGAAATTCGCACGCTGCTGGAGCATTATGATCGCACCGTCGAATCAACAGAGCTTCCTGCGCACCCATATCCGCGCCCTGAGCTTGTTGTTCAGAACGTATCGCTTGATCCGGGTGTGCCGCCCCTCATCGTTAAATTGTCTTGGGGTTATGTGACAACGATCAGCATGCTCGATTCCTCAGGCGCACCTTGGGAAATTGAAGACATTAGCTGGGTTGGCGACTTTTTGATTCAAGAATCAACAGTTTACGATCAGACCCACATGTTGAGAATTTCACCTGAGTCACAATATGCTCACGGGAATATTTCGATGCGTCTAAAAGGTTTGAACGCTCCGGTTATTCTTACATTCGAGACCAATAAAGACATTGTTCATTATCGTTTTGATGCTGTGGTTCCGCGTCCCGGGCCTTTGGCACGTACATCAATTATTAATAATGTTGGTGTTTCATTGAAGTCCGGTGATGCTGACATGTCGCAAGCTTTGAGTGGTGTTATGCCAAGAGATGCAAAACGACTTAGCGTTTCCGGTGTTGACGGACGTACAAGTGCATTTATTTACAACGGCTTAACTTATGTGAGGACGCCTCATACGCTTCTTTCACCGGGTTGGGACAGTTCTGTGTCATCAGCTGATGGCACCCGTGTTTACGCACTGGAAGAGACGCCTGTTATTCTTTTATCTGATCGTGGACGCATGGTTCGTGCGCGATTGACTGAACGTGAGGATTTGCTCGATGAATGATGATTTAGATGATGACATCATGGCCGACGAGGACGGTTTTGATGAGTTTTCACAAGGTGGTGGACTAGGCGACACTTTGCGCCAGAATCCGATGGCAAAAGTTGGTGTTGTTGTTGCAGGTGTTGCAGCCTTAGCCGGCGCGCTGCTATTGTTTGGCGGCGATTCACAGGAGACTGCGCAGTCAACTATGATTCCTCCTTCCGAGGTTGTTTCTACGCCGGGAAGTGACGAAGAGGTTGACCCTGTCTATATCGAAGCTGTTGAACGTGAAAACCAAGAAGATCTTGAGCGTGCCCAACGCGAATCAGGAAGTACAATTCCTGTTCCGACAGGGAGCCCTGAAACGCGTTTAGAAGTGCCGGAAGTCGAAGCAGAGGCGGATGACCCTCTACACCGTTGGCGCGCCCTGCAAGAGGAGCGTATTTCTCGCGATCTTGCTGATGAGGCCGTGGATGTTGAGCCTGTAACGGTTCTTGACGCTGAGCAGCAAAATGAAGCCATTCAAGCCTTGGCTGAATCGATGCTTGAGCAGATGCGTGCTGTTCTTACAGAAAACAGTTCTGAGAAAACGTTTACAACCAAAACACTGATCTCATACAGCTCCGGAAACGGAAATGGCGGCGGTAATTCCTCCGGAGGCGGCGGTAATGGCGGCGATGGTAATGGTGGACAGGACTCCGACAACATGGCTGACTTCGATTTTGAAGAAGAAGAAGAAGTTATTATTCCTGCCGGTAAGGTTGTATACGGACAAACTCTGCTTGAAGTTAATTCGGACGTTCCAACAACAGTTTTGGCTCAAATGGTTAGTGGCCCGCTTAAAGGTTGGAAATTGCTCGGTACATTCAGTGTGCTTGAAGATATCGGCCTTATTGGAATTGAATTTGAAACCGCTGTTAATGAAGAAGGCGACATGCACAACATCAGTGCCATCCTTCTTGATCCTGATACAACACTTGCCGGACAACGCACCAGCATCAACAGACGTTACTTGAGACGTGTTGTTTATCCTGCTGCTGCTGCCTTTATTGAAGGGTTTGCCGATGCGATTGCCGAGACAGATGAAGATGTAACGGTTGTTGACGGAGCCGCAGTTCAGACGACAGAAGAGTCAGATACTGAAGACGCGATTGCTGAAGGTATTCGTGAAGCTGCAAGCGGTGTTACAGACATTCTTAACCGGCAAGCTCAGGTGCCGGTACGTATTATTATTGCGGCAGGTACACCGATCGGCGTTTTCTTTATTGAGAATGTTATTGAGGAAAACCCTGACGATGAGTTTTAATTTCCAACTCTTATTGTTGAAAACGAGCTTTTTATAATGCATGAAAATTCTCCGTCTTTCGAAGATGACGTCTTTTTCGACGACGGCGAAGCGGAAGGCTACTTATTAGATGACGATGAGCCTGCGGACCCCAATTTTTCCGCAGGTTTTTCCCGTAGTAGGTTTCTTAAATCCGCCGCTTTGGTGTGTTTGACAGCAACTGCTATCGGCGGCTCGTTCTACGCTTATAACAATTCCAGCGATCTCTTGCCTTCTTTGTTCAACAAGAAACAGGCTGCTATTTCTAATTCCGGGCCCCTTTCTTCAAACAGCTCGTCTTCAAATAATGAAGAGAATAGCAACGTAAAAGAAAGCTCCGCATTTTCTGCGGGCTCAACAAAGCCTTCAAACTCAGAACCTTTTGTTGAAAAAACCGGCGCGGTTGAAACCCCGTCGCTTGATAAAGAAATCGCTGCCCAATCGGATTCTGTTTTGACGCCTTTCCCGAACTCTGTTGAGGCGCTTTCGCCCCTGTCCACGCTTGCTTCCTTGGATATCCCCACGCCCCCAAAAGCTGAGGAAAAAAATGTTTCCCAAGAGAGTGTGGCAATCGATGATGATTTAGAAAAAACAGATTCTGCGCAGGCGCGGATTGATCCCGCTGATACGTCTTCCGGCCCCGTCGTCGTTCGTGAAGAAGAAAATGTTGCTTCTAATGAGAATGCTTCGCGCCCTGATGATGTCGTGGAAACTTTTGCTGCGGAAAGCGAAAAACCCGCACCTACTCAAAACTTGGCGGATGATCACACTGCTCCTGACTCTCAAACGCCTCCTTTTCAAGACGCGCCCGAATCTGATGCGAATGTTTTAGCTGAAGCTACACAAGATGTTGAGTCTGATGACGTGCTCGGAGAAACTGTTGCTGAAGCGGTTGAGAAAATTGAGCCTGTGGCGTCCGCTGATTTCATTGCAAAGCCTAAAAACGTTTTCGAAAATCAAGCTTCCGACACGGCTGAGAGCATCACGCCGATAAAAATTTCTGCTCTTCCTGCCTCTGCAATTCATGCGCTTAACCAAAAGCCGCTTCCTTTAAAAGAAAAACAAAGTGAGCCAGAGGAAAAACAAAGCGTTTCGCAAGACAAAGATGTGCAGAAAACCATTAATGCCGGGGAATTGTGGCAAATTAGCGGTGCGCAACCAGGCAAGGCTGTTTTGAAGAACCTGAAATCAGGCGAGCTTATCTCAGTTGAAACCGGCAACATTGTACGTGGTTTGGGAACGATAAAATCCGTCGGGCGAATCAACGGGCAGTGGGTTGTAAAGGGAAGCGAAGCTGCTCTCAAACGCTAATAAAACGTTAAAATTTGATGTAAAAAATGTTCTTCGGGATGTTTTTATTACGAAATTCTAACATATACGTCATTTTACCAACAATAATATTTGCAACATCTTTATAAAGTATGGTGTAATAGATGTGTATAATTTTGATCGGAGCATTGTACTTATGAGCAGATTTAACGTTTTCGCTTTTTCTTTTTTCATGTTGGTCGTTACGATCCTTACGCGTGATGCTTTTGCATTTACCGTTGGTCTGGGGGTTGACGTCAATGACGTTACAGAAAACATTGTGGAATCTTCGGCATCGTTGCCTGCTCTTATGGCCGGTTTATCCTATCTTTCGGGTCTTTTGATAGCTGCGACGGGCCTCATTAAAGTTATTGAACATGTCAGCGCGCCGACACAAACTCCGATTCGTACGCCTGTTATTCGTTTACTTATAGGTGGAGCGTTGTTCGCCCTTCCTATTGTTACAGAAGCCGCCAGAAACACGATCGGTATCGGTACAGGCGGTATGAATTTCAGCACAGGCGCGGGAATTGTTACATCTCTAAACGGTTTGCTTGCTACTGCATCAAGTATTGTTTCTCTTGGTACAAACCTAACATCGATGATGGAGCATACAATTGATTCAGCAGACAATATCCCTGCTTTAATTGCGGCATTGGCTTATCTGTTGGCTATTTTGTTTATTATTTCCGCATTGTTTAAAATCCGCGATCATGTTGAAGACCCGACGCGCGTTCCTTTGAAAGATTCTGTTATCCGCCTTTTGACCGGTGGTGCGCTGTTGGCGTTACCGACTGTCTACCAAGCAATGTTCAACACAATGGTTGACGGTGGTACAGGTTTTGGTGGTGCTGTGTATTCATTTCTTCTGGGTGCGCAATTCCTTGTTTCAACTGATGTCGGTATTGGCCCCAGTGCCATTGTGAATGCGCAGTGTGCGACAGCTATTCCGTTGAGTGGTTTCGGGTTGTTCGGTAACTCGATCTCATCTGTTATCTGTAACTCCATCTTAGGTACCATCGCCATTCCGATTTTCTTGACGTCTGTTGCTTACGTGCTTGGCTTGGTCTTTGGATTGTGGGGTATTATTAAAATTCGCGACCACGTTAGCGACCCTTCACGGACACAGTTAAATGAAGGTGTTACGCGCCTTCTTGCCGGTGGTGCTTTCTTCGCAATGCCTTATCTAACGGTAGTATTAACCAGTACTTTTCTTCCTGCCAACATCGGTGTGGCCTCTATCGCAGGGACGACATCCGGTTTTGCGGGCGACCTGACATTGGGGCCGTTCGGGATCGGCTGTAACATTAATAACTCGCTCGATATGGCGATGGCTTGTTTCATGGCTGATGTCATGGGACCGATGCATAACGCAGTTAACTTCTTCTGCTTCAGTGCCGGATTTATATTCATCATGATCGGTATTTCGCGAATCATTAAATCATCACAAGAAGGTGCGCGTGGTCCCGGTGGTTTGGGAACGGTCTCGACGTTCATTATCGGTGGTATACTTTTATCAGCGACAGTTATCCTTCGTGCCTTCTCTGCAACGTTCTTCGGTAGCACGCAGTCAAGTACGAATGCGACCCTTGCTTACACATCCGGTATGAGTTTTGCCGAGACGCAAGCTGCCTATCACGTTATTTCAGCAGTTCTGAAATTCCTGATCGTGATCGGTATTATCAGCTTTGTTCGTGGCTTGTTCATCATGCGTGACGTTGCCGAGGGCAAGCAACAGGCCTCCACAATGTCCGGTATAACGCACATCATTGGCGGCGCGCTGGCTGTGAATCTCGGTCCGGTTCTTAACGCAATCCAAAACACACTGGGCGTTACAGCGTTCGGCGTTGCCTTTAACTAAAAATAATTTCACATTCGCGAAAAAAAATGTGGCAAGAATGTGGCAAGTGTGTTAGTGTCTTTATATTAAGTAAGTAAATATTGGTAAGAGGAGGAACATAATGTTCAAGAAAACCAAAACTACATATTATAAACTCGGTGCAGCAATGACAGCTGGTATGATCGTATCTGCTACAGATGCGCATGCTGCTAACAACTTCGGTTCTATTGCTTCTAACATCAACACATCTATCTCTTCACTTCCAGGCTTGATTTCAGCTCTAGCATACCTATTTGGTGTTCTATTGGCTGTTCTTGGTATCATGAAGATCAAAGACCACGTTGAGAACCCAACACAGACACCTTTGAAAGACGGTGCTATCCGTTTGGCAGTTGGTGGTGCATTGTTCGCGCTTCCAATCATCCTAGAAGCTATGTTCGAAACAATCGGTACAGGTACAGCAGCAACAACAGCTGAACTTAACGCGGTTGAATTCGGTACAGCAGCACCATAATTTAGATTGGATTGTGATGGGATATCTTCCTGTATCACTAGGGTTAACGCGAAAGAAAAAAGCGTCAACCAAAGAATCAAAGAGCGGAGCCAGTCAGTCTGGCTCCTCTTCTGTTGAGAATTCTCAACTTCTCACTAAAGAGATGAAACAAAAGATTTTTACACGTGACGACCATGTTTGTCAGTGTTGCGGGTTTCAGTCGAAAAAATACCAAGACGTGCTTTTCCTGAACAACGACCCGACCGATTTATCAGAAGATAATTTAAAAACAGTCTGCATTTTCTGCCACCAATGCTTTAATCTGGATAAGGTTAATGTCATGCGCTCAGGGGTTTTGCTCTGGTTGCCGGAGATTGATCAGGCTGATTTACACCACATTGCACGCGCAATATATGTCGCCCGTATTTCTCAAGGGCCGATCGCTGATGCCGCGCGTAAATCGCTTGAGGCTTTGATGCAAAGGCGGGAAGCCTTACGCGCTCGTTTGGGAACAGACGACCCTTATATTTTGGCGATGGTTTTGAAAGACTATCTTACAGATGCGCATTACAATAATCGCGAGAAGAAAATTGAAGGCGTTCGCCTCTTTCCGCTTGATCGCAGAATTATCAAAGAGGCAGATCTTGAATTTAATCAATTCCCGCAGATCCTTGCCTATTGGCGTTCAAAAGACGGGCCATTTGGCGGCAAGACGCCGCAGAAGTGGTTTGACATCTATCATAATTTGGTTGAAGCGGCCTAGAGCTTTTCCATATTCTGTAAACAAATAATTCACTATCTTTTTGTATTTTATTTCATATGATTATGGTGTTCATTTTTTATGAAATACGCTATGATGAAAATTGTTTAATTCTAGGTTTACCCAGCAGATATGAAATTTACAGACAAACTTTTAGCACCATTCCAAAAAGCTTTAAGACAAACCGTATCCTCGTTCATCCATTTGGAAACGAAGGAAAACGACACGACCCTTGTGTCATCTGACGGCTCGCTTGTGTCATATGTTCGTGTTGAGGGTAGTAAACAGATTATTGGTGATGAGGAATATAACAATATTGTCAAATCAGCCAATATTAAAATCGGCGCGCGTTTTGACCGTATCGGTCATGCTATGCAGGCCTATTTCGTACGTGACCCATCGCGTATTCGCCAAACGTTGATTGACCAAATCAAGCCGTCCAGAACCACGTCACATGCGATCGGCATGGATTTGGATGATCTTTTTGACGAAAAAGTTAACCATCTGGAACGTTTTCTTACGCACGAAGAGCAATATTTTGTTTTGTGGACGCGCCCCTCTTCCTTGACGAAGAATGAAATCAAGCGTGCCGGTGAGGCTGCGAAAAACGAAGGGAAAGACTGGTTCCCTGCTGCGAATTCACAGTTTCCGTTCGGTGTTATGGAGCCGTTGCGTACACGCCATAAGAGCTTTATCACCGCCATGATGACGGCGTTTAATGAGCTTGGTATTGAATGTAATTTAATGGAAGTGCATGACGCGCTTACAGCTGTTCGGAACAACTTGTTCCCTGACCGCGCCAATGAAGACTGGCGTGCGTGCCTTCCCGGTGACCCTATTCCGCCGCGCGCGCCCAAGAGCACGGTTGATATGTCGGATATTTTATGGCCAAACCTGCCCAGCCAGATTACGGCTGGAGATGCCAAGGTTCTGGGTAAGTCTGTTGTTCGCATCGGTAACCTTTTATGGGCAGGCGCGGATATGACGCTCGGCCCGATGGATGCCACACCGTTCCCGATTTTGATGAATCGTTTGGTTGAAGCTGATATACCGTTTCGCATTTCATTCCTGATAGAAGGTGGCGGTGCATCAGCGATTGCATTCAGAACATTTGGCGCAACCATGATGGGCCCGACAAATGCCGGTAATAAATCGATTAAATACTCTCTTGAGGCGGTCGCAGCACTTGCACGGCAAGAACCTGTTGTTAAAGTGCGCGTTTCCTTTGCCACATGGTGTAAGATTGATGAAAAAGAGCAAATACTTGATCGTTTGTCCGTTCTCTTACAGTCTTTTGAAAGTTGGGGATATTGTCAGGTCAGCGAATATTCCGGTGATCCGCTTGATTGTGTGATGTCATCTGGTATGGGCATTCACTGCGCGGGTACTGCGCCTTCAGGCATTGCGCCGATGATCGAGATTATGAAGCTGTTGCCGTGGCAACGACCGTCCAGCCCGTTCGAAGAAGGGGCGATGATTTTCAGAACGCCGGATGGTAAAATCTGGCCTTACCAAACGGGTACAAACTTAACAACAACTTGGTTTGACTTGATTTTTGCTCAGCCCGGTGGCGGTAAGTCGGTTCTTTTGAATACTCTTAATTTCGGAACGTGTATCACACCGGGCTTAAGCGCGTTGCCGTATGTGGCGGTTATTGATATCGGGCCATCATCGTCCGGTTTGATTTCTCTGATTAAAGAAGCCCTGCCGCTTAGCCGTCAGCATGAGGCCGCTTATTACCGCCTGCAAATGGCGCATCAATATGCTGTTAATCCGTTTGATACACAGCTTGGCTGTCGTTATCCTTTGCCCGATGAACGCAGTTTTTTGGTTGAATTGCTTACGCTTCTTACAACCCCGCCGGGTTATGATAAGCCATATGACGGTATGCAGCAGCTTTGTGGTTTGGTTGTTGATGAGATGTTCCGCTGGCGTGATGATGGAGCGGCGAACGCAGAGGCGCGCCCCTATTTGCCACGGCTTGAGATGGAAATCGATGCTGCTATTGCAAAGCATAATGTGCATTTGCCTTCTGATCCGTTCTGGTGGGATATTGTCGATAAGATGTTTGAGCTTGACCAGCCGCACCTTGCGAACCTGGCGCAACGCCACGCTGTGCCGACCTTGAATGATGCGATTACCGCATCGCGTAAGCCGCAGATTCGTTCTCTTTTGGAAGAGACATCGGTTGGCGTTAGCTCTGAGAGTGTTATCGGTGCGTTTGAGCGTATGATTACATCATCTATCAGAGAATACCCCATTCTTTCTTCTGTAACGCAGTTTGACATCGCCGATACACGCCTTTGTTCGCTTGACCTTATGGATGTTGCGCCGCAAGGGGATGAGGCGGCTGACCGCCAGACTTCGATCATGTATATGCTTGCGCGTCATGCCTTGGTTCGTTCGTGGTGGACGAGTTCGGATACGCTGCAGAATATTCCTGAAAAGTATCGCGAATATCATTCCATTCGTTTGCAGCAAGTTGGCGAGAGCCCTAAGCGTTTGAATTTTGACGAATTCCACAGAACAAGTAAGTCAAACTCGGTGCGCGCACAGGTTATTCGTGACGTTCGTGAGGGTCGTAAGCGCGGTGTGCAGATTGTTTTGACCTCTCAGCTGATTGATGACTTTGATAAAGACATGGTTGATTTGGCAACAGGTGTTTGGATTTTGGGTACTGCGATTTCCGATAAGGCTGTTCAAGAGGTTGTTGAACGCTTCGGCCTATCCGCTACGGCGCGTAACGTGATGCGATACAAGCTGACAGGGCCTAAATCGATCGGAGCGCCTGCTTTGATTGTTATCGGGTCGACGTCAGGTCGCTATGAACAGCATATTTATAATACGCTTGGACCTATTGAGTTATGGGCGTTTTCAACGTCAGCCGAGGATGTGTCTATTCGTAACCGTCTTTATTCCGTTCTTGGTGCGGCGCGGGCGCGGCAGATGCTGGCGATGAAATTCCCGGGCGGTAGTGCGCGTAACGAAATTCGTCGTCGCGTTTTATCGAACAGTGAAGAGGGCGATTCTCGCCAAGCTATGATCAGCGGCGTTATTGAAAAAATTGTTTCCGAACTGGTCGAGGAAAGTAAAGAAAGCCAAGATGCTGAAGATAAAAAGCGCGTTAAACTGGTTTAATGACTGAAACAAATGAGTGATCAAGAAGCCAACATATTAGAACAGACCGTGGTTGAGAATGAGCCTGCTCAGCCCAAGAAGTCTTTGGCTGAAAAGCTAAAAGCTGAGAAAGAAGCCAAGAAGAAAAAGTTTCGAAAACGCGCTATACGTTTTGGTATTTTTGCATTTTTTGCTTACTGCGTGTGGTTTTTGTTCAAGCCCTTTAAGGCTTCGGAAATTTACGGTGTTTGTCATACTTTGGTGGAATTAACGGTTCCGTACCCACACACACTGTATGTTAGCGAGGTTGTACCTTCGCAGAGCAAAGGTCTGGTCATGTGGTATTCGCATATTGACGCGTTTGGTGAGTATCGTCTGGAAGAAATTATTTGTAACGTTGGTTACGTTCCGTCTAAAGACGGGGTTAGCCCGCCCAAACTCACCTTATTTAACTTGGAAAAACGAAAACAACAAACGGATCCTGAAACGATTGCGTCATTGAACAATGCGATGATTTATTTTCAGGAAAACCCGCTTATTTACAACTATCCTGCTGCTTTGCCTGATACGATTGGCGCCTTGCACTTTGACTTCGCGAGTGTCGTGCGTTACCGTGTTGACAATATTTCCAAAAACTAGCAGCGAGCTTTTAGCATGATTTACAAAAAATTGGGGCGTACTGATCTTGATGTCAGTTTGATTTGCCTTGGCACGATGACATGGGGTCGTCAAAACACCGAAGCCGACGGGCATGAGCAGATGGATTACGCGCTTGATCGTGGCGTTAATTTTTGGGACACGGCGGAGATGTACGCCGTGCCGCCAACCCCCGATACATATGGGAAAACTGAGGAAATTATCGGCACGTGGTTTAAGAAAACGGGACGTCGCGATGAGGTTATTTTGGCCACTAAAGTTGCCGGGCCGGGGCTTGGCTGGGTTCGCAATGGTGGAAAAATTACCCGAAGCGGTATTTTGGAAGCTGTTGAGAATTCTCTAAAACGATTGCAGAGCGATTATATTGATTTGTATCAGCTGCACTGGCCGAACCGCGGATCTTATCATTTCAGTCGGTTTTGGGACTATGCGCCTGATTTTGATGCTCAGGCCGTTGAAGCCAACATGGTTGAGGTGCTGGAAACGTTGGATGAACTGATCAAAGCAGGAAAATTGCGCCATGTCGGTTTGTCGAATGAAACCGCGTGGGGTACGCAGCGCTGGATCAGATTATCGGAGCAGCATAATCTGCCGCGGATGGTTTCTATCCAAAATGAGTACAGCCTTTTGTGTCGTCATTTTGACGGGGATTTGCAGGAAACTGCACTCGCCGAGGATTGCGGCCTGTTGGCTTGGTCACCGTTAGCGACAGGAATGTTGAGCGGAAAATATAGTGGCGGGAAGCGTCCGCAGGGCTCGCGCTGGACTTTGATTGACAGCACGCCGCGCGATAATGATCAGGCACATGCGGCGGTCGCGGCCTATATGAAGGTTGCGAAAAAGCACGGGTTAGACGTCACGCAAATGGCTTTGGCGTTTGTAAATATGCAACCGTTTGTGACAGCGAATATTATTGGGGCGACGACGATGGAACAGCTGAAATCGAACATCGATTCGATTGATGTTACGTTGAGCGATGCCTGCCTTAGCGATATTTCCGACGTGCGCCGCCGTTATCCCATTGTTTATTAAGGTTTATTCCGCGGATTTCTCCAAAAGCTGATTGCGTTTCGGGAGCAGTAGCCAGTATCTGCCGGATGATTTCATGCGACCGGCAAGTTCTTCAGGTGTTTCACCATTCCCCCAGAAATAATCACCGCGTACGGGCCCGCGGATTGCACCGCCCGTGTCTTGCGCGATCATCATGCGGCGGATCGGCTGCAGTTTTGTGACAGGGTGTTCAACATCTAGCCAGATCGGGATGCCGTAAGAAATGAGCGTGCGGTCGATTGCCAGAGAACGGCGCGGGGTTAATGTTACGCCTTCTGCACCGACGGGGCCACTTGCATCCTCTTCCAATATTCTAAAGAACACATAAGATTTATTTTCGTTCATTAAATCTGCGGCTTGGTCGGGATTTTCCTCTAACCATGCACGTATAGATTGCATTGAAACTTCGTTTTTGGTCATCTCACCGCGTTCAATCAGGATTTTACCGATTGCGGTGTAAGGGTGGCCATTTTGCCCAGCGTAGCCAATACGAAGCGTTTCGCCACTATTCATCTGCACAAGGCCAGAGCCTTGAATCTGAACAAAAAAAGCATCCACAGGGCTATTTACCCATAGCAGAGCTTTATCATTATGCGGCCAGTCGCCTGAATCAATTTCAGCGCGTGATTCATAGGGTTTCAGGCGGCCATCAATGACACGTCCTGCGATGCGTACGCCTTTTAAATCTTCGCGGAATTCGCCAAGTTGTAACATCACCAGGTCATCGGGGCGCTGATAAAGCGGGGTTGTGTATTCGTCAGTTTTCACCCAAGAGCCTTTGAGCGAGGCTTCGTAGTACCCTGTGAACAAGCCGATGGGGTTTACCGTACGTGGCTTGTTTCCTTTGGCTTCGCTGAGCACTTTTGCAGCCATGTAAGGCGTGAAGTAGGCTTGGAAGAAATATTTTAGCTCTTCGCTTTGCCATTTTTCTTTCTTGTAAAGTTCACCGCAAATATATTGCCATTCGGCATAGGTTCCCGCCTCAGGCAGAACGCCGAATGCTTCGTTCGGGTCACGTTTTATAATGCGTTCACACGATTTTCGTAGTGCGGCTTCCATGTCAGTGAAATCGTCTAATCCCCAACCAGGCAGCTCATCAAATGTGGCTTCGGTTAGTGAGAGCTTGGCCTGTTCGCGGGCTTTGTCTTGATCGGTTTCGATTTTTTGAGTGTTCGTGCTACATGCCGCAAGTATGCATATCGCAAGAGTCGCGTAGAGTTTTGAGCGTTCTTTTTTATTGCGCATAAATTGAACCATTTTCATATGCGTACGTGTTTAGGCTTCGTGTGTATTTGGAATTGTTTCGTTATCCTGCGCGCCGTCTTCGCGTGTTTCGACCACAAGCCAGCGCGGATCACGGGCTTTAATGTCTCTTGAAAATGTCCAGACATCGCGCATTTGCGTTGTTTTTTCAGGGTGACCGCTGGTGATTTCGCCGTCAGCGTCTTTTGTGACGGTTGTTTCATCCGCCCAGAACCGAACCGTGACATAGGCCGTTTTGCCATCAAGGCGGGCTTCGATGATTTCCGATTTTTGCACAGCCATAATTTCGGTCTGCATTGCTTCACCAGCCTGCTCGCGCATTTCAATTGCCTTATCGAATGCGTCATATACTTGCGGGCTGAGCAGGTTGGACAATGTCTCACGGTCGCCGTCAGCATAGGATTCCACGACATAGACGAAAACATCTTGTGTGGCCTGTAGGAATTTATAAATTTCGAAGCTGCGATCGGCCTTTGCGAGCTCAATCAATTGATCCTGAACGTTGCTGTCGGCGATTGCCATGCTGCCCTTATCATTTTGCGCCAGTTCGTCAATCATGGCTAAGCGTTGTTCGCTCTGCTCTCCGCTTTCTCCGCCAACGCCGACGATCTTGCCGTCTTCGCTCAATTCTAAATTCGGGATCGGGCGTTCAGGTTCGTCTTGATCACGTGTGCCCAGAATGCTGCGCAGCCAGAAAATTAATCCGGCGGCGATCAGGGCATAGAGCATGAGTTCAGCAGTCACAATAGTATCCTTAAAATAATTCTTTTTATTTGTTTACACCATATATCTTTAATTCACGGTTTTACAGGGTCTTGTTTGTTTTTACCATAGTTTTTCTTCCCCTGATTGCTTCGTGATGAAAGCTGTAACAATGTGGTTTGATCACGGCGTTTGATTGGTCTATGCTGAGTTTCTTTTATATTTTGGATTTGCGAGAGCGTTATGCCGTTTTTGATTCTTTTTGTCCTCATCCCTTTGTGCGAGATTTTCGTTTTTATAAGTGTGAGCGAGCATATCGGCCTCGGCACGTCTTTGCTCCTTGCCTTGTTTACCGCGATTTTGGGCGGTTTTTTGGTGAAGTATCAAGGCATACAAACGCTGATGTCGGCGCAAGAGTCTTTGAGCCGTGGCGGGTTGCCGTCAAAGGAGTTGTTTGACGGCTTGTGCATTGTGGCGGCGGGGGCGACGCTGATTACGCCCGGCTTTATTACAGATGCGATCGGGTTTGCGTTACTGGTTCCGCCGTTTCGCGATGTGCTTCGAGATAAATTAGGCAAACATGCCCGTTTTGCCGCGACGGAGTTCAACAGCGAGTACAGCGAATTTCATGAGACAAAAGGATATCACAGGCCGCAGGATCCTGATGTTATTGATGCGGAGTTTGAAACCGTTGAGGATAAGGACAAGCCTTGAGGTTTGGCGCTATTTATTGTAACACTTTCATAATCGTTTCATTCAATTATAAAGAGCCTGAAAGACAGGCATAAGGATTTATTTATGAGCAAAGAAAATGAAGGCGCGACGCCGGAAAATGTGAATTTAGAAGCTACGAACCTTCCGGTGACTGTGCATTCTCAATATATTCGGGATCTTTCCTTTGAAAACCCAGGCGCGCCAATGTCATTACGTGCAGGCCAGCCTATGCCCGAGATGGAAGTGAATATCGGCATGGATGCGCGCCAGTTTGATGAGACGGGCGATTTTCCGAACCTGTATGAGGTTGCGGTTACGATTTCTGCCACAGCAAAGCGCGGCGATGAGACTGTATTTATTGCTGAAATTATTTACGGCGCGGCAGTCACCATTGGTGAAAGTGTGCCGATTGAGCAGCATCACCCTGTTTTGTTGATCGAAATTCCGCGCGTGACGTTTCCGTTTGCCCGTCAAATTTTAGCGACGATGGTCTCACAAGGCGGCTTCCCACCTTTGTTGGTCGCTCCTGTTGATTTTAATGCGCTTTATTTTGAACGTTTTAAAGATGACATCGCGGCCGCGCAGGCAGGCGTACAGAAAGAGTCTGAAACCAAGACGGTTAATTAATAATTTTAGGGTTGTATCACATTGATTTTAAATAATTTTGTGATGCACCCCTATTTATTTCAGCGGAGGTATGATGGGCCGAAAATCTAAGAAAAAGTTTTATGTCCATCTTGTTTCCGATGCTACGGGCACGACCTTACTCGGCCTTTCACGCGCGGTTCTAGCGCAGTTTGAAGGGATAGACCCCACGCAGAAATTCTGGCCTTTGGTGCGGACGGAACGGCAGTTAGAGCGTGTTATTCGCCGTATCAGTGATAATCCCGGTCCTGTTATCTTTACCTTCGTTAATGAGCATATGCGTGAGCGTTTGACCGACCATTGTGAAGAGCTGGGCGTGCCGTGCGTAGCGGTGCTCGACCCAATTATCCGCAGCCTTTCTTCTTATCTGGGCATTCACGCGAAGGGTGTTCCCGGCCTTCAGCACACAATGGATGATGCCTATTTCAAGCGGGTTTCGGCGGTTGATTTTGCGATGCGCTTTGATGATGGGCGCTCGTTGAAAGGCACGAAAAAGGCAGATGTTGTGCTGGTGGGAGTTTCGCGTACGTCTAAAACACCAACCAGTATTTTCCTTGCGCGCCGCGGGATTAAGGCCGCGAATATACCGCTTGTCCCGGGTGTTGATGTGCCTGATGAGTATTTTCAGCTTAAAAAACCGCTCTATGTGGGTTTGACGGCGGCGCCTGCGCGATTGAAGCAATTACGGCAAAGCCGATTAAAGTCCGATAAGGCTGATCAAGCGACGATGGCGGCGCTCAATGAGAATATGTATTTGAATGAAGACCAGATTGCCGATGAGGTGCGCAAGGCGCGACGGTTATTTTCCGATCATGGCTGGCCTGTGATTGATGTGACCAAGCGCTCTATTGAGGAAACAGCAGCGGAAATTATGGCCTTGTTGCAAAATCGTGATGATCGACAAGCCAAAGAAAAAGCCGCAAAAAAGGCATCGAAAGCAAAGGATGAGGATCATGGCTGACCATCCGCCGATTATTCTGGCGTCAGGCAGCCAAGCGCGCCAACAGATGTTGAAGCAATGCGGCCTTGATTTTAATGTACGTCCCGCAGACATTGACGAAGCAGCCATAATCGGACAGGCGGATAAGCTAACCCCCTCTAAAGCATCAGAAATTCTGGCTTTGGAAAAAGCGAAGGCTGTTTCGCATTTAAAGCCTGATGCGCTGGTTATCGGCTCTGACCAGGTGCTGGATTTTGAAGGCGAGATCGTTTCAAAGGCAGGGGATAAGGCGGCCGCGCGGGAAAAACTGATGCGTTTGCGCGGCAAAACACACCATTTACATTCTGCGGTTTGTGTTTGTCTTGATGGAAAGCCTGTTTTTACCGCATATGATAAGGCTACGCTGACGATTCGTGATTTTGATGATGTTTTCCTTGATCATTATATGGACATAGAGGCTGATGCTTTAACGTCTTGTGTCGGCGCGTATAAGATTGAAGGTGGCGGTGCGTGGCTGTTTTCCGAGGCTGAAGGAGACACGTACACCATTATGGGTATGCCGCTTTTTCCGTTGCTTGGCTTTTTGTATGAAACTTACGGGGTGTTGCCATGCAAAGCGGATTAATCAAAACAGGTGTTATCGGTTTTCCGATTCATCACAGTAAATCGCCGCTGATCCATGGCTATTGGCTAGAGCAGCACGGCATTGCAGGCACGTACAGAAAAATTGAAGTTGTTCCTGACCTTTTATATGAGGGCATGTCTGTCCTGAATGAGCAAGGATATAGAGGATTTAACGTTACTGTGCCGTATAAGGTCAGGATTATGGACTTATGTAATGAGGTTGATGCGCTCGCACAGATGATCGGGGCGGTGAATACGGTTACGATCAAAGACGACAAATATTATGGGACGAATACAGACGCGTACGGCTTTATCGAAAATATTCGCCAGAATGCCCCTGAAGGTTGGGGCTTTAAAGATAAGACAGCGCTTATTTTAGGTGCCGGTGGAGCAGCAAAAGCTGCGGTTTATGCTCTGATCGATGCGGGCGTTAAAAGCGTTATGATTTCCAACCGCACGCGTCAAAAGGCTGATGATTTGGCAATGCTATACGGTGATCAGGTGCGGGTTGTGGATTGGGATGAACGGCACACGGCTTGCGGGGATGCTGATTTGATTGCAAACACGACCAGTTTGGGAATGGACGGACAGCCTGCTCTCGATCTTGATTTGAGCAGTGCGCCCGAGGGCTGCGTTGTGCATGATATTGTTTATGCGCCGCTGATGACGGATTTACTCACTCAGGCGCAGGCGCGCAGTCTTCCGATTGTAACGGGCATTGGAATGCTGCTGCATCAGGCGCGGCCGGGTTTTGAATTATGGACAGGGGTTTTGCCGGATGTTGATAAGGACTTAGAGAAATACGTCTTGGGAAGTCCCTAAAGCTTTTCTTCTGCTTCTTCTTTCTTCTCCTCACCACGGGTTTTCAGCCAAGAGAAAATAAAGCCTGCGGCAAGCGCGCCGAGCGTAACCGTTAACGATAAAGCAGGTGTGACGTGGTAGTCGTACCAGCCCATGACATTGCACAGGCCGTTATAGAAGACCTTAGCCCCGATAAAGGTCAGCACGAAAGAAAGTGCATATTTCATCAGTTCAAAACGGTCGATAATGTTTTCAACGGCGAAGAATAATGCGCGCAAGCCCAGAACAGCGAAGACGTTGCTAGTGAAGACGATGAAGGGGTCGGTTGTAATCGCCAATGCGGCGGGAATGGAATCGACCGCGAAGATGACGTCACTGATTTCAATTACGATCAGCGCAAGGAATAAAGGCGTGAAGATAAATGTGGAATTGCCTTTGACTTCTTTTTGTTCTTCTTCACTGACATCAGCGCGGCGGATCATGAATCTGTTGCCGTGGATTTTTGTGGTGAGGGGAAAGCGTTTTTTGACAAATTTTACCAGTGGCTTGTCTTCAAAATTGTCAAGATCATCATCATCATCGATGAACATCATCTTTATGCCCGTGTAAATCAAAATGGCGGCGAAGATGAACAACACCCAATCAAATTGATGCACCAACGCCGCGCCCGCGCCGATCATAATACCGCGCAGGACGATCACGCCGATAATGCCCCAGACCAGCACGCGGTGTTGATATTGCCTTGGAATGGAAAAGGCGGTGAAAATTACCGACATCACGAACAGGTTATCGAGGGAGAGGCTTTTTTCGATGACGTAGGTTGTATAATATTGGAAGGCTTTTTCCGCGCCGAAATCTGCCCAGATTAACAGGCCGAATGCGAGACCTGCGACAATGTACCACGCGCTTAAGATCAGGCTTTTGCGGAAGCCGATGACATTGTCGCCGCCCTTGTTGAACATTTTCAGATCGATGGCCAGAAGAAAGGGGACAAGGACGAAGAAAATTGTCCAATCCAAAAGCAGCATGCGGTTATCCTTATTTAATGTTACGCACGTGTGTGCGCCCCTTAATTGTGGTTGTAGCACGGGCGTGGCCTGAGTTCCACGCTTTTATTATTTGCTTGTGCCGCCGCGAAAAAATCGCCAAACTTTTAATTGGTATGAAACAGTTACACCACAAAGACGGACGCGCGTATACCAAGGCCGATTACGAAGCTTTGGCGAAGAAGCGCGCGGAGCAGCGGGTATTCCTTTGGCTTTCTGTTATTGATTTTCTTGTCATTTTCCTGATTTGCGCCTTTAGCCGTTATTTGTATTTCTTTGTTTTTTTCGGTTTTCAAAATACGGCTTATCTCAGCTTTTCTTTTTATACCGCCGTGGTTGATGCGGTGCTTATTTTCGCGCTGTTCCGCCTGACAATGCGATATTTACAATCCGTTCTTTTGTTTTTCACAGGCATGGTGTTTTTGCCGATTGCCGTGTTTTTTTGGCAGAAATTTGATGTAATTACGCAAGGCAAGACGATTGTGAAATCAGGGAAAATTTACTACGAGAACGGCCTGCCGACGATAAACGGGTTGATTTATGACTACACTCTTTATCCGTATTTTGCGTTTATCGTTATTGCGTTGATTACCTTTGTTTTTGATCCGTTCAAGGAAAAGGCAATCAAAGATATGCGCTGAGCTTTTGCTTGTCATCATAATTTTATAGGTAGATACTCCGGGTCATGAAAAAGCGGTTATATCACGAAGACGGACGCGCCTTTACGGAGGAGGAATACGCAGAGGTGGCGGCGCGGCAAGCCAAGCGCAAGGCGTTCTGGGTGCGCGCGGCGAAGGATTTTGCCGTGATTTGGGTGATTGTAGCGATCTACGATATTTTATTTTCTTTTTTGTTAAATAACGTAAGCCTTACAGAATATTTCAAAATAATACCGCTTTCTTTGGCTCTGAATCTACCACAGTCGCTCATTCTGACATCAGTTTTCGTATACTGTGTTCGTATATTGAGATCAGGATTTTGGTATTTTCTAATATCACTTACGCTTACAGTTTGGATGTTTATTTATAGCGTTGAAAATACCGCTACAATTCATTTAAAAATAGCAGGTATTTACTATAATATTGGCGGTGATCATACTATTGTGGGTTTATTGCGTAGATTTTTTAATACAACTTATTATTTATTTACGCTATTTTCTCTTTCTCTTTTTCTTTACAATCCTTTTAAGAGTTTGAAATAGTTGAATTATGGGTTTTGATCATACTGAAGACGGATATAGAATACAGACCAACGATGAAGGCGTGATTGTAACAACGCCTGATGGTCGTGCACTCGATATACATATTCCAAATATTAATGATTTGGGTATGGATGCAAGTGCGGATACCGAACATGCATATATTTCACCGTTTTATGCTGGACCTAATGAACGATTCCCCGATTATAATGCGTTGTTTCAAGATGTTCAGGAAGGATCTGCACCCGATTTGGATATCATTGTCGATAAGGCCGAAATTAATGGTAGCCAGAGCTATGTTCCGCTTATGAGTTGGAACCCTTTCGATGATAATGTAAGGCATTATGTTGATCGGGATGATGGTTTGATGGCAAATGTAACCTTACCCAATCATTTCTTACACCCTGGCCTTGTTATCAAATTAGTGGATCAAAATGACACCGGGACGCATATTGTTACACTCGGCGTTGGCAATGGTGCTCTTCGAGAATTTAGTGAGGATAGCGCCGACTACGTTTGGGGCGCGCAAAATGCTCTGGTTGCTCTAGAGGCAAGTTTAGAAACATGGCTACCGATTTGGCAAGATGATGATGTTGACGCCGAACCAGATACGCCGGCCTATCGCTTAGCGGAGGCATTTACGGGCAAGACGATGGTTGGTTATGTCGCCGATCCGGATTGGGCGTTGAATGCACAGGAGCCTGCACCGCTTGAGGGTGATTATTATGGATTTGATGTTGAGGCGGGCGCGCCCGTCATTGATCCTGAAAATCCCGAAAGCTCGGTTTATTGGGCGCATGATTATTTGACTGCGCAGGGCGCGGATATTTCCTTAACAGGTGAGGCGCGTGCGGATGTTGCGCAAATGTACGATGCCGCAACGGATGGCGGTGACGCGGCGATGCAAAGCTATCTTCAAGATACGGATTACCACCTTGCACAGCAAGAGATCGCGGCGGGCGTTTCTGATGTTGCGCCTGTGGTTGGTGCATCCATGGCGGCAGATGTAGCGCAGGCGGAGGCAACAGAGGCAGACCCTTCCCTGTATGAGGGTGTTGTACCTAGCCAGAATATCGTGGCATTGCGTTAAGACGTTCCTTCGTAAGAATTACGGTCTTTTCACTTGATCTTTTACGCCTTAAAACCTATGGCTTAATGCATGCGATTAACTGCCAAAGGATTATAGCCCCGTTATGGATATTGTTTCTTCTTTTTCCCCCCGTGAAACCGTAAGCGAGCTGGACCGCCATATTATCGGCCAGAAGGATGCAAAACGCGCAGTGGCGATTGCGCTGCGTAACCGTTGGCGCAGGTCAAAGCTGGAGCCTGATTTGCAGGAAGAGGTGCATCCGAAAAACATCCTGATGATCGGGCCGACAGGTGTGGGTAAAACCGAGATTGCGCGCCGCCTCGCGAAGCTGGCCAATGCGCCGTTTATCAAGGTGGAAGCCACGAAATTTACCGAGGTCGGCTATGTCGGTAAGGATGTGGAATCGATTATCCGTGACCTGACGGAAATGGCGATCCGCATGACGCAGGACAGCATGCGCAAAAGCGTGAAGGCACAGGCCGAGATCTATGCCGAGGAGCGGGTTTTGGACGCGCTGGTCGGGAATACGGCGGGCGAAGGCACGCGCGAGAATTTCCGCAAGAAGCTGCGTGAGGGCGATTTAAACGATCGCGAAATTGAAATTGAAGTGACCGATAATTCCAACCCGATGGGCGGTATGATGGATATTCCGGGCATGCCGGGCGCATCGATGGGCATGGTGAATGTGGGTGATATGTTCGGCAAGGCGTTCGGGGAGCGGACGAAGAAAAAGCGCATGACGGTCGAGCAGAGCTATGACGTTTTGGTGGCGGAGGAGTCTGATAAGCTGCTGGATGAAGATGCGATGGTTTCCGATGCGCTGGAATTGGTGCAGCAGAGCGGGATTGTCTTTATTGACGAGATTGACAAGATTGCGGCGCGCCAAGATGTGCGCGGCGGCGATGTGTCTCGTGAGGGCGTGCAGCGTGACCTGCTGCCGCTGATTGAGGGCACGACGGTGACGACCAAGCACGGCATTGTGAAGAC
>CAZPMH010000009.1:0-88433 GCA_964587815.1 uncultured Micavibrio sp.
TTCTTTTAAAATGTGTTTTTACTTTCCTGCAAAAGCGGTTAATCAAAGTTTGAGTATCGGTCAGTCTTTTATGCTGACCAAGGGTTTTTTTTGGAAAATCGCGCTAACCCTTATTCGTGCTTCTTTTATCGTCGGATTAATTTTTATTGCCTATATGTTTGCTGTTACCTCGCTTTCCGGGCTTTTATTGCAGCATCTGGTTACAGATGTGGGTGATCCGAGTTCTGGCTTTTTGAGAATGCAGGGCGTTGTATTTTTAATCAATCTGCCCTATTCGTTATTTTTCCAGCCTCTTTTTACGATTATCGGTGTGACGGTGGTATCGAATTTTTATCTTTGCGCGCTTGAAAAATACGGTGAAGAACGACCATGACCACACATACGAAGATATGCGGGATTAAAGAGCCATTGGCGTTGCGGGCGGCGACGGAGAATGGTGCGCGGTTTATTGGGTTTGTGTTTTTTCCGCCGAGCCCGCGGCATATTACACTTGATATCGCGCAAGAGCTGGCCTATCAGGTGCCGACGGGGGTGCGCAGTGTTGGCCTGTTTGTTGACCCGAGCGATGAGGAACTCGCGGCGGTTCTGGGTAAGGTTCAGCTGGATATGATCCAACTTCACGGCCATGAAGATGTGGCACGTGTCGCCGCGATTAAAGCGCAATATATGATGCCGATTATCAAGGCGTTTCCCGTGGCTGAGGCGGCTGATCTCGAAGGGGTTGAGGCGTATGCCGATGTAGCGGATTGGTTCCTGTTTGACGCAAAGCCGCCGAAAGATGCCGCCGTACCGGGTGGGACAGGGAAATCGTTCGATTGGAGCATTTTGGAAGGGTGCACATTCTCAAAGCCGTGGATGCTATCGGGTGGGTTGACTCCTGATAATGTTGCCGAGGCGTGCACGCGGCTCAGCCCTGATGCGGTAGATGTTTCATCGGGGGTGGAGGCGCGCCGCGGGGAGAAAGACCCGCAACGAATAAAGGCTTTTCTTGAGGCTGTGAACGGGCTATAGTCGCGCGCATGAGCGATGAAAAGAAACTAAATTCATATTCAAATGGGCCCGATGAACGCGGGCATTTCGGTCAATATGGCGGGCGGTATGTGGCGGAAACGTTGATGCCGCTGATCCTCTCGGTGGAACAAGCGTGGAATGAGGCCAAGGATGACCCGTCCTTTTGGGCGGAATTTGACGATTTGGCCAAGCATTATATCGGGCGGCCGTCTCCGCTGTATTTTGCGAAAAAGACGACCGAGCATTTTGCCAATGGAAATAAGGGAGCCAAGATCTATTTCAAGCGCGATGAGCTGAACCATACGGGCGCGCACAAGATTAACCATTGTATCGGGCAGGTGTTGCTGGCCAAACGTATGGGTAAGACCCGCATTATCGCCGAGACAGGCGCGGGTCAGCATGGTGTGGCGACGGCAACGGTGTGCGCTCTCTTTGACTTGCCATGCGTGATTTTTATGGGGGCGAAAGATGTTGAACGGCAAGCGCCGAATGTGTTTCGCATGAAATTGCTGGGCGCGGAGGTGCGCGCTGTGGAGAGCGGGTCATCTTCGCTGAAAGATGCGATGAATGAGGCGATGCGCGATTGGGTGACGAACGTGCATGACACGTACTATCTGATTGGCACGGTCGCAGGGCCGCATCCGTTTCCTGAGATGGTGCGTGATTTTCAATCGATCATCGGGCGTGAGACGAAAGAGCAGATGATGGAGCGGGAAGGGCGACTTCCCGACACGCTGATAGCCTCCATCGGTGGCGGGTCGAATGCGATGGGGTTGTTCCACCCGTTTTTGGATGACGCCGATGTCAAGATGATTGGCGTTGAGGCCGGCGGGCATGGTGTGGATACGGATAGCCATGCGGCGAGTTTAACGGGTGGAACGCCCGGGGTTTTGCACGGGATGCAGACTTATTTCCTGCAGGATGCAGACGGGCAAATTCAAGAGGCGCACTCGATTTCGGCGGGGTTGGATTACCCGGGCATCGGCCCTGAGCATGCGTGGTTGTTTGACCAAAAGCGCGTGGAGTATGTCAGTGTGACCGATACAGAGGCTTTGGATGCGTTTCAGCTGTGTTCGCGGCTGGAGGGGATTATTCCAGCGTTAGAGCCGTCTCATGCGATGGCGCATTTGGCGAAAATTGCACCTGATTTGCCGCAGGATCATATAGTTGTGATGAATCTCTGTGGGCGCGGGGATAAGGATATTTTCACAGTCGCTGAGAAACTCGGTGTGCAGCTCGACGGAGATATCGGATGAGTGCAGAGGTTTCCCAATATGATGTGAAAGCAGGGCTGCAGCGCCTTGACGGGTTTGATGTGGTCGGTGTGTCCGCAATTATTAAAGATCGTGATGCAGGGGCAGAACAGATCAACGCGTTGTGGGAGCAGTTTTTTTCGCAAAGTATAGGTCAGGATGTGCCAAACCGCGTGGATGAAGTGATTTACGCAGTCTATTCCGATTACAAAGGTGACCATGAAGACCCGTATCGTTTGACGATCGGCTATAAGGTTGAGGGCTCGCTCACATATAAAAGTCATTTGCATCATGTGCGCGTGCAGGAGGCGGATTATGCGCTGATGGGCGCGGCGGGCGAGCAGCCAAAGGCGTTGATGGAAACTTGGACAGCCGTATGGCAGAGCGATTTGGACAGGCGCTTTGAAACTGATTTTGAGGTTTATGGGCAGCGGTTTTTTGAAGCAGGTGTCCACGAGGTTTTGGTAGCTATTGGTGTCAATTTGGAAACATAACTTATGGGCACTTGGCTAGAAGATATAATAGTAGCTTATAATAATTTGGGTGGCGAAGCTCACTATAGCAAACTTTATGCCGAAGTAGAGGGTATAAGAAGCAAAAACGGGGACAGCTGGCCTAAAAGTGCTAGGGCTACAATACGAAAAGAAATAGAAGCGCACTCTTTGGACTCCGAAAATTTCAGAGGAAAAAACGTTTTTTACAAAGCTAGAGATGTTGGAGCGGGTGTTTGGGGATTGATACCTGAGTACCTAGGTACGCAAAAAGAAGAAATAGTAAATATAGCTTATATGAGCGGCTTAGAAGGGGTGGCAAAGGAGAGGTCGTACTTAGCTAAAAGTAGAAACTCTAATTTGGTAAGCCAAAGAAAAAAAATTGATAATTACACGTGTCAAGCGTGCGGCTTTTTTCTACAAATTGGTGAGCATAAATACATTATCGATGTTCATCATATAAACCCGTTAGGCAAATCAAGCGATATAGTGATTACGAAACTAGATGAGCTTGTCTGTTTGTGCCCCAATTGTCATAGGATTGCGCATACACGAAATGTTAAGCCTTTAACTGTTCTAGAAATAAAAGAGGTCTTACAAAATGAGCAGAATTGAGACGGTATTTGAAAAAGTAAAAGCTGAAGGGCGGACGGCGCTGGTGAGCTTTATTATGGCGGGTGACCCTGATGAGGGGCGGTCTTTATCGGTTTTGAATGGTTTACCTGATGCGGGGGCGGATATTATCGAGGTTGGTATGCCGTTTACTGACCCTGCCGCGGATGGTGTGACGATTCAAAAGGCGGGGCAGCGCGCATTGGCAGCGGGGATGACGTTGACCAAGACGCTGACAATGGTACGGAATTTTCGCGTGAGCAATCGTGAGGCGCCGATTATTCTGATGGGCTATGCTAACCCCCTTTATGCCTATGGTTTGGCGAAGTTTGTGCAAGATGCGGCGGCGGCGGGTGTTGACGGATTAATTATCGTGGATTTGCCGCCTGAGGAGTCTGATGCGCTGGAAAAATTCACCGGTCCTGCAGGGTTGGATATTATCCGTTTGATTACGCCCACCACAGATGAGGCGCGCTTGAAAAAGGTTTTAAAAGGAGCGGGTGGTTTCCTTTATTACGTTTCGATCACGGGCGTTACGGGAACGGCGAGCGCGGATGTCCAGCAAATTTCGGAGCATCTTGGAATTATCGGTAAGCATACGGATTTGCCAGTTGCGATCGGTTTCGGGATTAAAACGCCAAATGATGCACAGGAAATGTCAAAACATGCCGATGCGGTTGTGGTCGGTTCCGCGATTGTTGAAAAGGTCAAGGATATTCAGGAGAACGGCGCAGGCCTGGATGATGTTTTTGACTTTGTTTCCTCGCTTTCTGCGGCTTTGAAGGCGGATTAGACAGGTTTGGTTGCTTGACTTTGGTTGGCATTTCTGTAAAAAGAACACACTCAATATTCACATTATTTCTTAAGGACAGAACTTAAGGTTTCTTGATTAGGGTTACTTAATGAACTGGTTGTCGAACTTTATCCCGCCGCGTATTCGCTCTTTTGTCAGTGAACAAAAGGAAGTGCCTGATAATCTGTGGCAGAAATGCCCGTCATGTGAGGCGATGCTGTTCCACCGTGATTTAGAAGCCAGTCGTAATGTTTGTCACAGATGCGGGCATCATTTGCGCCTGAAGGTTAAAGATCGTCTGGAAATGATGTTTGATGATGGCAAGTATGAGAAGGTGGCTTTGCCTAAGGTCGCGTATGATCCGCTCAAATTTAAAGATCGCAAGCGTTATGTTGACCGCATCAAGGAAGCGCAAACCAAAACAGGCTTGGATGAGGCGATTACGATTGCCAAGGGCACCGTGGGCGGTTTGAATGTCGTAGTGGCAGCCTTTAATTTCAGTTATATGGGTGGTTCCATGGGCGCCGCAGTTGGTGAGGCGATTGTTAAGGCTGCGGAATTGGCCGTTGAGACGAAGTCTGCTTTTATTGCGATTCCCGCATCGGGTGGAGCGCGTATGCAAGAGGGGATGGTTTCCCTGATGCAGATGCCGCGCACGATTATTGCGGTTGAAATGGTTAAGGATGCGGCGTTGCCGTATATCGTGATTTTGACCGACCCGACAACGGGCGGTGTCAGTGCGTCCTTTGCGATGGTCGGTGATATCCATATTGCTGAGCCAGGCTCGATGATCGGCTTTGCAGGGCGTCGCGTGATTGAAGAGACGGTGCGAGAGACCTTGCCTGATGATTTTCAAACGGCGGAATATCTGTTGGAGCATGGCATGGTGGATATGGTTGTGCCACGTTCGGAGATGAAAGATACGTTGGTTAATCTGATCGGGATTTTGATGAAAAAGCCTGCACCGATTAAAGACGATGATGGTTCAAACGGTTCAAAATCCGGTGTGAGCAAAACCAGCTCTTCATCATCGAAAAGCTCAGGATCGAGCAGTTCGAAAAAGGCAAGCGTGGCCGTATTGAACAACCGCACTATAGCTAAGCAGCAAAAGGCTGTTGAACAGAATAGCGATGATGTGACCGGTCAGGTTGCGCGTTCTGCGGCAGGATAATTTTACTTCTTTCAACATGATTTAGGGTGGATGCGATGCATGAGAGTGATTTGCGGCATTCTAATGCCCGACTTCAAGATAAATTACAGGCGATTTATGATTTGCGGCGAACCCGATCCAAAGTGAATTGGGATCGTGATTTGTATGCTCAATTATTGGCGCATTTTGATAACCCTCATCTTTCATTGCCGCCGATTATTCATGTCGCGGGCACGAACGGCAAAGGCTCGGTTGTTGCGATTTTGCGTTCTGTTTTAGAAGCGCAAGGCTATCGCGTTCATACGTATACCTCGCCGCATCTGATGCATGTGAATGAGCGGATTGTGTTGGCTGGTGGGGAGATTGATGATGCCTATCTGGAAGCCTTGATTGACAGGGCTATGGATTTTATCGGTGATAAGCCGATGTCGTTTTTTGAGGTGATTAGCGCAATTGCTTTTAAGGCGTTTTCCGAGGTTCAGGCGGATGTTGTTTTGTTAGAGGTTGGCTTAGGCGGGCGGCTTGATTGTACAAATATTTTTGAAGCCGCGCCTTTGGTGAGTATTATTAACCGTATTTCCATGGATCATACTGATTTTTTAGGGGAGACGATTGAAGAGATTGCCCGTGAGAAGGGCGGCATTATGCGGAAAGATGTGCCTTGTGTTGTGGGCTATCAAGGTGCGGGCACTCAAAAAGAGGCGATTGACGGTGTTTTGAGAGATTATGCGCGTGAGTCAGGAGCGCGATTGCTTGCCTTTGGTGATGATTATAGCGCAGAAGAGCAGAGCGATGGCTTTTCTTTAATCTACGGAGATGTTCAGCGATCTTATCCGTTGCCGTCGCTGCATGGTGCGCATCAAATTTATAATGCTGCACTAAGTTTAATGGCGTTGAACGCAATTAAAGATGCTTTACCTGTTTCTGATGAGGCGATTGAGGCAGGTTTGAAAAATGTACGTTGGCGCGCGCGTTTGCAGCCTCTTGAAAGTCAGCGGCTGGGCTTGGCCGACCATGTGCGGGTCTGGTTGGATGGGGGGCATAATGACAGTGCGGCGGAGGCTATTGCGAAGTTTTTTCATGCCCGGCACGGTGAGGGCGTAGCAAAAACACATGTGATTATGGGGATGCTCAAGACAAAGGATGTGAATCGGTTTTTGACCCATTTATGGCCGTGTGTTGCGTCGCTCTGTCTTGTTCCGATCTCCTCTGAGCCTGTCAGCGTTAGGGCAGAGGATATTGATTTTGCGGCCTTGGGGCGTGATGTTCCTGTGCAATCAGCCGCGACCTTCAAGGATGCGCTCGAGCCTTACAAGCATGCAGATGAACCAACAGATATTTTGATTTGTGGCTCGGTTTATCTTGCTGGTGAGGTTTTAGGCACGTTATAGTTTTATACATCTTTTTTATGGATAATATTTTTTATGCAAGATATCGAAAATAGCAAAATCTTCCTTGTGGACGATGATCGTAACATCATTCTTTCTGTTTCCATGGCTTTGGAGGCGGAAGGTTTTGAGGTTGAGAGCTTTAACGATGGTGAAAGCGGGCTTAAGGCTATTTTAGAAGATAAGCCTGATTTGGTTGTTTTGGATGTTAAAATGCCGCGGATGAACGGTATTGAGGTTTTGTCAAAGTTGCGTGAAACGAGCCTTGTCCCTGTTATTTTTCTGACCTCAAAAGATGATGAGGTTGATCAGGTGATCGGTTTGCGTATGGGGGCGGATGATTATATTACCAAGCCTTTTTCGCAACGGCTTTTGATTGAGCGTATCAAGGTCTTATTGCGTAGAAATATTTTGTTGCAAGAAGATCAAAAGAGCGGCGGCGATATTGACAGGAAGATCATTGAGTATGGCGATTTAAAGTTGGATGATGCGCGCCATCTTTGTGCGTGGAAGGGGCAGCCGCTTAACCTGACTGTTACTGAATATTTATTGATTAAAGCGTTGGCGGAGCGCCCGGGGCATGTGCGCAATAGAGACCAGTTGATTGATATGGCTTATGGTGAGAATATTTATGTTGATGATCGCACCGTTGATTCCCACATTAAGCGCGTCAGGAAGAAATTTAAGAAGGTAGACGAAGAGTTTGACAAAATCGAAACCCTCTACGGTGTCGGATACCGATACAAAGAAAACTAGCGGCCGTTGGTTCAGGTTATCATCCGAGCGTAGTGAAATAGACCGTATTTTTGACTTTTACTGGGGCGGCAAAGAGCGCCGCATCACAGGAATGACCTTGCGTATTATGGGGGTTAATGCCTTGGCGGTGGTCGCGTTGGTTTTTGGTGTTATTTATTTAGGTCAGCACCATTCTTCCTTGATTGAAAGCAAGCTGGAGCAGTTCAGAACAGAAATTGTTCTGATTACGAAATCTCTAAGCGAAATTATTCCGCAGAGTGAGGATGACTACGTTTCTGTCCTTGATCCGTCGTCTGATGGCCTTGCCAAGACGTTGCAGGATATGAGTGTTATTTTGAATACGCGTATTTTGCTTTTTGATGCACAAAAAAACCTGGTTTTTGATACTGCTCAGCCGTCCTTAGTGCCCGTGATCAATGACGGTTTGACTACTGTTAAAAAGGATAGCTCTTTGCAAAGCGTTCAGATTTTGAGAAATATGGCGGCATGGATTGCTGCAGTCTTTCCGCAGCATGATCGGCTTCCTGATTTTCCCGGTATCGTATCGCAAAACGGCGCTGATTACTCAGACGTTGAAGAAGCGTTCGGAAATGTGATGAGCATATCGGCGTGGCTTGATTATCAACGTGACGTAATCCTAACAGGGGCTATGCCTGTTATTCTCAATGACGAGGTAAAGGGCGCGGTCATGCTTGTGAACGCGGATGGTGATATCAATACGGCGCTTACCGATGCGTGGTTTAATATTTTGAAAATTTCAATCGTTACGTTGATGATCACGATTTTGTTGTCCATCTATCTTTCGGGTGTGATTGCCCGCCCGCTCAGGAATTTGGCCAATGCTGCGGAGGGGGTAAGAAAAGGTAAAATTCGTTATAGTGATATTCCGGATATGAGTGACAGGCACGATGAGATTGGTGAGCTTTCTCTTGTTCTAAGAGATATGACGCATGCGTTGGGAGAGCGCATGGATATGATTGAGTCTTTTGCTGCGGATGTGGCGCATGAAATTAAGAATCCTCTCACGTCTTTGAAAAGTGCGGTTGAAACGGCGCGTGTGGTTAAAGATCAAGCAAAGATGGATAAGCTGCTTGATATTATCAAGCATGATATTGAACGGCTTGACCGACTGATTACAGACATCTCAAATGCGTCGCGTCTTGACTCTGAGTTGTCGCGTGAATTGTTTGATGTTGTGGATGTTAAACAAATGCTGCGCGATATGTTGGATGCCTATAAAAGCCCCTTAGAGCGGGAGGCGGATTTTCAGGGGAACAGCGATGAAGCGCTGAAAGACGGGGTGATGATTACGTTGGATTTGCCTGATTATGCCGATATTTATGTTCAGGGGAGTGAGGGACGACTGGTGCAGGTGTTTCAGAATATTTTATCGAATGCCTTATCTTTTTCGCCTCTTCATTCAACGATCCGTATTCAGGTGAAGTTAAAAAATAACCGCGTTACAATTGTTATTGATGATGAGGGGCCGGGCATTCCGGAAAACAAACTCACGAGCATTTTTGATCGTTTTTATTCTGAAAGGCCGCAGCATGAGGAGTATGGCCGCCATTCCGGATTGGGGCTTTCAATTTGTAAGCAAATTATATCGGCGCATAAAGGAATGATCTACGCTGAAAACCTTCTGAACCGCCAAGGTGAGGTGACAGGTGCGCGTTTTAGTGTCGTTTTAACAGCGGTAAAACGTAAAAAAGATGCTTAAGTTGAGTGTGGGAGCGTAATAAGAATATGAATAAACATTTGGTTAAACCTGTTTTTATCAGTGGCCTTTCGGGAGCGGGGATCTCTTCTGTTCTAAAATCCCTTGAGGATTTCGGGTATGAGGTGTTCGACAATTTTCCTTTGTCGCATTTGCCGAAATTGATTGAGGAAAGCAGCGCGCATGCAAAAATCGCGATTGGCGTTGATACAAGAACGCGCGGATTTTCACCCGAATCTCTGCTTGAGGTTGTGGACCGGTATGACTCGTCTTTGGTTTTTATGACGTGTGATCATGAACATATTCAAAAGCGGTTCAGTGAAACACGCAGGCGGCATCCGATGGCGCGTGATCAGTCGGTTTCGTTGGGTATTACGAAAGAGCGTGAATGGTTGGAGGCTTTGCGAGAGCGGGCAGATATTGTTATTGATACGACCGATACGTCGATCCATGATTTGCGTCATATTTTAGAGGGATATTTTGTTCCGCATCCTGATGAAAACCTAACGATTTCCTTAATGTCCTTCGGTTTTAAGCATGGTGTTCCGCGCTCTGCTGATATTGTTATGGACGTGCGGTTTTTGAAAAATCCGCACTGGGATGCTGAACTTAAACCGATGAGCGGACTTGATCAAGCGGTTGGTGAATATGTATCAGGCGATGCAGATTTTGAGCGTTTTCTGGCCAATTTTAAGGATTTGATACAGCCTTTGATCCCACGTTACGCGCAGGAGGGGAAGAGTTATCTGACCATCGCGATTGGCTGTACGGGCGGTCGGCATCGATCCGTTTATACGGTTGAGCAGTTGAAAAAGTGGTTTGCCGAGCAGTCATACTCTGTTTTTGCAGAGCATCGGGATTTAAAACTTTAGATTTGCCAAAGTGCGTTAAGTGTCTAATTTCTTGCAGTTTTTGCGCAGATATAGTATTTTTCGTAAAAAATAAATAAGTAAAATTTTAGGGTGCATTATGGTTGATAAAACTCCAAAATCTGAAGGTTTATCCGATAAGTTTAGTGATCAGATCGGCGGTGGCGATAAGATCAAAGGTACGTTCCCCGGAGTGAAAACCGGTGTCGGGCGCGTTGTTGTACTTGAAAATAACCGTATTGAGCCGACGAAGGAACAGCGTGACCTCATATATGGTTTGAGCAAGGACGAGTTTGAATCCCTTCCCGAAGATGCGCGAGATGCACATGCGGAGCAATTTGTAGAGAGCGAAACAGCGCGTTATATGGATGCGTATCGGCGCACGGTTGTGACATATGAAAAGCATTTAAGTAACATTCAAAATTATGCGCCCGTTGAAATTGCAGATATAGCAGAGGCAAGCATGCAAGCCGAACTTGCGATTGTTATGGATGGTAACAAAAGAAGCATTTTGAAGGATATAGAGGCGGGGAAAAGTGCAGAAGCCGCCATCGATGACAGCTATCAGGTGGGCATTGATCGCATGAAGAAGGGGCCAATGGCGCATATTGCCGTTGAAATGGCACAACACCGTGCAACGCTTCAACACCACATACATCCTGATAAACAACTTAATACGTGGGATGATATTCCCGAAGGGAGTGTTGTTGTAACCTCCAGCATCCCGCTTTCTGCGCTGTCACACCTGTTGGATCATGATACGGGCCGTCCGAAGATTGAAGCAATTGTGACTGATCAGGGAAGCTTGCAAAGCCATGCGGCGATTTTGATTAATTCAATGGGGATTCCTTACGCGCGTCTTCAAGCCGATGACATGAAGCGCCTGAAAAAAGATGACCTTGTTATTGTATCAGGTAAGGACAATGCGCTTTATCTGAACCCCGGTGACGACGTTTTGGAGCAACAAACAGGCGTTGCGAAGGAGCAGGAAGAGCAGCGGCAGGAATTGCTGGATGCCTCTGCTGAAACGCGTAAAGTTCAAACGTTGGACGGGGAAGTTGTGAATGTTCATGCGAATTTCTCTGCTTCGTATGAAGCGCCCGCGATTCGTGAAGCGAACCCTTGGGGGTTGGGGCTGTATCGGACGGAAATTCCAGATGCCATGCGCGGTACAGATACCGCAAGTGCGGATTATTGGAAGCATATTTTCAAGACGAATATGGAGGCGTGCGCGCAAGAGGGGCAAGATTATTTAGGCGCGACGATTCGTACGATCGACCTTGATGGTGATAAGAGTGACCTTTCGGCGGAGCAACGTGATGCTAAGGAAGCGAAAGTAACACGCACACAATTACGCGCTCTAGCTGAGCTGCATCATGAATTGTCTGAGGGCGGTACAAAAAAGCCTGGGCTGCATGTGATGGTTCCGACCATTCAAGATGTTGAGGAAATGCGCGCGGTTCAGGGTGTTTTGGATGAAGAGGCGGAAAAAGCCGGCGTGCCTAGTTTTAAACTCGGCGCGATGATCGAAAAGCCATCTGTTATTTCCGACATTAAACGTATGGATGTGGCCTTTGTCTCGATTGGCACGAACGACCTTATTCACGGCCTGCTTGGGATTAAGCGTTTCGGTGGTGACAGTCTTAAACGTTACGACCCGACGCATACAAGCGTTTTGAAGGGGTTTGAGAAAATTGTTCTTTCGGCGCAGGAACGCGGCATCAAGCATAGTATTTGCGGTGATATGGCCTCGGATGAGCGAAACACGGCCTTGTTGATTGGTGCAGGTGTTAATAATATGTCGGTTGGTGTTGAGAGTATTCCGATGATCAAAATGGTGGCCTCGCGCGTTGATACAGGTGAGGCGCAAGAGCTGTTCGAAACAATGAAGCACACCCATATTCGCGCCGAACGTGAAGCGATACGCGATCATTTCAATGAAACGCGTTTGGGATTGAGTGCGGACGGGCAGCTTGATATGGACTGGACACCGCCCGAGGGTGAGTGGAGTTGGGACAGTGAGGCCTATCACGACGATCGCCCGCAGCCTAAGGCGGAGGCTGCTACTGATTCTGATAATCGATATGGGCTTGAGTAACAGACCGCTCGTTTGACTTTTTCATTTTTTCTGATTCGCCCCGTGCTTATATGTTTCGGGGCGTTTTTTTGTCGCTTCTGATTCGAAGAGGCCATAAGAAAAGGCGACTAAATTAGCCGCCTTTAAAATTCTTATATTCGGTTTATGATTAACCGTTTGTCAAAGCACTGTCCAAGCCCATTTCTGCACCGTATGTTGGTGTCATGCCATCACTTACAGACATAAGCTTTGATGCTGCGTCCTGCATTGATGTTACGAATCCGGCTGAGGGATCTTGTACCTCGTTAAACATTGTATTTATCATAAAGAACACCCTTTCTTATTGTAAAAACTGCATTATCTTTGGAAACACCGGAGCCGTCGTAATCTTTAAAGATCATCTTTGTCTGGTCGCCTGCCTGTGCTTCAGGAACTATAGTATATAGGAGTCTGGTATTTGTCAAATTTGAAATGTCGATTAAATCGTCTTTTCCGTTCAAAATTGTCATAAGATTAATGACTTTTTTCTCGGTTACTTCGCGCTTTTCCTCTTTGTTGATCAAAACGTAGTCACCGACATGGTCATAACTGCTTGTTTCCATGTTGTATTCGAAGACCTGGTAGGCGCGTTCAACCAACGGGTTTGGCTTGTGAACGAAGCGTGTGCGCTCTCCACTACTTATGGCAGCCTCACCAGCGTCACGAATGACCTTTTTGCTCTCACTGCTTGCTTTATCAACGCCTTCAAGGCTTTTTTCATTAAAATTAATGCTCATATCTCTATATTAACACTAGTTTTTGGAAAAAAAAATCTTTATGTGTGTGAGATACGTTTTTAAATGATTTAGGAGATAGTAATGGCTGTTGCACCGCAAGTTGCCCCGGAAGATTATAAAGTTAAGGATATGTCGCTGGCGGAGGCCGGACGTTTGCAGATTGATCTGGCACAGGATGAGATGCCGGGTTTGATGTCAATTCGTGAAGAATATAAAGATGAGCAGCCTTTGAAAGGTGCGCGCATTACAGGATGTTTGCACATGACAGTGCAGACCGCTGTGTTGATTGAGACGCTGACAGCATTGGGCGCGGACGTGCGCTGGAGCTCTTGTAACATTTTTTCCACGCAGGATGAGGCTGCGGCGGCTGTTGTGGCGGCGGGCGTTCCTGTTTTTGCATGGAAAGGCCAGACGGAAGAAGAAGCGGAATGGTGTATTCACCAGACGATTAAAGGCCCTGATGGTTGGGTGCCAAACATGATTTTGGATGATGGCGGTGATTTAACTGCGATTATGCATAAAGATTATCCTGAGTTGATGGATGATGTGCGCGGTATTTCCGAAGAAACCACGACAGGCGTTTTGTTCCTTAACAAGATGTATGAAGAAGGTCGCTTGATGGCGCCTGCGTTCAACGTCAATGACTCTGTAACCAAGTCGAAATTCGACAATAAATATGGGTGTCGCGAATCACTGGTTGATGCGGTGCGTCGTGCCACGGATGTGATGATGGCCGGTAAGGTTGCCATGGTCTGTGGTTACGGTGACGTTGGTAAGGGGTCTGCCCAATCCTTGGCGTCGCAGGGTGTGCGCGTGATGGTGTCTGAAATTGACCCGATTTGTGCATTGCAGGCCGCGATGGATGGATTTGAAGTTGTAACGATGGAGCAGGCCGCACCGAAGGCGGATATCTTTGTCACGACAACTGGGAACAAAGACATTATCACCGTTGATCATATGCGTGATATGAAAGACCGCGCGATTGTGTGTAACATCGGTCACTTTGATAATGAGATTCAGGTGGAGCCGCTTCGTAATATGAAGTGGACGAACATTAAGCCACAAGTTGACGAGATTGAATTCCCATCAGGCAAGCGCATTATTCTGCTTGCTGAAGGTCGCCTTGTGAACCTTGGTTGTGCGACAGGTCACCCATCATTCGTGATGAGTGCTTCGTTTACAAACCAAACGTTGGCGCAGATCGAACTTTGGAAAAATTCAGAGAAGTATGAGAAGAAAGTTTATGTTCTTCCGAAGCATCTGGATGAGAAAGTCGCTGCACTTCACCTTGAGAAGGTTGGTGCAACATTGACGACATTGACGGATGATCAGGCGGATTATATCGGAGTGGAAACTAAAGGCCCCTTCAAACCCGAAGCCTACCGTTATTAAGATATACTTGTTCATTTGGAGTGCGTTGCTTCGACGCTCATGTATTTTTAATACATTTCGTGTCTTGCGCCTGCTCCAAATAAAAATTCTATCTTAATTCTTCATCAAGAGGTTTTTGATGTTTGTTTTACAAGTGAATTGTGAGGATCGGCCGGGCATTGTTGCGGCCGTTTCTTCTTGTTTAAGCGAATCGCGATGCAATATTGAGGATTCGGCGCAGTATCATGACCCGTTTTCGAATCAGTTTTTTATGCGCGTGAAATTCGCGACTCTGGCCGATGGGGCGGCGGATGATTTTCGTGCGGCTTTTTCAGAGACCGCCAAATCGTTTGATATGCGCTGGCATGTGCATGATTCGCGTGAGGCCGTGCGCACGATTTTGATGGTTTCAAAAGAGGATCATTGCCTGCACGAAGTTCTTTATCGTTGGCGGGCGGGGAATTTGCCGATTGATATTGCTGCGGTTGTTTCCAACCATGAAAAATGCCGTGCCTTGGTGGAAGATCATGGGCTGAATTTTCATCATTTGCCTGTCAATGCAGAGAATAAGGCAAGCCAAGAGCTGGCCTTACGCGCGCTTATTGCTGACACAGATACGGAACTCATTGTTCTTGCGCGGTATATGCAGATTTTATCGGAAGATTTCTGTCGTGATTTTTCGGAGCGGGTGATTAATATTCACCATTCTTTTCTGCCAGGCTTTAAAGGGGCACGGCCTTATGATCAGGCCTATGCGCGCGGGGTGAAGTTGATTGGGGCGACAGCGCATTATGCGACATCTGATTTGGATGAAGGGCCGATTATTGAACAGGAAACGGTGCGCATTACGCATAAGGATGACCCGAAAAAGTTGCGCTTGATCGGGCGCGATACGGAAAAGCTGGTTTTGGCACGGGCAATTGAGATATACGCGCAACGCCGTATTTTCCTAAACGGTGCACGAACCGTCATACTTTAGCTTTTGTACTTGGTTTTTTTCTAATCCGCGCATAGACTCAAGGGGTTATGTCGGGATTGCTCAAGCCTTTATCGAATATCGGAAAATCAACACAGCTGCGCGCGGAAAAGGCACGGCTGGAGGCGTTTTTGTCTGCGGTTCCCGGGGAGTATTGCGGTTGGGGTGCGGATGGTACGGTGGCCTATTCCAAGGGGTTTTGTGATGCGCTGGGCTTGGAATTTATCGAAGATTTTCATGATATTCAGGGGCGGATCATGCCCGAAGATGCGCTGGCCTTAGAAGGGCTGTATGCGGGTTTGGCGCAAGATGGCGTGCCGTTTACGATGAATGTGGAAACGCGTGGGGAGAAGCGGGTTTGTAAAATCTCAGGCACGCGTGGCACGGATTTAGCGGGCAATGATTATTTCAATATTTTGTGGCTTGAGGATATCACGCTTTTAAAATCTGCCAGTCAGGTTGCCGAAGAAGAGCGGCAGATTTTAGAGCATGATTTATCGCAGATGCAAAATGCATTGGATGCGATGCCGCACCCGATTTGGATGCGTGATGCGGCGCAGAAGATTATCTGGTGCAATGTGGCCTATGCCAAGATGGTGAAAGCGAACCCGAGCGAGATCATAGCCGAACAAAAGGAAATCATCCCCGCAGACCGAAAGCGTAAGCCAAAGGAAAAGGACATGCTGTTCGCCGCTGATTTGGCGCGGGCGGCGGTTGAGCAAGGAGCGGTTCAAACGATTGAAGTGCATGAGAATATTCAGGGAAAGCGTTTGTTCCTGCGAATCAGTGAAAGGTCAGTTGAGCAGGATGCGTTTACAGTCGGGATAGCGGAGGACATCACAAGCCAAGAAGAAGCGGGGGATGAGTTGCGCAATCATCTGGAGGCGAATCGATCGCTTTTGGAGCATTTGCGCTCTGCCATTGCGATTTACGATGCGGATCATAGCTTGTCTTTTTATAACTCGGCCTTTGCGCAATTGTGGAATTTGGAAGATGGGTGGCTGAACACGAAGCCGAAGCTGGGCGATGTGATGGAGAAGTTGCGGGAGACGCGCCGTCTTCCCGAGCAAGCTGATTTTAAAAGCTATAAGAAAAGCTGGCTGAGCATGTTTACCGATTTGATTGAGCCGCGTGATGACATGTTGCATTTGCCTGATGGCAGTGCGCTGCGGATGCTGGTGGTGGCGCGCAAGATGGGCGGCTTAATGATGACATTTGAGGATGTGACGAGCCGACTAGCGCTTGAGTCCTCCTACAACACTCTGGTTGCCGTTCAGAAAGAGACGTTGGACAATCTGGAAGAGGGGGTTGTCGTTTATGGCGGGGATGGCCGGCTGAAACTCTGGAATCCTGCGTTTGCGGGTCTTTGGGGGTTCAACCCCGAAACGCTTGAGGGCGAGCCGCATATCACGCGCGTGGTCAATAAGGTGTCATCTTATTTTAACGATACGGACTGGATTCAAATTCATGAGCAGATGATTTCTCTGGCTTTGGACAGGCAGGCGAATGAGGGGCGTTTCGAAAGAGCGGATGAAACCTTAATTGATTATTCGACCGTGCCGCTACCTGATGGTGGGGTTATGATTACCTATACGGATGTTACCGATACTGTGCGTGTAGAAAATGCGCTGCGAGAAAAGAACGATGCGCTTGAAACAGCGGAGAAGCTGAAGTTGGACTTTTTGGCGAATGTGTCATATCAACTGCGCACGCCGTTGAATGCCATTATGGGGTTCAATGAGATGCTGACGCATGAATTGTTTGGCCCATTAAATGAGAAGCAAAAGGAATATACAGGCGATATTCAAGGCGCGAGTGAGCGGCTGTTGACGTTGATCAATAATATCTTGGATCTTTCCACGATTGAAGCAGGGCAGATGGATTTGGATATTGAGCCTGTTTCGATCAAAGAGCTGATGGAGAGTGTTCTGGATTTGGTCGAGGATTGGGCGCGCAAAGACCATATCGAGGTAAGCCTTAAATGTCCTGCGAATATCGGTAAGGCCGATATAGACGGGTCACGTGTGCGTCAGGCTCTTGTGAATTTGGTGCGTAATTCGGTGGCGCATACGCAAGAGGGCGGCAAAATTACGTTAGAGGCTAAAAGGCGCGGCGATGATGTGTTGCTGAGCGTTTCTGATAATGGCGCGGGGATTGCGGAGGAGGATCAGCAGCGCGTATTCCAACCGTTTGAGCGGACGGAGAGCTCTGATGTGCCTGAGCGCGGTGCGGGGTTAGGCTTAGCTTTGGTGCGTAATATTGTCAATTTGCATGGTGGGGCGTTAGAATTACATTCTCAGCCTGGTATGGGGACGACCGTTACGATTGCTTTCCCACGTGGTTCATCTCAGCCCGCTAAAAAGTAGTTTAATAACATTCCGCCCAGGTTTTACTGGAGCCGTCCTCATAGCGGATGCCTTTGATTAAGACTTCGCCTTGTTCGATATTGGTTTTGCAGGAAAATATAGGAAACAGTGCTTTAATGGTTAATTCCAGTTGTCTGCCGTCATAAAAAGGACCCGAGGAGCAAAATTCAGCGCGGTCATTCGGGTATCCTTTTTCAGGATGTGTGCTGCCTGCGGCTTCGAGGCGGAACGAGCCTGTGTGGCGGCGGCGTTGCCCCCCTTCATTTGTGAAATAGTTTGTCGAAAGTTCGCCATAAACCTTATAGGGCGCGTCATTGCGCAGAATAAAGCAGATCGGGCTGGTTGTTATTTCCTGTGCGATGGCCTGTACGGGCATGCAAAGTCCGCAGAGGATCGCGCATGTTTGCAGTAAATGTTTCATTTTTTGATTTTAGCATTGCGTTGCGCTTTTCACCACGTGCGATGTTCTTTATAACAGTGTTATGCGCAATTTAAATCAAACCATTATTAGCACATCAGAGGGCGAAACGATTCGTTTTGCGCGTGAATTTTCAGAGCAGCTTGTTCAGGGTGATGTTGTTTTGTTGTCCGGTGATTTAGGCATGGGGAAGAGCGTTTTTTGCCGCGCCGTTGTGCGTCAATTGTGCGGTGATGATGCGATGGATGTTCCAAGCCCGACCTTTACACTTGTGCAGCATTATGACCTTGCGAATGGTGGCGTTGTCTATCATTTTGATCTGTATCGTTTGGAAGACCCGGAAGAGATTTACGAATTGGGGTGGGATGACGCGCTGAATGAGGGCATCGTTTTGGTAGAGTGGCCGGAACGGCTTGGCGCTTTGATTCCTGAGAATGCTATTGATGTTCAGATTGAACAAGATGCTGAGAACCAGCGCATTATAAAGGTGAGTGACAATGAGTAATTTTGATTTTATTCCCAAAAGGGCTTTTATTCTTGCGGCGGGTTTTGGAACGCGGTTGCGGCCTTACACGGAGCATGTGCCAAAGCCGATGGTGGAAGTCGCCGGGCAGAGCCTAATCTATCGAACGCTCGATCTTTTAAGGGCTGCGCGCGTTTTAGAGGTCGTGGTGAATGCGCATTATCTGGCGGATGTTTTGCGGACCCATATGGATGCGTATTGTGCGCAGCATAAGGAGATGACGATTCATGTGATTGAAGAAGATGAAATTCTTGATACGGGCGGCGGTATTGTCAACGCGCTGCCTTATTTTCAGGATGAGCCTTTTTATGTGATTGCAGGGGACAATTTGTGGGAAGAGGGCGATGTGCCTGCGTTACTAAGATTAGCGCAGCATTGGGATGGTCGTCAGATGGATATTCTCACCCTGATGGAGCCGATCAAGGATATGGTTTTAACCAAAGGTGTTGGCGACTATGTTTTTACGGATGAGACGCATGTTAAACGTTCTCAGGATAAATCGGGCACGCATATGTGGGCGAATATCCGTTTGAACCATCCACGTATTTACGCGGGGTATGAGGCCAAGCCATTTTCGTTTTTGCCGATTATGGACAAGGCCGAAGAGGCAGGCAGGTTGCACGCGCTGGAGCATGATGGTGCATGGCACCACATCAGCACGCCCGACGATTTAAATCGTGTCGATTCGTATTTTAAGGCGCGAGATGTATCGTAATGGTTGATGATATTGGCAGCCGCGTTTTCACCATTCCTGCGGGCGTTCCGTTTTCTAAGACGCTGGCGCGTTTTTTGTTGGAGGAAACGCAAGGAGACGCAGAGCGCCTGACGTCTTATCGTATATTATTACCGACGCGGCGGGCGTGTCGCATATTGCGTGACACTTTTCTGGATTTGAATGAGGGTGCGCCTTTGTTGCTGCCGCAGATGCGCCCGATCGGTGACGTTGATGGGGATGATCTTTCTTTGCAGATGTTGGGTGCGTCTGAGGATATGTCTGATATACCGCCTGCGATTACACCGCTCAGGCGGCAGTTGCTGTTGTCGCGTTTGATACAGAAAATGCCTGATTTTGCGTATAATGCTGATCGCGCTTTGGTTTTGGCGAAAGCTTTAGGCGAGCTTATGGATCAGGTGGTGGTTGAGGGGGTGTCTTTTGACAATTTAAGTGCTCTTGTTCCTGAGGACTTTGCGCAGCATTGGGGGATCACGCTCGAGTTTTTGAAAATTGTCAGCGAGGTGTGGCCCGCAATTTTAGAAGAAGAAGGGCTGATTGATGCCGCGGATCGGCGCAATAAATTGCTGCGCTTTTACACATCATATCTTGACTATGCGCGTCCTGATTACCCTCTGATTGCGGCGGGTACGATTGGTTCTATTCCTGCGGTCGCTGATGTTTTATGCAGTGTTGCGCGTATGCCGAACGGGCGCGTTATTCTGCCGGGACTTGATACAGGGTTATCTGCTGAAATCTGGGAAAAGGTTGAAGACCACCATCCGCAGTATTTTTTCAAGTCGTTGTTGCGCAAGATGGAATTAGAACCGGAAGAGGTCGGCGTTATCGGTTCCGCTGAGGGAACGCGTGAGGGTTTAGCACGCCAGATGATGTTGCCTGCCGCTTTTACGCACCTATGGCGTGATGCTGAAAAGCCAGATAATGTAGACGATTTGGACGGTTTGGAATATTACGCCTGTAGCGGGCAGGAGGAAGAAGCCGCGGTCATTGCGCTTATTATGCGCGAGGTTTTAGACGATACGGAGCGGCAGAAGGATGTTGTTGCTCTGGTTACGCCTGACCGCAAGCTCGCGCGGCGTGTGAGTGCTTTATGCCGCCGATGGGGCGTTGTTGCGGATGATTCGGCGGGCTTGTCTTTTGATCAGAGTCGTTTGGGTGTGTTTTGTCTTCTATGTTTAAAGGCGGCGCAGAAGCCTTTTGATGTGGTTGCTTTGTTATCTTTTTTAAAGCACCCGTTCTGCCGTATGGGCTATGGTCATTTGGAATATCAGCACGCTGTTAATGCCTTGGAACGTGATGTGTTTCGGGTTCGTGATAAACCGATTTTCAGAGACTTAGCGCATGTGAAATCTTACGTCGATGCTTCTGATCTTCCAGATTTCCTGCGCATTTTTGTTGATAAGGTTATCACTTGTTTTGCGCCTTTGCAGGCTGTCGGTGCTGAGGCGCGAGATTTCGGATCTGTTTTGCGCGGTTTGTTGCAGAGTTTAGAGCTTTTTGCCGCGCGTCAAACGGCGGAAGATATTCATAGGAGCGGTGAAGAGATATTATGGCGTGGCGATGCAGGGGAAGCGGGCGCGCAGTTTTTTACCGATTTGATTGAGCAGGCGGATTTGATCACTATTCAAGGGTCTTCTGATTGTTTGGCTTTGCTCACCCGATTAATGCGTGATGTGAATGTGCGCTCGGCTTATGGTGTGCATCCGCGTGTGTTGATTTTGGGGCAGTTGGAGGCACGGTTGAGCCATGCGGATGTTTTGATTTTGGGCGGTTTGAATGACGGTGTGTGGCCATCGGATCAGGGGCATGATCCGTGGATGTCGCGCCCCATGCGCTCGGCCTTTGGTTTGCCCGCAACTGCGCAGAAGGTCGGGTTGGCGGCGCATGACTTTGTTCAGGGATTTTGCGCTGAGCGTGTCATCATGACCCGTTCGGAAAAGGTTGATTCCAGCCCGACGGTTATCTCTTCGTGGCTTATGCGGTTGCATACGGTTTTACAGGCGCGCGGGCAGGGGCTGCATGTTTTATCAAAGCGGCCTTATCGCGCATGGGCGCAGGCTTTGGATAAAACGGCTGATGTTACGCCTTATAAAAGGCCAGCGCCGTTGCCGCCAACGTCTGTTCGTTTGAAACGCGCTTCAGTGACCAAGTTTACGACATGGATGGAAAACCCTTATGCGCTGTATATGTATTATATTTTGAAGTTACGGGCGATTGAGCCGCTTCGGTCAGAGGTCGGAGCCGCACAATTCGGCCTGTTGCTGCATGATGTGATGGATAAGTTTGTTGCAGCATATCCGCGTGACTTGCCTGATGATGTTGAAAGCATTGTGATGCGTTTATCGCAGGAGACTGTTGCGGAGATGTTGAGTGAGGAGATGGTTCCCGCTTATTGGTTGCCGCGGTTGCAAAATGTTGCGGCTTGGTTTGCGCAGCATGAGCGGGAATGGCGCACGCGCGGAACTTTTCAAAAGGCCGAGGTTTCGGGGCGTATGATTTTAGATGTGGATGGAGAAGGGTTTGAAATTAACGGTCGGGCTGATCGCATTGATTTGATTAGTTCGGAGCATGGCGCTGGGTACGCTTTGATTGATTATAAGAGTGCGGGCACGTTTTCTGAGAGTAAGTTCAAGAAGGGTGAATATCCGCAATTGCCATTGGAGGCGATGATGCTGGATGAGGGCGGATTTTCTGGTTTGAACGCAGGTTCTACGCAATATTTAGGCTATTGGAAAATGACAGGCGGAAGGCAAGCGGGGCAGGAAATCTCGCTTGATCGCGATATTGATGCGGTTGTTGAGATTGTTCGTGATGCGGTGGTCGAGTTGATTCGCACGTTTCGCCGCGCGGATGTGCCGTTTTATGCCGTGCCTGATTTAAGCAATGCGCCGCGCTATGACGATTATGAGCATGTCTCGCGCCTGAAGGAGTGGGCGGTTTTAGACGATGCGAACGGGGGAGATGCATAAGATGAGCGAAGCCCTGAATTTAATCAACAAAAACGGTAAGCCTGACCCGAATGTGCCGCAGCGTATTGCGTCACGGCCTGAACACTCAATTTGGGTTGGTGCATCGGCGGGCACAGGAAAGACGAAGGTTTTGACGGATCGTGTTTTGCGCCTGTTGTTGCCGAGGGAAGACGGGCGGCCGGGCAGTGCGCCGGGGCGTATTTTGTGTCTGACCTTTACCAAGGCTGCCGCGAGTGAGATGGCGCATCGCGTACAAGAAATTCTTGGTGAGTGGGCCGTTATGGATGAAGCGACATTGCGGCACAGTTTAGAGCATAAATTGCTCGGCTATGCGCCAAGTGATGCGCAGTTAAAATCAGCGCAGCGTTTGTTTGCCGATGTCATTGATGAGCAGAATGGCCTGAATATCATGACCATTCACTCTTTTTGTCAGTCGATTTTGGGGCGTTTTCCGTTGGAGGCGGGTTTGCCGCCTTATTTTGACAATATTGATGAAGTTCAAAGTGATGCATTGCTTGTAAGGGCGATAGGCGATGTTCTCTCACTCGCGCAGGATGATGAGCATGCGGGGTCTGATTTGTCGCAGGCTTTGCAGCGTGTTGTGCAGGATGTGGATGAGAAGAGTTTTGAATTTCTGATTAAAAAGATTGTGAGTGAGCGTTATCAGCTTGCGTCCTTGTTGAAACATGCAGGCTCGTTAGATGCCCTTTATTTGAAGGTTTGTGATTTTTACAAAATTGCGCCTTATCAGAAGGTTGATGACATTTATGCTGCGGCTTGTGTGCTCTCTCAGTCTGAAGAGGATGATTTAAGGCGAGCGGCTGAGGCGTTTATTGGGGGTGGTGGAAAGAGAGCGGCAGAAAATGCGCCATCTATCCTGGCTTGGGTTAATCAAGACTATAAAGGCCGTGGTCAAAGTTTTACTGATTATGCCAGGTTATTCTTGCGCGGTGATGGCGAAATTAGTAGTCAGGCGGGTTTTCCAAAGCCTAGTAAGAAGGCGGTCAAGATTGACCCGAATATTGAAGAGACGATGCGCCGTGAAGCCGAACGTGTTTATGATGTTTTGGATCGGGCAAAGCGTGTTCGTAGTGCGCAGGCGACCCGTGATGTTTTGATGATCGGGCTTGAGGTTATTACGCGTTATAGTGCAGCAAAAGAGGCCGTTGGGGCGGTGGATTTTGATGATTCGATTATGCGCACTTATGCTTTGTTGAAAGGGGAAAGCGCGGGTTTTTCAAGTCTGGAAGATGAGAAGCGGAGTGCGGCTCCGTCCTGGGTTATGTATAAGCTGGATCAGCGTATTGACCATATTCTAGTCGATGAAGCGCAGGACACAAACCCTGAGCAGTGGCGGGTTATCGAGGCGATTGTTGCAGAGTTTTTTGACGGACAGGGCGCATATGAAGAGTTTAACCGAACCTCTTTTACGGTTGGAGATTTGAAGCAATCTATCTACAGCTTTCAGCGCGCTGCGCCTGAAGAATTTCAATCCATGCAAAAGCATTTTGAGACAAAGATTAAAAATGCGGGGCAGGTATATGAAAATGTTTCGTTGGATATTTCGTTTCGTTCCACCAAAAGCGTGCTCGATGTTGTTGATGCGACTTTTGCGGATGAGCGGTTGCGCCTGTCTGTCGGTGGTGAGGATGTTCGGCATGTCAGCTATCGCGAAGGGCAGGCGGGATGCGTTGAATTATGGCCCCTTTTTCAAAGTGAGAAAAAGAAGGCGCAAGATTTTTGGACTCTGCCGATTGAAGAGGTTGACCAAGTCAGCGGGTCATCGCAATTGGCGCAATATATCGCGCGTAATATACGAAACTGGATGGATCGGAAAGAAATTCTGGAAAGTGCGCAGCGCCCGATTGAAGCGGGGGACATCATGATTCTCGTGCGTTCGCGCTCGGCGTTTGTTGATCAGATGGTGCGTGCGCTAAAACAACATAATATTCCCGTGAGTGGTGCAGATCGTATGGAGTTGGGTCAGCAATTGGCGGTTCAGGACCTAGTCGCTTTGGCTCGTTTTTGCCTTCACAGTTCGGATGATTTGACCTTGGCGGCGATTTTGAAATCGCCGTTTATCGGTTTTACAGAAGAGGATTTGTTCGCGCTCTCCTACAACCGATCGGGTAGTTTGTGGGATGAATTAAGAAGCTATGACAGATCGCGTTTGGATCAAATTGAAGAGGCTGAACAAAGTGATTTTGTTCGACATTTAGACTCTGATTTTAGGCAGGCGGTCGTTTCCTATTTGGAAGAGCTGATTAAGCATGTTCAGGATTTCGGCATTTATGAATTCTTCTCTTTTATTCTTAATACGCCGTGTCCAGCCGATGATCAGTCTGGTTTTCGCGCGGTTCGTAAACGATTGGGCGATGATGCGCTCGACCCGATTGAAGAATTTTTAAATGTTGCGTTAAATTTCAGGTATGACGACATTGATAAGATGCAGCATTTTATTGATGTGTATGAAAATCAATCTATTGAGCTAAAACGTGAGATGGATGATGGTGCGGGCGAAGTGCGCATTATGACTGTGCATGGTTCGAAGGGCTTGCAGGCGCCGATTGTGATTATGCCTGATACCATACAGAGTAATAGGGGGCGAAAATCTTCTAAACTGTTATGGCCGCATCAAAGCGGACTTGACATGCCGATTTATGCGCAGCGAACAGAAGACGAGCCAAATGCATTTCGAGATGTTAAGACGCAGATTAAAGATTTGGATCAGCAGGAATATTACAGGCTGCTTTATGTTGCGATGACGCGGGCGGCTGATCGTTTATATATTGGCGGGTATGCCAGTGCAGATACGCCGTCCGATGAGTCTTGGTATTTTTACGTTGAGCGTGCGATGCAGGGGCTTTCGGAGTGCAAAACTTTCACGGATGATGATGGGCATGAGTGCTTGCGTGTTGCAAATGCGCAAAACGCGGATGCTGATAAGTTAAAAGATCAGATTGAGGCCGTTGAAGCTTTAACTGATATTCCTGATTGGGCTTATAAGATCGCTCCTGAGGAGCCGACACCGCCACGCCCACTTATTCCGTCGCGTCCGTCGATTGATGACATGGTTCCCGCGCTTTCTCCACTCAAGAGCCAAGATGAAGGGCGCTTCTTGCGTGGTAATGTCACACATAAATTGCTGCAGTTCCTCCCTGATTTTGACGACGAAAAACGAGAAAATGCTGCGCTTCGATATGTGCAAAAACAAGCGTCTCATTTTTCTGATGGTGTGCAACAGAACATTATTCAAGAGGTTTTGGAGATTTTGCGCCATCCTGACTACGCACCGTTTTTTAAGGCCGGCTCGATGCCCGAGGTTCCGATTACCGGCCTTATGAATGACAACAGAATCGTGAGCGGGCAGATTGACCGCATGTTGGTTGAGGATGATAAGGTTTGGATTATTGATTATAAAACCAACAGGCCGCCGCCTCAAAGGCTCGAGGATGTGCCTGCGCTTTATATGAACCAGATGCGTGCGTATCGAGATTCGATTGAACAGATTTATCCCGGGCGCGATATTGTTTGTGCCTTGCTTTGGACTGACGGGCCGCATCTTATGATTTTGAATATGGAATAAAAAAGCCCTGCTGATTAAATCATAAGCAGGGCCTCGTTTTTTGTTGATTGTTGCCCTTAAGAGACTTTTTCAGACAACCATTCAGATAGCTGGGCCTTTGGCATACCGCCGACGCGTGTGTCGATGACCTTGCCGCCCTTAAACAGCATTAATGTGGGAACGCCGCGTAATCCGTATTTTGTTGGTGTTTCGGGCGCGTCTTCGATGTTCATTTTAACGATCTTGACTTTACCTTCCATTTCACCGGCGACCTCTTCGACCACGGGCATTAATGTTTTACACGGGCCACACCATGTCGCCCAAAAGTCCACAAGGACGGGCGTGTCGGAATTTACGACCTCGTTTTCGAAATTACTATCATCTACAGCCTGAACAGACATACTCATTTTCCTTTCGTTCTGAAACGCAATGACTCCACTATGACGCGGGTTTGCGATTCGTCAAGCATTGCGCGTGAATTACAAAAAATTACTCACGCAATAGGTTATTCGTTGCAGATGTTCAAAAAATTACAACAGCTCTTTGATTCTTACGCGCGGATAAATATTGATTCTTTTCGCAGATTACCGCATTTTAGTGTTATGGATAATATTTTAACCCGAAATTTTCCTGAACAAAGCGGTTTGCGCAGCAGTGCAGAAAACCTTCTTGCGGGTGTGCGCCGGAATTTTATGGGGGTTACCGCTGCGATTGCGGCTACGGGGCTTTTCATGACGCAGGAAGCGCAGGCGCAATGTGTGCCTGAACGCGAGGCCTATGTTGCCATTGATGCAAATAGCGGTGAAATCCTGCTTGATCAGGATTCTCAGGAGCGGATACAGCCTGCCTCGATGACGAAGTTGATGACGCTTTTGCTGGCTTATGAGGCGATGGATGATGGCAAGATTGCCGAAGATGATAATATTTACATCAATAAAAACAGGCGCGTGCAGCGATCGAGCGGGTGGAGTGGGGCGATCAAGTTCGGTGATGCATTAAAGGGCGCGGCGATTCGTTCCTACAATGATTTATCCATTACAATCGGTGAGAATGTTGCCAAGGCGCAAGATGCAGGGAACACGGAATATGAATTTGTGTCGATGATGAATGAAAAGGCGCGTGAGATCGGCATGGATAGTACGACTTTTTACAATGCCAGCGGTTTGCCGCGTGCGGTTGTGAATTCTAAGCGGAACGGCTCGACCACCTCTGATATGGCGAAATTGCTCAAATATATTGCTGACACGCAGCCTGACTTGATTACGTTGCTCGGCACGGACGAGGCGCGAGTGCGGCGCAGGACTTTGCGCAATACGAATACGCTGCTTCATAATGATGAGGTTCCCTATGATGCGGTCAGCGGGAAGACGGGCTTTACCTGCGATGCGGGGTTTTCGCTCACCGCTTTGGTTGAAAAGGACGGGGAGCGCGTTATTTTTTCCTATGTTGGTGGGGATAGCTCTAAAGATCGGGAAAGCCGCGTTTTGGAAATTTCGGAAGATGCATTTGATACGTTGATACAAAACCGCGCTCAGGCGCAGCAGATGCAAGAGATGCAGAATTGGCTCGACCAAGATTTAAATCACCGTTTTCCGCCTTTGTTTTTAGATCCTGATCATGCGTGGAGACATTATCACCAACAGCGCGATAGTGTGCCGTTACCACGCAGTTACGAATAGCCTTACTTTGACTTGCCTTTAACCTGATTTTTTTCGTCTAAAAGCAGAACGGTAGGAGTGTGGGCCTTGGCCTCGGCTTCATCCATTTGGGCGTAGGCGCAGATGATGACCAGATCGCCCGTATTCACCAGATGCGCCGCCGCGCCGTTTATGCCGATAACGCCGGAGCCGCGCTCGCCTTCGATCACGTATGTTGTCAGGCGGTTGCCGTTGGTTATGTTCAGCACATCGACTTGTTCATTCAGCAGAAAATTGCCTTGCTCGATTAAATCCATATCAATCGTGATTGAGCCTTCATAGTGCAGGTCGGCCTGCGTTACGGTGGCGCGGTGCAATTTTGATTTCAGCATTGTCAGTATCATGGCTTTACTTAACCGTTCGTTCAGTGTGTAATCTGATGCGGTTTATACAGATAGAGACGATAAATTTCAAAGGATTTTATGATGGCTGATTATGATGAGAATAATATTTTTGCGAAAATTCTGCGTGGAGAGATTCCTTGCGATAAGGTTTATGAGGATGATTATGTTTTGGCGTTTAAGGATATCGCACCGCAAGCGCCCGTTCATATTTTGGTGATTCCGAAGGGTGCATATATCTCAATTGATGATTTCGGGGCGAATGCTTCGGCGGACGAGATAAAAGGGTTTTTCGCAGCAGTGTCAAAAATTGCGCATGAAAATGATTTGGCCGAAAAAGGGTTTCGCTCGATTGCCAATACGGGCAAAGATGGCGGGCAGGAAGTGCCGCATTTCCACATTCATCTTCTTGGTGGGAAGCCCGTCGGGCGCATGGTGGTTTAACCTTAGGGCCTAGCGGTTTACAGGGAACATGATGACATTGTCGGCGAACGGGATTTGCGCGCTTTCCTGATGTTGCGGCTGCTCTGCCAAGGCTTGCGTGACTTCATCGACAATCAGCAGGTTAGATTGCAGTTGCGCGCTGAGGATATCGAGAATTTTAGAGATGTGGGGCACTGTGACTTCGAAGGAAAGCTGACACAGGGCAGTAAGATCAAGAAACCCTTCAATATCTTCGGCGATTTCGTCCATCATATCGGCCTGCGAGTCGTTCCAGAGTTCAGGGTTGTCTTCGGCCAAATCTTCGCGGGCGCAATAGCGTTCGATGATGCGGTCACATTCCAAATGCAGGAACGTCAAATCATTGGTTGCGATGGTTTCAAAAGCCGCGATTTCTTTGATGATGAAGGCCGCGCTGAGGAGGGCGTTTTCCGCGCTTTGCTTGCTTAGGGTTTCGTGCATGGCGTAGATGATGTCCGGCTCAATACCCAGATCATAATTTTGTTCCAAAAGATCGCGCACCACCAAAGGCGTTTGAAGTTTGTTTTTGATGCTCGCGCGGGTCTGATTGCTTTGTGCCATCACGGCCTCCTTCTTTGTTCTTCTTTCCTCTTAAAGGGTGGATGTGAAGAAATGGTTAACAGCGGGTGGCAAATTTAGCGCGTTTTGTTTTTTCTGAAGTGTGATAAGGTCGGTGCATTCAAAATGTAATACAGGATTTTAGGCATTCTATGGCCAAAAACTCTCAGAAAAAAACGGCACTCAAAACGACAAACACGACGACAAAAAAAGCAAAGATCATCGTGCGCCAAGCATTGGTTAGTGATATTCAAGCGCTCTATGATTTGAGTATGAAAGTGTATCCCGATGATGCGTTTAGTTTGGCGATGTTACGCGGACACATCAGCAATTTTCCTGAAGGACAATTCGTTGTCGAATATGAGGGGCAGATTGTCGGGCATTGTGTAACCTTTATCATTGGCGGAGATATATGTTTAAAGCCGCACACATGGTCGGAGATTACAGGCGGGGGGTATGCGTCGCGGCACGATCCTGACGGGGATTATCTGTATGGCATGGAGGTGTGTGTTGACCCCGATCATCGCGGCAAGCGCATCGGGCGGCGGCTTTATGAGCAAAGGCGCGCTTTGTGTGAAGAGCTGAATTTAAAAGGGATTGTTTTTGGCGGGCGGATGCCGGGCTATGCAAAGCGTCAGGATAAATTAGGCGGGCCTGAGGAATATTTAGAGTTGGTGCAGGCACGCAAAATTCGAGATCCTGTTTTGTTTTTTCAGCTCTCCAATGATTTTGAGCCGCTGGGGATCTTGAAGAATTACATCCGTTCAGATCGTGATTCGGCGGGCTATGCGGTGCATATGATTTGGCGCAATCCGTTGGAAGCGGAGCCCGTGGCGCGGGCGATTAAAGAACGGCAAGATTTGCCGAAATCTGTGCGGGTGGCGACGGTGCAATTTCAAATGCGTAAAGTGCAAGACGAGACGCAGTTTGAAGCGCAATTGGAATATTTCATTGATATTGCCTCTGATTATAAGGCGGACTTTGTTGTTTTCCCCGAGCTTATCACGCTGGCGCTGTTATCGGCGACCGATAAAAAGATGCGGCCTGAGGAGGCGATTGATCATCTGACGCATTATACGGATCGCTACATCAAATTTATGCAGGGCATGGCGATGTCATATAATATTAATATTATCGGCGGGTCGCATCCGACGAAAATGCCTGATGGGGATATTCATAATATTTCATATGTTTTCTTGCGTGACGGGGCGACCTATGCGCAGGAAAAGCTGCACCCGACGCCGAATGAGCGGTTCTGGTGGAATATTCAGGGCGGCGATAAATTAGAGACGATTCAGACCGATTGCGGGCCGATTGGGGTGCTGATTTGTTATGATTCCGAATTTCCTGAAACGGCGCGGCATCTCGTGGATCAGGGCGCGTTGCTGATTTTCGTGCCATTTTGCACGGATGAGCGGCAGGGGTATTTGCGGGTGCGCTATTGCTCGCAGGCGATTGCGGTGCAAAATCAGTGCTATGTCGTGATGGCGGGCACGGTGGGGAATATTCCTGATGTGGAGAATATGGATATTAACTATGCGGAGAGCTGTATTTTGACGCCGTGTGATTTTCCGTTTGCGCGCGACGGGATTGCGGCGATTTGTACGGCGAATACGGAGACGATTGCCTTTGCCGATTTGCAATATGAGCCTTTGCTGACCAGCAGGCAGACGGGCAGCGTGCAGAATTTAAAAGACCGCCGCTTTGATTTGTATAACATCGCATGGCGCGCGAAGGGGCGGTGATGGGATGATCAAAAGAAAGTACGATGATTCAGTTTACGATCCCGAAACTATCAAAAATGTGAGAAGTCAGTGGCTTTCAAGTTTATTGATTTTTTCTGATTTAGAATTTCAGAAACAGTATTTGCTTAATAAAGAAATTCGTAATCCCTTCTACAGTTATTCTGAAATTTTTGAATGCTACAGTATTGAAACTTGGCACGATAATTATGAAGAAATGGTTGAATGTGGTTATTACACGTCGGAAGAATATGAGATTATAAAAGAATTTCATAAAAGATTGTGGGCATATGCGCCACCTAACAACGATTATGATGATAGAGAAGGCATTCTTGCAGACCCAGAGTGGTTAGAGATCGTGGCGTTTGGTAAAGATCGAATGGCGCAGTTAAAGCAAATTATTACTGAGCCTGATGAATTGAAGATTTTTGACAATTACTATCCTGAGTTGACGGAGGGTGATTTCACTTGGGGTATGTCGTTTTGGGAAAAAAAGAAAAGAGCGTGGCTGAAAAAGTTAGAACAGTGGCGTTCGAAGGGGCGGTGATGGAAAAATATAAAAAAACATCCAGCGAACCGCTTTGGATTTTGATGTTGAGAAATACCATGATTTCTGCGTTTGCAGGCGCTTTTTTTGGGTGTCTTTTATTTCCTTTGTTTACGGTTTTTTTAGGTTTCTGGGAAGGTCGTACAGCGAATTTTGAACTGTGGTTTATTGTATGGAGTACGCTCACGTCTCCTTTCTTAATGATTTTTATATTTCCTATGATTATGCCGCTGATTATAGTTGCGATATTTGTAGCTGTTACTTTTCAGAAAAGTATAACTAAGCATCTGAAAATATGGTGTTTGGTTGCGCCTTTTTCTGTTTGGCTTGTGGCTATTGGTATGCTCACGTTTTCGCCTCTGAATTCATATTATGAGCAATTTACGTGGTTTGAACGTATTTTGATAAATATTCCAAACCCGGAACATTTATTATTTCTTATAGCACCGATGTTTTCATCTTTTGTGTTTTACAAATTATTTTTGAAAGAGGATTTTGATGGTTGCGCGGATTAATACGGTGGCGTTTCACGGGGTGGAGGTGAAGCCTGTGGATGTGCAGGTGCAGCTGAGCAATGGGTTGCCCGCGTTTAATATTGTCGGCTTGCCTGATAAGGCGGTGGCGGAGAGTAAGGAGCGGGTGCGCGCGGCGTTGCATGCGCTGGGGCTGTCTTTGCCGCCGAAGCGATTGACGGTGAATATGGCGCCTGCGGATTTATCGAAAGAGGGGAGCCATTTTGACCTGCCGATTGCGTTGGGGGTTCTTGGCGCTATGGGCGTTTTGCCGAAGGAGGAATTGGAAGAGTATGTCGTGCTGGGGGAGCTGTCCTTAGACGCGAGCATTCGCGCGGTGTCGGGCGTTCTTCCTGCCGCTATTCATGCAGGCGAGGCGGCGCGGAGTTTGATTTGCCCAAAAGCGTGTGGCGGAGAGGCTGCGTGGGCGGGGGAGGTGTCTATCTTAGCGCCGTCGGATTTGCTCCAGTTGATCAATCATATTAAAGGTAGCCAAGTGTTGAGCCAGCCTGAGGCGGTTTTGGCCAATGATAATGATGTGCGCGTGCCTGATCTGGCGCATGTGAAGGGGCAGGAGACAGCCAAGCGCGCGCTCGAGATTGCCGCGGCGGGTGGTCATAATTTGCTGATGATCGGGCCGCCGGGGTCGGGAAAATCGATGCTCGCCAGTTGTTTGCCTGGGATATTGCCGAAGCTATCGCCGAAAGAAGCACTTGAGCTGTCGATGATTCATTCGATTGCGGGGGTGTTGCCTGATGGCGGCTTGGTGCAAGATCGCCCGTTTCGCAGCCCGCATCATTCGGCGTCTCAACCCGCGCTGATCGGTGGCGGGCATAAGGTTAAGCCGGGGGAGATTTCCTTGGCGCATCACGGGGTTTTGTTTTTGGATGAGTTTCCTGAATTCTCACGATCTACTTTAGAAGCGCTGCGCCAGCCATTAGAAACAGGCGATGCGTTGGTGGCGCGGGCGAATGCGCATATTCGATATCCTGCGCGGTTTCAGTTGATTGCGGCGATGAACCCGTGTCGATGCGGATATTTGGGCGATGTGGATATGGAATGTACCAAGGCGCCGCGATGCGGGGCGGATTATCAATCTAAAATCTCAGGCCCGATGATGGACAGGATTGATATGCATGTCGATGTGCCCGCCGTGCAGATTTCCGATTTGCAAAATGTAGCGGCGGGGGAGTCATCTTCGGCTGTGGCGGCTCGGGTGCAGGAGGCGCGTGATATTCAGCAGGAACGGTATCAGGCTCTGGGATTGAAGGGCACTTTGCCGATTAATGCATCTGCGCAGAGTGATGTTTTGGAAAAAGTCACGGTGATGGATGATGACACCAAGGCTTTGCTCAATAAGGCGATGGAGCAAAGCCGCATGTCGGCGCGCGGATATTACCGCATTTTGAAGGTGGCGCGCACGATTGCGGATTTGGATGGCGGGGCGGAACAGCTTGGGAAGGCGCATATTGCCGAGGCGCTCAGTTATCGGCGTGTTTCGCTATCGGGTTGATTTTATTTGTGTTGTTTGGCGGTTGTGCCGTATTATTTTAGATATAGATGTTTTTTGTGAGGGATTTTTATGTCGGATAAACGACACACGGATGGGCCTTTATACAAGGATCTTTCTTCATCGAAAGAGCTTTTGCGCCGAAGTCGTGAAGCGCGGACGAGCGAGGACAAGCCGAAAGATATTATGAATATGGGGCAGGAGGAGCCTGCCTCTTCTGCGCCAGCGAAGAAAACTGTGATGCAGACAACCCAGACGAATCGCAAATATAATACGAATACGGTGAATTCCCATGCGATGCAGCGCGGCGCGGCGGCGCAAACGGTGACGGACGGCCCGCAGGTTGCGCAGTCTCTGGCAGGGGCGCAAGCGCAGACGAAAGAGAAGATCGCGCAATTTCAGGCGGATTGGAAGGATGCGAAACGCCAAGTTTTGACCCAGTTTTGTGAAAGTGCACAGGCGATGGATATTGACCCTAAGGCTGCGGCGAACCAGATGATTGGCCAAGAGGCGCCCGGGAAAGCGGCTGCGCTCGGGTTTATTGCCGCGGAAATGATGATTGGCGGCGGTACGATGGCAACGGTTGGTAAGGCGGTATTTATCGGTAGCGAAATTTCAAAAAGCCGAAAAAGATTAACGCCTAAAGAGCAGGAAGCTCTGTTAGAGGATATGATTCGCGGTCTTGAGCATCGCGCGCAGAATGCAAACAGTATTGTCGGCGGCCCGCGGATTGACATTAATTGGCGGCAAATGGGAACAGGCGGTTTAAAGGCTTTACTGGCGGCGCACCCTTACGGGGAAGACCAGCCCGAGATGCGCGCGCTCCGTAATCAGGAGCATGCTTTAGCCGAAGTGGAGAGCCATAATTTGGCAACGGCGCGGCATTATTTGGACAAGGACGATGAAAATAAGCATCTTCTTCCTGTTCTGAAGCCTAAATTTGTTTGTAATTAACGTGTATTTTGGGATATACTTAGAATAATTATAAGTTTTTAGAAGTATTTTGTGTCTAAAAACGGCAGAAAATAAAGGTGAGCTTTATTTATGGCGGCGACAGCAGCACTAGCACAGACACCGTTTTACAGCGGACTTATGGGTGGAGATGAAATTCTTCGCCGGGCTCCCGGTGCGCATTCCCGCGATATTACGAATTCTTTTTCATATAGTGATTTAACACCAAGTGAGAACTTCTATAGCGGTGATTATCAAGCGCGTTCGATGACCGCCATTCCTGATCCGATTACAGGTTTTGAAAATCAGCAGACATTCACGCAATCTTTGATTGAAGGAAATACGCGCACTGAGTCCTTGATGCAGACGATGTATCCGGATCGCAAATATGATGCGCCGAAAGTCGATACGCAGTCATTAAAGCGTGACCCAACGAAGAAAATTACAGATGGTCAGCAGGTCGCCGAGAAGACTGTTGGCGCGCAAGCCGAGACGCAAGAGAAAATCGGCCAGTTTAAAGCAGACTTTAAGCAAGCGAAAGCTGAAGCACTTACACAGTTTGCTGAGAGTGCTAAAGCGATGGGAGTGGATCCTGTTGCGGCGGCTGATCAGATGATCGGTGACCAGGCCGCAGGTAAGGCGAGTGCGATCGCTTATGTCGCGGCGGAAGCTGCAGTGGGCGGCGGAACGCTTGCAACGATCGGTAAAGCATCGTTTTTAAATAATGAATTGAGTAAAGAAGATAAAAAGCTATCACCTGAGCAGCAAAAGGCATTGCTCGAAGATATGTTGAAGAATCTTCAAAACCCAAGCCCTGCTCAACAGGACGTTCAAGATGGTATGAGTGCAGGCGCGCCTGCAGTTGACGAGCCGCCTGAGAGTGAGATTGCTTGGGAAAATATGGAAATTGATGATTTGGCGGAATTGTTGGCCGCTGATCCGGAAGGCGAAGATCAGCCTGAACTTCAAGAATTGTTGCAGATGGAGCATGATCTTGAAGAGGTTGTTGACCATAACAGAATGGCAGCTGAAACTTACGGTGACTACATCACCAGCGAAAAATTAATAGCGCATGCCGAAGCAGGTAACGGTGCAGTTGAGAAAATGGTTGATGAGGCCAGTGTTGTTGTCGACTCAGAGCCTATGGCGCAGAAGTTTGATGCCGCGGCAGCGAGTTTGGCAGGGGATAGCCTTTCAGGTATCGTTCTAAAAGCGAATGATACACGATTTGATTCAAAGACTGTTGAAACCGTTATTGATATGACGCAAGTTGATACAGCTTCTGCTGCTCAGCATCTTGAAGCTGATGTTAAGAACCAGTTCCGTGCCGGTGGCTTGGCATATTAATTTTTTGCCCTATTTTAATTTGTCCTTAAATGATTTATCGTTAAAATTAGGTGTTTTGTAAGAGAACATCATAGTCCATTTATCTTTAAGGTTTAAATTGTGTCTTATTTTCCAACCGAGGAACCCATCGAAAATTTTGCGAATGAGACGCTTGAGCTTATTCGCAAATATAATCTTAAGCCTGTTCCCGAAGTTTATGAGATGTGGTTTGTCTATGTGTCAAAGTCTGACCCGGCTTTGGTTCGTGCTATCGACCTTGTTTTGGAGGAAAATGGCGGCGTTATGACGGATCAAGTGTGTTATGAGTTGTATCATTCGCACCTGAGCAACGACCAGACGGAAAAAACGGTTCGAAAAGCCGGTGACCAAATTCAAAAAACAATCGAAGATGTGAATGTTGCCGTTGTTTCGGCGAAGAATTATGCGCTTGAATATAATTCAAATCTTGAAGTTGCGGCCACGGATTTAAGCAATCAAAAAAGTGCGGAAGAACTGGGCGAGCTTTTGAATAATGTCATGACTGATACGAAAAGCATGATTCAGCACAATGATCATTTGGAGCATATGCTGGAGAATTCTTCTCGGGTTATGGAAGATATGAGGCGTGATCTTGAAATCGCTCGTAAGGAAGCACTTACGGATGGTTTAACAGGGCTTGCTAATCGTAAGGCCTTTGACCAAGAGGTGCAGCGTTTGATTGCCGTTGCGAATACAACCGAAGATGCGACGTTTTCTATGGTTTTGCTGGATATTGATCACTTTAAGCAATTTAATGATAATTTCGGCCATCAGTTGGGTGACCAAGTTTTGCGTTTGGTTGCGAAAACCTTAAAGCAGGGTGTTAAGGGTCGTGACTTGGCTGTTCGTTACGGGGGAGAAGAGTTCGCTGTTCTTTTGCCTGAGACGAATATTTCCGGTGCGCAAAAGGTTGCAAATTTGCTGCGTAGTGAGGTCGAACTTAAAGAAGTGATTAACCGCGCTACGGGTAAGAAAATTGCAAAAATTACGATGTCGGGCGGTGTCGCCGAATATCGACGCGATGAGTCTCGCGAAAACTTTATCGAGCGTGCAGATGTCGCATTGTACGAAGCGAAAAATGCGGGACGTAACACGATCAAGTCCGGCTAAATCTTTTTATTATTCTTATCTACTAATTCTTTTTCTATTGGCTTGCCATGGTTCGCTTCGCGTGCGATTTTAGGGCATGCAGAATCTCTATGATATTGATGATGAACCAACGGAAGAAGGCCGCTTTCCTTATTTGGACGGTTTGAATGCTCCGCAGCGCGAGGCTGTAGAAACGCTTGATGGTGCTGTGCTTGTTTTGGCAGGCGCGGGAACCGGGAAGACGCGGGTTTTGACGACGCGTCTGGCGCATTTGATCAATACGCGCCGCGCCTATCCGTCGCAAATTTTGGCAGTGACATTTACCAATAAGGCCGCGTTGGAGATGAAAGAGCGGATTAGTGCGATGATGGGCGGTGCGCCTGTTGAGGGCTGGTGGCTTGGTACGTTCCACTCACTGGCTGCACGGATGCTCAGGCGGCATGCGGAACTTGTCGGTTTGAGCAGTAATTTTACGATTCTCGACACAGATGATCAGGTGCGGTTGTTGAAGCCGCTGATGGAAGTTGAGGGGATCGATACGAAGAAGTGGGCGCCGAAAGCCTGTATCGGATTTATTGATCGGTGGAAAGATCGCGCGGTTTTACCTGATAAAGTGCAATATGACGAGGTTGCAGATATTGCGGACGGCAAGATGCCGTTGCTCTATCAGCGTTATCAAGCGCGATTGCGTGCGGTGAATGCGTGCGACTTTGGTGATTTATTGCTGCACATGATTACGATTTTAAAATCACCTGATAATGCTGCGGTTCTTGATGATTATCACAGGCGGTTTCAATATATTCTGGTTGATGAATATCAGGACACGAATGTTGCGCAATATTTATGGCTGAAACTTTTGGCGCAAGGGTCGGGTAATATTTGCTGTGTTGGTGATGATGACCAATCAATCTACGGTTGGCGCGGGGCGGAGGTCGGCAATATTTTGAAATTTGAGGAAGATTTCAAGGATGCGAAAATTATTCGGCTTGAACAGAATTATCGCTCGACTAATACGATTTTGAAAGCCTCTGGCGCTGTGATTGAAAATAACGGCACGCGTTTGGGCAAGACTCTCTGGTCAGAGCAGGGGGATGGCGAGCCTGTAAAATTATGCGGCCTTTGGGATGGCGAAGCCGAAGCGCGATGGGTTGGGGAAGAGATTGAACAGCTGCAACGTAAGAGTGTGTCTCTTGGTGAGGTTGCGGTTTTGGTGCGCACGGGGTTTCAGACGCGTGAATTTGAAGAGCGGTTCATTAAATTGGGGCTTTCATACAAGGTCATTGGTGGCCCGCGATTTTATGAGCGCATGGAGGTGCGTGACGCGCTGGCGTATTTGCGGGTGGTGTCACAATATGCCGATGATTTGGCGTTTGAGCGTATTATAAATACACCGCGTCGCGGAATTGGAAACACAACACTGAACACGCTTTATTCTTATGCGCGGGCGAAAGAGATTAGCCTGCACGGCGCGATTATGGATTTAACGCAAACCGATGAGTTAAAGCCAAAAATGCGCGCTAACCTTATGAAATTACTCGACGATTTTGAGCGTTGGCGGGCGGCGTTGGATACGATGCATCACGCGGAAGTGGCGGCGATGATTTTGGACGAGTCCGGCTATATGGATATGTGGAAGCAGGATAAAACACCCGAAGCGCCGGGGCGTATCGAAAACTTGAAAGAGCTGATCGGCGGGATGCAGGAATATGATTCCCTACAGGAGTTTTTGGAGCATGTGGCCCTTGTTTTGGAGAACCAGGATGCAAGTGGGTCAAACTATGTGTCATTGATGACCCTGCATGGTGCGAAAGGGTTGGAGTTTGATTACGTGTTTTTGCCCGGCTGGGAGGAGGGATTGTTTCCTTCTCAGCGTTCGATGGACGAGAATGGCACGAAGGGTTTAGAAGAAGAACGGCGTTTGGCGTATGTGGGGATTACGCGTGCGCGCAAACAGGTGTTTATTTCCTATGCTGGGTCGCGGCGGATGTATGGCAGTTGGGTGAATTCTATACCCTCTCGCTTTGTTGATGAAATTCCCAAAGAATTGATTGATTTGAATACACAAAACGGCATGGTGCAGGCAGGACGATCGCAACATTGGGATTCGAGTGGTTTTGCTGCAAAAAGTGCCAAAACAGAATCCTACGGACGAAAAGTGCAGAATCAAGATGGTGTTATCCTAGAACGCGGTGATCGGGTGTTTCATGATAAATTCGGGTACGGCAAGATTATCAATATTGACGGGCATAAATTAGATATCGCCTTTGAGAAGGGCAGCACAAAACGCGTGATGGATAGTTTTGTGACCAAGGCTTGAGCCTTAACTATGCTGCTAACGAAAGTTATATTTTCCTGCAGCAATAATCGAGCCGTAGCCGTCACGTTGAGCGAGGATGGCGATTGCATCAATATCTTCTGACGGGCGCATAAAGTTTTGTTGTGTCATGCTTCCATCCCAGCTTCCCAAATTTGTATATGTTGAGATCGGGTTTGCATAGGTGTGAGACAGCCCTCTATTTTCGCCTGATTCTATGTTTTGGAATTTCTGGTTTTGATATCCGAATGCCCAGAGGCGGTAATTTGCCTTTTCTGCATTCGGCAAAGTAAAGGAGACCAGACCGTTTTTGTCGTATGCTATTTCTATATTTTTAATAGGTGATCGCTCCGCCTTGCTTAGGGCTGTTTTTAGCTTGTTTTGATGGGAGCCGACGAACTTATCGCTTCCGTTGATCACCATTTGCGGTGTGTAGACACGTTTTGACCCGTCGATAGCGCTGTAGCCATGTTGTCTTACGTCGCAGAAATCATGGCTTAAAGAATCTTTCCAGTGGAGGTGGTTCCAATATTGGACGTGGCAGCCGAGTGCAATGACATTGTCATGCTGTGATAATTCAGACAGCAGACGATCAGCAGGCGGGCAGGATGAACAGCTTTGTGACGTAAATAATTCCACGACTACGGGTGCATTTGTTCTAACAGGGCTTTGTGCTTTTACAGCCAACGTGGTGATGAGAATAGCGGCACACAGCATTCCGAAGATTACGATGTAATTGTGCATATGTTTGAACCTTTTCCCGTTGGCGTGCGTTTTTTGCTGTGGCGCCTTTAATTACTTATTCCCTTTATTTAGCGTAAAGGTTACAAGATGGTGTTGTATGGATGGCTATAATCCTATAAATTTTCATTAGGTCAATATAATATTTGGATACTTATAATTATGGTGCAAAGGCATAAAATTGCTACTATTTTCGGCGGGACGGGGTTTATCGGGCGCCAGGTTGTTCGTGAACTTGCAGACCGTGGGGTTACGGTTAAAGTAGCAACACGCATTCCTGAAAGTGCTTATTTCCTTCGTCCGCTCGGTAATGTCGGGCAGATCGTGCCGGTTGCTTGTGATTACAGCGATGGGCAGAGCATCTCGGACGCGGTTAAAGGTGCGGATTATGTCGTCAATTGTATTGGTATTTTATACGAAAAGGGCAAAAAATCTACTTTTCAAAAGGCGCATGTTGATATTCCCTCCATGATTACCGCGGCATGTACGGATCATGGCGTGTCACATTTCGTTCACATCAGTGCGTTGGCCTGTGATAAAGGCTCATCGAAATATGCGAAGTCGAAATATGATGGCGAGAAGGCCGTCTTTGAGGCGTTTTCAAATGCCACAATTTTAAGGCCGAGCATTGTTTTTGGTGAAGATGACAGTTTTTTCAACATGTTTGCCGAGATGTCGAGGTATTCGCCGTTTCTTCCGTTGATTGGTGGCGGAAAAACCAAGTTTCAGCCTGTATTTGTGGGCGATGTTGCTGATGCTGTTATCACTGCTTTAAATGACGATCAGCAAAAATATAGTGGTAAAGTCTATCAGTTGGGTGGCCCTGACGTGCAGAGCTTTAAAGAGCTGTTTGAAACGATGTTTAAATATACGCGACGCCCGCGCAGGCTTGTTACGTTGCCTTTCGGGTTTGCGAAGTTTGAGAGCATGTTTTTGCCAAAGTCGGTTTTAACAGCGGATCAAGTGGAGAGTTTGAAAACGGATAATATCGTTGATGACAGTGCGTTAACACTAAAGCATATGGGCATTGCACCAACCTCTATGGACGTAGTTTTGCCTGAATATTTGACGCGTTATCAGCCCGGCGGTGAGCGGTTTGGTACCAAAAACCTTGCCACTTGAATATGCTTTTCTGTTTTGGTTTTTTTTCTGCGTTTGATTTTAAGATAGGGACATAAAAATGACTTTTCTAAGATTTTTTGCGTTTTTTGTTTGTTTGTCGTTTTTTTGTGCGACGAACGGATATAATGTTGCACCTGCCGTGGCCGCTGCGACGCAAAAAATAGCAGTGGTTGTCAATGATGATGTGATCTCCGTGCAGGATTTAGAAAAGCGTATGCGTATGGTGATTGTTTCCTCTGGTTTGCCGAATACGCAGGATGTCGCGCAGCGTTTGCTGCCTCAGGTTCTTGATTCTTTGGTGCGTGAACAAATTATGATGCAGGAAGGGGAGAAGGAAGGATTTGAGGTTACGCAGGAAGAGTTGAATAGAGGGTTTGCAACAATTGCGTCACAAAACAACCAAAAACCCGAGACTTTCAGAGCGATGTTGAAGCGTGCCGGTATTGATGTCAGTACGATGGAGCGTCAGATCAGATCGCAGATTATTTGGGGCAAGGTCGTGCAGAAAAAGATGCGTGCACGTGTTAATATTTCTGAGCGTGATGTCAATGCAGAGTTAGAGCGTATTCGCGCAAAGATTGGCACGCCCGAATATCTGACAGCAGAAATTTTTCTTCCCGTAACTGACCCGAAAGATGAGGCGGATATTAGAGAATTATCACGGCGCTTGGTTAATGCGGTGCGTAATCAGGGTGCAAGTTTTTACAAATTAGCGCAGCAATTTTCAAAATCTGCAGGCGCAGCAAATGGCGGTGACACAGGCTGGTTGCATGAAAATCAACTCAGCCCTGAAGTGTTGCAAGTTTTGAGGTCTTTAAAGAAAAATCAGGTGAGCTCTCCGGTGAAAACCGTTAAGGGTTATCATATATATTTCCTAAGAGATGTGCGTACGTTGAGTGAAGAGACGGTTCCTTCGGCGGATCAAGTTGAATTTAATATTGGAAACGCACGGCTTGAGCAGCTGCAGGCACGTTATCTTGAGGATTTGCGGCGTGCTTCTTTCATCGATGTGCGGCTTTAAGATATGAGTGATGCGCTTTCTTCGCGTCGCGAAGCTGTAGAACGTTTGCCACCTTTACGCGATATTATTGCGGCGCATGGTTTAAGTGCACAAAAATCCTTAGGCCAGAATTTTCTGCTCGATATGAATATCACCGACAAGATTGTACGTGAAGCCTGCATCAGAGGTGGTGGAGAGTGGGGCGGATTTCATGCCATTGAAATCGGGCCGGGGCCCGGTGGGTTAACGCGGGCGTTGCTCAAAAGCAATGTTGAGCGCGTGACGGCTGTTGAATACGATGCCCGTGCGGTTACCGCCTTGCGAAGTTTAGAGGATGCATCTGATAGCAGTTTGGATATCGTTCAGGGTGATGCGCTGAAGATGGACGTGACTGCGATCAGTGAGGCGCCACGCGTTATTGTTGCCAATCTTCCCTATAATATTGCGACGCCTTTATTGGTAAGTTGGCTTAGGCAGATTTTTGATGATGCTGGTACATATCATTCCATGGCGTTGATGTTTCAAAAGGAGGTTGCGGATCGCATTATTGCTGCACCTGAGACGAAGGCCTATGGTCGGCTTTCTGTTTTGTCGCAGTGGTTGTGTGATGTTGAGGTCTTGTACGACTTGCCGCCGACCGCGTTTGTTCCCGCACCGAAAGTTCGCTCATCTGTGGTTTTCTTTAAGCCGAAAAAACGCAATGACGGCGTGAGGGATTTTCAGTCGGTAGAGCGTGTGACGGCTGCAGCATTTCAGCAGCGACGAAAGATGATACGATCAAGTTTAAAGTCATACGCCGATGCTATGAAAGATGTGGGGATTGATACAAACCTGCGGGCTGAGTCTCTGTCTGTCGCTGATTTTATTCTTCTGGCGGAATGTGGGGCGGACGTTTAGAGACCGTCTTTTAAGCCACGCACGAAATCAGATAGCCCAACCATGCGGCGGCGTTTAATACGCTCTGCATCTAAGATTTTTTGTGCGTTTAAAATGGCGTTATCAATTTCGTGGTTGATGATCACGTAATCATACTCGGTGTAGTGCGACATTTCATCTGCGGCTTTTGACATGCGTCCTCTGATGTCTGCTTCTGACTCCAGCGTGTCGCGTGACCTGTTTCTGAGCCTTTTTTCCAATGCTGAGCGCGTAGGGGGCAGAATGAATACGGTGACGAGGTCGTCTCTGGCGATCTCGGCCAGTTGTTGTGTGCCTTGCCAGTCAATGTCGAATATGACATCTTTTCCGGCCTCTAAGGATGCTTCGACAGGCGCGCGGGGGGTGCCGTAATAATTGTCGAACACTTTTGCGTGTTCCAGCATCTCTCCATTATCAACCATTTCACGGAATTGGGCCGGATCAACGAAAATGTAATCTTGCCCGTTTACTTCACCTGCGCGGCGTTTGCGTGTTGTGACAGAAATTGAAATATCCAGATCTTCGTTATTTTTTAGCAACGCGCGCGTGATGGTGGTTTTTCCCGCTCCTGAAGGAGAGGACATGACATACATTAGTCCGCGCCGTTTTACTTGTGTCAAAATTTTTATCCAGTGTTTGTAAGTTACGCTTTGAGATTTTAAGTTTCAGCATAGAATATAATTTTCGACAATTCAATTCGTGCGGGGTGTTAAAATGGCAGTGTATAATTTCAGGCCGAACGTTATTTTGATCACGGGTGCGTCGAGCGGCATCGGGGAAGCGTTGGCGTGTCATTATGCGGATCAGCAAAAGAATTGCACGCTCATTTTGACAGGCCGTAATGCCGAACGTTTAGAGCGTGTAGCGCAAAGCTGTCGTGATAAAGGTGTCAAAGTAGAGGCGTGCGTTTTGGATGTTTGTGACCAAGTTGCAATGCATGATTTTGTTCACAAGGCGGATCAGAGAACCCCTATTGATTTGGTGATTGCCAATGCAGGCATTTCGGCGGGAACGCAAAGCTTTGAGGCGAGTGAGTCATATGAGCAGGTGCGCGGCATTTTTGATGTTAATGTGACAGGTGTTTTTAATACGTTGCAGCCTATACAGGATCGTATGACTAAGCGTGGTTCAGGGCAGATCGCGATTGTCTCTTCTTTGGCGGGGTATCGCGGGTGGCCGGGCGCCCCCGCTTATTGTGCATCGAAGGCGGCTGTTAAAGTTTACGGGGAGGCGCTCCGCGGTGTTTTGAAGCCTCATGGTGTTTATGTCAGCGTTGTTTGCCCGGGCTTTGTTCGTTCCCGTATGACGGCTAAAAACAGTTTTGCGATGCCTTTCATTATTGATGCGGAGGATGCCGCTAAAATCATTGTTCGAGCTTTGCGTAAAAATAAAGGGCTGATTGCGTTTCCTCTTATTCATCGCTTTTGTGCATGGTTTGTAATGTGTATTCCGTCATGGCTCGCAGCGCGGATTTTGGCGCGTAGCCCTAAGAAATAGACAAATATTGGATAAAAAGCGTATAATACTTGTGTAGGCCTCAAAAGCAGTCTAAAACTGTAGTATTGGGGAGTATATTTTACATTATTATACATATTTATTTATATAAGTTTTTGCTTATTTAAAGTAATTGAGATCCGATCCGATGGATGTAAATGAAATTGAACATAATGTTAGCATTGCAGTTAACCTTTTGAAGGCTCTTTCTAATGAGAAGCGTTTGCTGATTGTTTGCGCGCTCTATAAAGGTGAAAAAAATGTTGGCGAGTTAGAAGAGATTGTGGGTTTAAGTCAATCCGCTCTGTCTCAACATCTTGCGCGGTTGCGTCGTGATAAGGTGGTTTTGACACGAAGAGAGGCGCAAACGATTTATTATTCTCTTGATGATGTGGCGACTGATAAGGTTCTCAATTGCCTCTACGGTATTTATTCGCCGCAAGATGATGCGGAAACGCCACTAGAATAATCTCATTTCCTATAATTTTATGCCCATATTTTCGAATATGGCTTTTTTTACGTCTTCAAGTGAGAGATCCTTAAGCTCGTCTTTCTGAAGGGTGAACACGTTTTCTCCGTTCGGCGCGTGTTTTGACGGTGTGCTATGGGCTGAGAAAAGCGCGAGTGTCTTGCAGCCAGTCGGGCCCGTCATGTGCATTGGGCCTGTATCATTGCCGATGGCGAAATCGGCATTGTGCGCAAGTGCTGCAATATCGAACAGGCTGGTTTTTTCAGTCAGATTTATGGCTTGAGGACATAGTGACATAATCTGATCGTTGATTTCTTTTTCGTCTTTTGTGCCAATCAGAACAGGTGTAAAGCCCGATTTTACAAGGGCTTGACCAAGCGCAGCATAGTTTTCGGCAGGCCAACGTTTTTGCGGATGCTGCGGTGCGCAGCCCGTGACCAGAAGAACAAAAGATTTGGGAAGATCGAATTTTTTTCCCTTGTCTTTTAACCAGTCGAGTGTGTCAATTTTGACGTTGTTAATGCCTGCCAGTGCTAAGGTCATTTTATGCCCCTCAAGTGCTGTGCCTGCTTTTCTTGCGGAATTCTTGTTTTCGTGGGACGCCCCTTTGGCCGCACCCACCCACTCAGGGCGTTTTGATTTAGGAAAAAGATTAAAATAAATTTGTGTACGGTCATTGTTCTGCAAGTCGTACACGCGGTCAAACTCACCGGAGATTAGATTTTTTCTTAAGTTAAGCCATTTTATGGGTTGGGTTATTTTCGGTCTTTCATCGACGAATATGTTGTTAAAATACCCGCTTTTCTCCCCAAAGGTTTTGAAGGGTTTTGTTGTCATGAGCGTAATATCGTCATCTTTATGATGATTACGAATGGCTTGCATCGGGCCCAAAGCCTGAATGAAATCGCCCAGAGCGCTTAGCTTTATTACCAGAATTTTCTTTTTTGCTGCAGTTTGCATCTTTTACCTGTCTTGCGGTTATGCTGATGCTTGGTGTTCTTGGCTCATATTTTTTTGCAGAAGTTCAGCATACACATCAAGTGTTTTTTCTGCCATGATTGCCTTCGTGAAGTTTGCGTTCACATGTTCCATTGACCTGGTAGCCAAGACGGCGCGTTGTTCATCTGTTAAGTTCAGGGCTTCGTCGATGGCATATGCCAGAGCGTCAGGGTCAGAGTGGGGGACAAGCCAGCCTGTTTTCCCGGCAATCACCGTTTCTTTTGCGCCGCCGTGATCAGTTGCAATGATGGGTCTACCCATGGCTTGAGCTTCGACAGGGATGCGGCCAAAGCCCTCGGGGTCAGTTGACGCGGAGACCACGACGCCTGCGAGCATATACGCGGTCGGCATGTCGTTGCACTGGTCGATGATTCGGATGCGTGATTGCAGGTTATGTTTGGCGATGGCGGTTTCCAGCTCTGCTCGGTATTCGCTTCGGCCTTGGTCAGAGCCGATCATGACGCAAAATAAATCATCGTGATGTTTCAGTTTGGCCATGGCTTCGATTAAAACATGATGGCCTTTCCATCGCGTGATGCGCCCGGGCAGCATGACGATATTCGCGCTGTCAGGCAGTCGCCATTGTGTTGCAAGGTCGATCATACGTTCGGGCGTGACGAAGGCGGGGTGGAATTTATCCATGGGGATGCCGCGATGGATCAGGCGAATTTTTTGCGGATCAATCTCGTAATTATCGACTAAATATTGCGCAACATATTCTGATATGGCGATTACGATTTCGCCTTGTGTTATGGCGCTGTTATATTTGCGTTTCGCTTCATTGGCTATGTTATAAGGCGCGTGGCATGTCGACATGTAGCGCGCGGATGAATTTTTGCAGGCTTTCCATGCGCTCCATGCGGGGGCGCGGCTTCTGACGTGTACAATATCAACATCGTGCTTTTTTATCAGCTTTTTCAGACGCTTTATGTTTTGCCACATCACGAACGGGTTTTTTGAATGGACAGGTAAATCAATGTGGGTTGCGCCGATGCGCTCCAGTTCAGGAACGCGGTATCCGCCGTTTGATACGACGATTGCTTTTGCATCGGCTTTGACAATTTCCGCGGCGATATCGATGCAGCCTTGTTCTGCGCCGCCTGCGCCGAGTTCGGGAATAATCTGCATGATAACAGGATGTTGTTTTATTTCACTCATGCCGTTAAATTAAAGTGGTTTTGCGGCTGTGCAAAGCATTTTTGCACTGTGATGCTCATAAATATGTATAAGGTTCTGGATTAGAAAGGTTTTTCGTAATGGTTTCGAAGTTAAAGCGCGAAGGTTTCCCTGATTTGGCCTATGTTCATTCCGTTCCTGATGCTTCATCTGAAAATAGTATGCCAGCGGTGATGTTTTTGGGCGGATTTAAGTCTGATATGGAAGGGACGAAGGCGCTTTATTTAGAAGAGCAATGCCGCGCCAAGGGGCGGGAGTTTATGCGTTTTGATTATTCGGGGCACGGGCAATCTGGTGGTGCGTTTGCGGATGGGACGATCGGATTATGGCTCAGAGATGCATGTGCAGTTCTCCAACTCATAAAGTCGCCGCGTGTTGTTTTGGTCGGTTCTTCTATGGGGGGCTGGATATCTCTGAGGCTTTTACAGAAATCTGCCGATGATGAAAGTATTTTGGGTGGTAAGGAGATTTCAGGCCTTGTCGGCATTGCAGCAGCGCCTGATTTTACGGATGATATCACGCAGAAAATGGATGAGGCGCAAAAGCAAGAGATTGCGGAAAAAGGCTTTTTCACGGTTGGGCATGATTATGGGGATGATCCGTATATTTTTACAAAAGCGTTGTTGGATGATGGTGCGCAAAATCGTGTTTTAAACGTGGCGCGTGCGGTTGATGTTCCCGTTCTTTTGGTTCAGGGCAAGCAGGATGCTGATGTTGCATGGGAAAAGGCGGAGGCGATTAAGAAAGTTTTCGCAGGCGATCAAACAAAAATATTCTACGTTGAGGATGGGGATCACAGATTATCAAGGCCGCAGGATTTGGATTTAATCCGGTCTTGCGTTTGTGAAATTACCGATCAAGCACAGTGATCAATTATTTACGGCTATAGCTGTAGCCGCCGCCTTTGCGCTGTTTTGGTGGTATTTTCTTTCCGCGTGCGCCTTTTGGCATTGCCGCTGCCTCTTTCATTTTCTTAATCCGCCCGAATATCCAGCCAACCAAGAATATGAACAGCGTGATTCCGCCGAGGAGGAGGGTGGCTTTTTGCGCGAGAACGATTGAGATCATTTTTTGCAAATTTGACTGTTTCAAATCTTCTTCCTTAACGCGGCGGACTTGCTTGATTGCAGGGCCGCCTTCTTTTACGTCGGTCTGGTCGAATGATTCTTCGTAGGGTGCTTTTACTTTTTCTTCTGTCGTTTCTTTGCTCTCGGGAAGGGGGAGCAGGGTGCTACCCTGGTCGATGACGCCCTTGGTGACGCTATCGATTTTCTTGCTGACCTCTTCGGTTTTGACCTTCCATTGTGTGAATGTTTCGGGGTGGTATTTGCTCCACATGGTGCCGATGGCAGCGAAAGCAAAGCCGTTTTGTGGCTTTTGCTGATAGAGATAAACGTCGTGGCCGAGGCTGCCTAAGGTGGCGATTCCGAAGATGATGAGCAGAAATTTACGCATATTTTTTTCCTGATGTCGTGCGAATCTTTTTCAAGATTTCTTTCCAATTCAAGATTCTAACAACATCGATGGATTTGGGAAAGGCAAGACTTGAACTTTTCACCAAGAGTCTTTACTGTGCGCCAAGATTTTCGAGTCTTGCATATGTGGCGATCAGGAGAGGTGGCCGAGTGGCTTAAGGCGCACGCTTGGAAAGCGTGTTGGGGTTCATAGCCTCACGTGGGTTCGAATCCCATCCTCTCCTCCACATGGCTTGGGAACCGCATATAACTAATAGCTTCATTAATATCAATCACTTATAGTTTACAGTGTGCCCTTAAAGTGGTATGCGAAAGGCACAGAAAAAGTGATAAAATATAGGCCTTAAAGATTTTGATAGATCAGAATGTATAGCCTATGAACGTCGCAATAGCCTTAAATTGTGCAATGATTTAAAATCATGTTTATACTATATTGTGAGAAGGGTAGGATAAGGGGGTAAAGTCATGCCAGATCATATTTCTTGGAGAGATGTTATTCAGGTCGACTCTGACGAAGATTTGCTCGTCTATGATTTATCGACGGAAGAATTTCAAGATAAAGTTGCGCAATTAGAAAATTTTCTCGATTTTGTCGAATGCACAGAGATGGGGCAGGTGCTTTTGGGAGATATTAGAGAGCAACAAGCCGTTCATAATAACGCTGAAAAGGTTCATATTAAATTGAGCGATAACACAGCATCTGGTGCTACCCCTGATGGTACGATCATTGTGAATACAAACACCCCTGAATATATCGCTTTCATTAACCAAGCTTCTGAAGAGGCGACCCCTGTGAGTTTAGAACGTGTTGTTTTGCATGAGCTGTACCATATATCGGATGACCGTCTTCAAACTGTTGGGGCTGGTGATGTGTTAGCAGAAGAATATGCAACGCGTAAAACAGATGAATTTGCGTGTGCTTACATGCCATCATTGGGGCAACGTGTGGCGTATTTGAATGGCGCGGGGGAAGTTCCTGAAAGTAACCATAACAATGTAACAGATGGTGAATATGGTATGGATCTGATTCAAAATGATGCGTACACGCGCGATTTGATTGTGGCTGCTATTGAGGATTTACCGGAGCGTATTAAGGGCGCTCTTCAAGATGCAGGATTGGCAGCTGATTCTATGCCAAATATAAAGCCATGTGATGATCTTGTGCCTAAAAACTAGTTTGTTCCATTTTGGAGATATCTTTTTGAAATTTTTGTTTTTCAACTTTGTGTTCGGTTTGGTTTTCTGTTTTTCGTCGCTGGGCGCGCATGCTGAAGAGGCGTTTTTTCAAAATCTTTCTGATGCCGCGATAGAGAGGACACAACATCGCGTTGTTTATGACGGTCGGTATGTTGTGATTCCTTACCCTAATGGTGATGTTCCCGATAATATAGGGGTTTGCAGTGATGTGGTCGTTCGCAGTTATCGCGCGTTGGGGATCGATTTACAAAAAGATGTGCACGAAGATATGAGAGATCATTTTGACTTATATCCGAAGAATTGGGGGCTGAGGATGCCTGACCCTAATATTGATCATCGGCGTGTTCCGAATTTGCGTGTCTTTTTTGCCAGGCACGGCGAGTCTTTGCGCTCCTCCAAACGTGCTGATGATTATGTGGCGGGTGACATTGTCACGTGGAATTTGAGGCCGAACGGATTTTTGCCGCATATCGGGATTGTTACAGATCAAAAGACGCGTTCAGGTGTGCCTATGATCGTTCATAATATCGGTGGGGGGCCGACCCTAGAGGATATTTTGTTTTCCTATCCGATTACAGGTCATTATCGGTATGACGGGATGTAAGGTGTGTTTGAACAAATCGGCTTACTTCTAATTTTGTTTATTTTAAGTGTAGTGTGTTTCTATGCACCTTTGATTAATTTTCGAGACTTATTCATGTCGCTCGAAGATAGTAAAAATGAAATTAATGAAAAAATGATAGGTCTTCAGGCGACCGTGATCAGTTGGGATAGTTTAAATGGTCATGTTAGGGTTAATGGAGAAATTTGGCGCGCTGTATCGAAAGAGCCTCTCGATTTGAAAAGTGATGATACCGTTCTTATTACAGAAGTTGATAAGCTTTTGGTTACGGTTGCGCGTTAAAATCTATTGATCTCGTTATTTCCAAGCCTTAACAGCCATATTTATAGACAAAAATAAGATCTGTATGTTACTTTATGTCTTTGTTATTAAGTAAAATATTATAAAAAATTAGGGTAGCGGTTTTTTCATGGCATATGCTTTAACGTCTATATTTGAAGATCAGGCGGTTGACCCCAAACAATTTACTATTTTCAGGGATGAGAACACTCTATCTCCTGTTGATTTGGGCTTGGTTTCTGAGGCGGCTCAGGCGACGGGTTTGGATGTCAAAGATGTTGTACAGCTCAAGCCTGAAAGGGTTGCCATGCATTGGTTGGCGGGGAGGTTGCCCTTTGACGTCAAAGTAGAAAGCGACAGTCATTTTTTAAACCAGGCGCAACGGATTAGGGACGATTTTGTTTTTGCGGAGACGCCTGAGAGAAGCTGGTCGAAGCTTACCAATGATCTGGCTGATTTTAGAACGGAAATTCAGGGTAAGGTCAGTGCAGCGGTTGCTCAGAGCTTTGATGGCGAAACTGTTCCAAATCAAGATTTGGAAGTTTTTGAAGCGGTTCATCAAATCAGAAGAACGATCACGCTGCGTAATGACATCGGGATGTCCGACTTTGATGATGAAAAGGTAAAGGCGCTGACCAGTTATCTTGCCGAAACATATTTTTATAATCGGGAGGCCAATGAACGCATTAAAGAACACGTTAATGCGAGCATATCTGATGCCGTTTCTTCCGTAGATGATATTAAACCGTTGGATGACGTTACGAAGAAGGGCAAGAAACACATTCATGTCAGTGGCGGGCAGGGGTCCGGAAAGACGTTTTTAAGTCGCAGGTCTTTGGGGATTAAGTCTGACGCTCAGGAAAGTTCTCTCATTCGGATTAATAAAGATTTATTCAGGCCGCTCGTTTTAAGCGCCAATGATGCTGCAAAAGATTTAGACCTTTCTCAGCCCGGTGACAGGCGCCAATACGGGCGGCTGACCGAAGATGAGTTGAATATCATAAAGGGAATTCAATGGGGCATTATCAAAGATTTGGGCGCTGAAAATGCGCTTCCGAGTTTGCACATAGACAGCACGATTATCGCCGATCAACATCGAACGCAACTTTTAACGCAGGCCGGTTCAAAGCTTACATTATTGCATCTTAATACGCCTTTCGATGAAGCGTCGCGCCGTGTTCAGGAGAGAGCCCTGGGCGATGGAATACCCGGTATAGACAGCATGAGGGAAAGCCTTTTGAGTGAAGTTGTTGCGGGCCATAAAGGGTCAGCAAAAGAAACGGCGTCCATGCTTATTCACGGCTCAGGCCAGCCTATAAAGCTAAAAATACTGGATGGACGTTCTCCAGAAAAAACGCGTCCCGTACAGGCTCAGGTTGACCTTAGCAAGGGTGTTTTGGATATTTACAGTTCGCGCGCGATTCTTGAGGTGTTCCATAAGGCAGAAGACGGCAAGACTTCGGTCGTTCCGACGGATGATGATTTAAGGGAGCAGATACAGAATTTTTCCAAGATTGCTTCTGTTATGACTCAAATAAACTTTCGCGACCCGATTACCGGTAAACTTACGGCGACATACGATAACGGATCAGGCATTAATGTTGTTAATGAGAAGAGATTTGAGGATGAGTTTAAGGGCACTTTGGTTCAAGAGGTGTTTGACAGCCTTGATGCGTTCCATTCGAGTAAGAAGGCTGCTGTTCTGGGTGTGATCGCCAGAGAGAAAGGGCGCGTATTTAACCAGCGCCGCGCGTTTGATGATGTTGAGCCGCATGAAATTGTAACCGATCAATATGAGACAGAAGTGCCGCTTGTCGATCAAAGTGCATATGTCGATGATGATCCTGATGCAAAATTATTGGAGTGGCGTCATATCGCAAAAAGAGGGAAATTTTTAGATGGCGGGTTTGATCCGTGGCGCGATAAAGCGCCGGACGATGTTCGTATCCTTGCGGCGAGACAAGTCGTTGATAACTGGCTGACTGACGACGTTATTGAATCTTTGGCTGATCTTTCCGCGGAGAAGGTCAGGGATTGTGCTGATCCAAGCCAGCCTTTGACGGTGCATATTTCCCATCCTCTTAAAGACCCGACAAGGCCGACCGTTAATATCAATTATATGGTGTTGGCGTATAGAGAAGAGTTAGCGAGGCGTCTCAATAATGCGATGGAAGAGCGTCACGAAGATTTAAATGTGACCTTTGCGCATGATCGACCATTAATGGCATTGGCTAGCGACCGATCGACAAGAACGACCGCTAGTGCTCTGCAGCGGCTTACCTCTCAACCCTTTTATGATACGGATATCTTTGATGAAGGGGATTTGGTCTTATTCGCGGATGAGCATGTGCAGGCGGGTGGTGTTATGTTGGCTGCGCGCAATATTAAAAACGCCGTTGATATTAATGTGGTTGGCTATACGGCCTTGTCCTCACATAACTTAGGCGCTGACCTTCAAATTAACCCGAATGTGAGTATAGCGCTCGAAAATGCAATTGATGAAAATGCCCGCATCCATGATGTTGAGCCTATGTCTGTGCGTGATGATTTAGACGAGGCATTGTCTCAAGTGGGGCTGGCTCGCGATACGCTTTCAAATATTGAGGGATTGATCCTGATCGCTTATCTCATTGACGGGTCAAGTGAAGCAAAAAGATCGTGGTTCGATGGCGTTAAATCCAGTATCGGCCTTGGTGAGGAAAAGATACGTGAAGGGATGGATAGCCTCGATTCCATTCTTATGGATGACCCGCTAACAGCGCGCGAGTTGGGCGATAGGATTGACGAACAGATTATTGCGAGCAGAAAAGCGGTTTATCCGAGTATGGCAGTGGAATAGGAACAAGCATGGCAAACGATAAATACGATACATTAGAAGAAGAGCAAATAGAGGACCTTTCCAAGGCTCTGAAAGAGTCTGCTCAGCTGACAGATCAGCTTGAGAGCTTTAACGATGAATATGAGACGCTTTCTAAAAAGTACCCCCTCAAGAATTCGAAAAGCCGCTATTCAGGTTAATTAAAAGACGAACTTAGTCGTTGTAGCGTTCCATGCATTGGCGGTAGCGCAGATTGTAGATTGCGCGTTGGGCTTGGGCGCGTTTTGCTGCGCCGATTGCCTCACCGACGCGCTTTGCTTTGTCGCCGCCAACTGATTGGGCTTTCTTCTTGCCGTAATTGTCGAATGGCTCGTCAGGCAGCCTTGATTTTTCTGATGCGATGCGGTGGCATCTTTGGTGCCTTTCCTGATATGACTCGTTTGAGGCGTGTGCTTGTGGTGCGCCTAAAGTGCCGCATAGAAGCAGAGAGGCCGCAAAAAGCCCTATATATTTTGTTGTGTGACGCATTTTGATCTCCTGCTTTTTGATATTGTCCTTTTTAGTATACGCCTGATTCGTCCATTTTAAAAATTTGTGCCTTTGGGAAGCCCTGCCTTATTTTTTAAAAATGTAAGGCTTATCAAATTTCACATAGTCACGCCCTGATGAGCGCGCCCAATTGACGATGCTTTGCGTGTTTTGCTTTTTCACTTTGAATGACATTTCCGGCGGCAGGAGTTGCGGACCGTTTGAAATATTTTTGATTGCCTTGCTTTCGCTGTTCGGCATCCAGAAGCCCAAGATATTTTTCCCAGCATCTTTTTGGACGATGAAGAAGTAGTATTTTTTATCTTCATTCTTCTGTTTTGTCGTGCCGATCATATCGAAGTAAACGGATGCGATGTAAAGCGTTGATTGATCCGGTTGTTTTTTCGGTAGTTCTGAGAGGGCGAGTGTGCCGCTGAGGGTAAGCTCATCGGGTTTTTCTATGTTGCCGATATAGGCAATATCAAGCAGATCAACAGTTGTACCGTTTTGCAAGGTTTCTGTCTTTCCGCTGTCGGTGATTTTTAGTCTGGCGGTTGTTTTGCTGCCTTCGCCGCGACCCAATGTGGTGCTGTCGTAAGTTCCTGATAAATCTTTGAAATTTGCGCGTTTTACGACGGTCTCGGGAATGATGACACGCCCGGATGTGAAGAATTCACACCCTGTGATGAATAGTATGAGGCAAAGTACGCTGAGAATTTTTCGTGTATGCATTTTGGCCGTCCTTATTCTTTGAATTATTAAGAATTGCGCGATCTCCACAGTTTTTTAATATTTGTCTGTCATGTTGCGCATCGTGTTAAAGTGCGATATTTTGACGCAGAAATAAACTATTTTCGAAAAAGAGGGGGTCGGTTTGTCTCGCCTGAATTTTTTTAGCCTTACCATTATAGCATGTTTTTCCTATTTTCCGATGGCTCATGCGGTTGAGTATTTAAGTGATGCGCCGATAACGCAAGCGTTACGTGATGTTCCTGTACGTGATTGTCGTAGCGCTGATCGGTTGACTGTACCACTTATTACGTGGGGCGCGGACAGTGTTACGATTTATGCCAATGGGAATGATCAACGCACGCAAAATGGCAGTTTGTTTGGTCAAAAGGGGCTCAATTTGAACCTTGTGCGTCAAGATGACTTCGCAAATCAGGTTCAGGCTTATATGCGTTGTGACAGCCCGTTTCTGCGGGCGACGCTTGGTATGGCGAACTTGGTGACTGATATTACTGAGAAAGACCCGCGCACGCGTATGGTCGCGATTTATCAACATAGTTGGTCTGCGGGTGGGGATGCGCTGGTTGTGAAGTCGAACATCAAAAAACCATCTGATTTGAAGGGCAAGACGATCGCGTTGCAAAAAGCAGGGCCGCATGTTGATTACCTGATGACGGTTTTGAAAGATGCGGGGCTACAGCCAAGTGATGTGACGATTAAATGGACGAAAGACCTTGTCGGGTTTGAGGGATCGACGCCGTCAGCGGCTTTGCGTTCAGACTCTTCGGTTGATGCGGCGTTGGTGATTATTCCTGACGGTTTGGCGTTGACCTCAGACGGGGCCGTTGGAACAGGCGCAGAGAGCAGCGTTAAAGGTGCACGTATTTTGCTTTCAACCAAATCGGCGAACCGCGTGATCGCGGATTTGTACTTTGTGCGGGCGGATTTTTTAAATGCCAATCGCGCCGTGGTCGAAAATTTTGTGCATGCTATGTTTCAAGCCGAGCAAAAAGTTCAATCTTTAATGAAGGCGCGCTCACCACAGCGTGATGCGCTTATGAAGCGGAGTGCGAAAATCTTGCTTGATTCGGAGTTGGCGCAGGCTGATGCGGAAGCGATGTGGATGGATGCGGAAGTTGTAGGCTGGGGCGGTAACGTAAAGTTTTTCACCGATGAAAATTATCCGCGCCGTTTTGAGCGTTTGAATGCAGATGTTCAAAATTCGCTTGTGTCTTTGGGGCATGTGAAAACACTACAGAAAATTGGCGTGGCAGGGTGGAACTTTGAAACCTTGCGTCCGTCAGGTGCCGGCCCAGTGAAAGCAGAGGTGAGCCGTTTTAACGAGGCGGCGGTTACGCAGGCGATTACCAAGCAGCAGGCACAGGGAACAATCGGTGATAATACGTTGTTTGCGTTTGAAATTAATTTTAAGCCGAATCAGGATACGTTCCCCGTTGAGCTTTATCAGCAGCAGTTCTCACGCGTTATTGATTTGGCGGCGACCTATTCAGGCGCGGTGATTACGGTGGAGGGGCATTCCGACCCGCTTGGGTATCTTCGTGCGAAGAAGGAAGGTAAGACGCCCGTTGTGTTGAATATGATGACGCAGAGCGCCCGTAACCTATCTGTGGCACGTGCTCAATCTGTTCGTGACAGCATTATTTCACTGGGGCGTCAGAAAAGCATTAGCATGGATCCAACACAGTTTGTTGTTGTTGGCATGGGGTTCCGTGACCCGAAATCGGGTCTTTGCGGTGCAGAGCCGTGCCCGCCACAGAATGAGCAGGAGTGGCTGTCAAACATGCGTGTTGTATTTCGTATTGTAAATGTGGAGGCCGAAGCAAGTGCGTTCAAGCCGTTATAGAGATCGATATAAGAAAAGACGCCACGATAAATATAGCAGGCGTAAGCGCAAGCGTTCATCAGGCGTGCGTGCGAGCAGTTTCTTGTTTTGGGTGATTATGAGCGTTGTGCTTTATAACGCCTATGTCGGCTTTAAAGAGAGCAAAGACGATGCATCTTCTGCTGCAAAAAGCAGTGCATCTTTCACCGCCAATCAGAATTGGGGGCAAGATGGTGGTGATGATATTGTGTTGGCGCCGAATATGCTGGCGAAGAATTACTACATCATTCTGGATACGTCAGGGTCGATGTCTAAATATGAATGTTCTGATTCGGGCAGTAAAATGCAAACCGCGAAAAGCAGCCTGATAAGTTGGGTCGAGCAGATCAGCGCGGATAGTAACATTGCGCTTTTAACTTTCAGTGATAAGTCGGTTGAGGAAGTGTTGCCGTTGCGTCAGAACTCAAAAGCCTATCAGGATGAGTTTGTACGTAAGGTTCTTATGGAACGGCCCGAAGGAGGTACGCCTTTGGGTCAGTCTCTGAAACAGGCGCATGACGTGTTAGGGGCGCAAGCGAAACGTCAATTGGGATACGGTGAGTATCATATAGTGGTCGTCACAGATGGTGTCGCGTCTGATCCGAGATTGATGAAGAATACCGTTAAGCGTATTTTCAAAACGCCGATTCTTCTCCATACGATTGGCTTTTGTATTGACGGTGACCATGCGCTGAATCAACCAGAGCGCGCGCGTTATGTCAGTGCGATGAATCAAGATGAATTGACGAGTAGCTTGCGCGGCGTTTTGGCGGAGAGTCCGCGTTTCGATATTACGGGTTTCGAAAACTAGGGTGTCTTACTCGTATTTTATATTAACAGGTTGTTTTTATGGCTAAAGGATCATCTTTATTTTCAGCGCGTCGCATTGCGGGGCTTTTGATCCTGATTGCGATCTTCATTTTCGTTGCAGGGCAGAGCCTTTGGAGCATTTACGTTGAGAGCCAAACTTATACAATTTTGTTTCCGCGGAGCACCATTTTAACTGAAGAGGCTTATGCGCAAATTGATGCGGCGACGGAGATTTTGAAAAAAGATGAGCGCATTCATGTTCAGATTATTGGCCATACAAGTGTGCAGGGAGATGCTGAGGCGAATATGTCTCTAAGCATAAGGCGTGCGGAAGCCGTTAAAGGTGAGTTTGAATATCGCGGTATAGAAGAAGAGCGCATTAGCGTTGAGGGGCGCGGTGGAAGCGAGCCGCTAAGTCGTGAGGCAGGAGAGACTGATCGTGGTTATACGCTGCGTTCGGGGCGCGTTGAAGTGACGTTATCCCGCTTTATAGATAGTCCGCTCTCCTATCTACAACCGAAATAAGAGGGTTATTTGCCGCGTACATCCAATGAAGTTCTGCTTTGGAATGAATGGAATCCAGGCTTGGATAATGACCATTTAAGTTTGGGTGAGGTATGGGACAGCCTTCCTGCCATTGCTGCGGATAAAGTGCCTTTGATTATTCGCCTGTTTGAAAATCCGAAATCGACGATTGCTTTTCCGGGTGCGATTGATTTAGAGGCGCATGACGCGATACACGCCCTGTTGGGGCGCGGGCTCATGGTTCAGGATGAGGCGTTTGTTATCGGCTTTACGATGGGCGCGGCACGAAAATTTAAGCCTTGGCACGGCTCAGTTTTTACGTGGATCACGCGGTATCTTTATCGTAAGCCCTATCAATTTTCGCATCAGGATCTGATCTCTTATCGGCTTGGCATGTGGGAAGGGCGCTCGCAAGGGGTTGAAGATATTCATCTTTTTGATTTTACCGCTCATAAAGATAAGTCTTTAAAAGATTTGCGGAAAGACTTAAAAATTGACCGTAATCGCTTGTATAGTGTCTATGCGTATGAAAAAATACCTGTGCCTGATACGCAGGCCAGCCAGCGTCTTGACGTTGATTTGAAGAATGTTGACCCGAGTGCGATCAGACCGCCAAAAGGTGGTGCAGGTCGTTAGAAGATATGAGTAAGATAAAGAAATTTTCACACATTCCTTATAAAGAAATAGGAAACGGCGTTTTATCGTCGGGCGTGTTTCTTTCTTCCTACTTTCTAGGCGGGTATACGCTCGGCATGTCGATTATTTTCGGCGGTATTTGTTATGCGGGTTATCGTTTGTTCTTCGGAACGGATTTGAGCAAAGAGGATTTGTGGAAGGACATGGACGGCCTTGCTGCGCAGCATGCGTTGGAGCAATTGACCAAAGCGCGCGATTACATGGCGGAAATTCAAAAGATCAATAAAGACATTCCGTCTCGCAATCTAACGATCAAGTTGGATAAGCTGGAGGAGATCGGGCAGGATATTATTCTTTTGTTTGAACAAGACCCCAAAGAATTGCGCCGTTCGCGCCGATTCATCGATGTTTATTTGAGCGGGGCAGTGTCAGTCAGTCGACAGTTTGCAACACTGCATGCGCGTACGGATGATGTTGAAGTTTACATGCAGTATCGCGAGTTTTTGAATGAGATGATTAACGCGTTTGATAAGCACTATCACGCGTTGTTGGATGATGATAGGGTAAGTCTGGATGTGGAGATTGAAGTTTTGAAGAAGCGCCTTAAGACTGAGGCGTATTGATATATTTAAGTTTTTATTTTCAAGGAGAGAGAGATGAGCACAGAAAAACAGGTTGTTGTTGCAACAAAATTAGAGGTTCCGCAAATTGCGATGAGCAAGGGTGAGCTGGTGACGATCGAAGCGCAGCCTGCCGATCAGGATGCGATTGCTTCTGCGATGAATGAAATTAACCTGAATGATACGCAGAGTATTATCGGGTTTGGTACAAGTGTTCAGCGTCAGTTGACAAGTGTTTCTGAAAATATGCTCGAGGGCGTTAAGAATAAAGAGACAGGCCCTGCGGGGGATGTTTTGAACAATATGGTGACGCGTCTTCGCGGCTTTGATGTTAAAGATTTGGCAGGCAATACTAAGCCCGGGTTTTTTGCGAAGTTGTTCGGTGCAATGTCACCGCTTGCGAAGGCTATTCAGCGTTTTGAACAGGTGCAGCATCAGGTTGATGCGATGGAAGGTGAGCTGGAAAAGCATATCACGATTTTGATGCGCGATGTTGAGGCGCTTGACCGTCTGTATGACAGCTCGCTCGATTATTTCCACAACCTCGCGATTTACATTGCTGCAGGTGAAGCAAAGCTGAAAGAACTTGATGAGGTTATTTTGCCTGCATTGAAGAAAAAGGCTGAAGAGTCCGGTGAGATGCTCGATTCGCAAGCTTTGAACGACATGAATAATGCACGCAACACGTTGGAGCGTAAGGTTCATGATTTGAAATTGACCCGTCAGGTGACGATGCAGTCTTTGCCAAGTATTCGGATTATTCAGGATAATGACAATAACTTGGTGACGAAAATTCAGAGTTCTATCGTGAATACTGTTCCGTTGTGGAAGACGCAAATGGCGCAGGCGTTGACCATTCAAAACAGTGCGAATGCGGGTAAGGCAATGAAGGCCGCTTCTGATTTGACGAATGATCTGTTGGAAGCGAATGCGAAGAATCTTAAAGATGCAAACGCGCAAATCCGTACCGAGGTTGAGCGCGGTATGTTTGATATTGAGTCAGTAGAGCGTGCGAATAATGATTTGATCGAGACGATCAATGAATCTATCGTTATTTACGAAGAGGGCAAGAAAAAGCGTGCGGATGCGGAAGTACGCTTGCAGGACGCAGAAGCCAAGTTGCGCGAACGCTTAAAAAGTCTAGAGGCTGAACGCACATCGGGTGCAGCATAATTTTAGTTTTCATATGAGAGGATATTTAAAATGAAGAAGTTTTTACTTTCAATTCTGACAACGTTTTTGTTTGTCGCGGGCTTTGCATCACATGCTCAGGCTGAAAAATTTCGTGTTGCATGGTCTCACTACACAGGCTGGGAGCCATGGGGATATATTCAGGATTCCGGCTTGATGAAGAAATGGGCTGAGAAATATGGTATTGATGTCGAAGTTGTTCTTGTGAATGACTACATTGAAAGCATCAATCTCTACACTGCCGGTCAGTTTGATGGCGTGACAGCAACGAATATGGATGCGTTGACGATTCCTGCTGTTGGTGGCGTTGATTCAACAGCGTTGATTATCGGTGATTATTCCAACGGAAATGATGCGATTGTTGCGCAGCAAAATGTTAAAAGCGTTAAAGACCTTAAAGGCAAGCAGGTTAAGTTGGTTGAGCTTTCTGTAAGCCATTACCTCCTTGCGCGCGCTTTGGAGAAAAACGGTTTGAGCGAGCGTGATCTGACGGTTGTGAACACGAGCGATGCTGATATTGGCGGCTTATTTATGTCTGATGACTCCGCAGCGGTTGTAACGTGGAACCCGATTGTGAATGAGATTAAACAAAAGCCGGGTGCGAATGTTTTGTTCACATCCGCGCAGACGCCTGGTGAGATTTTAGATTTGATGGTCGTGCGCACAAATGCGGACGAGCGTTTGAAAAAAGCTCTTGTCGGGGCATGGTATGAAGCGATGGGGCATATGGATGGTTCTGCTGGTGCGGAGGTTCAAACAGAAGCGCTGACCCAAATGGCCGAGCAGGCAGGTGGGACATTGCAACAGTTTAAAGATCAGTTGGAGACAACGGCCATGTTCTATACGCCTTCTGCAGCGCTTGAATATTCAACGATTGATACATTAGAGAAAACGATGGATGATGTGCGCCAATTCTCCTTTGATAAGGGATTGTACGGTCAAGGTATGGATGGCCCTGATGCTGTTGGTATTGAGCTTGGTGAAGGGCGCGTTTTAGGTTCAACGGATAATGTTAAATTCCGATTTGATCATCGCTATATGCAGATGGCCGCTGACGGAAAGCTGTAGATACGCCTTATGAGCTTTTTTTCCAAAGCAGCATGGCTCGGTATCGGGCGCGGAACGCCAAAGTGGGTTATTATCCTGCTTGGCGTTTTGCCTTTCATCGGCATGATTGCGGCTTATGTGGTCGGTTCTGATCTGCGTTTGGCGGAAAACCCGTCAGATAAGTTGATGCCGTCTTTTGAGACGATGGCGGAGACGTTTAAACGCTATGCTTTTGAGGAAGATGCACGAAAAGGTACGTATTTGCTTTATACGGATTGGGTCGCGAGCATGAAGCGCTTGCTGATCGGCATGTTTGCCGCGGCGTTTACGGGGTTGGTTGTGGGGATTGCGATGGGGCTGTTTCCTTATATTCGCCGTTTGATGTTGCCGTTTGTGACGTTTTGGTCGATTGTACCACCTTTGGCGATTTTGCCGATTTTATTCATTGCTTTTGGTGTTGATGAATTGGGCAAGGTTATGTTGATCTTCCTCGGCTCGGTGTGGTTTATTTCGCGCGATTTATATGCGCATGTTTCTGCAATTCCGAAGGAGCAGATTGTTAAATTGCTGAGCTTTAATGCCTCTATCTTTCAGGTTTTATATCGCGCTGTGATGCCTCAAGTTCTGCCGCGTTTGATCGATTCGGTTCGTTTAACGCTTGGTGCGGCGTGGCTGTTCCTGATTGCGTCTGAGGCGATTGCAGCGACGGATGGCCTGGGCTATCGCATTTTTCTTGTACGCCGTTATTTGGCGATGGATGTGATTATCCCCTATGTGGCTGTGATTACACTGACGGGCTTCATGTTGGACAGCATTCTGCGCTATGCGAATAAATGGTTGTTCCCATGGTATGTTGCGATGAAGCGAGATTAGAGGAGCTGATATGCCTGATAAAATCTTACGCGAAAATAGTTTTCTTCATTTGCAAGATGTTCGCAAATCTTACGGTTCAAATCTGGTTTTGGATGACGTTGACTTGTCGATAGAGCAGGGTGAATTTTGCACCGTGGTCGGGCCAAGCGGGTGCGGGAAGTCAACCCTGTTGCGGCTCATATTGGGGCAGGAGACGCAAGATAACGGAGAGATTTTAATTGGTGGTGAACCTGCCGGGCCGCCGGATATTCGCCGTGGTGTGGTGTATCAGAAATATTCGCTGTTCCCGCATCTTACTGTTCTGGATAACGTTTTGATGGGGAAACGAGTCGATTCGTTTTCAAAGTTAACGTCAGAAGATGTGGAGCGTGCCAAGGCGTATTTGACGCGTGTGAAGTTGGGTGACTCGCTTCATAAATATCCGCATGAGTTAAGCGGCGGGATGCAACAACGGGTCGCAGTGATTCAAACATTGTTTGTAAATCCGCAGGTGGTTTTGATGGATGAGCCATTTGGCGCGCTTGATCCGGGGACGCGTGAAGATTTGCAGATGCTGATGCTGGAATTATGGGAAGAGCATCGGATGACCGTTTTGTTCGTCACCCATGATTTGGAAGAGGCGTTATTTTTGGGAACGCGTTTGATTGTTTTGTCGCAATATTATGATAATGACAAAAGCAGTCAGGAAGATGGCGGTGCGAAGGTCGTGATGGATTTGAATATCAAAGACGATCAGAAGGCGTATTCAACCGCAGCAAAATATAGTGAGCAGTTTCAGGATTTATTGCAGCAGGTGCGTCAGGATGGGTTTGATCCGTCCTATCGTCAGCGTGTGGCTGATTTTAATTTGAAACATCCGCATAGTTTCCGTACTGATTAGAGAGTTAAGACTTCTTATCAAACTTCTTTGTGATCGGTAGTTTTGCCCAATAGGGCAGGGCGGATACCATTTTTATAAGGTAAGTGAATTTTTTCGGGAAGTGTATTTCGAATGATTTGCTTTTTAATCCTTTCGCTATGGATTTTGCGGCCTCTTCCGGTTTGATGACCATCGGCATGTCAAAATCGTTTTTATCCGTCATTGGTGTTTCGACAAAGCCGGGATTGATGAGTTTGATATCAATATTATTATCAATCTCACATTTCAGGCTTTCGGCAAAATTTATAACCGCAGCTTTGCTCGCGCTGTAGGGTTGGCCATTCGGGAGGCCCGTGTACCCTGCGACGCTACCACATAAAGCCAATTGCCCTGCGCCTTGTTCCTTGAAGATAGGGAGAATATTTTCAGTAACATGAAGCGCGCCCATGAAATTCACCTGCATCAGGTGTTCGGCAAACCGCGCATCGATATCTTTTACAGGCTGCGGCTCATAGATTGCAGCGAAGAGTAGGACGCGGTCAAGCGTCGGCGTTGAAGCTTTAATGGCCTCTACCGTGCGCTTGACCTGCCCCGCGTCGGAGATATCGAGGGGGTATATGCGGTGATGGTCTCCGACAATCTCTTTCACGTCTTTCAGTTTTTCTTCCGTGCGCGCAGAAAGAAGCAGTTGTGCGCCTTGATTTGCTAATTCAATTGCAAGGGCCTTACCAATGCCTGAGCTTGCGCCGATAATCCAAACGGTTTCCCCTACGAATGACATATTATTGGTTTTCCTCCTGCTTTTGCATGAATAGGCTCAACTCTGCGACCATGAATCCAAATTTTTTGATGTATGAGCGATTGACCAGGATGCCGTCATTCATTTGCCACATCCAATCATCGAATTTGACGCGATATGTTTTGTCGCCAACCGGTAAATCCATGCTGTAGTGCCAGTTCAGTGCTGTTCCGTTTACTGTGCCTGTTGCTTCATCGATGATATCGTCTGCTGTTCCCGTGTAAGTTCCATCTGCATTTTTTTTCAAAGTCCAAATGCGTATTTGCGTTTCGCCATCGTAATATTCAAACTCTTCATAAAGTGTTCCCGTGTCGCCTTCCCATGAGGCGTCAATATCAACATCAAAGCGGCGGACGACCTTACCGCTTCTGTCTTGCACAATTCCCCAGCCCTTGATTTTGCCGCTGAAGAACTCTTCAAGGTTTAGTTCGGGTTTTGTGTCGTTATAGTGTTCCATGTTGTTTCCTGTGCTGCATGCTGCAAGCATTAATGTGGTAAGAAGTGCAGCAAAAAAACGTCTGAGTTGCATTATTTTCTACCTAGCAGGCTCGTTCTTAATTTTGGCGCGGATGTTTTTTCGGAGAGCCAGATACCAAAAAACCATTTTCCAAATTCAGGATCTTTGATTATCCCTATTTCTTCCGTACCCTTATAAAAGCGTGTTTCTTCGCCCGGCATGTAAATACCGACAATTTCTGTTCCTTTTTTCACATCAGGAAATATGTTCTTCATTTGGGCATACCAAGCTGCGAGCTTTGCTTCGTCACCAAAACCTTGCTTTCTGATTTCTTCTGCTGATTTATCTGCGATTTTATTGCCATGTAGGTGACGCAGATATTTCAATTTTAGTGCATAAGGCTTGGTTTTTTCCCATGTGCCTTGAGGTGCATGTAAAGAGGCATCATAAAGATCCCAAAGCATATATGTGTAGCGGCCTTGTCCGACGACTTCCGCCTCGGGCACTTCTTTTTTGATAATTTCATTTGTGTTTGACCATGCCGGCGAGACGGGTTGTGCGATTAAAAACACAAGGGCCAGTAGCGACACTGATAGTCTAAGCATGTTGTACCTCCATATGCATTACATCAATTCTTCCTACTGAAAATGCTGCGTAACATGCGGCGAGGTAGAAGCGCCATAACCTTATGAAACCTGTGTCAAAACCAAGTTTTCTGACGCCTGTCTCGTTACGATCAAAATCATCCAACCAGATTTTGCAGGTTGTGGCGTAATCTTTGCCGAATGCGAACTGATCGGTTACGCGCATATCAGATTTTTTTACTTCTTCGTTGAACCGTCTCGGGCTGGGCAACATGCCACCGGGGAAAATGAATGTGCGGATCATGTCGCCGCCTTTGCGATAGCGGTCAAAGTGTTTTTCATCAATTGTAATGGTTTGAATAACGGCCTTACCCTTTTCTTCCATCAGGCTTTTCAATTTGGAAAAATAGGTTGGCCAGAATTTCTCACCAACGGCCTCGAACATCTCTATTGAGGCGATGTAATTATATTTGCCTGTTTGATGTCTGTAATCTTCGAGCACGATGTCTGCATTTCCATCGACGCGGTTTTTCGCGTAGGCGTGCTGTTCTTTAGATAGGGTAATACCTTTTAAATCATAATTTTTATCTGAGCGTTGAATGGCGCGATCCGCAAAGCCACCCCAACCGCAACCGACCTCAAGCAGTGACCCGTTATCGTTGTCGAAACGGTTCAAGATGCGGTCATATTTATTATCTTGCGCGGCTTTTAGGCTTTCCTCTTCATTTTGGTAGAGGGCGGCAGAGTAAGTCATACTTGGGTCGAGCCATAATTTGTAGAAATCATTACCCAGATCGTAATGGGCGTGAATATTTTTCTTGCTGCCGTTCAAAGTGTTTTGACGCGTTTTGTAGAGCATGTGGGAAAGCAAGTTTGCGATTGACCCGCCGCGTATGTAGTTTTGTAATAAATGCTCGTTTTCAAGACCGATCAATAACAGATTGCTAATGTCATCTGTGTCCCACCATCCATCGCGATATGTTTCGGCGAGGCCAATATCACCTTTCGCCGCGAACGCAGAAATTGTGCGCCAGTCATGTATTTCGACTGTCGCGTGGTTAAAGCTTGTTTGTTGCTTTGACCCCATAAATTCACGCTTTTTACCATCAGGCGTGATTACAGTTAGGTGTCCGTGTTCTATTTTTCCTAGAACACTTAAAAATTTATTTGTCAGAAATTGATTTAGCACCGCAATATTCCTCTCAGTATTACTTACAGATCATACAGGATGGCGATATCTTGGGGCTTACAACGCTGTTAAAATTTCGTAAGATTGGTCGTTGTCAGCTTTTTTTCATTTTGCTTTGGCTTTTTGATGTGTTTTATGCCCTTAGCTATCAATTTTACTGCCTGCCAGTGAATGAGGGTGATTGCCTTGAATGTTACCAGAGGATGTGACCAGAAAGCCTTGCGTAGAGTTTGTTTGTTTAGAGGCGTCATTTTCCCGACCAAAGAGGTTAAAAGCTGTTTCTCACCTTCGGGTGTATACAAATCAATCCAGATGCCCAGTTTCTCTCCATTTAAAGCAAAGCGGAATTTATAATCTCCTTTTCTTTCTAGGAAAGGGGAGACGTGAAAGACTTTTTCGGCCTTAAGCCAGTCTTCCTTTGTAATCGGTCTGCCGTCAGGATGGGCGCACAGATAAGAATGCGTTTCCCCGAATGTGTTGTTTACCTCGCATAGGACGGCGCGTATTTCGCCTTTTTTATTCAAGCATATCCAAAAGCTGACGGGGTTAAAGACGTAACCCAAGATGCGCGGCATGGCGATCAGCATGATATTTTCAACATCCTGATCGATTTTGTATTGTTTTAGAATATCGCGAATCCATTTTTCCAAATTCGTGTCATCGCGTGCGCCATGATCGGATGTATTAAAACTGAGGGGCGTAAATTTTTTGTTGGGTACGGCTTTGTTTTCTTCCAAGCCTTTTACAGGCAAGGTTAAGTAATAAATACCGTATGTGAAGGCATTTTCTTTTGGAAAGGTACGTTTATGCATGACCTTTGCGGTGAAGATTTGCGGTTTCAAGTCCATGGAATTTCGATATCCATTTTTTTCGCGACGTTTACCGCGCTGAGCAAGCCGTCTTCGTGGAAGCCGTATCGTTGCCATGCGCCGCAATACCAGATTCGATCAGCTCCTTGAATTTTGTCAATGTTTTGCTGCGCTTTTATTGCAGCGTCATCAAAGACAGGGTGTTCGAATTCATATTCATTTTGAATTGTATCTTCAGCGGGGCGGCGCTCAGGGTTTAGAGTCACGATAATCGGTGTTTCTGTTTTTAGCGGTTGGAGGTTGTTCATCCAATAGCTGAGTGCGATGGCGCGGTTTTCGTTGTTGCCTTCCATCAAGTAAACCCAGCTGGCCCATGCTTTTTTTGATTTTGGCATGAACGACAAGTCCGTATGCAAGATCATGGTGTTGGGTTGGTATTTGATTGCGCCGAGAATTTTGCTTTCATCATTGGTGGGCGAGTTCAGCAAGTTTAGCGCCTGGTCACTGTGGCAGGCGAAAACGACTTGGTCATAGTCTTTTGTGTTGCCGCTTGTATCTGTGACGCGGACGCCGTCGGTTGTTCTTTCAACGGTTTTCGCGCCGCAATCAATTTGGATTTTGTCTTTAAATGCTGCTGTTAGTTTTTGTACGTATTCTTTGCTGCCACCTGTGACGGTATACCATTGCGGGTGGTCGGCGACGGTTAAGAGGCCGTGATTTTTGAAAAATTGCAGGAATGTTTTTGCGGGGAAATGCTGCATTTGTGCGGCGGGTGTGCTCCAGATTGCTGCACCCATTGCGAGCAAATAATATTTCCGAAACCATTCACCCATTTTCATTTCGTCAAGTAGCTCGCCCAGGGTTAAGTCTGTCCCTTGTTCAAGATATCGCGGGGCTTTTTTGTTGAATTTTAATATGTCGTACAACATTTTTAGATATTGCGGCCGAAACATATTTCTCTTTTGTGCGAAAAGGCCGCTGAGTTTGTGATAGGTCCCGTATTCTAAAAAGCCGTCGGAAATACTGACGCCAAAGGACATATCGCTTTTTGTCACGGGAACGTCCAAATGTTTGAATAACCCCGTTAAATGTGGGTAGTTGCGTTCGTTATAAACAATGAAGCCTGTATCAACGGGGATTTCGCCTTCGGGGGTTTTGACACTCACGGTGCGGCTGTGGCCGCCGATATAGTCGTTTTTCTCATATAGGGTTATATCGTGATGTTTGTGAAGCAAATAGGCCATCGCGTTGCCTGAAATGCCGGTTCCGATTATCGCTGTTTTCATTATTTTATCTTTTACAATTAATATCTTAAATAATTTATACCAGAGTCAGTCCGCTTTTATGGTGGCTGTGGCGTTAAATATCGTTCAGCTTTGATTTTATATTGTGATAATCACGCGTAAGCCCGGCGCATTGTCTTCCAGCGTTATTGTCGCGTCGTGCAGCTCTAAAATCGCTTTCGCTAAGCTTAAGCCCAGCCCTGTGCCTTTTGCGCTTCTGCTTTTGTCTGCGCGGTAGAAACGGTCAAAGACTTTCTCTTTTTCCTCTTTGCTGATCCCGATGCCTGTATCGCTTATTATCACAACATGATTGTTCTTTTTCTTTTCGAGTGACACAGCAATGTGCCCGCCGTCATTTGAGTATTTAACGGCGTTATCTAAGATATTTGCGAAGAGTTGGAATAGAAGGTTGCAGTCCCCGTTGATTGTCAGATCAGGGGCTATGTTCTCTTCGAATGTAATGTTTTTGTTTTCAGCGAGCGGCTCATACAGTTCAGCGACATCTTTCAGAACACTGCTCAAGTTCGTGGGGGAGAGCGATTGGTGTCTTTTTGCCTTTTCTATGTTTGTAATGCGGAGGAGGGAGTTAAATGTTGCGAGCAAGTGGTCTGCCTCTGCGATCATCAGGTCGATATCATCATGTGTGACCGTTTCTTTTTTACGTGCGCTTTGTAGTTCATTTTTCAGTCTGGTAAGCGGCGTTCTTAGGTCATGCGCGATATTGTCGCTTACGCTACGAACGTCTGTCATTAGGGTTTCAACCTTTTCTAGCAGGCCGTTCAAAATTTGACCCAAATTACTGAGGTCGTCCCAGTTCGTGTCGATTGATATGCGTCTTGATAAATCTCCCGTGTACATAATATTGCGTGCAGTTGCGGCAATGATGTTGATGCGGCTTACCACGAAGTTACTGATGACAAAACTGACGCAGATGACCATCAGCATGAAGAGCATAATAATTGTACTGATGGTTTTAAGGAGCTGGTGGTTCGCGCGTATATCTGTTATGTCCCTCGCGACGAGAAGGCTTGCACCGTCGGTGAAGGTGTGAATCTTGGCTGCGTAAAATCTTTTTTTGTCTGATGCTGTTCTGGAGAACCCTATGACGCCCTCGATAATTTTGGTTGCGTCGTCGGGCATTTTTTTCAAATTACCGATGCCGCGTTCTGCAAAGAGTTCTTGATAGAGATAGACCGTCGTCGTTTTTTTGCGGCTTTTAATATATTTCTTGAGGCCTTGTTCTCCACGGCTTTCCATAATTTCGAGCATGTGGTAAAGCTCAGTATCGATTGTTGCCTCTGTTTCACGCAGGAAGTTTTTCTGGCCGTAATCATAGAGGAAGAAGGCGAGCAGGAGTGCACTTGCGCCCAAAAGTATGGTAAAAAGCACCGCCATTTTGAAGCTGGAGCTTTTGTAATAGGCGCGAACGTATTCTTTAGATATCTTCTTCGATGATGTATCCTGCACCGCGAACCGTCCTAATCAAATTGCCTTCTCTGTCTTCTATTTTTTTACGCAGACGGCTGATGTGGACATCGATCACGTTTGTTTGCGGATCAAAGTGATAGTCCCAGACGGCTTCAAGCAACATGGTGCGGGTCACGATTTGGTTTTTATGCTGCAGCAAATATTCCAGGAGACGAAATTCGCGCGTTTGTAATTCTACGACTTTACCGTTGCGCTTGACTTTGCGTGTAAGTAAATCCATTTCTAAATCATGAGCGCGCAGAACCGTTTCGGCTTGGTTGCCGTTTTGGCTGAAACGTTTTCCAAGGACTTCGACGCGTGCCAACAGTTCAGAGAAGGCAAACGGTTTTGTCAGGTAATCATCCCCACCGGAGCGGAGGCCTTTTACCTTATCATCAACATCCCCCATCGCGCTTAATATCAGGACAGGAACCAGATTGCCCGAGCCTCTTAGTGTTTTTACAAGTGTCAGGCCATCAAGTTGCGGAAGCATGCGGTCAACGATAACAACATCGTATGTTTCTGTTGTTGCCATGAAGAGGCCGTCTTTGCCGTTGTCGCAGGTATCAATGGTGTGCCCTGACTCGTTTATGGCCTTCGTGACATATTCACGCACCTGTTTATCATCTTCGATCAGGAGGATTTTCATGATTGGTCGTCATCTTTCATATTTGGTTTGGTAGGAGCATAAAAGTTTTTCGATCTATAGACAAATACTTAATTTTTAGGGACGGTCGAACATTACTTTTTTGTAGTCTTAAAATTCTTGACTTTATTCGCTTACATGGTAAATTACTATATAAGAAGTGCCTAATGTTGGGCTTCTAACTACATATAACCTTGCTTAACTTAAGGAGGATAGCATGACCAATTTACAACCTTTTACACCCTTATTGCGTCAAACCGTAGGTTTCGACCGTTTTAATGATCTGTTCGAGAGCATTTTGAACGGCGCGGAAGAGCGATTTGATGCTTACCCTCCATATAATATTGAAAAAACGAGTGAAGACGATTATCAAATCGTACTTGCCGTTGCCGGTTTTTCGGAGAGTGACCTCAATATTGTAGTGGAAGATGACCACCTGCATGTTTCAGCGAAGACCGTGCAAAATGAAGGTGAGGCGCCGACATATTTGCATAGAGGTATAGCATCACGCGGATTTGAGCGTCGTTTCAGGCTTGCCGACCATATTAAGGTCGACGATGCACGCCTTGAAAATGGCTTGTTGACGATCTCATTGACGCGCGAAGTGCCTGAGGAGAAAAAACCGCGAATGATTGCGATTAACGGTGATCAGTCGATGTCCTCTCAGGGGACAACAAAGTCAAAACTATTGACCAAAAACAATAAAAAAGAGAAATAACATTGCAAAGTAAAGTTTAGGCTTTATCTTAATATAAGGATAGCCTAATATTGTGATGTTAAGGCCTTCTTCCTTGTAGCAACCCTCTCTCCCCCACTAAAGCTTGCAAGGAAGGGGCCGCTTTTTTTTCTGTCTTTTGCTTCCATGTTTGATCGTCTATACTTTGACTTTAAAACTTGGATCGGAGATTTTCTATGTCTGCAGTTAAAAAAGCCGCGAAGACCAGCTTGGTTTTATTCAGCGTTCTGGTTGTCGTTTTCGTTGCGCTAGGCGTTTATCTTTATATGAATGTCAGCGGTATATCGAAAGAGTTGAGTGAGCAAGTCGCGAGCGATGCTCTGGGGGTTCCGGTTACGATTGGTGAGATGGATGTTTCCGTGTCAGACAAGTTGATTGTTGTGCGGAATTTGCAGATTGCAAACCCCGAAGGTTATGTTAAAGATCATGCGATAGAGGTTGGTAAGATCACAGTTACGGCCAATAGTTTTTCAAAAACTTTATTGCACCTGAAAGATGTGCGTGTTGAAGGTACGAATGTATTTTTGGAAGTGCGTCCGAAAGGCACGAATTTGGGTGATATTAAGAAGAATATTGATGCAAAGCAGGCGAAGAAGAACAGTGGTTCAAGTGGTTCGGGTTCTGCGGATGGAGAGAAGAGCAGCCATACAAAGCATCTTAATGTCATGATTGATGATTTCATTTTGTTCGATGCTACGATCCATCCTTCTGTGACGTTGATTAAGAAGGATATGGGTCAGGTGGTTATGCCTGATTTGGCGCTGAAGAATATCGGGCATGAAACCAATGGTGTAAAGCCGAAAGAGGCTATTCGCACGATTGTAGAAGCGTTGTTGGTTGAGATGAATAAATCGGCCAATCGCGCGCGGTTTTTAGAAGGGCTTTCCCTTGAATCAGTGAATGAGATGGGCGTGAATACGATGGAAGTTTTTCAAAAGAACCTGAAGAAGAGTTACGAAGACGAAGTGGATAGCTTTAAAAAGGGCTTTGAGAGCCTGAAAAAGGCGTTTGAATAGGGTCTTGCTTATTCGATGATCGTTGTTTCGGTTTGATCGCATATCGTTCTGAGCGCGTTCCATTCGTCTTTCGTTAGGGCACGTTCATATTGGCGGTTTTTCTCTTCATCTGATTGCGGTTTGATTGCATCAAATCTTTTCGCTGTATTGGGGTGGGTTGAGAAATATTCCAGATATTCGCTGCCCTTAAAATCCAGCCCGATTGATTCTTCTAATTCTTTGAGACGACCGAGAAAATCCTGTAAGCCTAGGGGATTGATCCCTGCGCGAATGAGAGCCTCCTTTGCGTGCATGTCCGCTTCGCTTTCATATTTTCGGCTGTAGCGCATTTGGTTGAAAAACCCTGCCAAATCCTCAACGCCTCCCGTCCCGCCGAGTGCGAGGGAGAGGACGGCTCTGAAGCCTAAGTCTCTTACAACGCCTTTGATGGCGTGGTGTAGATCAACATGCGACATTTCATGCGCGAGAACGCCTGCGACTTCTTCGGGGCTTTTGGCTTTGCGGATGATGTCTTTATAGATGATGACGTACCCGCCCGGCGCGGCGAAGGCGTTGTATGTGAAGTCGTTATTGATGACCTTTACTTTATATTCAATGTCGCGGGTCAGTTGTTTTTCTATTCTTTCTGTTAAGTCGGTTAAGACCTTTAACCCATCGGGCGAGGTGCAGGTTTTGTCGTTTCCGACCATGGCTTCAATGGCTGTTTTGCCAAGGGTTTGTTGCCATGTGTTGGGTATCAGATAGGCGAAAGAGGCAATGATGTTCGGTAAAACGGCGAACAGAAAGACAACGGATGCAACTGCGATCACGCCATAGCCGAAAAAAGATGCGAAATGAATGGGTAATTGGCGCCCGCCTCGTGCTGATTTCGGCAGGCGAGAGACGATGTAGTTCCAGCCCTTTTCGCTGTTGATATGCAGGCGTGCGTCCGGATTTTTGGTATGGCTGAGCATGCCTGCTTGAGGGGGCATGGGTTTTTCGTGGACGTAGATTGAGTTGAGTGACCAGGCCAGAATTTGATCGCCTGTTTCAATCGATGTCACGTAAAGAATGGAGCCTGACAACTCCACCCTGACTTTATGCACTTTGCTGCTTTGACCGTCAAAGTATTTGGTTTCGCTTGTGATTGTTACGGCCATGATGCGTGCCTAATATGCCCTTACATGATGCCGATATCCAGATCGAGCGCGGCGTCCAGACCTTCACCTGTGGCTGAGCGTTCCTGCTTGGCCTGATCGGCGTGGAAGGCTTCCAGATCACCCATGATAATCAGGTGACGCACGAAAAACTTGCTGTTGCGTTGTATGATTATCGGATAGCCGAGGCCGAGCGTAAAGATCAGAATAATGGTGTTGAGTAATCGGTGTTTGACCACATCCCACGCGCCGACGGTGCTCATGAATTTGAGATTGCCGATTTGCAGGCCGCGTAGCTTTTCACGCATCAGGGCGGCGTGGTAGATGGCGCGGGTCAGGCGCAGAATGATGGGAAAAACAATGATTGCAAATATGAAACCCACTACAAATCCTCCCGCCATGAGTGAACCTTCAAAGTCGGGTAATTCTTGACCAAAGGACGTGCCGCTAACAATCACACCGCCAATTAAAGCACTGAATACTGACATAATCGCCAGGGCAAGAAGAATGGATTTGATATGCGCGCCGAACAGGATTTTGCTGTTTCCGTTATATTCGGCTTTCACCGTGCCGAAATAGGCATTGTTCATGATGTAGCTGTGTATTTTGATGTCAGTTGACGGAATCAGGAAGCCAAGGCTGATTGCGTTTAATATTGTTCTGATAAAAACCAGATTTGCGAATTTTATCGTTGAGCCTTCGATAAAGCCTGAGATACCACGCCAGCGTGTACGGTTGTAGCGGTATCGTAACGCGCCGTAGATGGCAATGCCGACAAAATACAAAATCGGGATATATCCGAGCACGAAAATGGGATGCACATTAATTAATGCGATGGGGATGATTAAAACGACTATGAAAGGCAGGGCTTTTAAAAACCCTTTGAATAACTCTCCGCCTGTTCCGGTGTATTCGAAACGGTCACCGCCGAGTTCGTGGCGGCTGACAAGGTATTTGCGCATGCGCGTGCGTCCCCAAAAGGAATAGATGCCGAGTGTGACGATCCGCAGGAGGATGTCGAGAATTGTTAGTTTATAAAGCTGACCGACTTTGCCGTCATAGTTTATTTTGTGCTGTTCATTGGTTTTTGCGCGTGCGGTGGGGCGGGGTGGTAGTGACATAATGCTCTCTGGATTTTTGAAGGTTACTCAAATCGTGTGAAATAAAACTGCTTATTTCTTGTCATATCATACGTCTATACAGATGTATGTGCCAATAGATGCTACGGTTTTACTCACAATAATCCCCTGTAAAAAATTATATTTTAAGTCTTTTGCGGAAGCGATTTATTTACCATATTTCAATGGCTTGCGTATTTTTGTTGTATTTACATAAAATTGTATGTATTATTTTTCATAATTATATTCTGTGTGTAATTAGTGTGTAAATTTATTAGGGGAAAAATTCATGGGCTTTACGTCTCTTATTGGTGTCGAAACCAACATCTCAGCTGTTTTTATTAATCCATATGACGGGACTTCGCTTTCGGTCGACGGTGTTTATTATCTTAATGTTGATCCTGTTGTGGGCAGTGACCCGTTTTTCAATCTTCTTGGTGGTAATCCGTTTGACCAGTTTTGGCGTATTGAAGATGATGAGGGGAATTTACTGATTGATAATTTCCAGCTTTATATTCCCTCTACAGGTAATGATATTTTGCTTTTGGCCAGTACGACGCATGTTTTGGGGGATTTGCAAATATTGCTTTCACCCGGGAATGATATTGTTTGGTCGAATGCGGGGGATGATTTAATCGAAGGGAACGAGGGTGACGACATACTGCATGGCGGGCCGGGGAATGACTTTATCAATGGTGGTATCGGTGCGGATGTGATTATCGGCGGTAGCGGTAATGACACGGCAGATTATTCTGACTCGTCCGCAGGGGTTCATATTGACCTGTTGAATGGCACAAGCTCGGGCGGGCATGCTGATGGTGATCAGCTTAGCGAAATTGAGAATGTTACAGGGAGCGATTTGAGCAGCGAGCGTGATTGGCTTTACGGTGATGATAGTGCGAATATTCTCATGGGGCTTTCAGGTGCGGATATTTTAGAAGGTGGCGGCGGTGCCGATGTCATCGACGGCGGTGATGGTTGGGATTACGCGCGCTATGAGCGTTCGGATGAGGGGGTTAACATCAACCTGCTTACGAATGTTAATACGGGCGGTGATGCGGAAGGTGATATGATCTTTAATGTTGAGGCGGTTGTCGGCTCGGCGCATGATGATGTCATTATCGGTGCATCCGATAAGGATTATATTCGCGGCGGGCATGGTGATGACTATCTTGATGGTGGTGCGGGCGGTGATCAGCTGTTCGGGGAATATGGGAATGACACATATTTTTACGGGTCAGGCCGTGACACATTCCACGAGATTAATAATGGCGGTGTCGATCGTGTTGTTTTCGATGCGGCTTATAGTCTCGAGGATCTTACGATTGTTGATAATGTGTTTGTTTTTGAAGCAGGCGTTAACGAAGTTATTTTTAACAATATCAGCCTGTTTGAAACATTTTCGTTTAGCGGAGAAGCCGACATGACATTGGCTGATCTGCTGTTTTTACAAAACGGTGCGGACGTTGTTGGTAATGGCGCTAATAATGTCTTTACCGGGACGTCTGATGCAGAGAGCTATGACGGGCAGGGCGGGTTCGACACGATTAATTATAATCAGTCGCTGACCGCTGTGCGCGTAGACTTGGCCGCAGGTGTCGGGTCGCAAGGTGATGCCGATGGTGATAGCTATATCTCGATTGAGAACGTCATTGGTAACGATGTTGCGGGTCAGCGTGATTTTATCTGGGGTAATGATGCCGATAACCTTATTCAGGGCCTTAATGGTGATGATATTCTTGAAGGTGGCGGCGGTGCTGATACTATATTAGGCGGTGCCGGCTGGGATTATGTGCGCTACACACGGTCTGAGGAGGGTGTGAATATTAATTTAGAGACGGGCGTTCACACCGGTGGTGATGCGCAAGGTGATACGTTCTCAAACATTGAGGCGGTTGTCGGGTCAAGCTATAATGATACCATCCGCGGTGGTTCGGGTAATGACTTCCTGCGTGGTGGCGATGGTGACGACATTATCGGCGGCGGTGCAGGGCGTGATTTGTTGCACGGTGATGGCGGCGCGGATATGTTCGTTTTTACTGACTTCAATCTTTATAATCACGATGTTGTGCGCGATTTTGATGCAAGTGAAGGAGATACGTTGAATATTTCTGACTTGCTGAGCGGGTATGACCCATTGGATGATGCAATTGCTGATTTTGTTCGCTTGGTTGATGCAGGCGGAAATACGGAGGTGCAAATTAATTCCAACGGTTGCATCTGCGGTTCATTTAAAACGGCCTTTGCGATTGAAGGCGGTATCAGTGACACGGTTTCTGATCTTGTCGACTCAGGGACCTTGATTACGAATAACCCGATTGTGTTCTAATTTGGGGTATAAGACCAAAACTATTTGAAAGCGGAGAAGCAGGGGCATAAATTGCTCCTGTTTTTTTGTGTGATTATAGGTTATGAAACGGGATGGCGTCTTTAGATATATTATTTCATACACTTCGAAACGATCTGTCTCATATATCGGGCGGCCGTGTTCTTTTTATGAATGCACGTTATCATGATGATTTGTTGTCGCTTTCTTCACACGCTGTTGATTTTTACCAACCTTTTAAACCTTCGGCTGATGCGCTTGAACAGGCGGGCTTTGATACTCGCAATCACTTAGCTTCTGGGGAGGGCGTATATGATATTGTTCTGATTGATGTACCGCAGAATATTTTGCATATGCGGTATCTCATCGCACGTGCGCTTAGGCTTCTAAGACCTGATGGTTTGTTGGTTTGCGCAGGTGATAATAACGCAGGTGGCAAAAGATTGGCCTCTATATTCAAAGACTTTGGGTTGTCGGTCGATCTTTCTGTTTCAAGAGATAAGGCGCGCTGTGTCGTCGCTCGTAACATAGAGGTTGAAGAAGAGGCTGTTGAAGAGGCGTTGTCTGCGGGGGGCGTTCAACGTGTTCTGGGCGGTGACTTTGTTTCGCAACCCGGCGTTTTCGGATGGGATAAGGTTGATCCCGGGTCTAAAATTTTGACCGATTTTATTCCGTCGGGCTTGTCCGGGGCGGGTGCCGATTTTGGCTGTGGTTACGGGTACTTATCGCGTTTTGTTTTATCTGAATGTGCGGGTGTAAAACAATTTTCATGTATTGATGCTGATTACCACGCTTTGAAACTGTGCGAAAAAAACCTGTATAGCTTGGATCAAAGCGTTTCATATATGTGGGAGGATTTAACGCATTTACAAAGCGAGCTTCAACACCTTGATTTTGTTATTATGAACCCGCCGTTTCATATGGGTAAAAAAACAGATATTTCTATAGGAAAATCGTTTATTGATACGGCAAGTTCCGTATTAAAAAAAAGCGGGCGATTGTTTATGGTTTCGAACGTGCATTTACCTTATGAGGATGTTTTGGCCAGTCAATTTGACCGTGTCATTAAGCATCACGAAGGGCGCGGGTTCAAGGTTCATGAGGCGATCAAGTGACTCGGTTTTGGGTCGTGCCTATTGTGCTTCTTTCATTTTTTGTTCCAAGCGCGCGGCGACTTTTTCTGCCAAGCGTTCTTCGAGATCAGCGAGCTGGCCGTCCTTACCTTCTTGCGTGTCGTCGGAATCGTTGATCCGCTCTTCTTCGGATTTGCGTTCAGCAGCAAGCTCCGCTTGGAATGCCTTATCCATTTCAACGTCTTTCAGGTTGAGTGACGGATCGTAGGGTTGATCACCTTTATCGTCTTCTTTCTTCTCTATCAGACCCTCAAGAATAGCGACTTGTTCTTTTATCTTGTCGAGACCACGTTCATCATGCATGGCCTTTGCGTTAAGGCCTGTCTCGCGAGCGACCATGTAGTAAATCGATTCGTAACTGATTTCTTGATCTGTGCCGTGATGCATAACGTGATAGGCCATCGCGGCATCCGTTGTGATGATGGATTTATCCGGTTGGTTTCTTTTGCGCATATGCTCCTCTGTCAAATGAACGATCAGCATAAGCTGCTCATTAGAAAGAGTCACCTTATGGTGCTTTTCGAGGCCGGGGCGCAAGGCTTTCATAATTGTGTATGTTTCCTCGATATTCGGTGTTTTTAGGAACACTTTTTGGAAACGTCTGTCCATGGCGGGGTCTTTGGCGACATACATTCGGAATTCGTCCAAGGTTGTCGCGCCGATAACAAGCAAGTCACCTGCGGTCAGATATGGTTTGATCGTATCTGAGAGACCTGCGTAAGAACTCCCGATACAATCAGGCATGATTTGGTGAATTTCGTCCATGAATATAATGATTCTCGGGGCATCGGGGTCGTGGTAGCGCTCTGCAATACCTTTACAAAGGGGTAGGAAGCGATCTTGGAATTCTGCGCGTGATGACGTCCCTGAGGCCATACGTGCCAAGTCCAGTTCGATGACACGCGCGTTCTTTAAATATTCAGGCACATCACCTTTTACGATTTCTTGTGCAAGACCAACGACGGCGGCGGTTTTACCTACACCGGCAGGGGCCAAGAAACACACGTTTTTACGACCTTTTTGTAGCAAGATGAGAATGCAGTCGCTGATTTCTTTTTCGCGACCTGTAATCGGACCGTATCGCCCTTCACGTTCAAGTTGTGTGAAGTCGACGCAATAGTTTTTGATCAAATCTTCTAATACGTCATCAGGTACGAGGTAGTCCCATTTTTTTGTCATGTCTTACTCTTATGTTTTGGCCTGTTTGCGTTTATAAGCACTCGGCTTTGATCGTCTTTATACTCTATTGTTATTTAATAATTTACTAAGCGGTAAATCAAGGTTTGACGAAATGTTTCTCATTTATGCCTTGTGCGTATAGGGCTGCGGTTAAATCGCCGTAGCGAATGTTGTTGGTTAATTCTTCGCGCACTGACGGTTTTGCGTGATATCCGATACCGAGCCCCGCTTTTTTGAGCATAGGCAGGTCGTTCGCACCATCTCCGATGGTCAGGCAATCCTCATAGGTTATGCCAAGTTCTTCGATATATTGATTGAGGAAGTCGACTTTAGCGTGTTTATCGAGGATCGGTTCGACCACATTGCCCGTCAATTTATTATTCATGATTTCAAGTGTGTTGCCGTGGTTATGGTGGAAGTCACATTGCGCGCCGATTGCGGAGGTAAAGTGCGTAAAACCGCCTGAAACAAGAACGCATGTGGCGCCGTTTTCGCGCATTGTTTTTACAAATTCTATTGCACCCGGGTTCAATTCTGTTTCGCTTAAAGTTGCCTGCAGCGCGGTTTCTTCCAGGCCTTTCAGCAAGCCAACGCGTTCACGCAAGGCATTGTGAAAATCCAACTCACCGTTCATAGCGCGCGCGGTGATTTCAGACACCTGATCTTTAATACCAACATAGGCGGCAAGTTCGTCGAGCGTTTCGGTTGATGCGATTGTCGAATCCATATCGGCAAGCAGAAGTTTTTTCTGGCGATTCTCATTTTTTGTAATAAAGAAATCGATTCGGTCTTTTGCGAGTTCATCCGCGATATGTGCAATCAGAACGGATGACGCGTTTATGGGAATGCCTGCCTCGGCGGCCTTCTTTTTTTTCAGCCAGATAATGTCGCTTGAAAAATCAATATTGTAATGACCCAAAATGTGAGCCAGTCTTTTAAAATGCTTTTCAGTCAACGGTTTTTTCGGGTCGGAAGAGACAAGGGTTAGTACGTGGCCCATCTTTTCATAATTCCTTTGTTTGCTTCAATTTCCGTGCGCGTCGTAAAAATAACTTGCTCGCACGGCTCAAATTCCGTATCGCTTAAGACTTAGTTTTAAGTGCAGTGCAATACAAAAGGTGTTTCTGCACTGTATACAACATAGAAATAAGGTCAAAATCAAATGGAAAAGCCGTTTACAAAACCGAAAAACCCTAACTTCTCTTCAGGGCCCTGTTCCAAACGACCGGGCTGGAGCTTTGAGGCTTTGTCGGGCGCTATGCTCGGGCGTTCACACCGTGCGGGGCCTTTGAAAGCGCAGTTGAAAGAGGTTATTGAAACGCATCGTGAGATTTTGGGCATTCCTGAAGATTATAAGATCGGTATTGTGCCTGCCTCTGATACGGGTGCGTATGAGATGGCGATGTGGTCGATGCTTGGTGCGCGCGGCGTTGATATTTTTGCGTGGGAGAGTTTTTCGGATGGATGGCTGAAAGATGCGGTTAATCATTTGAAATTGGATGACGTTAAAACGTATGAAGCGGATTATGGCGCGTTGCCAGATATGAGCAAAGCTGATCCTGCGCGTGATTGTTTGTTTGTTTGGAACGGGACGACATCAGGCGTGCGTGTGCCAAATGGGGATTGGATATCGGATACGCGTGAAGGACTGACCTTCTGTGATGCGACGTCTGCGGTTTTTGCTTATGACATGCCGTGGGAGAAGTTGGATGTGACAACATGGAGTTGGCAGAAAGTCTTAGGCGGGGAAGCTGCGCACGGTATGCTGGTTCTTTCGCCGCGTGCGGTTGAACGTTTGGAGAGCTTCACCCCTGAAAATCGCCCGTTGCCGAAAATTTTCCGTATGACGAAGAAGGGTAAATTGATTAACGGCATCTTTGAAGGGGCGACAATTAACACCCCGTCGATGCTTGCGGTTGCGGATTGTCTGGATGCGTTGAATTGGGTGAAATCGACAGGCGGCGTTGAGGGTAGTATTTCACGTGCGGAAAAGAATTTCGAAGCGATTGATTCTTGGGTTGCCGAGCATGATTGGATTGATTTCTTAGCCGAAGATGATGCAACGCGCTCTATTACATCTGTGTGCTTGAAAATTACAGATGAGTGGTTTGAGGGGCTTAATGATGCGGACAAGATGCCGTTTATTAAGGGTATGTGTAAGTTGCTGGATGAAGAGGGCGCGGCACATGATATCGCAGGGTATCGCGATGCGCCTGCGGGGCTTCGTATTTGGTGCGGTGCGACTGTTGAAGTGACCGATGTTCAGGCGTTGTTGCCATGGATTGAGTGGGCCTTTAACACGGCAAAGCAGAGTTTGAAGGAAAAAGAGGCGGCTTAAATTTTTGTCGTAAAAAACCAGTCTTATTAAAAAAGGAGCGGGTTCGTGCCGCTCCTTTTCGTTTGTGCTTGTTTATGCCTGTTTATGGCGAGTCACTAAAATTCGTAGCCGAGTTTTAGTGTGTATCTTACGTCGCTTTCACGCGCGCCTTCGGCCGGGTCGTTATCCCAGTCAAAGTCGATTTGTGCGGTTCCTGTGATGACCTTAGCAATCGGGAAGCGAACGCCTGTTTCGCCGTTGTAGAGGAAGCCCTCGACATCATCGACGGGAAGCGATGTGTCATGTTTGTAGAAGACCTGAATTGTATCTTCGATCAGTTTTTGGTCGTAATCTACGCCCCAAGACACTGCGGCCGACTCTTCAACATCGCCGCCTTCGGTTTCTTCCTTGATGTAATCAAGGCCGAGGCGTGTTGAGAGGTTTAGAGGCTCGCTTTCATAAAATTGATATCCGACATAAGGACCGACCTTCAGGCGGTAGTCCAAATCTGCCAGATCATCCACTTCGTAGCTTGCGCGGCCACCATAGAAGAGTTTGTCATTCACAAAGCGATCATATTCACCATAGGCAATATACTCGTTTTGTGTTTCTTCGCCTTCATCTTCGGCGTAATAAATTTCCGCACCGACGGTATAGCGGTTTTTCTTTGTGCGTGCTGATGTTCTGCCGTCCAAGGAAACCGCCTTCTTATTGGTGTTGCCGTCTGTCAACAGCCCGCCGAAATTTATGCGCCCTGACCATTTCAGGTTTGATGCGTTGTCTTCGCTTGTGCTTTGCACTTGTTCTTGCGCGTAGCTTGTTGTTGCTGTCGTGATGCTTGCAATTGTTACCAAACCTGCGCTCAACAGAAATGTTCTCATGGAAACCATGTTATCCTCTCTTGTAATTTTTTGATTGCGGCACGTTACAATATGTTCATCTGAAAGCCCAGAGCATTTTTAATGCTTTACAATTTTGCCAAACCTCCTTAATGGTGGAGGCCTGTTTACCTAAACAAGACAAAATTAGGAGTAAAATGATGGTAAAAGTATTAATCAGCGATAAGCTGGACCCCTTGGCTGTGGAGATTTTTGAAAAGAACGGTATCACTGTTGATTTCAAACCCGGCCTTTCCCCCGAAGAACAATTAGAGATTATCGACCAGTATGACGGGCTTGCGATTCGTTCTGCGACTAAAGTCACTGCAGAGATGATTGAAAAGGGCGCGAACCTTAAAGTGGTCGGCCGTGCAGGCATTGGTGTTGATAATGTCGATATTCCGGCGGCCACGGCAAAAGGTATTGTTGTCATGAACACGCCGTTCGGTAATTCTATTACCACTGCGGAGCACGCGATTTCCATGATGATGTCTTTGGCGCGCGATATTCCGCAGGCCAATGAAAGCACGCATGCGGGCAAATGGGAAAAGAAACGTTTCATGGGAACGGAGCTTTATAATAAGACGTGCGGTGTTATCGGGTGCGGTAATATCGGATCAATTGCCGCGGATCGTGCGCTGGGCTTGAGAATGAAGGTTATTGCGTATGATCCGTTTTTGACCGAAGAGCGCGCGGCTGATCTGGGGGTTGAGAAGGTTGAGTTGGATGAGCTTTATAAGCGTTCCGATTTCATCACAATCCACGTACCGAAGAATGAGCATACATCAGGTCTTCTTAATAAGGATGCGTTTTCAAAAATGAAGGACGGTGTGCGTATTGTGAATTGTGCGCGCGGCGGCATTATTGTTGAGGCTGATTTAAAAGAGGCGTTGGACTCAGGTAAGGTTGCTGGTGCGGCGTTGGATGTGTTTGAGGTCGAGCCTGCAAAAGAAAATGCTCTGTTCGGATATGACAATGTCATTTGTACGCCACATTTGGGCGCGGCAACGAAAGAGGCGCAAGTGAACGTAGCCTTGCAGGTTGCGGAACAAATGTCGGATTACTTGACGAAGGGTGCGGTCATGAACGCGCTGAATATGCCGTCTATTTCAGCAGAAGATGCGCCGAAGCTGAAGCCTTATCTTAAGCTGGCGTCACAGCTTGGTGAATTTGCAGGGCAGATTACCGAGCATGCGATCAAGAGTATTGAGATCGAATATAAGGGTACGGTTACGGCCGTCAATACTGATCCGATTACATCGACATTGATTGCGCATCTTTTGGGCGCGCAGATGGAGAGTGTGAATATGGTCAATGCGATGCAGATTGCAGAGAGCCGAGGTATTCAAATTAAGCAGAGCTATGATAATGACGGCCAGAACTGGCGCTCCATGATTAATGTGATCATTAAAACGTCAGAGCGCGAGCGGAATGTGACAGGAACCTTGTTTACAGGCAAGGAGCCGCGAATCGTTAACATCGAAGGTGTGCCGATTGAGGTGGCTTTGTGTGAGGACATGTTGTTTATCCGTAATGAGGATAAACCCGGCCTTATCGGAAAGCTTGGAACGGTGCTTGCCGAGGCGGGGCAGAATATTGCAGACTTTCGCTTGGGTCGTAAAGTCAGCGGTGACACGGCGATTTGTCTTGTTTCTCTCGATGCGCCATTGCCTGATTCGGTGTTTAAAGATGTATCAGCTTTACCTTATATAAAAAGCGCGAAGCTTTTGAATTTTAAATAAAAATTCAGCCTCGTATAATCAAAATCTTGACAGCAGTGTCTGCATTTCGTATGCAGACACTGTTATTATATTGTTGATAAGTTTTTTTTGTTGAAACCTTGCGTTTTGAATACAAAAAAATCGTGTACCTTGCTTAAAGATGCAGGGCTGAAATGTTGGTTTTTGAAGGGCTTATGTTTCATCCATGTTGTCTATTTGTAACATTGTTGTAGGTGTTACTTTGTTTTTCATAATAACTTTGACAAGAGCAGGTCGAGTTTGCTAAAAAGTGCACATAATTAACACAATATTAACTATTTTAGGCATGGCGGAAATCCATGTAGAGCGTACCATTAAATTAAGTACTGATTTAGGAGAGTAAAAAAATGGCCAATCCACGCAAGGGTGTAAGCGAAAAAGCAGTAAAGGGTGAGGGGAAAGAATTAGATGATGCGATTTGCGAGGTTGAGCTTCGTGCGGTTGTCGAAAATGTGTCTCTTGCAGAGTTGGCTGATGAATTGAAATTAACGTTACCGGAAGGTGGTCTTGATCTGGGTTTGGCTCAGTCAGAAATTGACGGCCTTAATGGTGAAGAGTACGCGCAGCTTGACGTGACGTCTGATGGTAGTGGTGAAGAGCCGGGTGTTGCTGAAAGAGCAGAAGAGCTGCTTGAAGTGATTATTGATGAAGCTGCAGAAGCCGCAAAGGTTGAGCCGCAGGCTGGTGGCGATAGCTCTCCTAATTCCGGTGCGCAAGGGTCTGCTCCTGACTCTGCCGGTGGCTATGGTATTCAAAGTGATGTGAACCCTGCTGACTTTGTGAGTGCCGTTGATGTTGGTCCGCTTGGTGAGACTGAATTGGTTTACGGTGTGCAAACCGATGATGATGAATTATTCTTCCGTGATTTTAATGATGAAGAGGGCGGAGTAGAAGTTCCGCCTTTAGATCCTATTATTGAGATTGGTGATTTCCAGGTTCTGGAAGATGGTAGCGTTACTGCTGTTGGCTTTGCTGATCGCAGCGAAGAGGGTACTGAGCTCACTGTTGTTATTTCAGGTATTCCTGAGGGGTGGGATGTCACAAACGGGGCGTTCGACGGTGAAGGAAATTCGATTGGTGAGGGTGTCTTTGACCCTGAAGCGGGAACATGGACTTTTGTCGTTGGTGAGGGAAGCTTTACAGGTGGCCCGATTTTCACACCACCAGCAGATAGCGATGTTGATGCGCTAGACTTATTCTTTACGGCGACTGAATTTAATCCTGAAACAGGAGCGTCAGGCGAAACGGCACAATCTTTTGACATTATTGTTGATGGTGTCGCGGATGAACCTGATGTGGTTGCAGAAGATGTATCAGGTGACGAAGGTGCGAGCCTTGAAGTTGATATTGCTGCACAAACAGGTGAAGAGATTAACGGTACGACTGATGGGTCAGAAGTGATCACGGGTTACCAGATTTCAGGTGTTCCTGAGGGGTTCACGCTTTCTGCGGGAACAGAGATTTCACCGGGCACTTACGAATTAACACCCGAAGAGATTGAGGGTTTGACAATCACGCCCGATGATCCGAATTTCTCAGGCTCTATCAGTCTGACAACAACCGTGTTTACGACAGATGTTCCAACAGATGCGGGCTTTGACTCTACAAATAATGATGCGCAAGCATCTGACCCGTTCACATTGACATGGGCAGGTGTTGCTGACGAGCCTGAGCTAGACGTTTCCGATGCGATTGTTTCAGAAGATTCTTCGGTTGAAATTCCTGTTTCTGCGTCTTTGACAGATACAGACGGTTCTGAATTCTTAACGATCACGATTGATGGTGTTCCTGAAGGTTGGGGCTTTGACGCGGATGGCGCGGTTGAAGTCTCTCCGGGCGTTTATGAGATCGTTCTAGAGCCAGGCGTTGATTTTGACGGTTCATTTACGTTGACGCCACCAGCGGACAGCGATGTTGATTTGAACGGTTTGACGATCAGCGCAACATCGACAGAGGTGGGCACAGAAAGCAGCGCGACTGTCTCACAAGACATTGATGTTGTGGTTGACGCGGTTGCGGATGATGCAGATGTTGACGCAGAAGATGCTACCGGTTTGCAAGACACGCCTTTGGCGATCGATGTTGAAGGTTTTGCGGGCGATACAGACGGCTCCGAAACTGTCACAGAATTCCAGATTTCAGGTGTTCCTGAGGGCTTCACGCTTTCTGCGGGAACAGAAGTTGAGCCAGGTGTTTATGTTTTGACGCCTGAGGAGCTGGAAGGCTTAACAATTACGCCTCCTGAAGGGTTTGTCGGTAGTGTCGATCTAACGGCGACTGTGTTCACATCTGAAAACCCCGTTGATGGTGAAGAAAATACAGAAGATAACACGGCGAGTGACTCGGAAGTCTTTACTGTGACATGGCAGCCGATTGCTGTGCCACCTGAGGTAACCGTTAATGCAGGCGCTGATGAAGCGTTTGTTGATGAGGACGGCTCTGTTGAGGTGCCTCTTGTTGCAACACTTAATGGTGCGGGCGAAGAAGTTCTGGCTGTTGTTGTATCAGGTATCGATCCAAGCTGGGGCGTTGATGCGCCGATTGGTGAATTTGATACTGAGGCGGGCACGTATACTGTAACGTTGGAGCCGGGTCAGTCGCTTGATACGGTTTTGACATTTACTCCCCCTGCGGACAGCGATGTTGATTTGACAGGTTTGAGCGTGGTTGCGACAGCTGTTGATACAATAACAGAAACAAGTGCAAGCTCAGAGCCGGTTGGTTTTGATATTATCGTTGATGCGATTGCGGACGAGCCCGACGTGGTTGCGGACGATGTATCCGGTGATGAAGGTGCGAGCCTTGAGGTTGATATTGCTGCGCAAACAGGCGAAGAGGTTAACGGTACGACCGATGGGTCTGAGGTTATCACAGGTTACCAGATTTCAGGTGTTCCTGAGGGTTTTACGCTTTCTGCAGGCACAGAAATTTCACCGGGTACTTATGAGTTGACGCCTGAAGAAATCGCAGGTTTGACAATCACGCCGAATGATCCGAATTTCTCGGGCTCTATCAGTCTGACAACAACTGTATTTACAGAGGAAACGGTAACAGATGGTGAATCTGATACATCAGATAATACGGCTGAGGCATCTGACCCGTTCACATTGACATGGGCAGGCGTTGCGGATGAGCCTGAGTTAGAGGTTTCTGATGCGATTGTGTCGGAAGATTCTTCGGTTGAAATTCCTGTTTCTGCGTCTTTGACAGATACAGACGGTTCTGAATTCTTAACGATCACGATTGATGGTGTTCCTGAAGGTTGGGGCTTTGACGCGGATGGCGCGGTTGAAGTCTCTCCGGGCGTTTATGAGATCGTTCTAGAGCCAGGCGTTGATTTTGACGGTTCATTTACGTTGACGCCACCAGCGGACAGCGATGTTGATTTGAACGGTTTGACGATCAGCGCAACATCGACAGAGGTGGGCACAGAAAGCAGCGCGACTGTCTCACAAGACATTGATGTTGTGGTTGACGCGGTTGCGGATGCGCCGAGCCTTGATGCTGATGATGCATCAGGTGAAGAAGGGGAGACTATTCCTCTTGTCATTAACACTGCGGTTACAGATACTGACGGCTCTGAAGTTATTGATGTTATCAAAATCGGTAACTTGCCTGAGGGCGCAACATTAACAGCGGGTGCATTTGATGAAGATGCCGGCGTTTGGTTGCTTGATCCTTCTGATCTCGACGGTTTGGGCATTGTCATCCCTGATGGTGTGACAGGTACTTTTGAATTGACGATTGAATCTGTTTCTGTGGAAGAGAATCTATCAGGTGGCGAAGAGAACTTGGAAAACAATCAAGCCAGCAGCTTTGCGACATTAACGCTTAATGTTGCTGCTGATGAGGTGCCGATTGTTGATAATGACGAGGTCACAATTGATGAGACTGACTTGTCTTCTGATCCTGTTGTTAGTGGTCAGATTGACGTTGATTTTGGTAGCGATGTGGAGGGCGACGTTTCCGGTAACGGCAGTTTCTTCATCGGCGACATCACATCAGGCGGCCTTCCTGTTTCTGTCAGTTACGATGCAGAGACTGACACATATACAGGGTTTGCGGGCGGCGAAGACGGTGATGTCATCTTTACGCTTGTAATTAACAGTGACGGTTCTTACGACTTCACCCTATCAGGAACGCTTGATCACCCTGACGCAACAGATCCGAACGACTCACTGCCACTCGAATTCGGTGTGACGGCAACGGATAGCGAGGGTGATGAAGTCGATGCCGTTATTACTGTTAACGTTCTGGACGACGCTCCAAGTACGGTTGATCCAGTGTTCTCTAAGGTAGATGAGCAGAAGCTTGAGAACGGTCCGATTGAGTTTACGCGCTCGATTGAGTTTGACTTTGGTGAAGATGGCGGCGGCATGGCGATGGCGAACGGCCAGTTCATGGCGAAGCTGACTGAGGACAGTGACGGAACAGATCAGCTGACCTCTAACGGCGTTGATGTTGATGTTGATGTTGTTGACGGTGTTTATGTCGGTACGGCCGGCGAGACAGTCGTGTTCACCTTGAGCATTGAAGCGGACGGGACCTATACCTATACGCAGTTTGCGCCGGTTGACCACCCTGATGCGGGAACGGATGTGATCTGGACACGCTTTGGTGTGAAGGTTGTTGATGCGGATGGCGATATCTCTGAGACATTTATCGGTCTGGACATCTTTGATGATGTTCCT